>JAANMP010000007.1 GCA_011250595.1 Bacillus sp. MM2020_1 | reverse complement strand
AGTAAAAAGGGAGTGAATAGATGCAAATATTCTTTTGGGCATTAGGGTCTATGTTTGTTCTTATGTTGATCATATCCTTTTTGCAACTTGGTTTAACTTTTAAAGGCAAGTTAATCTTAGTAATTATTAGTTTTGTCCTTGCCCTTGGAGGGGTGGCTGCAGTAGCTTCTTTTCCTTTGTGGGAGACAGCCCTGTTAATGGGAATTCTCATTTTTTTTATTGCGTACTTTATGGACAATCGTATCGGACAATTATTGTATCCTGTAAATGAAGAAGAATATATTGTCGACCGAATGGACATGGTAAAAGATTTTGATTTGGTACAATTAAGCGATGAATTACCAACAATATTGGATTCTTCCTTGGTGAATCTAGAAAAGGTATCAGAAATTGAGGTAAAGAAACCAGAATCACTACGAGATAAAGAAAAAGAATTAGTCGAGAATATGGACATATTAGATGACGATATTTCGTTTTTATTGGAACGAAATCCAGAAAATGATGTGGAAACACAAATAAAAGAATCTGAGCCAGAGATTGAATATTTATCTGATCTTGAGAGTTTGCTAGCTTTCGAAGAAGAAAAGACTGAATTTGTGGCTGATTTACTAGAGGAAATTCCTAATCTCACAGCAAAAGTCGTTCAACCAAAAATCACTGGCCAAGTCGAAATAGAAGAAGAAACAATAGATGACTCACTGTTTGATTTTCTACTGGCACCTAAAGAAGTTGCTTCTGGGAAAGAGGACATTTTAGAAGACATAAAACCAATAGAAAAGATTAGCTTCAAAAGTAACTAAAATTAGAAAATTTAATACCCATTTTTCGAGCAGAGGTTAAAGAATGAGTTGGAAGGAAGGCAGAACTATTGCGTAAAAATCAACAAATGATAAAGTTATTTGTTGTCCTATTCCTAGGAACGGCATTTATTTTTAGCTTTACCCATTACGGTGCTAAAGCATTTAACAAGATAACCAGCGTTGATGAGAAATTCTCAAATGGGACGACAATCGGGATGTTAGATGTATCTGGAAAAACATCAGATGAAGCAATTATTTTGTTGAAGGAAAAGTACGAAGAATGGCTTAAGGATACGTCTATTAAACTTCAGTATGGAGAAGAGACAGCCCCCTTTAATTTAAGCGAATTTCATTTAGATGCTCAGCAAACAGTTGATTCTATCAAGGATGGGCAAAAAAACCCTGCTTTTATTACAGTTGATCAATTGCAGGTTAAAGAACAAGTAGAGATTCTTTTCCAACAGGTAAAAATCATTGACCTTGATATCGAAAAACTTACTGCAGACTTAAAATCAAAGGCTGGACTGTTTGAAACAGGTTCACAAACCTTAGATCTATATAATGACTATTTTCTTGCTGGAAAAATCAAGAAGGATGCAGTTATAAATACTGCAGTCATCAAAATGAAATATATTCCTTTGGGTTTGCCAACTGTTATCGAAAAAAATTCAGCAATTGAAATTTCCGAGGGATCAACTTTTTCCCTGTTAGACTTTGCTAAAAAACAAAAGATAAATGATTCAGATTCATTAAATGTTATTGCGACTGGTATTTATCAAGCAATCCTACCTTCAAATTTCTCAATTGTTGAAAGGAACATTGGCAGTTCATTACCAAATTATTCGAAGCTAGGACACGAAGCAAAAGTAAATTCCAGTAAAAAGGCTGATTTGGTGATAACAAATCCCAATAAAGCAAAGTATATTCTAAAACTTCAATTAGAAAACGACCGGTTCAAGGTTACCTTAATTGGTGAAAAGTTAATTTATAAATATCAAATTAACACGAGGGACGAACAGAAGTTAGCGCCTAAAACAATCGTTCAATATAGCCCATTGCTTCTCCCAGGAAAAACAAAGGTACAAACTAAAGGAGTAAATGGTCAAATTGTTAAGGTATATAGGGAAGTATACCAAGGTGATGAATTGATTAAGAGTGTGCTGATTTCAGAGGATTATTATCCCCCAACGTATCAAATCGAAATTCATGGACTTGCTAGTAGTGTGCAATCAGGTACACAAACTACTGAACCGACCGGCAATCTGGTTGGTGATAGTAACCAATATGAAGAAACATCCAATCCTAATGGAAGTCAAACGACCACTACGTCTGATAATCCACAACAGGATTCGAACGAAAATAACTTATGGGGAAAGCCAAATGAACAACCAAAATAAAAGCAGGGATGTAATATGAGGCAAGCACGAAAACGACTGGGTGATTTGTTAATTGAAGAAGGATTGATTAAACCTGAGCAGCTTCAATCCACGATGGAGGAAAAGGATTCCAATCAAAAGATTGGTGAAGCATTAATACAAAGAGGGTATATTACGGAACAACAACTGGTTGAAGTACTGGAGTTTCAGCTTGGAATTCCTCATATTAGCCTATTTCATTATCCATTTGAAACCAATCTTTTTTCGCTGATCTCAAAAGAGACTGCAAAAAGGAATTTAATTATACCGCTCAAAAGGGATGGAAATAAGCTGTTTGTAGCAATGGCTAATCCAATGGACTTTATTGTTATTGACGATTTACGCTTATCGACTGGATTTCAAATCGAGCCTGCAATTGCGACAAAAGATGATATTTTACGGACGATTAATAAGTATTATGATGTTAACGACGGATTTGATGAATTGCTCGATGAACTGCCCCAAAATGAAAAAGGGCGTGCAGATGATATCACCGATTTAGATTCACCGATTGTCCGGTTAGTAAATCAGCTACTATCCAATGCAGTTATCCAAAGAGCAAGTGATATTCACATTGACCCCCAAGAAACCAAGATAGTTATCCGGTACCGTGTCGATGGTGTGCTAAGGGTCGAGCGTGTTCTACCTAAAACCACGCAAAGTGTGTTAATCGCTAGAATTAAAATTATGTCCAATCTGGATATCACCGAACACAGGATTCCGCAGGATGGACGGATTAAATTAAATCTTGATTTTCATCCCGTTGACCTCCGTGTCTCTACGCTTCCGACGGTTTATGGTGAAAAAATAGTTATGCGGATTCTTGACATGGGCTCAACCTTAAATGACCTAAACAAACTTGGCTTTAATGCACTCAATATGAAGAGGTTTACTGAGATGATTGAAAAGCCAACAGGGATTGTATTAATTACAGGCCCAACTGGTTCAGGAAAATCCTCGACCCTTTACGCTGCACTCAATAGATTAAACAGTGAAGCGGTCAATATTATTACAATTGAAGACCCGGTCGAATACCAATTAGAAGGAATCAGTCAAATTCAAGTAAACCAAAATGTTGGCATGACCTTTGCAGCAGGTTTAAGATCGATTCTTCGTCAAGATCCCAATATTATCATGGTCGGAGAAATTCGTGACAGGGAAACTGCCGAAGTAGCCATTCGTGCCTCATTAACTGGACATCTGGTGTTGAGTACATTACATACGAATGACTCTGTCGGGACGGTCACTAGATTACTTGATATGGGAGTAGAACCGTTTTTACTTGCTTCCTCATTGAGCGGAATAGTGGCCCAAAGGCTGGTCCGCAAGGTTTGCCGTGATTGCGTGGAGGAACAAGAGCCATCAAAACGCGAAAGAGAAATTTTTGCGAAGCGTGGAATGAAAATTGATAAAATTCTACGTGGGAAGGGCTGTTCTTCCTGTAATATGACTGGCTATAAAGGAAGGGTAGCGCTCCATGAAATTCTTGTCATTAATGAGGAAATCCGTAGGATTGTCATGAATGGGGAATCGTTTCAAAGACTTAAGGAAATTGCTGTTAAAAATAAGACGATCTTTTTAATTGATGATGGTTTATTAAAGGTAAAACAAGGACTAACAACAACTGAAGAAGTATTGCGGGTTGCAATTCTGGAGTAGGAGATTGTTACAATGAAAGAAAAAATCGACGCAATATTACGAGCGGCAATCGAATATAAAGCCTCCGACGTTCATCTAACAGTGGGTGTTCCACCTGTTATGCGGATTAATGGAGATTTAAAAAGATATGGAACAGATATATTGTTGCCAGCTGACACCGAAGCTATGGCAAAGGCGATCGTACCGGAAAATATGTGGGATTCATTTAAGGAAAAAGGGGAGCTTGATTTCTCCTATGGTGTTCCTGGTAGTTCGCGCTTTCGAGTGAATACGTATCATCAACGGAAAAGTGTGTCGTTGGCATTAAGGGTGGTTGCTTCAAAGGTGCCATCCATTGACGATTTAGACTTACCTAAAATAGCAGCTAAATTAGTCGAGAAACCTCAAGGTCTAGTTCTTGTTACTGGGCCAACAGGAAGTGGGAAATCTACTACGCTTGCCTCAATGATTGATCATATGAATCGAACAATGCGTAAGCACATCATTACTTTAGAAGATCCAATTGAATATCTCCATAAACATGGAAATTCGATTATTGATCAACGGGAAGTTGGTTTTGACACAAATAACTATGCTAGCGGACTAAAAGCTGCGCTTAGACAAGACCCAGATGTCATTCTTGTAGGGGAGATGCGTGACTTGGAAACTATTTCAGTCGCAATTACAGCTGCAGAGACAGGACACCTAGTTTTAGGCACTCTTCACACGTCAAGTGCACCAGCAACCATTAACCGGATTATCGATGTATTTCCATCGGCACAACAGCCACAAATACGGATTCAGCTAGCTTCGGTTTTGGTGGGAATTATTTCACAGCGTTTGTTTCCTACGGCAAATAAAAAAGGCAGGAAAGCAGCAACGGAAATTTTGGTTAATAATCCTGCGATCGCTAACTTAATTCGAAATGAAAAGATTCATCAAATCGAAAGTACAATGCAAACATCCCGGGCCCAGGGAATGCACACACTTGAAATGAGTATTAAAGAGCTAATTGAAAAAGGTATTATCCTGAAGGAATCTGCTCAGGAATATCTGCAGGAAAAAGCAATAAATGGCTAGATATAAGTATTCCGGACGTGATCGAAGTGGTAAACGACAGGGCACCGTTTACGCCACTTCAAAGCGGGATGCAATGTCCAAACTAAAGGATGGGGGAATTCGAGTCATTGAAATGTCGGAAATTCCCGAAACTCTGTTGACTAAAGAGATATCAATAGGTAATCCAGTAAAGTTACAGCATTTTGTAATATTTTTAAGGCAGTTTGCTACGCTTTTAAAAGCTGGGGTTACAGTGGTTGAAGCAACAGTGATTCTAGCTTTTCAAACAGAAAGTAAGGGTTTGAAAAAGGCATTATTTAGTGTGGAGCAGGATCTGCGGGAAGGTAACCCACTCTCGGTAGCTGTTTCTAAGCACAAGAAAATCTTCAGTCTAATGTTTATTAACATGGTTAAGGCGGGAGAGGTAAGCGGGAATATGGATGATACGCTTGAACGGTTAGCTGATCATTTTGAAAAACAAAATTATACTCGGCAAAAAATTGTCTCTGCTCTAACGTATCCAATGGTTATTGGAGTTATAGCTATTGCAGTAGTGATTTTTTTACTTGTTGCAGTTGTGCCGACTTTTGTAGATATGTTTGCTGATCTAGGTGGTGAATTGCCGGCTATTACAAGATTTGTACTGGCCGCAAGTGATTTTATGCAATCATTCTGGTGGCTTGTTGTTATAATAATTATTTCTATTATCCTTTTATTAATGTACTTAAATAAAAATAAAAAGGCAAAATATCATTTAGATTACATTCTCTTAAGAATGCCTATATTTGGAATAATGTTGCAAAAAGCTGCTCTAGCTCGAATGATGCGAACACTTAGTTCATTATTCTCGAGCTCTGTACCGATTTTACAAGCGATGTCAATTGTGGAAAAAGTAGTTGAAAATGAAGTAATAGCCAAAGTAATTCGTGAGTCACGCAATTCACTAGAGCAAGGTCGCTCAATGACCGAGCCGATGAAAAGCCATTGGGCGTTTCCACCCCTTGTTACGCAAATGATTGCGATTGGAGAAGAAACGGGTGCGTTAGATGCGATGCTTTCAAAAATTGCTGAGTTCTATGAAAAGGAAGTAGAAACTGGAACAGACCGGCTTAAATCATTGATTGAGCCATTGATGATTGTTGTTTTAGCGGCTCTAGTTGGAACGATTGTAACCTCTATAATGGTACCAATGTTTGAGATGTTTAACCAATTCGATAAAAAATACTAAATAGTGGCAAAAAAGCAAATAAAGCGAGAAAATAAGACAAAATATCAAATAATTTTCTTTTCTTCTCGTTGTAAATTACTGTATACTACAAGAGACTATATTACTAGGTTCTTAGAACCATAAGGAGAGTGTGGAATTATGCTTAAGTTAATAAAAAAGAAATTTAAAGATCAACGTGGTTTAACATTAATTGAATTACTTGCTGTTATTGTTATTCTAGGGATAATTGCTGCAATTGCAATTCCAGCAATTGGTAATGTAATTGAAAATACTAGGAATAAAGCAACTGTTGCAGAAGGTGTTCAAATCATTAATGCAGCGAAACTTTATGTGTCAGAACGCTCTACTGCAACCACACCGGTAACTACTATTTCAGCTTCAGATTTGCTACCTTATGTGGATAACGTTAAAGATGATGATTATTCAGTAACTGTATCAAAAGTATCTGGTAAAACCACATATACATTACTAAATCACGGTGCTGTAACCCTAGCTCCTGGTTCCTCCACTGCAGGTTCAACTGAAGAAGAATTATTAGCTTATTAATGATAAATGCACTATTATTCATTTACGGGATAACATTTGGTTCTTTCTTCAACGTAGTAGGACTTCGGGTTCCGATTAAGAAATCAATTGTTGCTCCAAGGTCGGCCTGTCCAACATGCGGACATCAATTAACACCTTTAGAACTCATCCCTGTGGTTTCATATATAATTCAAGGAGGAAAATGCCGCGGCTGTCAGTCGCGGATTTCTCCTATCTATCCAATTTTTGAATTGCTTACTGGAATACTTTTTATGACAGCACCATTAGTTATCGGATGGTCTGGTGAATTATTGGTAGCACTAACGCTAATCTCTATGTTTATGATTATCATTGTTTCAGATATTCACTATATGATTATCCCTGATAAAATTCTGATTTGGTTTGCAGGGATTTTTTTATTGGAACGGATATTTTGGCCGCTTAGCCCATGGTGGGATAGTATTCTTGGCGCTGCTTCTGGTTTTACACTCCTGTTACTCATTGCTCTGGTTAGCAAAGGTGGAATGGGAGGAGGGGACGTTAAGCTATACGCAGTCATTGGATTTGTTCTTGGGTTTAAGCTTGTCCTGTTATCCTTCTTTCTGTCAACATTATACGGAGCAGTCATAGGTGGATTTGCGCTACTTTTTAAAATTGTCAAAAGACGGCAGCCTATACCATTTGGGCCGTTTATTGCTGCAGGTACGCTATCAGCCTACTATTGGGGATCGGAATTAATTGATTTGTACTTAAATTTTCTACAATAAGGATTTTAACTAAGGGGTTTTCTTCATGGCTTTTTCCCTCTTCACACCCAAAAACCGAATAATTAATCTGGTACTAAACGACCACTCGATTCGCTATCTGGAATTGAAGCAGGACAATCCTCCTATTGCCCAAAAATGGGGGGAACGCTTTCTTCCGCCTGGAATTATTCATGATGGTAAAATTTCTGACCAAGAATCCTTAGTGAATATTCTTGAAGAGTGCATTGATGAATGGAAAATATCTCGGCGTTCAATCCGCTTTATCGTTCCAGATCAGCTAGTCATCATCAGAAAAGTGTCTGTACCCTCAGAAATACAGGATGATGAAATGAAAGGCTATTTGTATTTAGAGCTTGGTTCAACCATCCATTTACCCTTTGAAGAACCCGTTTTTGACTATTATATTTTGTCGGATAATGGGAAAACAAAGGACTTACTCCTATTTGCGGCACATGAACTACATGTAATGGAATATGCGGAGTTATTTTCTTCTATGAAGTTAAATCCGATCGCTGCGGATATTTCTCCGCTCGCACTTTATCGTTTATACCATGCTCTTGAACAAGCTAAACAAAATGAAATACTCATTACAGTCCAGTTTGATATGACGAGTGTTAACTTATGCATTTTTGAAGATAAAGTTCCTGTTGTGATGCGCCCGTTCGCATTACCGTTTAATTTGGAGCAATGGGATATTAAAAGGGATAGCCTCGGATTAATGGAATGCAAGTATATCGGTGATACGGACGAATTGGTCAATCAGTTTGAAGATATTTTTAAAGAAATAATTAAATTAATTGATTATTATCGATATACACTAAGTAATGGAAAACGGGATGTCACCAAGTTTTTACTAAATGGCGACCATCCAATGCTTCAAGCAATTGTAGATGAAATGAAAGAAAGATTTGAAGTGCCCGTCGAATTGTTATCACTAGATGAAAAATCAACTGGTAAAACAGGAAGCGTACCGGCTAATCTAATATTATCACTTGGTCTCGCTTTAAAAGAGGTGAAATGATGTTAGTAGATATTAACCTGCTTCCCCAGAAAGAACCGAAAAAATTTGGATTTCTTATTACTTTATCCTTTTTGTTTGCACTAATGGTATTAATTGGTGGTTTTTACTTCTGGAAAACCCAAACAATAAAAGATGAGTTAACCTCATTGGACAAACAAATATCAATGACGAAGAAAATTGCTGAAAAGCAAGATAATAATAGCGAAACAGTTGCTTCAGCTGACTCAGTTAGCCAATTAAAAAGCGCGATTGATTGGGTAAACGAATATCCAATCCAAACGATTCCAGTGATGCGGCACTTAACCTCTTTATTGCCTGAGCGTGGCTTTATTCAATCCTTTGGTTACACAGAATCAGGGTCAGTTGCTGTTTCCGTTCAATTTGATAGTGCCAGAGAAGCAGCCTATTTCTTAGATAGTCTCAATCACTCAAAATGGATTGAAGAAGCAAGTCTAAGTTCGTTAGCTACAGCAACATCTGAAACAGAAACCACTGCTACTAATAATACAGTAGCTTCAAATAGCCAAGAGAATACAACCAGTGCGACAACAGGTTCTACTAATCAAGCTGCAACAGATACAACTTCAACTGAAATAAGTCAAGATAATTCGTCCGAAGATACAACAGCTTTACAGAGCAGCCTAAATAACTCAGCTAATACTTTAACCAATCAAAATTCAAAAAATGATAATTCAACTGCGAATTCAACTAGTACGACGAGCAAGTCAACCAGCAACATTCTCCCTCGTTATACTGGGCAATTCGAAATAAAGTTTGATAAAGAGGCAATTAAGAAGATTCTAAAGAAGAGCAAGCAAGATGAGGAAGGAGTGAAGGATTCGTGAAGCTTCGTTTCTCTAAAAGAGGCAAACTTATTATTGGAGCCGTCACTCTTGTTTTAGTACTTGTTATTGTCTATGCTCAGTTTTTTATACTGACACCCTTAAATTCAGACCTTGGAATTAAGCAGCAAGCTTTAGAAACAGAGCAAAAGATGTTGCAAATTATCACTCAAAAAAAGACAACCTCTGGAACAAAACAGACTGAGGATACACGTGAATTACAGAAAAAAGTCCCTGTCGAGCCGCTTCAAGAAATGTTCATCTTAGATTTAGAAAAGGCTGAAACTGTTTCGGAAAGTCAAATTAAATCAATGACCTTCTCTAAAGATACAGAAGTTAATCCTGGAGAAGGACAAGCAGCTACAGAAAATGGGAATGTACAGGAAGCTAGTACTGATGCTCAAAATACGACAACTCAGAGCGAAGCAAGTCAAACTGCTTCCAATCAACAATCTGGACCATTGGCACCAAAAGGACTTAAAAAGCTGACTGTCAATTTAAGTGTGGAATCCCCTAGCTATGAAGAATTTGAAAAGTTTATTGAAACTCTCGAATCTTTAAAGAGAACCGTTGTGATTGAATCGATAGATTATGCCGGAGGAACGGAAGTAACTTCACTTGAACAGAACAATCAGCCATTTACGTACATCTTAACGGCTTCAGCTTTCTACATGCCTACTCTTACGGACTTAGAAGCAGAAGTTCCAAAGATTGATGCCCCTGAATCAGCAAATAAAGATAATCCCTTAAGTCAGTTTCCGAGTACGGCACAAACACAGCCATAATTACCAACATGCCAAACTAGTAAATAATTTGGCGAAAGTCTACGATAACAAGACGACAAAAGTCTTGTTATTTTTTTTTGCCTTTATGATAGGATGAAACCAATGACTCATCGGAAGAGAGAGGAGTACGGTTTAGTGGACAAGCCTAATAAAGGCAATACAATCAAGATTAAATTAAATGGAGAAAACCCGCCCTATCAGGAAGTTCCTCCAAAAAAAGATTCAGAATCAAGCAGTGACCCCATTCCTAAAGTAATAAAAATAAATACAAATCTACCAGAACCGGATATCTTCCAGGAGACGGCAGCGGCACAAGAATCTGTCGATGAAAGCTTTGACTGGATTATTCCTGAATCCTCCGAAAATGACATCGAGGAATTTAAAATTTTCCCAAGTCAAACTAGCAAAAAAAAGACCCTACCAAAGATAGCAACCTTCACAGCGAATACCAAGAATACCAAGAATACCAAGAAGAAAAGCGGCCGGCCTTTAGGAACAATCTTAATTTCTGCTGCCTTTGCCATTCTTATCGGAACCACAATTGGGGTGGTCATGCTGAAGTTAGTCATAACACCACCAACTGACAAGACGGTGGTAACCGTACCAGCGGTCGTCAATGACGAGCCTGCTAACACGGAAACTAAAACGAATGAAGGCAAGAACAATTCAGCAACGATCGCTCAAGTAACTGCTTATGTTATTCAAGGCGGGGTTTTTTCATCGGAAGCGGGTGCTAAGGAAACCTCTTCTAATCTAGCCTCGAAAGGCGTCCCGTCACAGACTGTAGAAATGGATGGCAAGTACTTTTTGTTCCTTGGTGTGGCCGATTCAATTGAAGCGGCTAAATCACTTGGAGCCCAATATAAAGAAAATGGAATTGAGGATGTCTTTGCCAAGCCGATGTTATTAGATGAAAAGAAATTTAATAGCGTCACAGATAAAGAAAAGACCCTAATAAAAGCAGTACCTACCATTTATCAGACGCTATCGCTGACAACTTCAAATGCCCTCCTAACCAAGGAACTTCCTGAGGAAGCAATTAAAGCTCTTTCCGACATTGAAGATCAATTAAAAAGTAGCATTAAAAATGAAAAGCTAAAGGATTTAAAGGCAGAATTAGTGAGTGCAGAAGAAAAAGTTAAAGCCTTTCAAGAATCAAAAGACGAAAATAATCTTAGCGATTCCCAACAGCATTTACTAAACTTCCTGTCGCTTTATTTTTCTAAGTAATCAATATCCGACACGATTAGATATTTTCCGGGAAATACGGCCTATCGAATCTGGATAGGCCTTTTTCATGTAACATTGGTCATATGATTCTGCATATTTTTACAAATTCCATCAAAATTTAATGATATAAAAATTGTTTGCTGTTTCAATTTCTGATAGGATTGAATTGTATCTCCCTAATACGTATCAAAAAGGTAAGGTGATTAAATGCAGAACCTCATTTTAGCCTCTTCTTCTCCACGGCGAAAAGAACTTCTAGAAAATCTCCGTTTAACATTCGCGATTTCCAGTAGTGAAGTTGATGAAAGTTTTGATCCGGCACTCTCTCCTAAAGAAGTAGTAATGGAGTTAGCCGATCGTAAGGCGCAGGTAGTTTTTAAAGAAAACCCAACCGCCTATGTGATTGGCTCGGACACAATTGTTGTTGCGGATAATCAAATCTTAGGTAAGCCCGCAGATGAAGCAGAAGCCTTTACGATGTTAAAAAGCTTGTCAGGTCGGCAGCATGAAGTCTACACAGGAGTTTCGATTGTGTCTCCAACAGGTACTACAAAGTTTTATGAAAAAACAGAAGTTTGGTTTTGGGAGTTAACGGACGACTCAATACGGGCGTATGTAAAAAGTGGTGAACCGCTTGATAAAGCAGGTGCATATGGCATTCAGCAGCTCGGGGGTATGCTTGTCAAAAAAATAAATGGAGACTATTTTGCGGTTGTGGGTCTGCCTGTTTCAAGAACGATTCGAGAATTGAAAAAGGCAGGCTACCAGTTGCCGTATTAAACTTTTTTGTTCATTAACTCCCTTATAAAGGGAGGAAAAAAAGTGTCCACCAATACATTAATGATCCGTGATTTCCCGCAAGATGAACGGCCTAGAGAACGTTTTATTGAACATGGCGCACAAAGTTTATCGAATCATGAATTAATCGCCATCTTGCTTCGAACCGGGACAAAAGATGAATCGGTTCTGCAGCTATCTAATCGACTGCTCACCCATTTTGAAGGGTTAAGGCTCTTAAAAGGGGCTAGCTTGGAAGAAATGACCGAGATCAAAGGCATTGGTTCGGCGAAGGCGATTCAAATCCTTGCGGCCGTTGAAATTGGCCTAAGAATTTCGAACCTCGACTATAAGGACCGGTATGTCATCCGCTCGCCGGAAGACGGTGCAAAGTACCTGATGAATGATATGCGCTTTTTATCACAAGAGCATTTTGTTTGTATGTATTTAAATACAAAGAACCAGGTCATTCATAAGCAAACTATCTTTATTGGCAGCTTAAATGCTTCGATCGTCCACCCGCGTGAGGTGTTCCGCGAGGCATTAAAGCGGTCAGCGGCCTCGATTATTGCAGCGCATAATCATCCTAGTGGCGACCCTGCACCTAGCCGTGAGGATATTGAGGTGACGAAAAGGCTGGTTGAATGCGGAAAGATAATTGGGATCGACCTCCTCGATCATTTGATCATCGGAGAGAATAAGTTTGTGAGTCTGAAGGAAAAAGGTTATCTATAAACTATGATTTTATTTAACGTTGCGTTATAATATTGGTTATGGTTTTTTAGGACTATTTAAATTAGTAATTAGATAAATAATTGAGAAAAAAGACATGATATTAATGTGATTACCTACCTATTGGAGTTATTGCAATACGTATCAGAAAGGGAGATACAAAACTATGTTTGGAATTAGAGCTAGAGATCTAGGGATTGACTTGGGGACTGCGAATACCCTTGTCTATGTAAAAGGAAAAGGAATTGTCTTACGCGAGCCATCGGTTGTGGCGATGCAGACAGATACGAAAACTATTGTCGCGGTTGGTAACGACGCGAAAAATATGATTGGGCGGACGCCAGGGAATATTGTCGCCTTAAGACCGATGAAGGATGGAGTCATCGCTGATTTTGAAACGACAGCGGCAATGATGAAGCATCATATTCGTCAAGCACAGAAGGGGAAAAACGTATTTACCGGAAATCCCTATGTGATGGTCTGTGTTCCATCGGGGATTACCGCCGTCGAGGAGAGAGCGGTAATCGATGCGACTAGACAAGCGGGTGCAAAGGATGCTTATACGATTGAGGAGCCATTTGCGGCAGCGATTGGCGCTAATTTGCCTGTTTGGGAGCCAACCGGCAGTATGGTCGTTGATATTGGCGGAGGGACTACTGAAGTTGCCATCATTTCATTAGGCGGAATTGTCACAAGCATTTCGATTCGTGTCGCTGGCGATGAAATGGACGAGTCGATTATATCTTATATCAGAAAAAATTATAATTTGATGATTGGTGAACGGACATCGGAAACGATTAAAATGGAAATCGGCTCCGCAGGGGATCCTGATGGTGTTGAAAATATGGAAATTCGCGGTCGGGATTTATTAACAGGCCTGCCAAAGACGATTGAAATAACTGCTAAAGAAATTGCCGGCGCATTACGCGATACGGTTTATGCAATTGTTGAAGCAGTCAAGAACACGTTGGAAAAAACACCGCCAGAACTTGCCGCTGATATTATGGACCGCGGAATTGTTCTAACTGGTGGTGGCGCGCTGCTCCGCAATTTGGACAAAGCCATAAGTGAAGAAACGAAAATGCCGGTCCTGATTGCCGAGAATCCACTCGATTGCGTAGCAATTGGAACAGGAAAAGCATTGGATCATATTCATTTATTTAAGAACAAAACACGAGATTCACGTTAATTAGAAGAGCGAAGTACTAGTAAGATAACTTTCAACGTCCAAAAACGATACTTTTTTAGAAAAATAGAGGTGTATAATCATGCCACAGTTCTTTCTGAATAAACGTCTGATTATTTTGCTTGTCAGCATCATTGTTCTCGTGGCATTGATTGGGTTTTCTTTAAGGGAGAGAAGCAAACTATCCTGGCCGGAGCAATTTGTCAAAGATACGACCGGCTGGGTTCAATCCCTGGTTTCAAAGCCTACTCATTTTGTTGCAGGCTTTTTTGAAAATCTCCAGGACTTGCAAGATACATACGGTGAGAATAAGGAATTAAAATCGCGGATCGAAAATCTTGTCAATCTTGAAGCACAAGTCCAAGAGTTGACAAAAGACAATGAAGAATTGCGAGGCATTCTCGGTGAAAAAACAACCCTGAGAGACTTCAAACCATTACCGGCTACCGTAATTGGCAGAAACCCTGATCGTTGGCATGAAATGATTATTATCGACAAAGGCAAACTAAACGGCATTAAAAAAGATATGGCGGTTGTTACCGCAACCGGTCTCATTGGAAAAGTAAAAAATGTAACCCAATTTAGTTCAACAGTACAGCTGCTGAGTGCCATGGATCCGAAAAATCGAATCTCAGCGGTCGTCCAAGGGAAAAAAGATGTGTATGGATTTGTCCAAGGTTTTGATGACAAACAAAAATTACTGTTAATTAAGGCGATTCCTTCAGGGGCAAAAGTAGAAAAAGGTCAAACCGTTGTTACTTCCGGTTTAGGCGGTGTTTTTCCAAAAGGGTTGATGATTGGAAAAGTGGTTGATGTTAAGCCTGACCAGTATGGTTTAAATCAAACGGCCTTGGTGAAACCAGGGGCGGACTTTTATGATATTGAAAACGTGATTGTCATTAAAAGATTAATGACTCAGCCTGTTAAATCTGAAATATCTGATGGGAAGGTGAGGGAGTTTTGAGAAAATTCATTCTTCCTCTTTTGTTTCTTTTCCTTTTTATTTTAGAAAGTCTGTTTGTCGAGTTTTTGCCGGCAAAGATTTTTGGTTTTGAACGAATTTTTGTACCCCATTTTCTGTTTATAGCCCTGTTGTTTCTTACAATTTTTGTCGGAAAAAAGCATGGGATTATTTATGCGGCTATCTTCGGCCTTTTATTTGACATTGTTTATGTCGAAATTATCGGTATTTACTTTTTCCTTTATCCATTTATCTCGTACCTCATTTATAAATTACTGCAGGTTTGGCAAGCAAATCTTATCACTGCTTTTCTTGCTGCCCTGATCGGTATCTCGTTATTAGAGATTGGCGTTTATGAAATGAACTTTTTAATCCATGTAACAGACCTTGATTTTATGGGTTTTATTAACTTGCGTTTTTACCCAACCCTATTATTAAATGCAGCTATTACTCTAATTGCCGCCTATCCATTAAAGTGGCTATTTGAAAAACATTCGGAAGCAATGAGGTCAGAATGATTTTTTTATAAAAAAAGGAGAATGGACGCATCGTGTCGAATTTTTATTAAAGTATGATATGTACTTTGATTCGGAATAAGCATGAGGGTTTGCAAATCCCTATGAAACGAATGATTTATGCCTGTTTCGAAATTGCTTTCTTATTATGAGGTGAAAATTTCTCCATGAAAAAACGGCAAAATGTTACAATAAAAGGAACGAAGGAAGGTCTTGTCCTTCATCTTGACGATAGCTGTTCCTACGAAGAACTTAAAAGGGAACTTGATCATAAGCTTTCAGCAAATGCCAGGACACAGGATGAGCGTCATTTAACCTCCGTCAAGGTGGAAATCGGCAACCGCTATTTAACGGAATCGCAGCGGGGAGAGCTAAAGGACTTAATTCGTCACAAGAAGAATTTTGAAGTTGATGATATTGAATCAAACGTAATCACAAAGGAAGAAGCAGGAAGGTTACTGGCTGATACGGAGGTCGTAACGGTTTCGAGAATTATTCGTTCAGGACAAGTCCTTGAAGTGCCAGGTGACCTGCTATTAATTGGCGATGTCAATCCGGGTGGTACGGTGATGGCAGGCGGAAACATTTTTATCATGGGAACATTAAAAGGTATAGCCCACGCCGGCTGCTATGGCAATGACCAAGCTGTCATCGCTGCGTCAAGAATGAAACCATCCCAGCTTCGAATTAGTGATTGTTTAAATAGAGCACCAGACAGCATCCAAAGCAATGAGAATCGGGAAATGGAATGTGCTTACATTGATGATAACCGCCAAATCATTGTTGATAGATTACAAGTTTTAATCCAATTAAGACCTAATTTAACGAGATTAGAAGGGGGACATTAAAGTGGGAGAGGCAATAGTAATTACATCCGGTAAGGGTGGAGTAGGAAAAACAACAACTTCTGCTAATATCGGCACATCATTAGCCCTTCAAGGAAAAAAGGTATGTCTAGTAGATACAGACATTGGTCTTCGCAACTTGGATGTCGTTATGGGACTTGAAAACCGAATCATTTATGATTTGGTTGATGTCGTCGAAAAAAGATGCAAAATTCATCAAGCGCTTGTGAAGGACAAACGATTTGATGGGTTATTATATTTACTGCCGGCTGCGCAAACCGTTGATAAATCAGCTGTGAAGCCAGAGCAAATGAAAGAACTGATCTTAGAATTAAAGCAAGATTATGATTATATCATTATTGATTGCCCAGCCGGAATTGAACAAGGATTCCAAAACGCTATCGCTGGAGCAGATAAGGCGATTGTCGTTACCACGCCAGAAGCTTCTGCTGTACGGGATGCCGACCGAATCATTGGCCTGCTTGAAAAGCAACCCGATATGGAATCGCCGAAATTAGTTATCAACCGGATTCGAAATCATATGGTGAAAAATGGTGATATGCTTGAGATTGATGAAGTCACCCAGCATTTATCGATCGAGCTGATTGGCATCGTTGCGGACGATGACGAGGTGATTAAAGCATCAAACCACGGTGAACCAATTGCCCTCAATCCAAATAACAAAGCATCGATTGCTTATCGAAATATAGCCAGACGGATTCTTGGTGAATCCATTCCATTGCAGTCCCTTGAAGATGCAAACCAAGGCGTCTTCAAAAAAATTAAAAAGTTCTTTGGTGTACGATAAAAAGAAAAGCGGAAGCACCCGTTTAGCAAAGTCCACTAGCCGTTGGGTGCTGGAGCTAGACACTAATCTAAGTACAAAGAAATTTATTTTTATTATTAGCAGCCTGCCCATAATCCTGTGGACAGGCTGTTTTTTTTCAGACATACTCTTTCATTCTCCCTCATAGACTTGTACAAATTAGTGGGAAAAGGGTTGATGGGGATGACGCGGTCTACACCGGAAGAAATTCGGCGACGAATCGCAAGGCGGAAAAATGATAAAGGAACGACTACTGTTAAAAGTCCTGACCGCCAAATTACTTGGCCAAGTGACGATGAAAAATATGGATTTAATCAATTTACACCTTCAGGAAGTAGTAATGGCGATGACGGGCATCCATTATTTAAGAAGGAAGTATTTTTTTTCAAAATATTGTCCTCGGTCCTCCTGTTTCTAGTAATTGCCATCCTATTTCGGAATCATTCGGCTGCTTTTGAGCCGGCCAGGGATGTGGTCGCCAAAACGATGGAAAAGGATTTTAAGTTTGCGGTTGTCTCAAACTGGTACGAAAGCAAATTTGGAAAGCCACTAGCACTCTTGCCATTTTCTGAAAAAGATCAAACCGGAAAAAAAGAGGTGACTGAAAAGGCATTTTCCGTCCCAGCGATGGGGAAAATCCTTGAAAACTTTGAAAAAAACGGTCAGGGTATCATGATTGAAACAGGAAAAGGGGCTGCTGTTCAAACGATTAATGATGGCATCGTTACCTTCGCAGGTGTGAAGGAGGATTTAGGAAAAACAGTTATTATTCAGCATTCAGATTCGACCGAGACATGGTATGGAAACTTAGACGAAATCAAGGTTAACTTATATGAATATATCGAAAAAAGACAAGTGGTTGGCACGGTTTCAGTGTCTACAGGAGAAGATAAAACCAAAGGAAAATATTACTTTGCGATAAAAAAAGGCGATGATTTCATCGATCCAATCCAGGTGATTCGCTTTGAATAGAGTTCTATATTTATTCCGGCTGATAAGTATCCATCCCTTGTTGTGGATTGTGATTGGACTTTCCATTGTTACCGCTCATTTCCTTGAGCTTTGTTTGCTACTTGGAATTATCTTTATTCATGAAATGGGGCATGCTGCTGCGGCTTCTTTTTTTTCATGGAGAATCAAGAAAATTACCCTGCTGCCGTTTGGCGGTGTTGCAGAAATGGATGAGCATGGCAATCGACCGTTACGAGAAGAGACGATTGTCGTTCTTGCTGGGCCGCTCCAGCATGTATGGATGGTGGCTCTAGCCTACGGGTTGGTTAGCGTCAACTTAATGCCTGAAGACCTTTTTCAACTATTCTTAAGCTATAACCTAATGATTTTTGTGTTTAATTTTTTTCCGGTTTGGCCGCTGGATGGCGGGAAACTGGTATTTTTACTGCTCTCATTAAAAAGTTCCTTCCCGAGCGCTCATCGTCTAACGCTCATCCTTTCGTGGGTCAGTCTATCCATCTTTTCGCTGATCATTGCAATCGCAGCCCCGACCCATATCAATGTCTGGGTCATCATCGGATTCCTCTATTTCTCTCTTTACCACGAATGGAAGCAACGGCGCTTTATTTTTATGAGATTTTTATTGGAGCGTTATTATGGGAAAAAATCCAATTTACGGACCCTGAAACCGATAGAAGCCAATGAAGAGGAGCTGCTAATTCACGTCTTAGAAAAATTCCAACGCGGCTGTAAACATCCCATCATCGTCGAAGCAGACGGCAAAGAAAAAGGAATGTTAGACGAAAACGAACTATTGCACGCCTACTTCACCGAAAAACGACTAACCGACAAAATCAGCGACCTTCTTTTTTCTTATTAAGGATGCTCTGTTGATTGGAGCGGAAGGCGCGAAGACTCCTGCGGGAGGACGGGGCAGGGGAGACCCCGCAGGCGCTTGCGCCGAGGAGGCTCCCCGGCACGCCCGCGGAAAGCGAAGCGCCTGGAGCGGAAATCAACAGACAAGTTTAACAAGATAATTAAAAAAGGTATAATAAAAAGAAAAAAGTGAGGTCGCTTGATTGGAAACATTAATAGTTAATTACAACTCACGCGAAAAGCGATTTGCTTATCTGAAAAACAACCGTGTGGAAAATATCATTTTTGACCGGCCAGAACATCGATCACTGGTCGGTAATATTTATTATGGGACAGTAACGAAAGTTCTACCGGGGATGAATGCGGTCTTCATTGATATTGGTGAAGAGAAAAATGCCTATTTACACCGGGATACGCTGCCTTCGTATCTCTTATCTTCCGAAAAACAAAAGTCTGTCACTTCCTTTGCCCACCAGGGTGAAAAAATGCTGGTTCAGGTCAATAAGGATGCAACCGGGACCAAAGGTGCGCGAGTGACGGGGATAATTGAAATACAAGGGCCCAATCTCATCTACATGCCAAAAGGTCGCTACGTGGCAGTTTCCAAAAGAATTGCCGATGAAGGACAAAAAGCAGCGTTTCGCCGTATGGGCAGTCGCTTGAAAACAGTGGAAGAGGGGGTTATTTTCCGTACCTCAGCCATTTCGAGTACAGAAGAAGAAATCCTGTCTGAATTAACGAACCTGCGCCAATATCACCAGGAACTATTGCAGAAAGCAGCTGCTTTAAAAAAACCAGGGCCAATTTTTCAAAAAGATTCTTTTATTGAAATGATTTTGGACCAGGTTGGGAGAATGTCGAGTGGAGAAGTAATTGTCGACGATTTAGCCCTTAAAAAACAGCTTGAGGAGAAAAACAATCAGGTCAACCATACTTACTACAATGGAAAAGAGAATATTTTTTCTGTACATAAAATGGAACATGAAATTGATAAAGCCCTCAAGCACATCGTCTGGCTTGAAACAGGCGCCTACCTTATTTTTGACGAAACGGAAGCATTAACGATCATAGATGTAAATACTGGGAAATTTTCCGGGAAGACGGACTATCAGGAAACGGTCTTAAAAACCAACCAGTTTGCTGCAAAAGAAGTAGTGAGGCAGCTGCGACTCCGTGATATTGGCGGCATCATTCTCATCGATTTCATTGATATGACCCGTGAAAAGGACAAGCAATCGATTCTCACCCTGATTGAAGCGGAATTAACCAAGGATCAGAAACGAACAAAAATGATTGGCTTTACACCGCTCGGCATTCTTCAACTGACGAGAAAGAAGACCAAGGTCACCCTTTCTGAGGCACTTGAGGTCAAATGCCCTGTTTGTGATGGGACGGGCAAAATCCTTAGTCCGGAAACGGTTGGCTTCAGGCTTGAACGTGAGCTCTTAGAGCACCGTAATTCTGAATTCGAGGCAGTCTTGGTGGAAACCACCGAAAAGGTGAAAGAGGCGCTGTTAGGACCAAATGAAGCCCACCGGGAGGCTTTAGAAGAGTTGACTCATATCAAACTGTATTTTTCAGTTCAGCCATCCCCCCGGCATTATTATGTTTTGAAGCAGTTTGGCAATGTGAATGAGATCTCCCAAAAAGCATTGGATTCCTAATGATGTTCTTAATTTTCTATTGACACTTTTGCCTATTTTATGTTAGGATTTTAATGTTATGTTTGTAGCACCCGTGCTACAACCGCACAAAACAGGTATTAAGTCTTTAGCATTATGCTTTAAGCGCCTGTGTCTGGCGAGTCTGAGTTTATAAGGAGGTGCAGTTCATGTACGCAATTATCGAAACTGGCGGTAAACAATTGAAAGTCGAAGAAGGCCAAGCTATCTACATCGAGAAATTAGATGTTGAAGCTGGTGAAACAGTTACTTTTGACAAAGTTCTTTTCGTTGGCGGTGAAAATGTAAAAGTAGGAAGCCCTGTTGTTGCAGGCGCTACAGTTACAGCTAAAGTTGAAAAACAAGGCCGTCAAAAGAAAATCATTGTTTTCAAGTACAAGGCGAAGAAAAACAACCGTAAGAAGCAAGGTCATCGTCAACCTTACACTAAAGTAGTCATCGAAAAAATCAACGCGTAAGGTGTTGAAGGATAGATGATTCAAATTAGGATTAATCGTACTGAGTCCGGAACTATTCAGTCGTTTACAATGAGCGGACATGCCAAGTTTGCAAAGCATGGCGAGGATATCGTTTGTGCAGGGGCTTCGGCAGTATCTGTAGGGACAATCAATGCAGTGCATGCCTTAACAGGTGTGACTCCAGAGTTTGAAAACAAGCCTGGTTTTCTCCACTGTGTAATTCCGGAAAATCTTCCGGAAAGTACACAAGAGAAAGTGCAGCTTCTTCTCGAAGGAATGGCTGTTTCATTACGAGCGATTGAAGAAGAATACGGGAAGCACATAAAGATTACCTTCAAAAAGCAGGAGGTGGAATAAATGTTATTAAAATTAGATCTTCAGTTGTTTGCATCTAAAAAGGGTGTAGGTTCTACAAGAAACGGTCGTGACTCACACGCTAAGCGTCTTGGCGCTAAACGTGCAGACGGACAATTTGTATCTGGTGGTTCAATCCTTTACCGTCAACGCGGTACAAAGATTTACCCAGGTGAAAACGTTGGCCGTGGAGGCGACGATACACTTTTTGCAAAAGTTGACGGCGTTGTGAAATTTGAACGTTTCGGTCGTGATCGCAAAAAAGTGAGCGTTTATCCAGTAGCTCAAGAAGCTTAAGGATTACTAACGAAAACTCTAACCTGTTTGGTTAGAGTTTTCTTTTTGATAACGAATTTTTCCTTCCCAATTTTCTTCAGGAAAATGACTTCGTAGATGCTTCTTTTTGCCTCTAATGATCTTTCATCACATAAAAATGCTTACTCATGGTAATTTTTTTGATATACTATCAGCAAAATAGTGTTGTGACACTTAATGTGGGAGTGTACGTATGGAGAAAGAATGGGATATTGTTGAGGTGCTCCGGCATTCTCGACATGATTGGTTAAATAGGCTTCAATTAATTAAGGGGAACTTGGATTTAAATCGAATCGACCGGGCAAAAGCGGTTATTGACGAAATTATTATCGAAGCACAGCACGAGTCCAAGCTATCAAATTTAAAAATGCCTTTATTTGCTTCGTTGCTGTTAAAGTCTAATTGGGAGAATCCTTCCTTTAAGCTTGAATATGAGGTTCTTCAGGATTCGGAATCATTTCAAATGAATGAGGAACCGATCACCAATTGGACTTATCATTTTTTTAAATGTTTGAACGAGGCAATTGAAGTTTTTCAAGAAAATCATTTATCAATATCAATTGACCCGCAATCAGAGGGAGTTCGTTTCTTTTTTGACTTTAGCGGGATAATAATAAAAAGTAAATTAATTGAAACATTCCTTTCTGACCCTAAGAACCAACTGGATGTAGTGGTCAAGGAATTCTCAAAAAGTGAACTCGGAGTAGAAGTTTTTATCCCTATTCAAGAAAAATAGGCGAAATCTGAGCTACTTTTCGTGACAAAAGTTCATTCGAATTGCAGACTGGAGGAATAAGATGTTTGTTGATCAAACGAAGATTTATGTAAAAGCTGGAGATGGCGGAAATGGTATGGTCGCATTTCGTAAGGAAAAATATATACCAAAAGGCGGCCCGGCGGGCGGAGATGGCGGTAAAGGTGCCAATGTGGTTTTTGAAGTAAATGAAGGCTTGCGCACATTAATGGATTTCCGTTATCAGCGTCATTTTAAAGCACCACGCGGCGAGCATGGCATGTCCAAAAACCAGCACGGTGCCGGTGCAAAGGATATGATTGTTAAGGTACCACCTGGAACAGTCGTCATTGATGAAAAAACGAAGGAAGTTCTTGCGGATTTAGTTGAGAATGGGCAGCAGGCTATTATTGCTAGAGGCGGTCGTGGCGGACGAGGAAATTCCCGCTTTGCAACCCCGGCAAATCCAGCACCGGAGCTTTCTGAAAATGGTGAACCGGGACAAGAACGTGAAGTCATTCTTGAATTGAAGCTGCTTGCTGATGTCGGTCTCGTTGGATTTCCAAGCGTTGGAAAATCAACACTCTTATCCGTTGTTTCAGCAGCAAGACCAAAAATCGCTGAGTACCATTTTACAACGATTGTTCCTAATCTTGGCATGGTCGAAACAGAAGATGGCAGAAGCTTTGTCATGGCAGACCTTCCAGGGCTGATAGAAGGGGCAAGTGAAGGCGTTGGCCTCGGCCATCAATTCTTACGTCATATTGAACGGACAAGGGTTATTGTCCATGTCATTGATATGGCTGCGATGGAAGGCAGGGACCCATATCAGGACTATCTGACGATTAACCGGGAATTAAAAGAGTATAACCTACGCTTAACAGAGCGCCCACAAGTGATTGTAGCGAATAAGATGGATATGCCTGAAGCAGAGGAAAACTTAAAGAAGTTTAAGGAGCAGCTTGAAGAAGACTATCCTATCTTCCCGATTTCAGCGGTAACAAGAAAAGGGCTGCGTGAGCTATTGTATGCTGTAGCTGATAAAATTGAGGAAACACCAGAATTTCCACTTGAGCACGAAGAAGAGGAAACAACAGGTGTTCATCGTGTTCTTTATAAGCACGAAGCAGAGCCTGAAGCCTTTAGAATTACGAGAGAATCGGATGGTACCTTTGTCGTCTCCGGTGAAAAAACAGATAAACTCTTTAAGATGACAGACTTTTCAAGAGAAGAATCCGTTCGCCGTTTTGCACGCCAGCTTCGTGGTCTTGGTGTCGATGAAGCATTAAGGGAAAGAGGAGCAAAAGACGGGGACATTGTGAAGCTAATGGAGTTTGAATTTGAGTTTATTGAGTAAGAAGAAAAGACCCTGAAGAGATCAAGGTAGAGTGATAAAAATGGAAAACACGGATAAGAAATTTTATTTAGTGCGTGAAGATGTGTTGCCGGAAGCGATGAAAAAAACGCTGGATGTTAAGGAAATGCTTGAGCGAGGTAAGGTGGAATCCATTGCAGATGCCGTTCAACAAGCAGATTTAAGCAGAAGTGCCTTTTATAAATACAGAGATACTGTTTTTCCTTTCTCAACTATTAAAAAGGAAAAGATTATCTCACTTTTCTTTCATTTGGAAGATCGCTCAGGCACGCTGTCAAAATTGCTCAGTGTTGTTGCAAACTCAGGCTGCAATATTGTGACTCTTCATCAAACGATACCGTTGCAAAGCAGGGCAAATGTGACACTCTCATTAAACACTTCGAACATTACGATGGAAATAGATGAGTTACTTAAAGAACTGAGAAAGCTCGAATTTGTAGAGAAGATAGAAGTGCTGGGAACAGGTGCGTAGTTAAACTACGGCCGGCTCTCAGCTTTCTTTTTAAAACAATAAGGAGTGGGGAAACAGTGAAGGTTGGATACTTAGGACCAAAAGGTACATTTACAGAGTTAGCGGTGAAGAAAGTTTTTCAAGGATTTGAACTTAAGCCCTATCAGACGATTCCTGCAAGTATGGATGCCATCGTTGAGAAGGAAGTGGACCTTGCAGTTGTTCCCATTGAAAATGCGCTAGAAGGCTCCGTTAATATAACACTTGATTATTTAACACAAGTTATCCAGATTCCGATTATTGGTGAAATTACCTTACCAATTAAACAGCATTTGATGGTGCATCCTGATAATAAGGAAAATTGGCGGGAAGTAAGTAAGGTGTACAGCCACTCCCATGCGATTGCTCAGTGTCATAAATTTTTACATAATCAATTAAAGGGTGTGCCGGTAGATAGTGTGTCTTCAACGGCGGCCGCTGCACAGATGGTCATGGAACAGCCTGAATTAATGTCTGCCGCGATTGCCAATGAATTGGCCGCGAAAGAATATGGCCTGTCGATTGTGCAAAGAAACATCCATGATTTTGACTATAATCACACGCGGTTTGTGGTGCTAACCGAAGAGAATTTTGATTTCCAAACCTTGAGCGGTTCATCCCATTACAAAACGACGCTCATGGTGACATTGCCTGAGGATGATCAAGCGGGAGCACTTCATCAGGTGTTATCTGCGTTTGCCTGGAGAAAATTAAATCTTTCAAAAATTGAGTCAAGGCCAATGAAAACGGGAATTGGCAATTATTTCTTCATTATAGATATCGAAATGAAGTTGGATGAGGTTTTAATACCTGGAGCAATCGCTGAGCTAGAGGCATTAGGCTGTGGTGTCAAATTACTTGGAAGCTATCCTGCGAAGAAAGTGGAATTGGATTAACAAAAGGACCCGAGACTAACGGGTCCTTTGTTGTCTAGTTCCACCGCAAATTATCGCCGCGGAGTTTTTTAGGATTCAATCATAAATCCTTCAGCCTTAAGGGCAGCTTCGGCTTTATCCAAGATTTGGGTGCTAGCTGCTGAAATAGTATGAAGGTGGATTCCCTCTGTTAACTCAGATAATAGGGAGGCTCCCGTCTTTTGTATGTTTTTTATGAATTGTTTAACCTCTTGGCGATTGGAAACCATAATCGATGCAGTCAAATCTCCGTAGACTCTATGTTCAATCTTTACATCTTTCACTAGCACACCATGGTCCACTAATAAATTAAGCTCTTTTTCTGTATCTTCCGGCAAATGTTTGCATGCAATCGTTCGTTCAAAGGAAGTGCCGGAGTTTTGCTTTAAATAAATATAACCTTGGCTGGTTGCAATAATCGGTTCATTTTTTGCCTTTAGAAGAGTAATATCTCCAACAATCACCTGTCTGCTTACATTGGTTCGATTGGCAAGTTCACTTCCTGTCAGCGGGGCAGGGCTATCTTTTAACTGTTGTAAAATTAATGACCTCCTTTCCTCTCCCAATATTTTTTTTTGCTCTACCATAATACTCCTCCTATATCTAATGCTGTTTACCTATTTTAGCATAGTTTAAATTTTTTATATAACGGAAACGCCCTTGAATGCATTCACGATTTTAACCATACTTTCCCCAAGAAGAATCACATCTTCCAGGCTAGTGGAATGGCCAAAGGAAATCCGGATAAACTCTTTCGCTTCTTCAGTCGTTAATCCTAGGGCCTGCGTGACTTTGGCAGGCGACTGCATCCCCAGCTGACAGGCACTTCCGGTTGAAATCGCAAACCCTAATCGATTGCATTCCAGCATCATCCATTGACCTTCGATTCCAGAAATCCCAAGCCCGATAATACTAGCGAGCTGCAAACCATCGTCACCTTGATAAATCTTCACTTGTTCTTTTATGGGCTCAAGTGTATCAATAAAGGTTTTCCGCAATAATTGATCCTTACTATTTTCCGCTTGGATTCTTCCGGTTATTTTCTGGGCAGCTACCGTCATGGCAGCAATTGCAGGTACATTTACTGTGCCAGGACGGAATCCTTTTTCATGAGAACTTCCTGGAAAAAACGGCTGCCATTTAAGTTGAGGATTGACATAGACGCCCCCAATTCCTTTTGGTCCATAGATTTTATGACCGGAAAAAGAAAAACTACTAACCAAGGGAGCAATCGGTTTTAAATCTATTTTTCCAAAAGACTGCACAAAATCACTGTGTAGATGAATATTGTTGTCCTTACAAATTTTTGCGATTTCACTGATTGGCTGAATCGTACCAATCTCAGAATTAACATGCTGCAGTATCATTAATATCGTTTCTGATTTCATCGACCTTTCGAGCTGTTCAAGATTGATCAAACCATTTGAATCGAAAGGAAGCTGTGTGATTTCATATCCAGCTTTCTTTAGCCTGTTAAGGACACTGTGGACGGAGGAATGCTCCGCCATTCCAGCAATAATATGATTCCCTGCCTTTTTAGGAGAGGACAAAAGTGCCTCAATCGCTAAGAAATTCCCTTCAGACCCACCGCTTGTAAAAAAAAGACCATTCTTATCGACTCCAACTAGATTCGCTAATTCTTCCCGGCAGGTTTCAAGTAAGGCTGCTGATTGACCGCCAATATCATGGAGGCTGCTGGCATTGCCAAAGTATTCAGTTGCAACTTTCACATACACTTCCGCTCCTTCAGGGTCTAATGGAGTAGTCGCTGCATAATCAAAATATTTCATCCCGCACCTCCAATACTACTTTTCTATAAAAATACTTGTTTTTAGTTTAAATCTATGCAAATATATATGTCAAGACACCTGTTATGTCAGGAGGGTCATTTGATGACAAATGATGATGTATTAATTATTGGCAGTGGGATCGCAGCCTTACAGCTGGCTACTCAATTAACTGATGATGTGAATGTGAGGATTCTCACAAAGGAAAAATTAAGAACGGCCAATTCGTATCTTGCCCAAGGTGGGATTGCAGCCGCGTTGGGTGCAAATGACCATCCTTCTAAACATATTGTCGATACACTAGAAGCAGGCAGATTTCACAACAATCCAGATGCAGTTCAGCAAATTATCCATGCTGCGCCTAATCTTATTAAAAGGATCGCTCAACAAGGTGATATCTTCGATAAAGATCAAGCAGGGGAATTGTACCTTGGTATGGAGGGGGCTCACAGTGAAAAGAGAATTGTTCATGGCGGCGGCGATGCCACTGGCAAAAACGTCATGGAGTTTCTGATCAGTCAGCTCAAGCAAAAGAAAAATATCACGTTCGAAGAGGATGTCTTTGTCTATGAATTACTCCTAAATAACGACCAGAAGCGTTGTATCGGAGTTAAAGCTAAAACATCAACTGGTGCTATTCAAAGATTTTACGGCAAACATGTCATTATCGCTACTGGCGGGTGTGGCCAATTATATACTTACACTTCAAATGCTCCAACGGTTAGCGGCGATGGGATTGCAATGGCTTATTTTGCCGGTGCTGATGTCGTTGATATGGAGTTTATCCAATTTCATCCGACGCTGTTATATATAAACGGTGAAACGAAGGGGTTAATTTCGGAAGCTGTAAGAGGTGAAGGGGCAACACTGGTTACGGAAGACGGGACTCAAATCATGGAGGGTGTTCACCCCTTAAAAGACCTTGGCCCTAGACATGTGGTTTCGCAAAGAATCTATGAATTTCTGAAAAAAGGCAAACAGGTTTATTTAGATATAAGCACTATCAAAGAGTTTAGAAAACGATTTCCTACGATTACTTCTATTTGTGAAGACAACGGAATCCAAATCTCCGATGGGAAGATTCCAGTTGCACCCGGAAGTCATTTTTTAATGGGAGGAATTAAAACGGATTTACTTGGGCGTTCGTCGCTTGATGGACTTTATGCCATCGGAGAAGCCGCCTGCACGGGCTTGCACGGTGCGAATCGTTTAGCTAGTAATTCCTTATTAGAAGGATTATTTCAAGGGGAGAAATTGTCGCAATGGATCAATGAGGCAAGTAAAGAACCACTGGTTTTAGCTCAAGATTATTATTATCCACTGCAAAAGGAAGAGAAATTTAATTTACCAGCTATTGAAAAAATTAAAGCGTTAATGATGGAACGGGTTGGAATTGTTCGCAATAAGGTGAATTTGAAAAAGCAGCAAGCTTGGTTAGAGCAATATCAGGCAAAAAAGATTCATTTAGATACATGTTCTACTCTAGACATGACCAAGGTATTTATGCTAATCACTGCTAGTCTAATCACAGAATCTGCATTAATTCGAACAGAGAGCCGGGGCGGTCACTTCAGAAGTGATTTTTCAAAAGAGGAAGATAACCGTTGGTTAAGGAAGTCAATCATTCATAACTATAAACAGGGAATGGAGAAGTCCGATGAACATATTGAAACTGCGCTCACAACTTGAGAAATTTTTTATTGAAGATATTGGGGAACAGGATATAACCACCGATTTAATCTTTGCAGACGATACAAATGGGGAAATTGTTTTTCTTGCAAAAGATGAAGGTGTTTTTTGTGGCGAGGAAATTATCAAAACTGGGTTTCAGCTCTTAAATAACGACCTAGCCATTCGAGTGTTTGTGAAGGATGGCGAAGAAATTAAATACGGTGATACGCTTGCCCGTGTCTCTGGGAAAATAGCCGATTTATTAAAAGGAGAACGAGTTATCCTCAATCTTGTTCAACGGATGAGCGGGATTGCCACGCTGACACGAAAAACAGTTACCACCCTTGATAGTGGTCATACGAAAATTTGTGATACACGGAAAACAACGCCCGGACTCCGAATGCTTGAAAAATATGCTGTTCGCTGCGGCGGCGGTTATAATCACCGGTTTGGATTATATGATGGAGTCATGATTAAAGATAACCACATTTCCTTTGCCGGTTCGATTACCAAGGCCGTAGACGCCATTCACAAAAATGCCGGCCATATGGTGAAAGTAGAAGTGGAGGTGGAGACGGAAGCACAGGTGATTGAAGCTGTTAATGCAGGAGTGGATATTATCATGTTTGATAATCGTACCCCAGATGAAATTAAGGAATTGATTCAATTAGTTCCAGCTCACATCATTACGGAGGCCTCAGGCGGAATTCAATTAGCCAATATAGCTGATTTTCGCGATACAGGTGTAGATTACATCTCGCTAGGGTACTTAACACATTCATATAAAGCCCTCGATATCAGTGTAAAAGTACTTTGGGAAAAGGGAGATGCGTAAAATGAATATCTTGGCCTCTTTACAAAAAAATAGGATGATTCCTGAAAAATATAAACAAATGACGAGAGAAGAACTCGAAAACCGTGTGATTGAGGTAAAGAAAAAGTTGGGTTCACGCCTGTTTATTCCGGGACATCACTATCAAAAAGACGAAGTGGTTCAGTTTGCAGATGCCACAGGTGATTCCTTACAGCTGGCACAATTATCAGCTGAAAATAAAGAAGCAGAATTTATTGTCTTCTGTGGTGTTCATTTTATGGCGGAAACAGCAGATATTTTAACAAGTGACCAGCAAAAGGTCATCTTACCTGATATGCGTGCCGGCTGTTCAATGGCTGATATGGCGGATATACAGCAAACTGAAAGAGCATGGGAAACGCTCCAAGGAATATTCGGAGACACGATTCTCCCTTTAACCTATGTCAATTCAACCGCAGCGATAAAATCATTTGTCGGTGCACATGGCGGGGCAACGGTCACTTCATCAAATGCAGAAAAGATGGTTAAGTGGGCATTTGAAATGAAGGAACGAATTTTATTTTTACCTGATCAGCATTTAGGCAGAAATACTGCCGTTAATTTAGGTGTAGGTTTAGACGAAATGGCGATTTGGAATCCAATTAATCATGAGCTGGAATACGAAGGTGATTTTTCAAAAATAAAAGTCATTCTTTGGAAAGGCCATTGTTCCGTTCATGAAAATTTCACCGTGCAGAATGTTCATGATACACGCAGTCAATATCCGGATATGAGAATTATTGTTCACCCGGAGTGCCGCCGTGAAGTGGTGGAATTAGCGGATATGGCAGGGTCAACGAGTTATATTATTAACGCAATTGAAAAGGCTGAGCCTGGCACGGAATGGGCAATCGGAACAGAGATGAATCTGGTCAACCGCTTAATTCAAAATCACCCGGATAAAAAGATTATCTCATTAAATCCGCATATGTGTCCGTGTTTGACCATGAACAGGATTGACCTGCCACATTTAGTTTGGAGCCTCGATACGTTAGCGGAGACAAATAATATTATCAATGTAAGTCCAGAAATAGCTGAAAATGCGAAATTAGCGTTGGAGCGGATGTTAATACATTCTTAAATAATTGTTAAAAAAGATGCAATTTTCCTGATTGCATCTTTTTATATTTTAGGGGAGATTCATATTCTTTTGAAAAAAAGCATAAGTTTTTGTGAAGAAGGATAGCACTTTGCCCATTTTCACATAGACTATATGGACTTATGCATAGGAGGGGAAATCAGAGTGAAGATCCATATCGTACAGAAAGGGGATACTCTTTGGAAGATTGCCAAGAAGTACGGCGTGAATTTTGAAGAGCTGAAAAAGATGAATTCACAGCTCAGCAACCCTGATATGATTATGCCCGGTATGAAAATAAAGGTCCCTACTTCAGGTGGAACGATAAAGAAAGAAGCACCGATGGGAACTAAATCCGGTACTAAAATCAACTTAGGAGTTAAGAAAGAACAGCCGCTTGCTGAGCAACCGTTGGTCAAAGAGAAACCCGTAAAAGAAGCACCGATTAAAGAAGTTCCGATTAAGGCGGCTCCCATAAAGGAAGCACCTATTAAGGAGGCACCGATTAAGGAAGTGCCGATTAAAGAAGCACCTATAGCACCTTATACTCCAAAAATGCCTCTACAAATTGTCCCGGAAATAGATATTAACAATTATTATACGATGAACATGCAAAATATGACTGTACAGCAGCCCCCTAAAGCCAATGTACTTCCAGAGATAAAAGAAGTTCCGAAAAAAGAAATGCCAATCAAAGAAATGCCAATCAAAGAAGTACCGATCAAAGAAATGCCGATCAAAGAAATGCCAATCAAAGAAATGCCAATGAAAGAAGTTCCGATAAAAGAGAATTTTGTTCCAGCACCGCCACCAGTAATGGAAGCACCTGTAGAAGTGGCACCGCAGCAAGATTATTGTGTTCCAGTTACGCCGATTATGCCTGGACCGGGATTCTGTCCGCCATTTGGAGGAGGTTTCCCAATGCAAATGAACCCATTTATGCCATATCCGCAAATGCAGGGCGGTGGTATGCCAATGCCTTACCAGCAAATGCAAGATGGCGGTATGACGATGCCAATGGCTCAAGCTCCAGTTATGCCTAGTGGGTTTGCCGGATATCCTAGTGGTGCTCCATCAGTTGCAGGCACATCGTTTGCAGCGCCGCAGTTCAATGATGAATCGTCATCCTTTATGCCGCAGCTTCCAGTTATGAACCCAGCCTATAATCCGGGTGCTGTAATGGGTGCGCAATCACCACAGCAGCCAATGGGCACCCCATACATGGACCCGGCAGCTTTTGGACAAATGCCACAAGGTTACGGCCAGCAACCGCCGGCAGGCTTTGGACAAATGCCAGTTGACTATGGCCAGCACACGCCAACAGGCTACGGACAAATGCCAGTCGACTATGGTCAGCAAGCACCAGCGGGATATGGTCAAATGCCACAAGGTTTTGGTCAGCAACCGCCGGCAGGCTACGGACAAATGCCAGTAGACCATAGTCAGCAACCGCCAGCGGGATATGGTCAAATGCCACAAGGTTTTGGTCAGCAACCGCCGGCAGGATTTGGACAAATGCCACAAGATTATGGTCAGCAAGTACCAGCAGGATACGGACAAATGCCACAGGGTTACGGCCAGCAAGTACCAGCAGGCCACGGACAAATGCCACAAGGTTACGGTCAGCAAGTACCAGCAGGATACGGACAAATGCCACAAGGCTATGGCCAGCAAGTACCAGGAGGATATGGTCAAATGCCGACAGGTTACCCAATGGAAAGCCCTGCAGGATTCGAGTCATCACCAGGCACTAACTTTGCTACACCTCCAGTCATGCCAGGAAACCCGTTCGGAAATCCCGGTATGGTAAATCCATATGGAATGGGAGCACCATATGGCCAAATGCCATACGGATATCCACAGATGAGTGGGCCAATGGGGGCACCTGTAGGCTATGGAGCACCTGAAATGGCAGGACCTGGTCCATTCATGCAGCCAACCAATCCTTCGCAGGGTTTACCAGTAGGAAGCGGAGCAATGGGTGATTGCGGCTGTGGAGCTGAACCGGTAGGAATGCCTGGACCATCAGCCATGCCGCAGCAAGCAGCCATGCCGCAAAATTTTGTACCGCCTACGCCGCCAATCTATAGCGCACCATATACAGGACCTGTTAACACAGCACATCCTCCGTATATGAATCCTTATGGTATGGGGCCGGTTGGAACAAGTCCTTACGGTATGCCGGGTTACCAAGATGAGAGTCTTTAATACAACAAATAATAAAAAGGGAGACGATGATTATTTTGATCGTCTCCTCTCTTATTTTCAATCCCAGTTCTCTGAAAGAATCATTCAAATGGTTCCAATTCGGTCATCCGTTATCTTTCTACGAACAGACAAAAATAATTACGTCATAAAAGGGTATCATACCAACAGCAGGCTAAGACTCCAAGAAGCCTTTACAGCCACTCTGAAAAAAGAAGGTTTTAAAAAGACGTATCTATTTTTAACATCCCCAGTGAGAGAACAGCTTTTTTTTGAGGGAACTTATTTCGGATGTATGGAGTACATCCCGCCAAATAGAAACGTATTCTCTTTTCATACTTATAAAAATCGTCAAGAAGGAATTGACTTATTAGAACAATTCCACCAAACCACGGCAACGTTCGAATCACGTTATCGGACATTACTTCCAAAAGGACAGCTGATTGAAAAATGGACAGAACGGTTCAATGTTTTTTCAAATAACCTGCCCTTTATTGGGTATTTTATCAATGAACCCTTCCTCTCGGAGATGTTGTCTTGGGCAAAATGGTCATTGGAGGGGATGGAAAAAAGCCGTATTTTTTTTCAAAAAGAAGCAACAGTTATATTACATGGAGACGTAGCCCATCATAACTTTTTAAGGGATACAGGGGGCCAGTTAAATCTCATTGACTTTGATTTAATTAGTATTGGGCCAGCATCATTTGATTATTTACAATATGCAAACCGGATTTTGCCATACATCGACTGGTCATTTGAAGGACTGGAGAGCCTTAAACAAATTAACAAATATTTACATGAGAAAGCATTTTTATTTGCTTTGGCCTATCCCGCTGATATTTTCAGGGAATGGAATCGAACGATCCGCGAAAAATCATACACAGATCATACAAAATATAAACAGTTAATGGACTTATCAATTCGTCAGTTTTATGCTAGAAAAAAATTTATTGATCACCTTAAGGAGTTAGTGGACTAAGAAGGGTTGGAATTATCCGTCTGAATGAAATCCCCCCGAAAATAACACCCTATTAATGAGCATGTGATGGTAAGCATGCTCAGGATGTTAATAAAGGGGGTTTTTCGCTTGAACAAGAAACAGTGGATGATTCCTCTTTCAGCCACATTGATGTTCGCGCTGGCTGGATGTACAGGTGATAATAATCGTGCAGGTGTTAATGAAAAAAATAATAACAATTCATTAAGCCCTGTTGGATATTATTCCAATGAAAACCACCCAACCTCGGATAACAATTTATTGAGAGATAATGATGGGGCAATTACGGATATGATGGATCATTCTCTTGGGGATGAAGATCAAGTTACAAACGAAAATAAAAGAAGACAGCTTCAATCAAGAGACGAAAACGGAAATCCGAAAAATCCAACAACACCTTTAGCTTCAAAGGACCGTAATTTTTTCCAACGTGATAATCGTTTTAGTACAAGCGACATGAACTATCACGGTCATCTAAATGTAAAAAATGGAAATAACGGCGTGGTAACGGACCCTGACTTCCAGGATAATTTTACGAAAAAGGTCAAGAACAAAGTAGAAGCAATAGCGAATGTTCAGACCGTTAGATCCGTCGCGTACGGAAATACTGTCATTGTTTCTGTGGTATTAATTGATCAAGACAAAGCATCCGCTACAAAAAGGGCAATTAAAAGAGCCGTGACGCCTTATGCAAACGGACGAACGGTAACGGTCATAACCGATGAAGGAGCCATTGGCCGGGATCGCAACAAATACAATGACAGCCAGCAAGAAAGAGGAGGAAGGTAATTCCTTCTTGGTAAGAGGGCAAAGCTTACGGGCTTTGTCCTTTTAAAATTGATTAGAGGATAAAAAGGCAATATTAGGCTAAACTAGTACTGCATAGATTGTTTAATTTTTAACAATAAGAGGTGAGTAGCATGAGGTTTAATTGGATGGCTTGGTATCGGTATAGTCTTGCCGGATTCGCTGTTCTTCTCTTCATGTTTATTATTAATGCCGAGGGAATCACCATGATCGGCGCCGCTTCACAAATAGATAGCCCGCAACCACAGGAAAAGACCGAACCGTTAAGCATGACGGTTATTTTGGAAAGGGTCTATTTAGATGGGGAAATAAGTCAAGAGGTCGTCCACGAGACCTGCTGGTCAATGGAAAATTTCTGGGCTAAATATGACCAATGGCAGCTGACGGATATGGATGACTCGACAATGTTTTTCCGCAAGCAGGTCAATGATATATCACCATTGCTTAAAGCAAATGGCTTTTTTGGGGTAACAGAAGATGGTGTTTTGACTATTTTTAATGGAAGACCTGATCAATTAAGAATTATTCAATCTTTTTTCCAAATAGATATTAAGAAGTTGGAGAGTTCTAAGCAAGAAGAATTAATTCAAGGCATTCCAATCAAAACAAAGGATCGCTATGTTGAAGTTTTAGAGACATTTAAGCCGTATTCTTTAAAAAAAGAATAGAATGATCAACAAATCAGACTGATGCCGCCATTTCAGCCTGGTTTTTTTATTGAATCATTGTTGGGGGAATTGTAATTTGAGAATTTTAATGATTTGTCGAAGGAAAATGGAGTTCAATGGGCGAATTTTGCGAGTCAATGGGCGGATTTCAGTGATCAATGGGCGGATTTTGCGATTTAATGGGCGAATTCCTCAACTCAATGAGCGAATCCAAATATCTAGTTGTGATTTCAACTCCTTTCAGCGAATCTCAAAGTCCAATCAGCAAATTCCACCATCCAATCAGCGAATCCCCGAATTCCGAATAGTTTGATGTTTCATCTACCGTTCTATTTTCTATAACTAACCTAAAATTGTATGGTAGAATGAAATACAGTGTAAAACTGGGGGAGAGAATTTAAGTGTACGAATTTATTAAAGGGACCGTCGAATTTGTCGGGCCGGAATATATAGTTGTTGAGAACAACGGGATTGGCTACCAAATATCCACACCCAATCCGTTTATTTATGCAAGTAAAATGGAAACAATGGTAACAGTATATACCTACCACTACGTGCGTGAGGATGTAATCGCTCTGTATGGCTTTGAAACAAGAGAAGAGAAAAAACTTTTTACAAAATTACTAAATGTATCAGGAATTGGTCCGAAAGGTGCGCTTGCCATCCTCGCTTCCGGTGAAGTCCAACAAGTAGTTACCGCCGTTGAAAATGAAGATGAAAGCTTCCTCGTCAAATTTCCAGGAGTGGGTAAAAAAACGGCTCGGCAAATGATTCTTGACCTAAAAGGTAAATTGCAGGATATCGTCCCGGACTATTTTCCGAATTTATTTAATAGCGACCAACTTCACTTACATACACAAACAGGTAACTCAAACCTGGAAGAAGCAATGCTTGCACTAAAAGCATTAGGTTACTCCGAGAAAGAAATCAAAAAGATTTCACCTGAACTAAGAAAAGAACAAATGTCTACAGACCAATACATTAAGAAGGCCCTGCAGCGGCTTTTAAAATAGGTGATGATTCATGGATGACCGAATTATTTCTAGTGAAGTGAATGAGAGCGAGATCAGCATAGAACAAAGCCTTAGGCCGCAAACCTTAAGCCAATACATCGGACAGGATCAAGTAAAGGAAAATCTTGATATTTATATTAAGGCAGCCAGAATGCGCAAGGAAACATTAGACCATGTGCTCCTTTATGGTCCGCCCGGATTGGGGAAAACGACACTTGCGGTGATTATCGCCAATGAAATGGGCGTCAACATCCGTACCACTTCAGGACCGGCGATTGAAAGGCCGGGTGATTTAGCGGCGATTCTTACCGCACTCGAGCCTGGCGACGTTTTATTTATTGATGAAATTCACCGCTTGCAAAGGACAATTGAAGAAGTGCTTTACCCAGCGATGGAGGATTTCTGCCTTGATATTGTCATTGGTAAAGGTCCAAGTGCAAGATCGGTTCGGCTCGACCTCCCGCCGTTTACGCTAGTCGGAGCGACAACAAGGGCAGGCTCCCTATCCGCTCCACTTAGAGACAGGTTTGGAGTTTTGAGTCGACTCGAGTATTATAAAGAGAATCAATTAAAAAATATTGTGCTTCGAACAGCGGAAGTATTCGGGACGGAAATCGATGACCTTTCAGCTTCAGAAATAGCCAGAAGATCAAGGGGCACCCCGAGAATTGCCAACCGTCTCCTCCGCCGGGTGAGGGATTTTGCCCAAGTAAGAGGAAATGGGACGATTGAGCTTGCCCTTGCACGTGAAGCACTTGAACTCCTTCAAGTAGATAGGCTTGGTCTAGACCATATTGACCATAAACTACTGAAGGGAATTATCGAAAGATTCCGCGGCGGACCAGTCGGCCTCGATACAATTGCCGCCTCGATCGGCGAAGAATCCGAAACGATTGAAGATGTATATGAACCATATTTATTACAAATTGGCTTTTTGCAAAGAACTCCACGGGGCAGGGTGGTAACCCCGTTGGTTTATCAGCATTTTGGTATGGAGTTTCCAACCAATTGATTTTTTATAAAAAAAGGGTGTCATACTATGAAGGTAGATTTGTTTGATTTTCATTTGCCTGAGGAATTAATCGCACAGGTTCCGCTTCAAAACCGGACCGACAGCAGATTAATGGTCCTAGATAAGGATTCGGGCGAAATAAAGCACGAAGTTTTTAACCATGTGATTGAATACTTGCGTGAAGGAGATTGCCTTGTCTTAAATGATACAAAGGTGCTTCCTGCACGTCTTTTTGGTGTCAAAAGAGATACAGGTGCCAAAATTGAAGTCTTACTATTGAAGCAGTTGGAAGGTGATCAATGGGAGACACTGATCAAGCCTGCAAAAAGAGTCAAAGAAGGAACCGAAATTGATTTCGGTGAGGGGCTTCTTACAGCAGTTTGTACGGGGACCTCAGACCATGGCGGGAGAATATTAGATTTTAAATATGAGGGCATTTTTTATGAAGTTCTTGACCAATTAGGTGAAATGCCGCTGCCGCCATACATCAAAGAGCAGCTTGAAGACCGGGATAGGTACCAGACCGTGTATGCCCGTGAGCCTGGTTCAGCTGCAGCACCGACAGCAGGTCTTCATTTTACAGACAGCTTACTTAAGGCGATTAAAGAAAAAGGTGTTCATATTGCCTTTATCACCCTTCATGTAGGGCTGGGAACCTTCCGTCCTGTAAGTGTTGATGATGTCTTGGAACACGATATGCACTCCGAATTTTATATAGTCACTGAGGGGACAGCACGGCTGCTCAACGAGGTTAGGGGCAATGGGGGAAGAATTATTACAGTTGGGACGACCTCCACACGAACCCTTGAAACGATTGCCTCTGCCAATGATGGACGTTTTATCGAGGGCAGCGGCTGGACCAATATTTTTATTTATCCAGGCTATGAATTTAAAGCGATTGATGGCATGATAACAAACTTTCATTTGCCAAAATCCACTTTGATTATGCTCGTCAGTGCGTTAGCAGGCAGAGAACATGTGCTACATGCCTATCAAACAGCCGTTTCTGAGCGGTATCGTTTTTTTAGCTTTGGCGATGCGATGTTGATCATCTAGGTTTTACCCAAGGAAGGAGACAAAATATTGACTGCAATTCGTTATGAATTAATTAAGACATGTAAACAAACGGGGGCGCGGCTTGGCAGAGTCCATACCCCGCACGGTTCGTTTGATACCCCGGCATTTATGCCGGTAGGAACGCTGGCAACGGTGAAAACCATGTCCCCCGAAGATTTAAAAGAAATGGGAGCGGGGATTATCCTCAGTAATACCTATCACCTTTGGCTTCGTCCCGGGCACGAAATTATTAAGGAAGCCGGCGGATTACATAAATTTATGAACTGGGACCGGGCCATCCTTACAGATTCGGGTGGATTCCAAGTATTTAGTTTAAGTGAATTCCGTAAAATTGAAGAAGAAGGCGTTCATTTCCGTAATCATATGAGTGGTGAGAAATTATTTTTATCACCGGAAAAGGCGATGGAAATTCAAAATGCCCTCGGTTCCGATATTATGATGGCCTTTGATGAGTGCCCTCCATACCCTGCCACCTATGAATATATGCAGAAGTCTGTCGAGAGAACATCACGGTGGGCGGAGCGTTGTTTAAATGCCCACGGTCGACCGAACGACCAAGGCTTATTTGGAATTGTTCAGGGCGGAGAATATGAGGAACTGCGTAAGCAGAGTGCGAAGGACCTTGTTTCGCTAGACTTTCCCGGCTATGCGGTGGGCGGTTTGTCAGTCGGTGAACCCAAGGACATAATGAATCGCATGCTTGAATACACAACTCCGCTTTTACCGACAAATAAACCGAGGTATTTAATGGGTGTCGGGTCACCGGATTCATTAATTGATGGCTCGATTCGCGGAATTGATATGTTCGACTGCGTGCTGCCGACACGTATTGCCAGAAATGGGACATTGATGACCAGCAATGGACGTCTTGTTGTAAAAAATGCACAATTTACGAGAGATTTTGGCCCATTGGATGAAAATTGTGATTGCTATACTTGCCGAAATTACAGCCGTGCCTACATTCGTCACTTAATTAAATGTGACGAAACGTTTGGAATTCGCTTAACGTCTTACCATAATCTCTATTTTCTGTTAAGATTAATGGAGAAAGTCAGACAAGCCATCATGGAAGACCGGCTTGGTGATTTTAGAGAAGAATTTTTTGAGCAGTATGGTTTTAACAAGCCGAATGCGAAAAATTTCTAATAGATGTTACATTGAAAGGAGGGAAACAATATGTCTGGAGGAATTGGTACAATCATTCCATTAATATTAATGTTTGTGTTATTTTATTTCCTATTAATTCGCCCGCAGCAAAAGCGTCAAAAAGCGGTTCAGAAAATGCAAACTGATTTAAAAAAGGGTGATAAAATCGTTACGATTGGTGGATTACATGGTTTTATAGATTCAATTGATGACAATAAAGCTGTAATTAAATGTGGAGACGGCAGCCGTCTAACATTTGACCGTAATGCCATTCGTGAAGTCACTGCGGATGCAAGTGAAGGCAGCGTCAATCTAACAAAATAATTGCAAACGAAAAAGGAAGCCGTCCTGTATGGCTTCCTTTTGCTATTAAATGTCTAGCTCCAGCGCCCATGGTCGCTTCTGCCTGTCTATATTAAGCCGATCTCCTTGAATTGTTGGTAGAAATGTTTACCCCTAAAATTCCACCCATCATCGCAATTAATGTGTAGCAAGTATGATAAATTACTTGTTCAGCGTTAAACAGGCGATCATATCCTAAGTATTGGAATAAAAAGACAACTAACGAGTAAATAAGCCCCGTTAATCCGCCAATCAGCCAGCCCTTTTCTTTTCTTTTCCCACCTGATAAAAAACCGCCTCCGAATAGCCCGATGAAGGATAAGGCCGTGATGACGTATTGTAGTGATACTTCACGAGCAGACGTAAACTTGAGAATAAACGCAAAAATAAGGCTGCATATCACGGCAAATACAAGAATAAAAATTAATCCGTAAATAATTGAAGTGCCAAAGCTTTTCGATTCGATTTTAACTCTCCCCCTTCAGTTGCCTTTAGGCTGGCAAATTATCTTAAAACTAAGTCCTGCCAGACCCTAGATACAAGTTTCATTCCTAGTACAAGCGTATTCGTAAAAGGTGAAAAGTAGAATAAATTTTCTTGAATTTTTCCAATAGAAAAGGGGGTTGGTATTTTATACCGCTAATTTTTCTCCGCATAATGCAAACAATATCGTTGAACGTAAAAAAAGGGGCGACGGTTGTGGAAGATTATTTAATGATTGTGTTTCGAACGCTATTTTTATATGCAGTTATTCTAATCATTTTTCGATTAATGGGGAAAAGGGAAATTGGTGAATTAAGTATTCTAGATTTAGTCGTTTTTATTATGATTGGTGAGATGGCTGTTGTAGCGATTGAAAGAGTGCATACACCCTTGTTCCAGGCTGTTGTTCCAATGGTTTTACTGATGCTTGTTCAAATAACACTAGCCATTTTTTCATTGAAAAGTAAAAAATTTCGTAATCTAGTTGATGGGCAGCCAAGTATTATCATTAACAGGGGGAAAATAGATGAGAACGCCATGCGGAAGCAGCGCTACAACTTTGATGATCTCATGACCCAGCTCCGTGAAAAGAACATTCGCAGTATTGCTGACGTGGAGTTTGCGATATTAGAATCCTCTGGAAGTTTGTCTGTCATCGAAAAATTAAAAGATAGTAATGAAGAGCCGCAACAGGGAGATATTACCATCCCTTTGATACTCGATGGTAATATTGAAGAGGATAATTTGAAAAGAATTAACAAAACGAATCTCTGGCTTCGGCAAGAATTGAAAAAAAAAGGCTATCGCGATGTAAAAAAAATTTCATTTTGCAGTTATGAAAATGGGAAATTTTTTATTGACTTACAGGATGAATGAACAAAAGACACGCTAAGATTGCGTGTCTTATTTGTTCAAAGATAAGAAATTATAATTTTTAGACTTTGAAAATTGTCCAGCTCTAGCGCCCTAGCGGCTAGTGTCCTTCGCTCTCCGCCCTACGATAAGTCAAGCACGAATGCGCCTCCGGCTCTTCGTGTTTCCTTTATCTCAGTTGGAGCGCTCCAGGCCATACGCCGCTGAACAGGGCGCTTACGCTTTTCTTTATGCTATCAAGTTCCGAAGCCATGGGATCCGTTTAAGCTCATCTTTTTTAATAAGTCCTAACAATATAACCATTACGAGATAGGAAGCGGACATGGCTGCTAATGAAAATAATACCCTAATCGTTAACGGTTGATTGAGGAAGGTGTGCGCAAATAACCAATAGCCTAACCAACCTGTCCCACCCATGACCAGGAATCCTTTCAAATAGTCACGAACGTAAAATGAGAAAGAAATCTTTTTTAATACAGTAGCAAAATGAAGAATGGTGACCAAAACAAAGCCCACCAAAATTCCTAAGGCCACCCCGTTTATTCCAAATTGTGGTTGTGATGCCAGCAAAAAAATCACAGCTGTTTTAACGATAGCCCCAATCAGACTATTAATCATTGCTGCTCGTGCCAGATTTAATGCTTGAAGGACAGCTTGTAACGGTCCTTGATAGTAATAGAATAAGAAGAAGGGGGCCATTAGTCTAATAAAATAAGAGCCCTTCGCAGAGCCATACATGAGCTCCATCAATGGGTCAGCTAACACATATAAAATGACAACGGCTAGTCCACCTGAAATGAAGGCAAAGCGCAATGCTTGCTGTAATCGGTGTTCAATTAATGTTTTGTTGTTTTGCGTATTGGCTTCGCTAATCGCCGGAACAAGTGATGTAGCTAAAGAAAAAGTGATGAAAGACGGTAACATCAACAGTGGCATCGCAAATCCAGTTAAGGCACCATATTGTTTAGTGGCTTCAACAGTGATGACACCCGCAAGCGCTAAGCTATGAACGACCACAATTGGTTCAAAGAACCAGGCCACCGAGCCGATCATTCTGCTCCCCATTGTTGGTAAAGCAATATCCATCAAATCTTTGAAGGTTTGTTTCCCGCTGTGAACAAATTGAAAGAAATTTTTCCTCAGGCGAAAACGTTTTTTTAATTTAAAAGCTGTCATTAAGTAGACGAGTGAAACAAGTTCTCCGATTACCGAGGAAACCATTGCCGCAGCAGCTGCATATTCAATTCCATAAGGAAGGAACGCTTTGGTCATTACCGCTATCAAGGTAATTCGCACAAATTGTTCTAAAATTTGTGAGATAGCTGATGGCCGCATGTTTTGTCTGCCTTGAAAATAGCCTCTTAGCACCGAAGAAATTGCAATCACAGGAACAACAGGAGCTATGGCGATTAATGGATAAAAGGTTCTTGGGTCAGTAAACAATGTCTTGGATAAAATAGGTGCAAGTAAGATTAATGCCGGAGTGAAAATAATTGATAAAGAAATAGTTGTCGCTAGGGATACGACAAGAATTTTTTTAATTTCAGCAAAATTTCCTTTAGCTTCCGCCTCAGCCACATTTTTTGAAATAGCAACAGGCAGCCCTAATTGGGTAAGCGTCACGACAAGGATGAATGTAGGAAACGCCATCATGTATAAACCAACGCCTTCTTCCCCAATACTTCTTGCTATTACAATCCGATTAATAAAACCAAGGACCCTTGTTACAAGACCTGCGATTAAAAGGATAAAAGTCCCCTTTAAAAACTTCGACATTTAGGTTCCCACCTTCTCAAATAAGAAGAATTCATATACAATTAACTATATGCCTAAGGGTGGACAAAGCATGACAAGTAGTAAAAGCTTTTTGCAAGGATCAATTAAATTGGGAGAGTCCCAAGGAGGCAGTCATAATGGATAATAGTCATAGATTCGAGCATTTCCGCACCCAGGTTCAACCAGCATTAGAAAGTAAACTTGCGGAGTTTCAGTTGCTAGGGATTGATTCAGTAACGGAGAAGGAGCTTTGGGATTTTTTAATAAAGAAAAAGTGGAAAAAGTTAAAGGATGAAATGAAACTGTACGAAATTATCCAAGAAATACTGTCTGTAAAGGCAAGTGATTATATTAGTTTTGCAACGATTGAGGAATATAAATCGACTGAATTCTCATTCAATGATGAAGATGAATTAAAAGAGCTATTAAAATAAAAAAGGCAGTTTTTATTCATATTATTGTAAATTGACAGTCATTCCAACTTCTTTCATAATGAAGGAAGTGACTTTTTTGTTATTTTTAAATAAGGATTATACGTAACAGTGCTAAGGCACATGCACTAAGGAGGAGCAATACATAATGGTAAAGCGCAGTAGAATCGTTGCTTTCTTTCTTGTCGTCCTAATTATCGGAAGTACAATGGGAGCAACAACAAAGAACATCTTGAACAATATGAAGCTCGGCCTAGATCTGCAAGGTGGATTTGAGGTCTTGTACGATGTTAAAGAAGCTAAGAAAGGTCAAAAAATTGACAAAGAGGTACTGGCAAGCACAGCTGAGGCACTTGATAAGCGTATAAATGTCCTTGGTGTAAGTGAGCCGAGTATTCAAATTGAAGGAAAGAACCGAGTTCGCGTTCAGCTTGCCGGGGTTACTGACCAGAATAAAGCTCGCGAGATTCTCTCTACACAGGCAAATCTAACTTTCCGAGATGCCAACGACAAATTGATGATGGATGGTTCTGACTTAAAACAAGGCGGTGCTAAACAAACCTTTGATGAAAATGGAGCCCCAAGTGTTTCCCTTACATTAAAGAGTGCGGATAAATTCCGTAAGGTGTCCGAACAAATTATGAATATGGCACCAAATAATGTTCTTGTTATTTGGCTTGATTTTGAAGAAGGAAAAGACTCTTTTAAAGAGGAAGTAACAAAAGCAAACCCTAAATTTTTATCAGCGCCAACTGTAAAACAAATATTTAATCAAAATACAGTATCAATTGTTGGAAGTTTCACTGCTAAAGAAGCTCAAACCTTGTCTTCGCTCCTTAATGCTGGTTCATTACCGGTTAAGTTAAAAGAAGTGTATTCTACTTCGGTCGGAGCTAAGTTCGGGGAACAAGCATTACATGATACGGTTTTCGCAGGAATCATTGGTGTCATCCTTATTTATTTATTTATGATTTTCTATTATCGTTTCCCAGGTCTCATTGCTACCGTTACATTATCCATTTATATTTATCTGGTCTTATTAATTTTCGATTGGATGAATGGGGTTCTAACCTTACCGGGAATTGCCGCAATTATTCTCGGAATCGGTATGGCAGTTGACGCCAATATAATTACTTATGAACGGATTAGAGAAGAACTAAAGGTTGGCAGAACCGTTAAATCAGCGTTCCAAGCTGGTGAACAGCATGCTTTTACTGCCATACTTGACGCAAACTTAACGACAATCTTAACAGCATGCGTGTTATTCTTCTACGGGACTAGCTCTGTTAAAGGGTTTGCGACTATGTTAATCGTGAGTGTTCTTATGAGCTTTCTTACGAATGTTTATGGTGCAAGGCTATTACTTGGGTTATGGGTCCACAGTGGTTTACTTAATAAAAAACCCGGCTGGTTTGCTGTCCGCAAGTCCCAAATTAACTCCATTAACGATAATGTAGATACAATGGATCTACCAACTCGATTTGATAAAATTGATTTTGTGAAACTAAGGAATAAAATATTCATCCTATCGGGAGTTCTTCTTGTTGCGGGTGTTATCATTATCGCTATTTTCCGTATGAATTTAGGAATTGATTTTTCTAGTGGAACTCGTGTAGAGGTTCAATCTAATACACCTTTAACCACTACCCAGGTTGAAAATGCTTTTACCAAACTTCATTTAACTCCGGATGATGTCGTCATTTCCGGTGATAAAAAGCAAATTGGGGCAGTCCGAATGATTGGGGTACTGTCGAAAAATGAAATTTCTACTTTAAAAGCAGATTTTAAAAAGCAATTTGGCTATGAGCCGAATGTCAGCACAGTTTCTCCGACGATTGGAAAAGAGTTAGCGAAAAATGCCTTTTTTGCTGTCTTGTTTGCATCAATTGGTATCATTCTCTACGTTTCCATTCGATTTGAAGCATATATGGCAATCGCAGCGATTGCTGCAATCCTTCATGATGCCTTTTTCATGATTGCTATTTTCAGTATTACAAGACTCGAAGTAGATTTAAACTTTATCGCGGCGATTTTGACGATTATTGGTTACTCCAACCATGATACGATTGTTACCTTCGATAGGGTTCGTGAGAATATGCAAAAGAAAAAACGGCTTAAAACAGTTCAGGATATTGCTGATGTGGTAAATATAAGTATTCGTCAAACATTAACTCGGTCATTTAACACCGTTTTAACAGTACTTATTACGGTAGTTTGCTTAATGATTTTTGGAAGCCCGTCGATTCGGAATTTCTCCATTGCCTTATTCGTTGGATTAATTGTCGGTGTTTATTCCTCCGTCTTTATAGCAGGTTCTTTATGGTATGTCTTGAAATGTAAAGAGCTAAAGAAGAAAGGCGTTATTAAAACGGTAAAAGAGAAAAGGAAGTACTCTGATCAGCCACAAGTGTAAGTTAAGTTGGAAAACCGCAGAAATCCTGCGGTTTTTCTTCTGTCTAGCTCCGGCGCCCAGCGACTAGTGGACGTCGCTAACCGGGCGCCTCCGCTTTTCTTTTGATTGAAAGCTGATTCACACTCCTGTATAATAAGAAGGTCTGAGGGGTGAACATACACATGTTAAGTTCGAAAACAAGATGGATTGTTCGTAAATCCGATGAGCAACTTATCAAAATGCTGGAAACTGAATTAAAAATTACACCTCTTGTAGCTTCACTGCTAGTTAACCGTGGCATTAGTACCGTTGAGTCTGCACGGTATTTTTTATTTGGAAAAGAAGAATTCCACGATCCCTTTCTTTTAAAAGGAATGGATATTGCAGTTACGAGAATTCGTGAAGCCATCGAAAACCAAGAGCCGATTCTCATTTTCGGCGATTACGATGCTGATGGAGTGAGCAGCACTTCCGTATTAATGATTACGCTTCGTGATCTTGGTGCCAATGTCCAATTTTACATCCCTAATCGTTTTACCGAAGGATATGGTCCGAATGAAGCTGCATTTCGGAATGCAGCGGATAATGGAATAAATTTAATTATTACGGTGGATACTGGAATATCAGCTGTCCATGAAGCAGCCATTGCCAAAGAGCTTGGAATAGATCTAATCATTACTGATCACCATGAACCAGGTCCAATCTTGCCAGAAGCGCTTGCGATCATTCATCCCAAGCTTCCTGACAGTATTTACCCGTTTCGTGAATTAGCAGGTGTGGGTGTAGCCTTTAAACTTGCCCAGGCCCTCTACGGAGAGGTTCCAGAGCATTTGTTAGAAATTGCTGTGATTGGGACCATTGCGGATTTAGTCTCACTAACAGATGAAAATCGCCTGATTGCCAAAAAAGGACTTGAAAGGCTAAAAACAACAAAGAATATAGGGCTTAAAGCCATTTTAAAACTGGCAGGGGTTGACCCCATGTCGATAAATGAAGAAACGATTGGCTTTACCCTTGCGCCAAGGATTAATGCCGTCGGTCGGTTAGAAGACGCTGACTTAGCAGTTCAGCTTATCTTAACGGATGATCCACTCGAAGCTGAAAGCCTTGCAGCGGAAATGGATGCCCTCAATAAGTCAAGACAGTCGATTGTTAATACGATTACGGCTGAGGCGATGGAAGAGGTTGAAAAGAATTTCCCAATCGATTCTAACAAAGTTTTAGTCATCGGCAAGGAAGGCTGGAACGCCGGGGTTATTGGAATTGTTGCCTCAAGGCTGGTTGAAAAGTATTACCGGCCCACAATCGTCTTGAATTTTGACCCAGAAAAGGGAGTGGCAAAGGGTTCGGCCCGCAGTATTGCCGGATTTGATTTATTTAAGAATTTATCAACCTGCCGTGATATTTTGCCGCATTTTGGAGGTCACCCAATGGCAGCTGGGATGACCTTAAACTTAGAGAATGTTACGGAACTCCGCTCAAGGTTAAATGCACTGGCAGAACAACAACTTACTGCTAAGGATTTAATTCCCGTAACGTATCTTGATGAGGAAATCCAACTACAAAATGTAAATCTTTCATCATTAGATGAAATGAGTCTTCTTGCTCCTTTTGGTGTAGATAACCCCAAGCCAAAAGTTTTAATAAACCATGTGGATATTACGAGTATTAGAAAAATTGGCAGTGAGCAAAACCATTTAAAGGTATTAGTGAATGAGAAGGGTGCAAACCTTGATGGGGTAGGCTTTGGTTTAGGACACTTAGTGGATCATATCTCACCAGCATCAAAAATTTCGTTAATTGGAGAATTATCTGTTAACGAATGGAACAATATACGTAAACCGCAAATTTTTATCCACGATATTGCAGTAGAGTCTTGGCAATTATTTGACTATCGCGGACAGAAGCGGATCAACAGCCTTTCAAATGCTGTACCAGTTGAAGACAGGAAATTTATCATTTTTAATCAAGAACATCTTGAAAAAATAAACCCGAATCTGATGGCTGATACTATTTTAATAAAAGATATGGAAGCGGCAAAGGCTTTCAAAGGGAACAAGGCAAATATTGTTCTGGTTGACTTTCCATCATCTAAAGAAATCCTCGAGGTTTTGTTAAACGGGACACAGCCAGCAAGAATTTATGCTTATTTTTATAAAGAATCCAGTGATTTCTTTAGTACCATTCCGACCCGTGACCATTTCAAATGGTTTTATGCTTTTCTGTTAAAAAAAGGGCCGATGGATCTAAAACGTCATGGAGACGACCTGGCGAAGCAGCGAGGCTGGTCGCAAGAAACGATAAACTTTATGTCTAAGGTGTTTTCTGACCTGGATTTTGTTACAATAAACAATGGCTTTATAACTTTGAACACCGGAGCGCAAAAGCGTGACTTAACGGACTCTCGAACCTATCAAATAAAACAAGCGCAATACGAACTTGAAAGGGAATTATTGTTTTCGTCCTTTCAGGAATTAAAGAGCTGGTTCGATCTAGTAATTCAAGAGTCGGTTGAAAATGAGGAGGCAATTTCAGAATGGATTTAAAGGATTATATTACAATCGTGCCAGACTGGCCAAAAGAAGGAATTAAATTTAAGGATATTACCCCATTAATGAATAATGGTGAAGCATATAAATATGCTACAGATCAAATCGTAGCTTACGCCAAAGAGAGACAGATTGATCTTATCGTTGGACCGGAAGCCCGTGGATTCATTATCGGCTGTCCTGTCGCCTATGCCTTAGGTATAGGTTTTGCTCCCGTTCGTAAAGAAGGGAAGCTTCCAAGGGAAACCATTAAAGTTGGTTATGGACTTGAATATGGAAAAGATGTATTAACCATCCATAAGGATGCGATTCACCCAGGGCAGCGAGTTCTAATTACGGATGACTTGTTAGCTACCGGGGGAACCATTGATGCGACGATTCAATTAGTGGAGCAGCTTGGCGGAGTTGTTGCCGGGATTGCATTCTTAGTTGAGTTAAGTTATTTAGAGGGTAGAAAAAAGCTTGATGGTTATGATGTTTTAACATTAATGCATTATTAAACCATTTAAGAGGGCACTCGAGAGCCGAGTGCTCTCTTTATATAATAAAAAAACATCTCAATCTCTTTACATCTTGGCTATTTTTTTCGATAATAGTAACAATCCTTCCTATTAAGGAACAATTTTTAACGAATGACATTTATATAAATAAAATGAGACGAAAATAAAGGTGATTTCATGGCGAATGATCAAGTGTTAACAGCCGACCAAGTCATCGACAAGACTCGTAATTATTTAAATGATGAGCATGTAGAATTAGTGAAAAAAGCATACGAATTTGCAAAAAATGCTCATCGTGAACAATATCGAAAATCGGGCGAACCGTACATTATTCATCCAATCCAGGTGGCCGGAATCCTGGCTGATTTGGAGATGGATCCTGCCACGGTTGCAGCAGGTTTTCTTCATGACGTCGTTGAAGATACGAGTATATCTTTAAAAGATATCGAGTCCTCTTTTAATGACGAAGTGGCGATGCTTGTCGACGGCGTAACAAAATTAGGGAAAATTAAATATAAATCTCACGAGGAACAGCAAGCAGAAAACCACCGGAAAATGTTTGTGGCAATGGCTCAGGATATCCGGGTCATTCTTATTAAGCTTGCCGACCGTTTGCATAATATGCGGACACTTAAACATCTTCCTTTAGAAAAGCAGCGTCGGATTTCAAATGAAACACTTGAAATTTTCGCACCTTTGGCACATCGTCTTGGTATTTCGAAGATTAAATGGGAATTGGAAGATACAGCTTTAAGATATTTAAATCCGCAGCAATATTACCGGATTGTTAATTTAATGAAAAAGAAGCGTGCCGAACGCGAGCAATATTTAGTGGATGTCATTGAAGAAGTAAAGCACCGAATGGGTGAAGTGTCCATTAAAGCGGAACTTTCCGGACGTCCGAAGCATATTTATAGCATTTACCGAAAAATGGCTTTGCAAAACAAGCAGTTTAGTGAAATATATGATTTATTAGCTGTACGAATTGTCGTAAACAGCATTAAGGATTGCTATGCAGTCCTAGGAATTATTCACACTTGCTGGAAGCCTATGCCGGGCCGTTTCAAGGATTATATCGCGATGCCGAAGCCTAATATGTATCAATCCTTGCATACAACCGTCATCGGTCCAAAAGGGGACCCGCTTGAGGTTCAAATTAGAACCTATGAGATGCATCGAATCGCAGAATTCGGGGTTGCTGCACACTGGGCATATAAAGAAGGCAAAGAAGCACTGAATGAAAGCACTTCTTTCGAACAAAAACTGACCTGGTTCAGGGAAATTCTTGAGTTCCAAAATGATACCGCCAATGCGGAAGAATTTATGGAGTCATTAAAGATCGACTTATTTTCCGATATGGTTTTTATATTTACCCCAAAAGGTGATGTCATTGAATTGCCGTCTGGTTCTGTTCCTATTGATTTTGCTTATCGAATCCATTCTGAAATTGGCAATAAGACGATAGGTGCAAAAGTGAATGGCAAAATGGTGACGCTAGACTATCGGCTTAAAACTGGTGATATCATTGAAATCCTTACATCGAAACATTCATACGGTCCAAGTCAGGACTGGTTGAAGCTAGCGCAAACATCCCAAGCGAAAAACAAAATCAGGGCCTTCTTTAAGAAGCAGCGCCGTGATGAAAATGTCGATAAGGGCAAAGAGATGGTTGAAAAAGAAATTCGTAGTATGGAGTTCGATATTAAAGAAATATTGACCTCAGAGAATTTGAAAAAGGTTGCCGAAAAGTTTAATTTTTCCAGTGAAGAAGATATGTATGCAGCGGTTGGTTATAATGGTGTTACGGCCTTGCAGGTTGCCAACCGTTTGACCGAAAAATGGCGTAAAAAGAGAGATCAAGAACAAAGCTCGAATATTTCGAATGCCATAACGGATCTCAAAACCTTTCCATCTACAAAAAGACGTGAATCAGGTGTTCGAGTTTCAGGTATTGATAATTTACTGATTCGGTTATCAAGATGCTGCAATCCAGTTCCGGGTGATGAGATTGTTGGTTTTATTACTAAGGGCCGCGGGGTATCTGTTCATCGTTCGGACTGTACGAATATCGACTCGAATGATGCGCAGCAAAGGTTGATCCCCGTTGAATGGGAATCTTCTTTAAATGACCGGAAAGAATATAATGTCGATATTGAAATTAGTGGATATGACCGTCGTGGGGTTCTGAATGAGGTGCTTCAAGCGGTAAATGAAACGAAAACAAATATTTCTGCCGTTTCCGGTAAAACGGATCGAAATAAAATGGCAACGATTAACATGTCGATAGCCATTCACAATGTAGCCCACTTGCAAAAGGTGGTTGAACGGATTAAACAGATCCCGGATATCTATTCAGTACGTCGAATGATGAATTAAGGAGTTTCAAAAAATGCGTGTAGTTGTTCAACGAAGTAAAGCTGCTAGCGTGACCGTTGGCGGGGAAGTAACCGGTCAAATATCAAAGGGGTTCGTTTTACTTGTTGGTGTTACCCATGCTGACAAGGAAGAGGATGCCGTCTACTTAGCCGATAAAATTGCTAACCTCCGTATTTTTGAAGATGAGAATGAAAAGATGAACCTGTCATTATTAGATGTTGGCGGTGAAATTCTGTCAGTTTCGCAATTTACCCTTTATGGGGATTGCCGCAAGGGCAGGAGGCCAAACTTCATGGATGCCGCTCGACCAAACCAAGCTGTTCTGCTTTATGATTTTTTTAACAGCTTGCTGCGGGAAAAAGGCATCCGTGTAGAAACCGGCATCTTCGGTGCGATGATGGATGTTGAACTCATTAATGATGGTCCCGTGACATTGATTGTAGATAGTAAAGCATAAAAAAGGCTTGGCACTTTAGTTTAAGTGCTAAGCCTTTTTTATGCTTTTTAGTTGTTTTCTTTAAAGTATCGAGCGAGTCCATCGTACATACCCGAAGCTGCATTTTCTTGGAATCCACTCGACTTTATCGTCATTTCTTCTTCCGGGTTGCTTAAATAGCCAAGCTCGATAAGAACGGCTTTTTGACTATTTTCACGAATCACATGGAAATCTCCAAAACGTACCCCACGGCTCTTCAATTTCGTTTGACCAATTGTGGATGCAAAAATAGACTCAGCGAGCGCTTTTTGATAGGGATGATAGTAAAACCCTGTCATCCCGCGAACACTGCGGTCCAAATTGCTATCGTAATGAAGGCTGATAAAAGCATCCGCATTGTTATTACGTGCCATGTTCACTCGGGCGGTAAGCTGCAAGTAGGAATCATTTTTTCTCGTTACGTTGACCTTGGCTCCAGCCACTTTTAATTTATCAAACAGGAGCTGGCTTGTCCTAAGTGTTAGTTCTTTTTCGAATGTTCCGCTAACACCCGTAGCCCCCTTGTCCTCGCCGCCATGCCCCGGATCGAGAACAATCGTTTTATTTTTAAGATATTCTTCGGCACCCGGCCTCTTAATCTGTGGGTTTGTTCCGTTAATAGAAACAAGCCAGCCAGCCACATAACCTAATTTTCCATTGTTTAGTTTTATCTCATACCAGTCATTGATTACAGTATTAACGTGAAATTTACCGCCTTTATTTGCACGCTCGACGACTGCCGATTGAACGTTTGGTCCTTTTCGGATATTTGTCCCCGTATGGATGATTGTAATCATACTTTCCTTCTCAGCTTGTCCAACTTGGGACTTCACTATTTTTTTTTCAAGAAACCATCCGGCTACCCATCCGAAACTACCAGTCTTGTATTCTATTTTTGCCCAATTATTCTGCTCATCTACAATCGTAAAACTTTGCCCCATAGAAACTGAACCAAGCAGGGTTGTATTTAATGAGGCACCCGATCGGACACTAAGGCTGTTAGCCGTAACCGTTCCAGTCATGCTGCTTTTCTTCTTTAGAGTCGAGTCCGGCTTGGCACCTGACGATTGGCTGTCAATAAACTCAGAACTAACCCATCCTCTTAAGTTAGCAAAGCCGACCTCTAACCAATTATTTTGCTTAGAATATATGATTACACTAGTGCCAAGAGTTAGTTTCCCGATTACTGGGCTTGATGTAAAGGGTTCCTGCCTGATGTTTAATGTATCTCCGTTGACGATACCTGTATTTATGGATATAGAATCGGTCGCTGCCACGCTTTTTCCTTGAGGCAGGAAAGCACTAAAAATTAGAATAATAGATAAAAGCAATAAACTAGATCTATTGACCATAACACCCTCCTTTACCTATTTATTTAATTTTAGCTTATTAAAAGCTGAAAATCATTCCTAAATTGCTAATATTGACCATTTTAAAGAGAAATCTTAACCTGTATGCAAGATTTTCACTAAGGATGGAAATAATATCAGTAATTGAAGAAAAGGCAGAGGTGATTAGAAATGAGAGCAAGTGAAAAAGGAATGAACATCCAGTCAATGGATGGACGACTTTTCGGAGTTGATTTTCATGATTTTATTCAAAAGGAACAGCATACGACCTCGTTTGAACTTGCATCAGAATTTGGTTTAACGATTGGGGATGTCAGAAAGTTAAAAAAACATTTAGAAAGATCATAAATCGCTATTGACATTACCAGCGATGCTCCGTAATATTAATAAAATAAAATGACAAATTGTGATATAACCAATGATGGAGCATAGTAATTAAGCGCAGTCATGAAAAGAGAGGAAATGCCCTAGGCTGAAAGCATTTCTACATGAATCTTAATGAAGGAACACTCCGTAGGCTTCTCTCTGAAAAAGTATCATCTCTAGTAGGAGAAGAACGTAGCAGGCGTTAACTGTTAAAGAGGAAGTGCATGAAATCTATGCCTTCAACTAGGGTGGCACCGCGGGATTATTATAACTCTCGTCCCTTGTATTCATACAAGGGATGGGAGTTTTTTGTTTTTTATACGAAAAGCGGAAGCGTCCGTTTAGCAGCGTATGGACTGAAGCGCTCCAACTGAAATAAAGGAAACACGGAGAGCGTGAGCGCATTCGTGCTTGACTTATCGTAGGGCGGAGAGCGAAGTCCACTAGTTGCTGGACGCTGGAGCTAGACACTGTCCTTACATAACAGAATAAAAAATAAGGAGGTTTTCCACTATGTCCATAAGCATTCCACGGGGAACGCAAGACATTTTACCTGGAGAGGTAGAAAAGTGGCAACTGATTGAAGCAAAAGCGCGTGAACTTTGTGAGAAATATCAATATAAAGAGATTCGCACCCCAATTTTTGAACATACCGATCTTTTTTCAAGAGGCGTTGGCGATAGCACCGATATTGTTCAGAAGGAAATGTACACATTTGAAGACAGAGGGAAAAGAAGTCTCACCCTTAGACCAGAAGGAACAGCAGCGGTCGTTCGCTCCTATGTCGAGAAAAAAATGTTTGGACTGCCTAACCAGCCTGTAAAGCTTTATTATATGGGACCCATGTTCAGATATGAACGCCCACAAGCAGGACGTTTTCGCCAGTTTGTCCAGTTTGGAATTGAAGCATTAGGCAGCAATGACCCTGCTATTGATGCAGAAGTAATTTCACTCGCAATGAACTTATACAAAGAAATGGGCTTAAAAAAGCTGAAGCTGATCATTAATAGTTTGGGTGATAAGGAAAGCCGGAACGCCCACCGTGAGGCGTTAGTAAATCACTTCAAACCAAGAATCGGAGAATTTTGCCATGATTGTCAAAATCGTCTCGAAAAAAATCCGCTCCGCATTCTGGATTGTAAAGTGGACCGTGAACATGAATTAATGAAAACAGCGCCATCTATTCTAGAGTTTCTAAATGATTTCTCCAAGAATTATTTTGAAAAATTACAGCGCTATTTAACCCAGCTTGATATTCCCTTTGAAGTAGATGCGAACTTAGTGCGTGGATTGGATTATTATAACCACACAGCATTCGAAATTATGAGTAATGCTGAAGGCTTTGGGGCAATCACCACGCTTTGTGGCGGGGGCCGTTATAATGGTCTATCAGAAGAAATTGGTGGTCCCGAAGCGCCTGGTATCGGCTTTGCCTTAAGTATTGAACGTTTTATTGCGGCCCTTAATGCAGAAGGAATTGAGCTCGAAATTAACGAAAGCATCGATTGCTATTTAGCTGCACTAGGTGAAGCGGCTAAGGATTACACTGTCGGCCTGTTGCAGCAGCTGCGCCGGGCTGGATTTTCAGCAGAGCGAGATTATTTGGACAGGAAAATTAAAGCTCAATTTAAAGCCGCGGATCGTTTAAAAGCGAAGTATGTTGCTGTACTAGGCGATGAAGAGCTCAAAAATAATAAAATCAATGTAAAAAATATGGCTACAGGTGAGCAAGTAGAAATTGATTTAGCAACTTTTATTAAACAATTCCAAGAGTTGCAGGAATAAGGGGAGGAAATTTTATGTTTGGCAGATCATATTTTTGTGGGGATGTTCCTGAATCGGCAGTTGGCGAAAAGGTAACCTTGAAAGGCTGGGTCCAAAAAAGACGTGACCTGGGCGGATTAATTTTTATCGATTTACGCGACCGTTCTGGAATTGTTCAGGTAGTTTTTAATCCTGATTTATCGAAGGAAGCTTTGCAAATTGCTGAAAAAATCCGTAACGAGTTTGTTTTAGATATTGTTGGTACGGTGGTAGCCCGCGACGCATCAACCTTCAACGAGAATTTGAAAACTGGAAAAATTGAAGTCCATGCAGATAAAGTAACAATCATTAATGAAGCGAAGACACCGCCATTTTTGATTTCTGACAAAACAGATGCATCCGAAGATATCCGCTTAAAATTCAGGTATCTAGACTTCCGTCGTCCTGTTATTTTTGAAACCTTAAAAATGCGTCATCAGGTTACAAAGCAAATTAGGGATTACCTTGACAGTGAAGGCTTTTTAGATATTGAGACCCCTATTTTAACAAAAAGTACTCCAGAGGGAGCACGTGATTATTTAGTTCCAAGTCGAGTTCATCCCGGCGAGTTTTATGCCCTGCCACAATCACCGCAGCTTTTTAAACAATTGCTTATGGTGGGCGGGATTGAACGTTATTATCAAATTGCACGCTGCTTTCGCGATGAAGACTTACGTGCTGACCGTCAGCCTGAATTTACCCAAATCGATATTGAAACAAGCTTCTTAAGCCAAGAAGATATCATGGGCATGATGGAAACAATGATGACGAAGTTAATGAAAGAAGTAAAAGGAATAGATCTGCCTGCTGCCTTCCCACGGATGACCTATGACGAAGCAATGAGCAGGTTTGGCTCGGATAAACCGGATACTCGTTTCGGATTGGAGCTTGTCGATCTTTCAGAAATCGTCAAGGACTCAGGCTTTAAAGTGTTCGCTTCGGCAGTGGCAAATGGCGGACAGGTTAAAGCAATTAATGTAAAAGGTGCAGCTGAAAACTACTCACGTAAAGACATTGATGCCTTAACAGAATTTGTTGCTGTTTATGGAGCAAAAGGACTTGCTTGGCTTAAAGTGGACGCTGAAGGGCTAAAGGGGCCAATTGCAAAATTCTTCTCTGAAGATGACACAAAAGCACTTACGAGTACGCTTGAAGCTTCTGCAGGAGATTTGCTTCTGTTTGTTGCCGATAAGAAAAAGGTTGTTGCCGATGCATTAGGTGCCCTTCGTCAAAAGCTAGCGAGAGAGTTGGATCTCATTGATCCAAGCCTGTTCAATTTCTTATGGGTGACAGATTGGCCGCTCCTTGAGTACGATGAAGAGGAAGGCCGTTATTATGCCGCCCATCATCCGTTTACTATGCCGTTTAGAGAAGATCTAGAGTATTTAGATTCAGATCCATCAAAAGTACGCGCCCAGGCTTATGACATTGTCTTAAATGGTTATGAGTTAGGTGGGGGATCACTTCGGATTTTTGAACGTGATATCCAGGAAAAGATGTTCAGCATACTTGGATTTACACCTGAAGAAGCAAGGGAACAATTTGGGTTCTTGTTAAATGCGTTTGAATATGGAACACCGCCACACGGGGGAATTGCCCTTGGTCTTGACCGATTAGTTATGCTTCTTGCTGGCAGCACGAATCTAAGAGATACGATTGCTTTTCCAAAAACCGCAAGCGCGAGCTGCTTATTAACGAACGCTCCCGGTGAAGTTTCTGAGGCTCAATTGAAGGAATTAAATCTGTCACTAAATGTTAAAAAATAACAGGAATTCGCTTTCATGAATCCTTGAATCCAGCTTTTTAATATGCTATTATAAAAGCATCAAAGAAGAGTCCTGAAATGTTCGTTACGTTGCCTGAAGTTTTGACCGAACATTATTTATTGGGAGTCCAGCGTTTTCTGATTGCGTAAATGCCTCACCCTTTTACGGGGAAGGGGACTTACAATTTCGGGAACAGGACACCCCCCTGCGAAAGTAGCGGGATCAAAACTAAGGAATTAAGAGTGACGGCATAATTGGGACTCTTTCTATTTGCTTAAAATTAACCTCCTGAACATTGCGGGAGGTTTTGTTTTGCTTTCCATCTTAATTATTCCTATCAAGATACTTGTTTTTAATGGAGTGTATGATATATTTTTAATCGGGAAAAAGAAATGTAACGAATTTAATAATTGGAGTGAACATAATGCTGCATCAATTTTCACGTAATGAACTTGCCATCGGTAAAGAAGGCCTTGAGATAATGAAAAATAGCACGGTTGCTGTTTTGGGAATCGGCGGGGTTGGTTCCTTTGCTGCTGAAGCATTGGCCCGTTCCGGAGTTGGCCGTTTAATATTAATAGATAAAGACGATGTGGATATTACCAACATCAACCGCCAGCTGATTGCACTGCTATCGACTGTCGGAAGACCAAAGGTAGAGATTATGGAGGAGCGGATTAGAGATATTAATCCAGACTGCGAAGTCATCTCATTGAAGATGTTTTATACTGAAGAGACCTATGAACAGATTTTTAGCCATAATTTGGATTTTGTCGTTGATGCTTCGGATACGATTGTTTATAAAATCCATTTAATGAAGGAATGCTTAAAGAGGAATATCCCAATTATTTCAAGTATGGGAGCAGCCAATAAAATGGACCCAACCCGCTTTAAGATTGCCGATATTTCAAAAACACATACGGATCCAATCGCGAAGGTCATCCGCACGAAACTGCGCAAGGAAAGGATTCATAAAGGAATTCCGGTTGTATTTTCGGATGAAAGCCCAATTGTAATTCGTGAAGATATTAAAAAAGAAGTAGGAAATGAAAATGCACCTATACGCAAAGCACAGATGCCGCCAGCATCCAATGCCTTCGTACCATCTGCTGCTGGTTTGATCATGGCAAGTTATGTCGTGAGTCAATTATTAAGCAGCATCAAAATCCAACGCGTATCGGATGAGAAATAAAATGTTGATGGGCCCTAAACTTTCATAAGTTTAGGGTTTTTTACTCAATCTAGGTAAAATAAAGGATAGAAGGGTAACGTAGGAGAGGTCTACGTTACCGAACTCGAGAAAAAAAGGATGGGAGGGTAACGTAGGAGAGGTCTACGTTACCGAACTCAAGAAAAAAAGGATGGGAGGGTAACGTAGGAGAGGTCTACGTTACCGAACTCAAGAAAAAAAGGATGGGAAGGTAACGTAGTGGAGGTCTACGTTACCGAACCCGAGAAAATAAAGGATGGTTGGGTAACGTAGGGAAGGTCTACGTTACCCAACCAGAGAAAAAAAGGAAGGGAAGGTCACGTAGCACGGGTTTACGTGAAAGAACTTGAATAAATGTTTTTCAATTAAAGATACGTTTCACAATTCATTCATAATAGAACCAACGTCCATACCCGATTGTTTTATAGTTTTCATTAAGCACTCTTCTAATCATCTTTTTAGACTTTACTACCTGACACCATTCAAAAACCAAATTAGTGGTAATTTTAAGATCTGGAAAAAGAAATTTAAGTTCCTCCATGCTTCGAATGACTGCTGATTCAATCGCTTCTTCAAATCCACATTTTTTACACACAAGAACTTTATCCCCGCCAGAAATCATCAATGAGTTGCACTTTTTACAAGCCGTACCCCTCTTAAGCTTCCGATATTCATAAGTAGGTAATCGGTTTATATAGGGTGATTTGTTGGAATGTAGTGATATTAATTGGTTCGCTAACTTTTTGTGGCTATCATTTAGTTTTGACGGTGTCCTATCAAACTTTTTCATAAAACACTCAATTTGAGTTGGATAAATAATCGGCTGGTTAAGAGGCGCTTGATATAAGGTAAAGGAAGGGTTGATAAAAATGACGGTTGATTCAACGGGTATATTATAGCCAAGCTCTTGAAGGAACTGGAGGAGTAATAATTTACAGCGTTTGATCTGAGCTAAAGGGTCAGTTATATCGTACCCGGATATTTTATGAAACCCATCAATGTCGTAATAATAATCTCCGGAGCAATTTTTTACCTCAAATGGATAAATCACATTTTGAGCAATAATTAGAGTATCAATTTGAAACACAGTGTCGTTAACCTCAAGGCACAAGTCGTTTATGACTAACATATCAGCTTGGAGCTTTTCGGTTAACAGATCAAACATCAATTCACCTTGGAAGCCTTTTTCAAGCTTAAAATAATATTTCTTTTCTTTTGAAGATAAATTGCTTCGTATGTTTAATGATCTCATAATTTTTAATTCCTTCGACTCAGAACGTGACTTGAGTGCCATAGTCCACTTCCTCTCATTTTAATAAAACCTAATCTTATCTTACAAATAAAAGGAAACAATTGGAGAAAAGTGTATGTATATTTTGTTAAAATTTGCCGAATAATTAGTTTTCCTTTTTAGAACAATGTAATACGTGGCTATAATAGTTAAGGAAAATTTTTCTACAATAAGATAAACTAAGTGAGGATACAAAGAGAGGAGAGAGAGCTTGGAAACTATCGTTGAGTTAAAAAATGTTACGAAAGTGATTAAAGGAAGAACCATTATAGATAATATTAGCTTTCAAGTGAACAAAGGCGAGGTCTTTGGTTTCTTAGGCCCGAATGGGGCAGGGAAAACAACAACAATTCGAATGATCGTCGGTTTGATGGCCATCACGTCAGGAGATATTACGGTTGGGGGTGCAAGTATTAGAAGTGATTTTGAGGATGCGGTGCGTCATATCGGTGCGATTGTTGAAAATCCGGAAATGTATAAATTTTTGACAGGCTATCAAAACTTGGTCCATTATGCAAGAATGGCAAAAGGGATTTCCAAGGAGAAGATTGCGGAAACAGTGGAACTTGTCGGATTAACGGAGCGCATTAACGACAAGGTTAAAACTTACTCCCTTGGGATGAGGCAAAGATTAGGGTTAGCCCAGTGTCTTTTGCATGATCCACAGGTATTAATCCTTGACGAACCAACCAATGGTTTAGACCCTGCTGGAATAAGGGAAATTCGCGACTATGTTCGCCTCTTGGCCCGTGAGAAAAATCTGGCCGTGATTGTATCTAGCCACTTGCTTTCAGAAATGGAAATGATGTGTGACCGGATAGGGATTATTCAAAATGGCCGTTTGATTGATGTGCAGCTTGTCCATGAACTAGTCCAAGGTGAAACTAAAATGACCTATGAAATGGAAGTAGTTCCAAGTGATAAGGCTTTGACGCTTTTGGAGAGCCACTATCCCAATGTTCGTGCACACCGTTCAATGAGTGGAATAACAGTTGAGTTACCAAAAGAAGAAATTCCGAATTTGGTAAAAATATTCGTTACAGAGGATATTCAAGTTTTTGCAATCAAGGAAGTAGCCAAAACGTTAGAAGACCGCTTCCTGGAACTGACGACTGAAAAGGGGGCGCCAAGTCGTGGTTAATTTAATTAAAAATGAATGGATGAAAATTTTTAAACGCCCTGGTACTTATGTGATGATTGCGATACTGATTGTGATAATATCGATTTTTGGTATTTTTCAGAAATACCAGGAACGAGAATTCAAACTTGATAAAAACTGGGAACAAACTTTACACCAGGAAAATGAAGCATTAAAGAAGCAAATGGAGCAAAGCAATTCAAAGCTTGAGAAGCAATACTACAAGGAAGAAATTGCGATTAATGACTACCGAATAAAGCACCATCTCCCTTTTAATGAAAAATATAATGTCTGGTCGTTTGTAAAAGATGCGTCACAACTGATTATCTTGGCAGGATTATTTACAATAATCATCTCGGCAGGGATTGTTGCCAGTGAATTCAACTGGGGTACTATCAAGCTGTTATTAATCCGGCCGATCAATCGAAGCAAAATCTTAGCATCCAAATATCTTACTGTTTTGTTATTTGCGTTGTTGATGTTGGCGATCCTGTTTGCTTTCTCAACTATTCTTGGTGCCGTCCTGTTTGGAACGCCAGATCATCCGGTGCCTTATTTGAGTTATGCCAATGGGCAGGTAACAGAACAAAATATCATTGTTTATCTAATGATTTATTATGGGCTTAGTTCTATTGACACGATCATGCTAGCGACGATGGCGTTTATGATTTCATCGGTTTTCCGGAGTAGTTCTCTAGCAATTGGCTTATCCTTATTTTTATTATTCACAGGGGCTCAATTTACGTTGTTGCTATCGATAAAATTTAGCTGGGCTAAATACATCTTGTTTGCCAACACCGATCTCATGCAATATGTGGACGGCACACCCATGATGGAAGGAATGTCGATGTCATTTTCGGTCATCATGCTCCTCGTCTACTTTGTCATCTTCCAATTGTTAGCCTTCCTAGTCTTCAAAAAAAGAGACGTTGCCGCCTAAATAGAGAAAAGGGTGTCAGGCACCATGTTAATTTTTCACATGGTGCCTGACACCCTATTTTTTTCTGGTTAACTTCTCGTATACGATGGCGAGTGCCTGTTCGAATTTTCCGGTTTTCTTTGGTTGGTAGTATTGTTTGTTTTTTAACTTGTTTGGCAAGTACTGTTGCGGGACCCAGCCGTTTTCATAATCATGCGGGTACTTGTAATCTATCCCTCTGCCCAGCTCCTTTGCTCCTTTGTAATGGGCATCCTTTAGATGGTCCGGGACCTCGCCGACGATGCCTTTTTGGATGTCTTCAAGCGCGGCCTGAATGGCAAGAACAGCTGAATTGGATTTTGGTGATAAGCATAGTTCAATTACGGCATTCGCAAGGGGAATCCTTGCTTCTGGAAAACCAATTCTTTCGGCCGTTTCAATTGCAGCTAAAGTGCGTGCTCCTGCTTGCGGGTTGGCTAGTCCGACATCCTCGTAGGCAATGACAATTAATCTGCGGCTGATACTCGGCAGGTCACCTGCCTCGATTAAACGGCCCAGGTAATGGAGAGCGGCATTGACATCACTGCCGCGAATCGATTTCTGAAAGGCTGACAAAACATCATAATGTCCATCCCCATCTTTATCGGCAACGAGGCTCTTCTTTTGCAGACATTCTTCTGCTGTTTCAACATCGATATGTATAGTTCCATCAACATCTTTATCCGTGGATAGGACCGCTAATTCCAGTGCATTCAAAGAGCTCCTTACATCCCCATTCGAACCTTGTGAAAAATGCATTAACGCTTCATCATTAATCTCAACCTTTACTTTGCCAAAACCGCGTTCGTCATCTTTCAGGGCACGAATTAAGGCCTGTTTTACTTCCTCTGGGGACAGGGGCTTTAATTCGAAAATCTGACAGCGGCTCCGGATTGCAGGATTAATGGCATGATAGGGATTACTAGTCGTAGCACCGATTAATACAATCATTCCGTTTTCTAAATAAGGTAATAAAAAATCTTGCTTCGCTTTATCTAAACGATGGACTTCGTCGAGGAGCAGAATCACTTTTCCTGACATTTTTGCTTCAGCGGCAACAATTTCCATATCTTTTTTATTATTCGTTACCGCATTTAGTGTTCGAAAGGCGTACTTTGTGCTGCCAGCAATCGCACTGGCAATGGATGTTTTCCCAATACCTGGGGGTCCATATAAAATCATAGAGGTCAGCTGTTTGGCCTTCACCATTCTTGAAATAATTTTCCCATCACCGACTAGATGCTCCTGGCCGACGACTTCTTCAATTCTTCGAGGCCGCATCCGAAATGCTAAAGGCTTTTGCTGCATTTGACATCTCTCCAAAAAAAGGTTTTTCTAATAGAAATTTAGCTCATATAGCTTAACATTATCATTTTTCCTTGAAAAAGCATATTAAAGAAGAATATGATATACTTTTAATGCCTATCAAATAACTAAGGATTTTTTTAATATAGATACGAATAGAGGGTGCGATATGAAAATTTCAACAAAGGGTCGCTATGGTTTAACGATCATGATTGAACTTGCTAAAAAACAGGGTGAAGGGCCGACTTCATTAAAAACGATTGCGCAAGCAAATGATTTATCTGAACATTATTTAGAACAATTAATTGCCCCATTACGGAATGCTGGCCTTGTAAAAAGCATTAGGGGTGCCTATGGCGGCTATATCTTAACAAACATTCCATCAAAAATTACTGCTGGGGATGTCATTCGTGTCCTAGAAGGACCAATCACGCCTGTTGAAGGGATTGAGGATGAAGAACCTGCCAAACGGGAGCTGTGGATTCGAATTCGTGATGCTATTAGGAACGTTTTGGATAACACGACGTTAGAAGATTTAGCAAATCATAGTAATGATGAAGAACCGGATGGTTATATGTTTTATATTTAGGGTAAAAAGTAACATTAGAGAATTATTTTGATAGAAGGTGTAAATGTGGAACGAATTTATCTCGACCATGCGGCTACATCTCCCATGCATCCAAGGGTTATTGAAAAAATGCTCGAGGCGATGAATTCGACGTTCGGAAATCCCTCAAGTATTCATTCCTTTGGCAGGGAAGCACGACAACAAATTGATTTAGCGCGCTCGGTGTTAGCAAACAGCATTGGTGCAAAGGATAACGAGATTATTTTTACAAGTGGGGGAACCGAAGCAGATAATATGGCGTTATTTGGGGTTGCGGAAACCTATCAGCATAATGGCAGACATATCATTACCTCCGATGTGGAGCATCATGCAGTTCTACACGCTTGCAAAAAGTTAGAAAAAGTGGGCTTTGAGGTCACTTATTTACCTGTAGATGAAACAGGGCGAATATCACTGGCTGAACTTCGTGCTGCCTTAAGGGATGATACCATTTTGGTGTCGATCATGTATGGTAATAACGAGGTAGGCACACTCCAGCCTATACTTGAGATTGGACAGTTATTAAAAGATCATCAAGCAAAGTTCCATACGGATGCCGTACAGGCTTACGGGGTTGAAAACATTGATGTTAATGAAAGTCTGATCGATTTATTATCCGTCTCTGCCCACAAAATCAATGGTCCAAAAGGAACAGGTTTTCTTTATGCCAGGTCAAATGTAAAACTGGCTCCGCGTTCCTTCGGCGGTGAGCAAGAAAGAAAAAGACGTGCTGGAACTGAAAATATTGCCGCGATTGTTGGATTCCATGAAGCGGTTGTAATTGCAAATGAAGGTCGGGAAGCTAAGCGAACAAAATTCTTTGATTTGAAAAAAAGCATGATGGAAAAGCTCCGTGAATTAGATGTAGAATTTGACATAAACGGAATGCTTGAATATTCATTGCCACATGTATTAAACTTAAGTTTTCCCGGGACAAGTGTGGAAGCAATGCTGGTGAACCTGGATTTAGCGGGAATTGCTGTTTCGAGTGGTTCGGCATGCACAGCGGGCTCAATTGAACCTTCCCACGTGCTTGTTGCCATGTTTGGTAAACGCTCAGAACGATTAACTAATTCGATTCGTTTCAGCTTTGGTTTTAATACGACAACTGAGGAAGTCATTAAGGCGGCCGAGGAAACAGCTCGAGTTGTTTCCCGTCTCAAAAAATAGATCGACGATGATTTTTTGCAACAAAAGAGAGGTGAAATTCAATGGAAAGAAAAGATCCAAAAAATACAAGGGTTGTTGTCGGAATGTCTGGGGGAGTAGATTCTTCTGTGGCAGCACTTTTATTAAAGCAGCAAGGCTACGATGTCATCGGCATTTTTATGAAAAACTGGGATGACACAGACGATACCGGTTTTTGTACGGCAACAGAAGACTATGAGGATGTCATTCGTGTTTGCAATCAAATCGGCATTCCATATTATGCAGTAAACTTTGAAAAACAATATTGGGACAAGGTTTTTACCTATTTCCTTGAAGAGTATAAAGCAGGACGGACACCTAATCCGGATGTTATGTGTAATAAGGAAATTAAATTTAAAGCGTTCCTCGAACATGCAATGAATTTAGGTGCGGACTATTTGGCAACAGGTCACTATGCTCAAGTTGAATATCGTGATGGAGAATATAAAATGCTTCGCGGTCTTGACGATAATAAGGACCAAACGTATTTCTTGAACCAGTTGTCGCAGGAACAGCTTAGTAAAGTGATGTTCCCGATTGGGAATCTTGAGAAACCAAAAGTGCGGGAAATTGCCAAAGAAGCAAATCTTGCCACGGCTACAAAGAAAGATAGCACGGGGATTTGTTTTATCGGAGAACGAAATTTTAAAGATTTCTTGGGTCAATATTTGCCGGCCCAGCCTGGGAATATGGAGACGTTCGATGGTGAAGTAAAAGGCAGCCACGAAGGGCTGATGTATCATACGATTGGACAGCGTCATGGACTAGGGATTGGTGGTTCGGGTGAACCATGGTTTGCTATCGGTAAGGACTTAGAAAGAAATGTTCTTTATGTAGGCCAAGGTTTTCATCATGAAAAATTATATTCAGACTCCATTACCGCAGTGGACGTTAGCTGGGTTTCAGACCGGGAAAAGCCAGCTGAATTCAAATGTACCGCAAAATTCCGTTATCGTCAGGATGACAATAAAGTGACTGTTCGATTGTTGGCAGATGATCAAGTGGAAGTTATTTTCGATGAGCCAATTCGTGCCATCACGCCAGGACAAGCCGTTGTTTTTTACAATGGCGATGAATGTCTCGGCGGAGGAACTATCGATAAAGTTTTTAAAAATGGTGAACGATTAACGTATGTTGGATAAGTAGTCAACCTGATTCCTAAAAATGGAGTCAGGTTTTTTTGTTGGAAGTTATTTTTAAATAAAATATGATATACTTTCACTTAGGATTGGAGCTGAAATAAATGGATAAAAACCAATTAGGTGTGCAATACATGCAGGATGGCAACCTGGAGGAGGCTGCGAAGGCCTTTAATGAAGCCATTCAAGAAAACCCAAACGACCCTGTTGCCTATATTAATTTCGGTAATGTTCTTTCAGCGGTCGGAGACGACGAAAAGGCGCTTAATTTTTATCAAAAAGCAATTGAAATAGATGAAAACGCTGCGGCGGCTTATTATAGTATTGGAACCTTGTTATTTAGTAAGGACCTTTTCAACGAAGCTAAGAATATGTTTGAGACAGCTATGAAAAAAGGTCTGCAATCAAGTGACAATTACTTCATGTTGGGACTGACTCTTGTTCAGTTGAACCAAGGGAAATTTGCGCTTCCGTATTTACAAAGATGCGTCGAATTAAATGAAGCGGATGCGGAAGCACGGTTTCAGTATGGATTATGTCTTGCCCAGTTAGAATTAATCGCTGAAGCATTGATTCAATTTGAAAAATGTATCGAGCTGGACCCAGAACATTCAGATGCCTATTATAATTTAGGTGTTACTTATGCTTTCCAAGAAAACGCAGCGAAAGCAATCGAAATGTTCAATAAAGCACTCGATATTCAACCTGATCATTTACTTGCAGGTCACGCAAAAAACCTATTAGAAAGTAATCAATAACTATTCTTATTTTTTCAGAAGGGAGGGAGTTAAATGGAAAAGCAAGATACATTGGATTTATTTGAAGAACAAGGAAAATTCGTAAAGGGCAGGCCAATTGTAACTATTTTTCACAATGAACAAAACCTTTACACGGTTTTACGAATAAGAGTCGATGAAACCAATCATTCCTATGAGGACAAAGAAGCAGTGGTCACTGGTTATTTTCCAAAAATACATGAACAAGAAACCTATATTTTTTTCGGGGAATTTAAGGATCATCCAAAGTTCGGTCTTCAATTTCACACCAATCATTTCCGGAAGGACATGCCCCAAACAAAACAGGGGGTTATCAACTATTTGTCTGGGGAAATGTTTAAAGGGATTGGGAAAAAGACGGCTGAAAACATTGTCGAAACCTTAGGTGAAGATGCCATTTCTAAAATTCTCAGTCAGCCGTCATTGCTTGACACCATTCCAAAGCTCCCTCCTGAAAAAGCAAAATCACTTTATGATACCTTGATGGAGCATCAAGGACTTGAGCAAGTGATGGTTGCCTTAAACCAATATGGATTTGGACCGCAGATTTCGATGCGGATTTATCAAGCCTATAAAGACGAAACGCTCGGAATATTACAGAAAAATCCCTATCAATTGGTAGAGGATATCGAAGGAATTGGTTTTGGCCGGGCCGATGAACTTGGCTATCAGCTCGGTATTTCAGGAAACCATCCTGACCGGATCAAAGCAGCCTGTCTTTACATACTTGAGAACGAAAGCATCCAAAATGGGCATGTTTACATCAATGCAGAGGACTTATTGGAGCAAGTAAAAGCACTCTTAGAAGATAACAAGCGTGATCAAATTGACTATCAAGACATATCCAATGAGGTCATTAAGCTCCAAGAAGAGGGCAAATTAATGGGTGAAGAAAAACGCGTGTACATGCCTTCATTATTTTTTGCTGAAAAGGGGCTTGTGACGAATATCCATCGAATTCTTGAGCAAACCGAATATAAAGACCAATTTCCAGAATCTGAATTTCTGTTATCGTTAGGCAGTTTAGAGGAACGGCTTGGGGTCCAATATGCACCCTCGCAGCGAGAAGCCATCCAAACAGCGTTAATGTCGCCAATGTTAATCTTAACCGGTGGACCAGGGACAGGGAAAACGACTGTTATCAAAGGGATTGTTGAGCTTTATGCTGAATTGCACGGCTGTTCCTTAGAGCCAAAGGATTACCATAAAAAAGGGGAACCATTCCCATTCTTGCTTGCTGCACCAACTGGTAGAGCGGCTAAAAGAATGAGTGAATCGACGGGACTTCCAGCAGTAACCATTCATCGTCTACTTGGATTAAATGGGCAGGAAGGATTTGACCATGATGATCGCAGCCCGCTTGAGGGGAAAATTATTATTGTCGATGAAACCTCGATGCTTGATATTTGGCTTGCCAACCAACTATTTAAGGCTCTCCCTGAAAATATTCAAGTTATTCTGGTGGGGGATGAGGATCAATTGCCGTCGGTAGGGCCAGGACAGGTGTTAAAGGATATGCTGGAATCTGAACGGATTCCAACGGTTCGCTTAACCGATATTTATCGCCAGGCAGAAGGTTCTTCGATTATTGAGCTTGCCCATGAAATCAAAAAGGGATATTTACCTGCGGATATTACGATGAAGCAAGCCGACAGGTCGTTTATTAAATGTTCAACTGCTCAGGTATCCCAGGTAGTTGAAAAAGTAGCCCTTAATGCAAAGAATAAAGGGTATTCCGCTAAGGATATTCAAGTATTGGCCCCGATGTATAGAGGACCTGCCGGAATCGACCGTTTAAATGTTTTGCTGCAAGAAATATTTAATCCCAACCCTGACGGTAAGCGAAAGGAAATTGCTTTTGGAGAGGTGAAATATCGCATCGGTGATAAGGTGCTGCAGCTTGTCAACCAACCTGAAAGTAATGTCTTTAACGGAGATATTGGAGAAATTATCTCGATTATTTATGCAAAGGAAAATACCGAAAAGCAGGATATGATATATATTTCCTTTGAAGGCAATGAAGTCGAATACACTAAGCAGGACTTAAATCAAATTACGCATGCCTATTGTTGTTCAGTTCATAAATCCCAGGGCAGTGAATTTCCGATTGTTGTCCTGCCGATTACAAGAAGTTATTATCGGATGCTACGCAGAAATTTAATTTATACGGCAATTACTAGAAGTAAACAATCGTTAATTCTGTGCGGTGAAGTCGATGCACTTAAAATGGGCGTAGAAAGAGCGGATGAACTCTCTAGGCAAACTACCCTCTGTCTCAAGCTCCAAGAATCGATTGCAGCACCACCAAATGCTGGAGTAAACCACCAGGAATCAGTCGTTGTTAATCCAACGGAAAGTAAAAATCCGACCGAGGAATTATCCTACGAGGAACTATTCATACAAGAAGATCCAATGATTGGCATGGAAAACCTTTCACCTTATGATTTCATGGTAATTGACTAACACTATAAATGTTCACAGGAGGTGGAACACTCTTTGCGGACATTTTCTTTACTAAAAGGACAGCCTGTTTTTAATACAAAAAGCGGCCAAAAAATTGGTGAAGTTTGTGATTTATGTATCTCCAGCAACGGTAAGGTAAACTGCTTACTGATAAAGAAAGGCGTTTTTTTCAAACAATCCTTTTTTCTGGACATCGAAAAAGTGGCTTCCTTCGGTTTGGATGGAATAATGATTGAGGATAACGGCCATTTGGTAAAACTGAAAGATGATCTGGAATATACACTTACACATCAACATTCTCTAAATGGGATGATGATGCTTTCTAAGAGTGGGGAATCACTTGGATTGTTAAAAGATGTATATTTTCAGGAAGAATTGGGCACTATTATAGGGTACGAAATCACGGATGGCTTCTTTTCGGAACTTACGGAAGGCAAACAAGTCATTCAATCCGAAAAGCCCTTAGCAATCGGAAAGGATGCCATTATCGTTGACGTAAATAATACGTGAGGTGTCTTTCCATGTTTAAGTGTCCCAATTGTCAAAGCAAGGATATCGGTAAGATTGGTATCAACCAATATTATTGTTGGAGTTGCTTTATCGAACTTTCAGTAAACAAAGGCATAATCAATACCCATCAAGTCGAAGAAGACGGGTCGCTAAGTTCCTTAGATGATTTGTTTGAAGAAGAAGAGCGTCGTTACACCATTTAACATAGAAAAGCGGAAAGCTTGAGTTAGATCGTTATCAAAGTTATAGGTTTAAACTTAATTAACGTCTAATAAAGAGGTGAAACGTATGAATAAAATGATGACGACGATGATTGCTTTTGGTGCTGGGATGGCTGCCTATAATGTGGCCTCAAGAAATAATATGATGTCAGCCCGAAATATGAAAAGAATGACAAAGAAAGTAAAACGTGCGATTTTTTAAAACAGAATCCCCCTCGAATTTGAGGGGGATTTTTAATGCAAAATAATCAAATGTATAATTCACCCAAGTGTCTCTAACACTAACCTGAAGGAGGCTATGGAACGTGGAGATTCGAATGAAATGGTATTACCGCATCGGTTTTATACTCCTTTTATTAATTGCCATTTATGTTTTTCTGAAAATCCGTTTTGTATGGCTGCCTATTTTAAGGGTGGTTGTTATTATTATGCTCCCCTTTGCCATTGGTGGATTTATTACCTATTTACTTCATCCGATTGTGGAAAAATTACATCAAAAAGGTCTGCACCGGGGGCTGGCCATTTTTCTAATTTATATTTTATTTTTTGGAGGCATCGGATTAGGTGTTTACAAAGGAGTTCCAGCAATGATTGACCAAATAAAGGATCTTTCCGACAGTGCCCCCGTTTTAGCAGAACAATATAGAGGTTGGATTACTAAGCTTGAATCAAACACGAGAGAATGGCCTGACGGTTTGCAAACAAAAATAGATGATGGAATTGATGCCTTTGAAAAAAAGTTGGATTCCCTCTTGACAGTTATCGTCAATCTATTAATGAAGCTTCTAAATTCGGCATTAATCATGATGATCATTCCCTTCATTGCCTTTTATATGTTAAAGGATTTTCCATTGATTAAACGAACATTTTGGTATATTACACCTAAAGAATGGAGAAAAAAAGGGACCCTCTTCCTAAAAGATGTGGATGAATCCCTAGGCAGCTATATTAGGGGACAACTTTTGGTCTGTATCATCATTGGCAGTGTTTCTGCGCTTCTGTTTTGGATATTTCATTTAAAGTACCCGTTGATACTAGGCCTTATCGTAGGGATCACCAATGTCATTCCCTATTTTGGTCCGATAATTGGGGCAGTTCCAGCAGTAATCATCGCAGCCACTTCGTCCGTAAAATTAGTAGTCATTACCTTAGTCATTGTTTTTGGCCTTCAATTTTTAGAAGGAAACATCTTGTCCCCTTTGATTGTTGGAAAAAGTCTTCATATGCACCCGTTAATTATTATGATCGCGTTAACTGCCGGGGGAGAAGTTGGTGGAATCCTGGGACTTATTTTAGCAGTTCCAGTCCTTGTGGTGATAAAAGTTGCGATTGTTCACGCGAAAAGTCATTTTATCCGACAGAAAGCAAAAGACCCCCTACATTAGTTGAAGATTAATTGACAAACTTTTTTAAGGTGGCTATAATTCGTAATATAGAATATTTGTATGAAAATGTTGAAGGATTAAGTATGTTGTAGACCATCTGTAACGCTTGTGCGTATAAGAGAGGAGCTTCCCCGGCTGAAAGAAGCTCTAGATGAAGGACAGCAGAAAGCTAATCTGGAGTGCAGCTAACCACTGCCGTATGCCTGCGTTAAGGGATTAATGAGAGATGGATACATTTTTGTATCCGTAATCAGGGTGGTACCGCGAGACAAGCTCTCGTCCCTGTTTTTGGGATGAGGGCTTTTTTGTATGCTTTTTTACATAAAAAAGGAGGTCTAATATAATGAAAAATTTAACAGGTTCACAAATTCGTTCGATGTTTTTGGAGTTTTTTAGTAAAGAAAAGGGTCATACGATTGAACCGAGTGCATCGCTAGTACCACATGATGATCCATCACTATTATGGATCAACAGTGGGGTCGCAACCTTAAAGAAATATTTTGATGGACGGGTGGTTCCCGATAATCCGAGAATTACCAATGCACAGAAATCCATCAGAACCAACGATATTGAAAATGTCGGGAAAACAGCTCGTCACCATACATTCTTTGAAATGCTTGGTAACTTCTCGATTGGTGAATATTTTAAAGTGGAAGCGATTGAGTGGGCATGGGAATTCTTAACGTCTGAAAAATGGATTGGCTGGGATCCTGAACTTCTTTCGGTTACCATCCATCCCGAGGACAATGAGGCTTATGATATTTGGCATAACACCATCGGTCTCCCTGAAGAACGTATTATTCGTCTAGAAGGGAACTTCTGGGATATAGGGGAAGGTCCAAGCGGTCCGAATACAGAAATTTTCTATGATCGCGGTCCAGAGTATGGCAACGACCCAACAGACCCTGAGCTTTATCCTGGTGGTGAAAATGACCGATATCTTGAAGTTTGGAACCTAGTGTTTTCTCAATTCAATCATAATCCAGATGGCACCTATACACCGCTGCCAAAGAAAAATATAGATACCGGAATGGGATTAGAACGGATGGCTTCTGTTGTTCAAAATGTCCCTACCAATTTTGATACAGATTTATTTATCCCGATCATTCGCGCAACAGAAGAAATTTCCGGTGAGAAATACGGTCAGAACAAAGAAATAGATGTGGCTTTTAAAGTCATTGCTGACCATATTCGTACCGTTGCCTTTGCTGTCGGCGATGGAGCACTTCCATCAAATGAAGGCCGCGGATATGTGCTTCGCCGTCTCCTTCGCAGAGCTGTTCGGTATGCCAAACAAATTAATATTAACCGTCCATTCATGTATGAACTCGTGCCAGTTGTAGGCGAAATTATGGACGATTTCTATCCGGAAGTAAAGGACAAAACCGATTTTATTCAAAAAGTGATCAAAAGTGAGGAAGAACGCTTCCATGAAACCCTTCATGAAGGCCTAGCGATTCTTGGTAATGTGATCAAAAAGGAAAAAGAAATGGGCAGTGATACCATTACGGGTGCTGATATTTTCCGACTTTATGACACATACGGATTCCCTGTTGAATTAACGGAGGAATACGCTGAAGAAGAAGGAATGAAAGTGGACCATGCCGGCTTTGAGGTAGAAATGGAGCAGCAGCGTGAACGTGCCCGGGCCGCAAGACAAGATGTCGATTCCATGCAGGTTCAAGGCGGAGTCCTTCGAGATGTGAAGGTCGAAAGTAAATTCGTTGGCTACGACGAACTTCAAACTAATTCTACTGTGGCAGCTATTATTAAAAATGGTGAACTTGTTGATGCGGCATCAACTGGTGAGGAAGTCCAATTAATATTAGATGTGACACCTTTCTATGCAGAGAGCGGCGGACAAATTGCTGACCGTGGGTCAATCGAAGGTGTTGGAACGAGCGTCACTGTTAAGGACGTTCAAAAAGCACCAAATGGTCAAAACCTTCACCAAGTCATCGTTAAATCGGGAACATTAAAGACAAACGACAAGGTGAAGGCTGAAGTTGATGCTGAAAACCGTGTCAAGATTATTAAAAACCATACAGCGACCCATTTGTTACACCAAGCATTAAAAGATGTTCTTGGCGAACATGTAAATCAAGCGGGTTCACTAGTTGAACCAGATCGTCTCCGTTTTGACTTTTCGCATTTTGGTCAAATTAAACCAGAAGAGCTTGAACAAGTTGAAAAAATCGTCAATGAAAAGATTTGGAGAAATATTGAGCTCAATATCAGCTTAAGGCCAATTGCTGAAGCAAAAGCAATGGGAGCAATGGCTCTTTTTGGCGAAAAATATGGTGATATTGTCCGTGTTGTAAGAGTTGGCGATTACAGCCTTGAACTTTGCGGCGGCTGTCATGTTCCGAATACATCTGTGATTGGGTTATTTAAAATTATCTCTGAAGGCGGAATTGGTGCCGGTACGAGAAGGATTGAAGCAGTGACAGGTGAATCGGCCTACAAGTCATTAAATGAGCAGGTGAGCTTATTAAAGGATGCTGCTGAAAAACTAAAAACCAATCCTAAAGAAATTGTTAACCGAATTGATAGTTTAATGCTAGAAATCAAACAACTTCACAGAGAAAACGAATCGCTTGCAACGAAGCTTGGAAATATCGAAGCTGGAAACCTCGTATCAAAGGCGAAAGAAATTGATGGGGTAACAGTGCTGGCAGCAAATGTTCAAGGTGCTGATATGACTAACCTGAGAAATATGGCAGATGATTTGAAGCAAAAACTAGGCTCTGTTGTGATTGTTCTAGGTAGCGCCCATGAAGGTAAGGTTAATTTAATTGCAGCAGTTACCAAGGATTTAATTGAAAAAGGGTATCATGCAGGCAAGTTAATCAAAGAAGTCGCTTCTCGTTGCGGCGGCGGCGGCGGCGGTCGTCCTGACATGGCTCAGGCTGGCGGTAAAGATCCTGAAAAGCTGGAAGCTGCGCTTCAGTTCGTAGAGGAATGGGTAAAATCCATTTGATAATAGGACAAAGTAGTGTAAAATGAAGTTAATTAGTATAAATTTCCTCAAATAAAAAGCGAGGTGCATGCAATGAGCTCATTTGACAAAACGATGCGATTTAATTTTCCTGAAGAACCATTTGAACACGATATAAATGATGTTCTTCTTCAAGTGTATGAAGCTTTGCAGGAAAAGGGCTATAATCCGATCAACCAAATTGTTGGTTATCTTTTATCAGGGGATCCTGCCTATATTCCACGTCATCGTGATGCCCGCAATATAATTCGCAAGCTTGAACGTGATGAAATTATTGAGGAATTGGTTAAATCCTATCTTAAACAACAGCGAGAGGGTTAATGAATGCGCGTATTGGGTTTAGATGTAGGCACTAAGACAGTCGGTGTTGCGTTAAGCGATGAATTTGGCTGGACTGCCCAGGGCCTCACGACTCTCAAAATCAATGAAGAAAAAAGAGTGTTTGGTTTTGAGGAAATTGGTCAATTAATAAAAGAGTATCAAGTAGATACGGTTGTCATCGGTCTGCCAAAGAACATGAACGGGACGATCGGACCGCGTGCGGAAGCGAGTATGCAATTTGCAAGAGAAATTGAAAATCAATTTGCAGTGCCAACCGTCCTTTGGGATGAGCGTCTAACAACAATGGCAGCTGAGCGCGTGTTACTTGAGGCTGATGTAAGTCGAAAAAAACGTAAGAAAGTAATTGATAAGATGGCTGCAGTGATGATTCTGCAAGGCTATCTGGATAGCAAAAATTAATGAGGTGAAAGAATGGCACACGATCACGAAACAGAACATGATGAAGAACAATTTATTACCCTAGTAGATGAAAATGGTAACGAACAATTACATGAAGTACTTTTTACTTTTGATTCCGATGAGTTCGAAAAATCTTATGTATTTTTTTATCCCGTAGGATCTTTTGATGATGAAGAAGAAGATGTAGATATTCATGTCTATGCCTATATTCCTACAGAAGACGGCGGCTATGGCCCGTTAATGCAAATTGAAACGGACGAGGAATGGGACATGATTGAAGAAGTGTTCAATACCTTCAATGAAGATCAAGAAGCAGAAGAAGAATAAAACATGAAACCGGCTGATTTTCAATGGCCGGTTTTTTTGTGTTGTTGACTCAATAAATCCGACAAATTTATTGATAAATTGACATTTTTCTTACTATGTGCTGAAATAATTAAGATGTATATTTTTTATCTTACTGATTTAGTAGTTTACAAAACAAGAGAGTCCCATTGGTCGTTTGGGAAGGGGGAGTCAAATGACAACAGACAAAAAAGATGTAATCCGTAAAAAAATGCTTGAACATCAAAGCGAAGCAAAAGTTGTCAGAAAGATTGTTTTAGTTATTTCAATTTTATTGCTATTATTAATCGTCTTAATTAGTGGTGGTGGATATTTGTACATAGATTCAGCCCTCAAACCTGTTGATGCAGAAAGTAAGACCCTAAAAAAAGTGGATATACCGATAGGCTCATCAGTGACAGGGATTGGTGAAACATTACAATCACATGGCATTATAAAAAGTGCCAAAGTATTTAAATATTATGTAAAACTAAAGAATGAAGGCGGGTTTATGGCAGGGGAGTATCAATTAAGCCCTTCTATGGATGTTCCTGAAATCGTAAGCCGTTTGAAAACGGGTAAGGTATTGGCAAAAGCCAGTTTCAAACTTACCATTCCTGAAGGAAAGCAACTCGAAGAAATTGCAGCGATGATGGCGAAAGCAACAAAACAAAAACAAGAAGATGTTCTTAATAAATTAAACAACATAGAATTTATTAAAACCCTTATGGCTAAATATCCGGATATATTAACAGAGGAAATCTTAAATTCATCGGTAAAATATCCTCTGGAAGGTTATTTATACCCGGCAACCTATCCTTTTTATAAACAGAATCCCTCTGTTGAGGAAATGGTTACTGCCATGTTAAATCAAACACGAAAAGTTGTATCAGCTTATTCAGAAGAAAGTAAGAAGAAAAACCTTTCCGTCCATCAATTGTTAACAATGGCCTCCTTGGTTGAAGAGGAAGCGACTGAAAAGGCTGATCGTAAAACGATTGCGAGTGTTTTTTACAATCGGATGAAAAAAGGGATGATGCTCCAAACCGATCCAACCGTTCTCTATGCACAAGGGAAACACAAAGAGAGGGTATTATATGAGGATTTAGAAGTTGATTCACCCTATAACACTTATAAAAATACTGGTCTTCCACCAGGACCCATCGCCAATGCTGGAAAAGCTTCGATTGAAGCATCACTTGAGCCAGAGAAAACTGATTATTACTATTTCCTAGCTACATCGGATGGTGATGTTATTTTTACAAAAACATTGGAAGAGCATAATAAGGAAAAAGCAAAGCATATTACCAGTAAAAAATAATACTTAACGGGGGAAATGTGAGCATTCCTCCGTTTTTCTATTGAAATCTAAGAGTGATTTATGATAAAATAGCTCAAGTGTTTTAATAAAATGTTCTATAGCGTAACTCACAGTAAGGTATCCTGGCCGCAGCTGCCTGCAACGCATTATGTCGGATTTTAACCGTCAATGCCGAAGATTACTGTGAACGCTATTTTTTCATGTCTAAATAGTATGATCTATAGAGATAATAAAAAGTATTTGACTTAGTGAATTGTGCGCTCCTTACGCAATTCTTAATAGGGATAGAGGTGAGGGCAGCTTGTTAAATGCGAAGCTGCATTCTTATATTGAAGGTCTGATTTCGGACCGTAATCCATTGCTAACAGAAATGGAGAACTATGCAAGTGTTCATAATGTTCCTATTATGGAGCTGGCAGGCATAGAAACCATGCTGCAATTATTACGAATTCACGAATCAGAGAAAATACTTGAGGTGGGAACCGCGATTGGTTACTCTGCTTTACGAATGGCAGAGGCGCTCCCAAATGCACAAATCATTACAATCGAGCGCGATATGGAACGTATAGATGTGGCTGAACAGTTTATCAGCCGTTCTGAACATAGGAATCAGATCACGTTGATCAAAGGGGATGCACTAGAAGTTGAGGAAGCCGTAAGTGGACATGCCCCGTTTGATGCGATTTTTATTGATGCAGCAAAAGGTCAGTATAAAAAGTTTTTTGAAATCTATTCAAAATATTTAACAACTGATGGAATGATTATTACTGATAATGTTTTGTTTAAAGGCCTTGTCGCTGAACCCGTAATTGAATCAAAAAGAATCCGTAATCTCGTTAAAAAGATTGATGAATTTAACCATTGGTTATTAAATCATCCAGGTTTTAACTCTGTCATTCTACCCGTTGGGGATGGGGTTGCGATAAGTAAACGAAGAGGTGAGAGGATATGAAAAAACCTGAATTACTTGTAACACCAGTAACTATCAATGACATCTTGCCATTATCTGTAGCGGGTGCTGACGCATTTGTAGTTGGTGAACAGCGGTTTGGCTTACGACTTGCAGGAGAATTCAACCGTGAAGATGTTAAAAAGGTGATTGAGTTAGCCCATAGCAAAGGCAAAAAAGTTTATGTTGCAATGAATGCAATTTTTCATAATGAGAAAATTGAAGAGCTCAGCGATTATATTCAATTTGTATCAGCGGCAAAAGCGGATGCGATTATATTCGGCGATCCTGCCGTTTTAATGACCGCAAGAGAAGTAGCACCTGACATGAAACTGCACTGGAGTACAGAAACAACTGGAACTAACTGGTTTACTTGCAACTATTGGGGCAGAAAAGGTGCGAAACGAGCTGTGTTAGCACGAGAAATAAATATGGATGCTATCGTTGAAATGAAAGAAAATGCGGAAGTGGAAATTGAGATTCAGGTACACGGCATGAGCTGTATGTTCCAATCGAAACGCTCGCTGTTAGGGAATTATTATGAGTATCAAGGGAAAGTAATGGAAATTGAAAATCGTTCGATGAAAGAAAACATGTTCCTGCATGATAAGGAACGGGAAAATAAATATCCAATTTTTGAAGACGAAAACGGTACACATATTATGAGCCCAAATGATATTTGTATCATTGATGAACTACAAGAGATGTTAGAAGCGGGTGTTGACTCGTTTAAAATTGACGGAATCTTAAAAAGCTCAGAATATATTTTTGCCGTAACAAAGGCTTACCGTGAAGCAATTGATTTGTTTAGCGAAGATCCAGACGCATATGAAGATAAAAAGGACGATCTATTAGCAGCCATTGAAGAAATTCAGCCAGCAAATCGTTCCTTAGATACAGGTTTCTATTTCAAAGAGACAGTTTATTAAAAGAAAAGCGAAAGCGCCAAAGCGCTGTAGCTAGAAAATTGGAGGGGTTCAACTGTGAATACAGTTAAAGATAATATTTCTGAAATTATCGACGGAAAACGAGTTATTGTAAAGAAGCCGGAACTCCTTGCTCCAGCAGGTAATCTTGAAAAATTAAAAATTGCTGTACATTATGGGGCAGATGCAGTTTTTATCGGCGGCCAAGAATATGGACTTCGTTCAAATGCCGATAACTTTACCTTCGAAGAAATGAAAGAAGGAGTAGAGTTCGCCAAGAAATATGGTGCCAAAATTTATGTGACCACCAACATTTTTGCGCATAATGAAAATTTGGATGGTTTAGATGAATATATACTTGGTTTGAAAGAAACTGGGATCGCCGGAATAATTGTCGCTGACCCGCTAATTATCGAAACTTGCCGCCGTCTTGCACCGGAGATTGAAATCCATATTAGTACGCAGCAATCACTTTCTAACTGGAAAGCTGCCCAGTTTTGGAAAGAGGCAGGTGCAGAACGTGTCGTATTGGCTCGTGAAGTAAGTGCAGAAGAAATTAGAGAAATGAAAGAAAAAGTCGATGTCGAAATTGAAACCTTTATTCATGGTGCGATGTGTATAGCCTATTCAGGTCGTTGTACATTGAGCAACCATATGACAGCAAGGGATTCGAACCGCGGTGGCTGCTGTCAATCATGCCGTTGGGATTATGACCTCTATCAGCTTGAAGGCAGCAATCAGGAAGTTGCGCTTTATGAAGAAGGTGACGCACCGTTTGCAATGAGCCCAAAGGATCTAAATCTTATTCAAGCGATTCCACAAATGATTGAACTAGGTATTGATAGTTTGAAAATAGAAGGCCGAATGAAATCGATTCATTATATCGCAACTGTTGTCAGTGTTTATCGGAAAGTGATTGATGCTTATTGTGCAGACCCTGAAAATTTTGTGATCCAGAAAGACAGGCTAATGGAACTAGACAAATGTGCCAATCGGGAAACTGCACCAGCATTTTTTGAAGGTGTTCCCGGGTATAAAGAGCAAATGTTTGGTAATCATAGCAAGAAGACAAATTTTGAGTTTGTAGGCCTTGTCCTTGATTATAACGAAGAAACTAACATGGTTACCCTTCAACAACGGAATCATTTTAAACCAGGGGAAGAAGTGGAATTTTTCGGACCTGAAATTGAAAACTTTACCCATGTTATTGATAAAATCTGGGATGATAAAGGTAATGAATTGGATGCAGCAAGACATCCACTTCAAATTGTACAGTTTAAATTGAACAAACCGGTCTACCCTAACAACATGATGCGAAAGGGGAACTAGCATGATGCGCAAACCAGTTGTTATTGGTGTAACCGGCGGCTCCGGCTCCGGAAAAACCAGTGTCACAAAAGCTATTTATGAGAGTCTGAAAGAGCATTCTATTCTGGTACTTGAACAGGATTATTATTATAAGGATCAGAGTAATTTACCCTTTGAAGAACGTTTAAAAACAAACTATGATCACCCGCTTGCCTTTGATAATGGCTTACTGATTGAACATATCGAAAAGCTATTACGCTATGAGACCATTCAAAAGCCTGTTTATGATTATTCAATCCATACCCGTTCAGACAAAGTCATTCCTGTTGAACCGCAGGATGTAATCATTTTGGAGGGAATCTTAGTTCTTGAGGACGAGCGGCTTCGAGATTTAATGGACATTAAATTGTACGTAGATACGGATGCGGATTTAAGAATTATCCGCCGATTAACTCGTGACATTAGAGATCGCGGTCGGACCTTTGATTCTGTCATTGAACAATATTTAAATGTGGTTCGTCCGATGCATAATCAATTTATTGAGCCAACGAAGCGATATGCCGATATTATTATCCCTGAAGGCGGCCATAATCACGTCGCAATTGATTTAATGGTCACAAAAATTCAAACAATTCTTGAACAAAAGTCATTTTTATGAAACAATAGCAAAAGGAATATCTAAAAGGAAATTTCATATTGAAAAAAATATTTTTGTCGCGCGCCCTTATATAAGAGGACGCGCTACTATCTATTTTGCCGATTGGCAAAATATTACATATATTACATACACAATTCTTAATGACTAGAAGGAGTGAGGGTTTTGGCTACAGAGAAAGTATTTCCAATGACACAAGCAGGTAAAGATAAACTGGTCCAAGAACTAGAATACTTAAAATCAGTGAAACGTAAAGAAGTGGTTGAAAGAATTAAAATTGCGAGAAGTTTCGGAGACTTATCTGAAAATTCTGAGTATGATTCCGCGAAGGAAGAACAGGCCTTTGTTGAAGGACGTATCACAACATTAGAAAATATGGTTCGCAATGCTAAAATCATTGCAGAGGTTGCTATGGCAAGTGACTCTGTGACATTAGGAAGTTCTGTTACATTTATTGAGCTCCCAGATGGTGATGAAGAAACATATTCTATTGTTGGAAGCGCGGAAGCCGACCCATTTGAAGGAAAGATATCAAACGATTCACCTATCGCCAAAAGCCTTTTAGGTAAAAAAGTAGGCGATCAAGTATCCGTTCAAACTCCAGGCGGAGAAATGAGCGTTAGAATTACTAAAATTAAATAATTGTAATTATAACTATTTTTGGTTTATCATTTGATTCATTGTTTGAAATAAGAAAACCTCGTCAAAACTTTTGACGAGGTGTTTTTTATGTGGCGAAAAAGAGCAATTGGGTGGCTGATTATTTCTATTACAGGTTTGTTGTTGCTTTTAGGACGTTTAATGCAAATTCAGTTAATTGAGACAGAGACCTTTTCTAAACATAACATAAATCTACTTGAGGAAAGTGTCAAACAAAGAACGCAGGAACTGGTTATTGATAATGGCAGAGGGAACTTTCTTGACCGAAGAGGTGCAATGCTCACACACAAAAAGGTAGCAGTTCTTGTCCTTTTTCCCTTCTTGAAAAAAATGGATTGGGACGCTGACCAGGTTTCAAACATTTCCGGAATACCCGTTAATACCCTTGAAATGGCAGTTGAAGGAGCGAAAAAACCCTTTGCCTATGGCGAACCTGAACCATATGAACTGACTAGTTCACAAATGGAAAGAATCAATCGCTTAAAAATTCCGGGAGTCTTTGCGATTGAAAAAAAGTTTGAACGTTCTCAAGTTCCAGCTGAACAGCTGATTGGCCTGACAGGAGAAAATTCTAAAGAATTAATGAAACGATATCCAAATAAAGAGCTGTCAGAGAAAACCTTGATTGGTGTGTCAGGGCTGGAAGAGAGCTTTGATGAATTCCTGCTCCCTGAAGGTAAATCAAAGCTGGTATATCATGTCGATGGCGGTGGTGCACCGCTGTTTGGAATTAATGTAAGATATGTAGATCCGGCCAATCCGTTTTATCCAGTCAATATTCGGACAACCCTGGATAAGACACTTCAACAAAGAGCGGAAGAGTTAGTTGATCACTATCAGATTAAAAAAGGAGGACTCGTACTCCTTAATATTAAGGATAATAGTGTGCTGTCACTGGTATCAAGGCCAACGATAAATAAAAATGACCCCTACAATGGTGCTGGTATGACGAATATGATGCTGAAACAGCAGATCATGGGTTCAGTTTTCAAAACAGTTGTAGCTGCTGCGGCCATAGACCATAATCTAGATGATTCGAAGCGTCTGTTCGACTGCGGTAAAAAAATTAATGGTAAACCAGAGTTAATCTATAATTATGGGATGTTGGATTTCACGAATAGCTTTGCAAGGAGCTGTAATCGGACGTTTGGAGAATTAGCAACAGAATTACAAAAAATAAATCCAAACCTTTTAGAAGATTATGCTGAAAAATTGTCTCTTACCGGTTCTGTCGGCTGGCAGGGGGATATCTATCACACCAATAATTTTAAACAGTTGGCGGAAGAAGATAAAGGAAGAGTATTTCTGTCTGAGGATGCTAAGAAGGACGCTAATTTCGCCGCAATGACCGGAATTGGACAACATGAGGTTCGGGCTACGCCTTTAGCTGTTGCTAATATGATGGCGACGATTGCAAGAGGTGGTGAAAAGGAGATGGTTAGAGCCGTATCAAAAATTGAGTACAAAAATGGCACCACGATGGTTAATTTTCAAGAGCAAAGCTTACAAGGAGATACCATTTCACCCTATACAGCGATGAAGTTGCAAAGGTTATTGCGGGAAGTTGTTTTGAACCCGGACGGCACGGGAAGATGGTTCAAGGAATTGCCCTATGCGGTAGCAGGTAAATCAGGGACGGCAGAAACAGGAAAATATCAAGCCGGCAAGCAGCTGCATAACAAATGGTTCGCAGGTTATTTCCCGTATGATAATCCCAAATATGCACTTGTGGCAGTGAATTTGGATGTATTGGATTCAGAGGGAGGGGTTAATTTATTATTTGCTGATATCGTTAAAATGTTGTATGAAAATGATAATGGAATGCAATAGATAATGGTTTTTCCTTCAAGTTCTCATAAAATCATGTTAGAATATTGAGAGTCTATAAATGTCTGGCTCTTTATCCTTTGGGGAGCTTCCGTATTTTATTTTGGGAGGGAATTAATTTGACAAATGATTTGAATTCTAATTCGCGTTCAGGTTACCGTACGAAAAGAAAAAAGACCAATATCGTCTTAAATAGTTTAATTATCGTTGTGCTCTTACTGATAATTTTTGTCGCATATAATATCTTTGCTACTGGAAATGACAAGGCTGCTCCAAAAAAGGAAACCACAAAAACAGAGCAAAAGGAAACGACAAATAAAGAGAATACAGATCAGAAAGAGGCAGAAGAAGCTACTACCGCTGCCGGTGATGAGAATACAACGGATACTACAGATACTACAGTCGAGGAAGCGGAGCCAAGTGAAGATGTTACAGCACCAGAGGATGAGACAGCATCAGAAGAGGCTACAACTCCCGATGCTGCAGATAAATCTCAGGAGGTAGTGACGGAGGGCGGCTCGTCGAATGCTGTAAAGACCATCGAAAATCCGGCATGGCAGCCAGTTGGGACTTCGCAAACAGGCGAACATACCCCTGTTTATGATCAATCTTCGGTTGACTGGCAGGAGATGCTAAATGCCATTTCCTATGCCACTGGTTTAGACAAAAGCAATATGACGGTGTATTGGCTGGGTAGAGATAAATCTACAACAAATGGCTCGTTTAGTACAGTAACTTCAAAAGATAAACAACAAAAGTATAATGTTTATATTCAATGGGTTGACGGTCAAGGCTGGAAACCAACTAAGGTGGAAGAACTAGCTAAATAGGACAGTAAATGAAGGACATTTCTCATGGTCTCCGACCGAGTTTTGTCCTTCATGACCCTTATGAAGGACATTTCTTATGGTGCCCGACCGAGTTTTGTCCTTCATGATCCTTATGAAGGACATTTCTTATGGTGCCCGACCGAGTTTTGTCCTTCATGATCCTTATGAAGGACATTTCTCATGGTGCCCGACCAAGTTTTGTCCTTCATTTGCCGGATATATGAATTTTTGATTAAAGCTCCATTAAACCTTAGTATTATATAAAAATGCACAAGAGATTTCTTACATAAAATCTCTTGTGCATTTTTTTGTTACCTTATTGTTAACACATCTAAAGTAACCCGTAATTCTTTGGGGGATTTTTACGTTAAGATTATTTCTTCTTAAAATGAACCACCGCCGAAAAATACATCTGACCATTTTCATTAACATGCATTTGGTGGGAAACGGAATGAACAGAAAGAAGAATTGCCCTATTTTCATCAATTTGAGATTCAATCTTTTTTTGCAATGTTTTTAGATTATTGGCTTCGAAAAATTCTATTTTATCTTCAATAAGGTCAAATTGAAAATTCATAGTATCATCCTTTCTAATAGGTAATATTTTAGACATTTGGAGGGCTTGATACAACAAAATTATTGACGAATTTGTAAAATATGATAACTAGGAACAGGTTTTTTACGAATCCATAGTATACTTATAGGATTGGTGATTCTGTTTGGCCGTAATTATTGGAGAATCGGGTGCACTTTGTAGCATGCTTTTTTCAAAAAGGGTAGAATAGTCTTTGCGGATACGATGTTTGGTTCCGAGGAAGATTATAAGCAGTAAATCTGATATTGATTATTAATATAAGAAAGAGGTCAATGTATGAAAATCGCAATCATCGGAGCAATGGAAGAAGAAGTTACTTTACTTAGAAGCAATATTGATAATCAAACACAAGAAACCGTAGCGGGTTGTGAATTTACCTTTGGGAAAATGCATGGGGCGGATGTGATATTGCTGCGCTCAGGAATTGGTAAAGTGAATGCCGCGATGTCAACCACCATACTGCTTGAAAAATATAAGCCTGATTGCATCATTAACACGGGATCTGCAGGCGGCTTCAATCCTTCGCTCAATGTTGGGGATGCCGTCATTTCAACAGAGGTCCGTCACCATGATGTAGATGTAACAGCTTTTGGTTATGAATATGGCCAGGTTCCGCAGCTGCCTGCTGCATTTTTAGCAGATGAAAAATTAATTACCATCGCAGAAACAGCTGCATCAGCACTTGAAAAATTCCAAATTGTGAAAGGTCTTATTGCTACGGGCGATTCCTTTATGGAGGACCCAGCGAGAGTCGACTTTGTTCGGTCAAAATTTAATGACCTGCAAGCCGTGGAAATGGAAGCAGCAGCAATCGCACAAGTAGCTCATCGTTTTGGAGTACCTTTTGTGATTATTCGCTCGCTTTCTGATATTGCCGGAAAAGAATCTGAAGTTTCTTTTGATCAATTTATCGATAAAGCGGCAACTAATTCTGCGACATTAGTCATGAAAATGGTGGCTGCTTTAAAATAGCTCTTAGAGGTGGAAAAATGAAGGTTTACAAAAATGTACATGAACTGATAGGGCACACACCGATTGTGGAGATTACACAGTTTCCTTTGCCTGAAGGAGTTCGTATTTTTGCAAAACTAGAATTTATGAACCCTGGCGGCAGTGTAAAAGACCGTCTTGGCATCGAACTGTTAAACGAAGCTTTTTCTAGTGGGAAATTACAGGCGGGCGGTACTGTCATAGAACCCACTGCCGGGAACACCGGGATTGGCTTAGCACTTGCAGCGATAAACAAAGGAATACAGGTAATATTATGTGTTCCAGAAAAATTCAGCATCGAAAAGCAAGACCTGATGAAAGCCCTAGGCGCCAAAATTGTGCACACGCCAACAGAAAAGGGGATGAAGGGCGCGATTGCAAAGGCTGAGGAGCTTCTTAAGGAAATCCCAGGGGCATACTGCCCGCAGCAATTTGCAAACCCTGCGAACCCAGCAACGTATTATAAATCGCTGGGCCCGGAACTCTGGGATCAAATGGACGGTCAAATTGATATTTTTATTGCCGGAGCAGGGACAGGCGGAACCTTTATGGGGACTGCCCGTTACTTAAAGGAGCAAAAAAAAACAGTGAAAACAGTCATCGTTGAACCAGAAGGATCGATCTTAAACGGCGGAGAATCAGGTCCCCACAAAACCGAAGGCATTGGAATGGAATTCTTGCCTGGATATATGGACACAGACTACTTTGAGACTATTCATACTGTTCCAGATGCGACTGCTTTCAACCTCGTAAAAGAATTAGCCGAGAAGGAAGGCCTCCTGGTCGGCAGTTCTTCTGGTGCCGCTTTTCATGCTGCTCTTAAAGAGGCAGAAGAAGCAGTGTCAGGCACCAATATCGTGGTGATCTTTCCTGACGGAAGTGAGCGCTATTTAAGCAAGAAGATTTTCGAAGGAGGAATATAGAATGAAGAGAAAAACACAACTAATTCATGGTGGAATTAGTAACGACCCAGCAACTGGTGCAGTTACTTTTCCCATTTATCAAGTTAGTACGTTTAAGCAAGAAGGTGTCGGCGGACATAAGGGCTTTGAATATTCACGTACGGGAAATCCGACTAGACATGCATTAGAGGAATTGATTAAAGAGCTGGAGGGAGGAAAAGCAGGATTTGCCTTTGGCTCTGGGATGGCAGCAATGACAGCGGTAATGATGCTGTTTAACAGTGGAGATCATGTGATCTTAACTGATGATGTCTATGGAGGCTCGTTCCGTGTCATGACGAAAGTATTGAATCGATTAGGAATTGATTCTACTTTTGTAGATACAAGTAAAGCAGAAAATATCCTAACGGCGATTAAACCCAATACAAAAGCCATTCATTTAGAAACACCTACGAACCCGCTTCTTAAGATTACTGATATTGAAGCTGTTGCAAAGTTGGCTAAAGAACATAACCTTTTAACCATTGTCGATAACACGTTTTCGACACCATATTGGCAAAACCCAATCGAACTTGGTGCAGATATTGTCGTGCATAGTGCGACAAAATACCTTGGCGGGCACAGCGATGTCGTAGCAGGTTTAGCTGTGGTCAACAGTGAAAAGCTTGCGGAAGATCTTCATTTTGTTCAAAATTCAACGGGTGGCATCTTAGGTCCGCAAGATTCCTATCTGTTAATTCGTGGGATTCGAACTTTAGGTGTTCGTTTGGAAGAGATGGAGGCTAATACGAAAGCGATTGTTGAATTTTTACAAGGGCATTCAAATGTGAAAAAAGTTTACTACCCTGGAATTGAAACACACCCAAATCATCAGATTGCTAAAAAACAAACAAGAGGGTTTGGCGGAATGGTTTCATTTGATGTCGGAAGTGCCGAAAATGCTGACAAATTACTAAGTAAGGTAAAATATTTTACATTAGCAGAAAGCCTTGGAGCAGTTGAAAGCTTAATCTCAGTTCCAGCAAGGATGACACATGCATCAATTCCTGCAGAGCGACGAGCAGAATTAGGAATAACAGACGGCCTCGTCCGAATCTCAGTGGGACTTGAGGATGTAGAAGACCTCATCGAGGATCTGGAAAATGCACTAAACTCTTAAAATATTGGGTGTCAGGCACCATGTGAAAAATTCACATGGTGCCTGACACCTTTTGGGCTTTTGTATTAATTTGAATAAATTTCCACAAAAAGGTTTACAAAGTATTGGCGTGTGGATATAATTACCGTAGTAAGTAAAATATTCCAAAGGGAGGTCGAAGAAAATGATGTTAACACTAACTGGCAGGGCTGTAACTACAACTGGCAAAACTGTAGCATTGAAAACTGTATATTTGAATATCAAACATTCGACCAGACTGGAATGGATTGCTTAATTTTTAATTAAGTGACTATACATATCCATGCCGCAGGGAGGATGACGCCTTGCGGTATTTTTGTGCCTAAAATCACTGAGCCGCAGGGATTCTCTTCTGCGGCCTTTTTGTGCCCTTTTTACGAGCATTATGGATATGTAGAGCATAAATTGAATTTGTTATGATTGCACTACAACGATTTTTTAAAGGAGGTGGTAAACATGACCCTAAATATATTCTTCATTTCAATTACGTTTAAAAAACGTGAAGTAAGTCTTCAGGAAGCTGTACGCCAAGAAATGGTTGAAAACCTTTATGAACAAAACAAAGATCGTCAAATTTCCATGCATCGCTTTATGTAATTGGAAATTTTTAATCAATAATAAAAATAAGGAAGTGAACAAACATGACCCTAAATATATTCTTCATTTCAATTACGATTAAAAAACGTAGATTGAGTTCGAAAGAAATTGCACACCAAGAGATGGTTGAGAAACTTTACGAACAAAACAAAGATCGCCAAGCTTCCATGTACCGCATGATGTAAAAGAGGAAAAAAATCGAAAGAATGAAAGGTGGTTTTAACTATGTTGTTTTTACTTATGCAAGGTCGTGGTGCTAGTCTCTGGGTTTCGAAGGATACCACCTAGCTAGTCAAAAAATTAGGAGGTAAACAAAATGCCGCTCCATATTTTATTAATATCGCTGTTTTTTAAACCAAAGAAAAAAGTTCATAATAGTATCATAGTGAAATCAAATTGCTAATAGCCGCAGGTGTTTGTTAACGAAATGTACACATTTCCTGAAGCTAGCAACTGTGAAAATGTGATAAATTCATATTAGAAAGAACAGGATCTATCTAAGGGGTGGAGAGTATGTTCATGGTTGTGATGGCAATCGTCATTACTGCGGCAATCAGCTGCGTTATTTCAGCTGAAATTAGTGTTGAATAGAAAGTAAGCATCGACCTTCTCTAATTGGTCGATGCTTTTATTTTTTTCTCTTATTAATTTTTCGATTGTAGTATAATTTACTTTAGAATTAATATGCGGGAGAGGAAGATATTGATAAAAATACTACTCGTTGATGATGAAACAAGAATGTTAGATTTACTTTCTCTTTATTTAACACCCAAAGGCTTTAAATGTATTAAAATGTCCTCCGCTCTTAAGGCTATTCGTTACTTGGAAGAAGAGAGTGCAGATATGATCTTATTAGATGTAATGATGCCAGAAATGGACGGATGGGAAGCATGCAGGGAAATACGTAAAAATTGGGATATCCCAATCATTATGTTGACCGCACGGAGTGAAAAAAATGATATTGTAAAGGGCTTAAAAATGGGCGCAGATGATTATATCTCAAAGCCATTTGATGAAGAAGAGCTTACTGCTCGTATTGATGCTGTTTTAAGGCGACAATTAGGCCAGAAAGGATTAACCGACTTTAATGGTCTTTCCTTAAACGAGGATTCTTTTGATGTTTCATATAAAAATCAGCACGTCCCTGTCACACCGAAGGAATTTTCGTTATTAGCACTTCTCCTGAAAAATCGAAACAAAGTGTTTACACGGGAACATCTATTAACGACAATTTGGGGGTATGCGGCCCCGACAGAGGACCGGACGATTGATTCCCATGTTCGGAACTTACGAGAAAAATTGCGAAAAACAGGATTTCCAGTTGACGATTATTTGACAACCGTATGGGGACTGGGGTATAAGTGGGTGGATAAGGATTCGTAAAAGAATACCTCATAGATTTTTATGGAGGGGAAATAGTGAAGATTACAAACAAAGGCTTTCTTGCTGTATTGACAGGAATAATGCTGATATTGGCCGCAGGCTGTACAGATAAGAGCCAAGAACAGAAGAAGCCAAAACAAGAAAAGATAACAAAAGTAAACTATGATATTATCCAAGCAAAATCAATAAATGTAGGTCAGATTCTTGGTATTGGCTATCCAGGAAATGATGTTGCTTTATATGTGGCTACAGATAAGGGTTTAAAAATGTATAATGGGTCAAAGTGGTATGAAACATCCACGAACCAACATGAGTACTATGGCTTTCAAGCAGTAAGTGCTGGTTTTATTGCCAGTGGTCAGCCTCAAAAAGGATTGGGCCTAAAGAACCCACTCGGTATCATTCAAAGTGTTAATAAAGGCCAAACCTTTAGTAAATTATCTTTCTATGGTGAGTCGCTGTTTCATTTCGTGGGGGCTGGATATTCAGGAAAAAGCCTTTATGTAATTAAAGAAAACCCGAACGATAACCTTGGGAAAGGCTTGAACTATTCTAAGGATAATGGGGTCACATGGAAAAAAAGTGCATTAAAGGATTTTGGAGCAGATTCATATGGGATGATTGCAGTTCAGCCGAAAAATGATGATACCATCGCGATGTCGACAAGGTCTGGTATTTATTATTCAATCGATAACGGAAACACGATGAAACTGATAACAAATCCAGTGATGATTACGGCCCTTACATTTAGCGGGGAAACCCTACTATTTTCAAGTGTCGAAAACGAGAAGATACGATTAAAAACGATAAATCCTGCCACGGGCGAACAAAAAAATATTGCTATTCCATTTCTTGATTATGAAAATCCAATTACTTACTTAGCGGTAAATCCAAAAGATCCAAACCAAATGGCCTTTACCACCTATAAAAATGATTTATATGAATCTATTGATGGTGGAATGAAATGGAGTTCTCCATTGCAAAATGGAAAAACAGAGCTGGAGTAAGTCCCAGCTCTGTTTTTTTATTTCTTTTTTTTCTCTTTTTCAGCCCGATAGAATTCATGGAACATTTTCATTAAAGCACGTTTTTCAATCCTTGAGACATAACTTCGAGATATTCCTAATTCTTTGGCAATTTCCCGTTGTGTTTTTTCTTTTTGCAGGTCCAGACCAAATCGCCCGATGATGACTTCCTTTTCGCGGTCATCCAGTACTTCAATATATTTTTTCACTTTCTCAAGCTCCATGTTTAACTGAATCGTATCAATGACGTCTTCAGATTCTGACTTAAGCACATCAATCAAAGAAATTTCGTTTCCTTCCTTATCTTGACCAATTGGATCATGCAAGGAAACATCTTTTTTTGTCTTCTTAAGAGCTCGTAAATGCATCAAAATCTCATTTTCTATACATCGAGCAGCATAGGTGGCCAACTTTGTGCCTTTCCCCTCTGAGTAACTCTCGATGGCCTTGATTAAACCAATGGTTCCGATTGATATTAAATCTTCCGAATCCTCCCCGGTGTTTTCAAACTTTTTTACTATATGCGCGACCAATCTCAAATTGTGCTCGATTAACATATTGCGCGCATGGGAATCTCCTTCTGCCATTAATCGAAGATATTTTCTTTCTTCAGCGGCAGATAGGGGCTGAGGAAACGCGTTATTTTTTACATAGGAAACAAGAAATAAGAATTCCTTCATTAAATATCCGAGAGCTGTTAAGATTCCAGACATCCACATCTACCCCCGTCTTTTTTGGCTATAAGCCTATTATTAATTCCTATGAAGGAAAAGGGAAATTGTGTCTGTCCATCAACACTTTTTATTTGAGAAATCATTTTTTTGGGAAAAAAAGAGCATCAACCGTTGGCAGGATTGATGCTCTGATGCTATTTCTAGACTTTTTTTAGTTTAAATGGACTGACCATTAGGAATGATAGAATGATGGTAATAAATAAGAACGTTTGGGAAGGGATATAAGGAATGGCTAAAAAGCTTAAGGTTGCCAAGCAACCTGCTGCGGTAATCGGTAAACCTGTAAAATAGCCGTTGCTTTCCGTAATATTGAAGCGAGCTAACCTGAATGCGCCACAACCAATGTAGAAAACGGTAAAAAATGAACCCGGTCCGCCAAATTCAAACAAAATTCCTTGATATAGTAATAGTGCAGGTGCTACACCAAATGATATAATATCACTCATGGAATCTAATTGTTTTCCTAGTTCAGATTCAATATTGAATTTTCGTGCAATCATGCCATCAAACCGATCGGCCAGTGCAGCAATAAAAATTAGCAACAGACTTAATCTTAAATTTCCATGAAGCCCGAATACAATTGCAAATCCACCCAAAGATAAGTTTGTTAAGGTAATAACATTTGCTGTTTGCAATTTCAGTTTTTTAATTGTTTGATCAAGTACTTCCAACAAAAACATGGTCCACATCACTCCTTTTTTACAGCCAGAAGGGAAAACAATTTCTTAATTACTCTATAATATTTAATTTTAAGCGTTTTATGTCTTTTCGTAAAGAGTATTTTTACACTATTTGGGGGGGATTAGATGATTGAAAGCTTTTATCGACTATTGATTGAGTTAACAAATGGAAGGTGGACATCAGGAATTTTAAGAAGGTTTGCGCGGTCTCCTGTTAGCCGTTTCGTGGTACCATCCTTCGCTAAAATTTATCATCTAAATCAGGAAGAAATGGAAAAGGGGTTGTCAGAATATCCTACTCTTCATGATTTATTTGTGAGGACATTGAAAAAAGAGGCAAGAAAAATTGATAAAAGTAATAATACAGTGGTTAGTCCTGTGGATGCGGTTATCGAGGATGTAGGTCCGATTACAGAAACGAGTGACATCCTTGTTAAAGGAAAGACGTATTCGATTGAAGAAATGCTGGGAAATCACAATCTGTTAGCCAAATATTTAAATGGTACATACATGATTCTTTATTTAAGCCCCAGCCATTATCATCGAATTCACAGCCCTGTCAATGGCATAGTCACCAAACAATGGACGCTTGGATCAAAATCCTATCCAGTTAATAAACTGGGGCTAAAATATGGAGTTCGAACCCTTGCTAAGAATTTTCGAGTCATTACTGAAGTGAAAACGGACTTTGGACATGTAGCTGTTGTAAAGGTTGGGGCCATGTTTGTTAATTCGATTGAAACCACCCACAAGGGATCAGAATTGGAAAAGGGCGGAGAAATGGCTTATTTTAGTTTTGGTTCAACCGTTGTCCTGTTGTTCGAAAAGGGTATTTTTCAAATAGATTCAGCGCTTCAAACCCCGAAGGAAATTAAAGTCGGAGAAAAAATTGGGGTATTTAGAAATTAGTAAATTATGATTTGGCATGGAGTGAGGACAAAAAGAAAAGCCCTAATAGGGCTAGTACAAATTTTATGATGACATTTTTATTTTATGGTATAAGGAACGACGAAGCATTTCTGACTCAATGAGTCCGATAAAATCTGGGCTTAAGTTTAATTCTCTGGCTTTAAAATATGACTCGATTAATAATTCATCTGACAGTTTCCGCACGGCAGAATCCACCTCCGTTATGAAAATAAAGTGTTCTAATATAGGAAACATAAACATAAAATGGTATGTTCAATTGGTGTACCCTAAATCTACCAAATTTATTCCTATAGAACAATCGTTCTAACTATCCACAGGTTCTAGTGGATAACTTGTGATTACTTTGTTTATAAAAGGATGAAAAGTGGATGATTCAATGGGTATAATGTTAATAACTTTATCCACAACAGTTGGAAATGAGGATATTTGTCGAAAAATATTTTTTTGTTTTATAAATATCGCCAAATTTTTGAGAAAACCTAGTTTTATTTTAGGAGCAATGATATTTTAAAATCATTTATTATCATGTTTTGATGAATAATAAGCTTATTAACAAAATACATTTAATCTTTGAAACAAAGGTTAAAATTGGGTATGATGGTACAAGAAAAATATATTGAACGATTATATTTAGAAGTCAATGAGGTGTAAGCTTAGTGTTAAAACAATTTTTACCGAATGAACATGTGAAAAGCATTCTTGATATATCGCCTGAACAGTTAAGTGCTAAGGGGATTAAAGGGATTATTACGGATTTAGATAATACGTTAGTAGAATGGGACCGTCCCTTTGCTACTCCTGAATTAATTAAATGGTTTGAGGAAATGAAAAAACATAATATCCTCGTGACAATTGTTTCTAATAATAATGAAGAACGAGTAAAGGCTTTTTCGGATCCACTGAGAATTCCATTTATTTTTAGGGCCAGGAAGCCATTTGCAATCGCATTTCACAAAGCAATTTCACAAATGGGTATAAAAAAAGAAGAGGCAGTTGTAATTGGCGATCAACTGCTGACAGACGTACTTGGCGGAAACCGGGGTGGATTTCATACCATCCTGGTTGTCCCTGTTGCCCAGACGGACGGCTTCTGGACAAAATTTAATCGGTTTGCTGAAAGAAGAATTTTAAATTGGTTTCGAAAAAAAGGTATGCTTCAATGGGAGGACTAATGTGTGAGTGAACATCAATATATTTGTATGGGTTGTGGAGTAAAAGTTCAAACAGATAACCCAGAGGAACTAGGATATGCCCCAGCATCGGCTTTGGAAAAGGAAATGATTATTTGCCAACGATGTTTTCGCCTCAAGCATTACAATGAGGTTCAAGATGTAAGCTTAACGGATGATGATTTTTTGAAAATATTAAATGAAATGGGTAAGTCAGACGCTTTAATTGTCATGATTGTCGATATTTTTGATTTTAATGGCAGCTGGCTTCCTGGTTTACACCGCTTTGTTGGCGGGAACAAAGTTCTTCTTGTCGGCAACAAAGTTGATTTGTTGCCAAAATCGGTGAAGCATGGAAAATTAATTCACTGGATGAAGCATGAGGCGAAAGAACTTGGGTTAAAGCCAGAAGATGTATTCCTTGTAAGTGCAGCAAAAGGCTTATTTGTTAAGGAAACGGCGGCGGCCATTGATGAATATAGAAATGGGAAAGACGTATATGTGGTTGGTTGTACAAATGTTGGAAAATCAACGTTTATCAACCGAATTATTAAAGAAGTAACGGGAGAAGACGATGTGATTACCACCTCCCATTTTCCGGGAACGACATTGGATATTATCAAAATTCCGCTTGATGATGAAAAATTCTTAATTGACTCACCGGGAATTATCAACCATCATCAAATGGCGCATTTTGTAGATAAGAGAGATTTGAAAATTATCACTCCTAAGAAGGAAATCAAGCCAAAGGTGTTTCAATTAAATGAAGGTCAAACCTTGTTCTTTGGAGGATTGGCTCGCTTTGATTATATCAGTGGCGGACGCAGATCGTTTGTTTGTTATGTTTCTAATGAATTAAATATACACAGAACAAAGATCGAGAATGCGGATGAACTCTATGAAAAGCATGTGGGGGAAATGTTGACACCACCCCGCATCGAACAAGTAGGTTCTTTTCCAGAGCTTGTGAAACAGGAATTTATTGTAAAAGAAGCAAAAACAGATATCGTTTTCTCAGGTCTTGGATGGATTACAGTGAATGAAGCAGGTGCAAAAGTGGCTGCCTATGTACCTAAAGGTGTACAAGCATTAATTCGAAAATCCTTAATATAAATAAAAATCGTTAAGGAAAGGTTTAAAGTTCTACCACGGGCGGGGGGAATATTGGTGAAGAAATTATTTGCTGTTTTGGGGAATCCAATCGGGCATAGTATGTCTCCGGTTATGCTTAATGATTTATTTTCATATTATAATATTGATGCCGTCTATCTGCCCTTTCAAGTGGAGGATGCGGATTTACATGATGCTGTCAAGGGATTAAAAGCGCTTGGCGTCGGTGGCTTTAATATAACTGTACCGCATAAAAGTAATATCATTCCCTTTCTGGATGGCATTGATGAATTAGCCGCGAACATAGGGGCGGTGAATACGGTTGTAAATGAAAACGGTCAGCTAATTGGCTATAACACAGATGGTCCTGGTTTTTTAAAAGGCTTAAATGCGTTTCTGCCTAAAATAGCAGACCAGAAGGTGTTAATAATCGGAGCAGGAGGGGCAGCGAGAGCGATCTATTTTACTTTAGCAAAGGAAAGTCCCAATGTATTAAACATTGCCAATCGCACAATAGAGAGAGCCAAAGAACTAATCAAGGACTGTCCATACTCCGTTTCATCTGGCGCTATTTCGTTTGATGAGGCAAGTCAATCCATAGGGGAATATGATTTAGTTATCCAAACCACACTGATAGGCATGTCCCCAAAAATTGGTGTGAAGCCCGTTGAACTAATAAATATAAGGAAACAGACATTCTTTTGTGATATCATATACAATCCACTTGAAACTCAATTTTTACAAGAAGCGCGTCTTCATGGAGCAAACATCCAAAACGGGTTAGACATGTTTGTTTATCAGGGCGCACTTGCTTTTGAAAAATGGACGGGAATTTTTCCTGATGTGGAAAGAATGAGAGATAATGTGTTAAAACAACTAGGAGGAAGAACATGTTAACAGGAAAGCAAAAAAGTTTTTTACGTTCAAAGGCACACCACCTGGATCCTATTTTTCAAGTAGGCAAAGGTGGAGTAAACGAAAATATGATTAAACAAGTAGCGGATGCACTCGAAGCAAGAGAGCTTTTTAAGGTCAGCATTTTGCAAAATTGTGAAGAAGATAAAACAGTGGTTGCTGAGCAGTTAGCTGTAGGTACGGGTGCGGAAATTGTTCAACTTATTGGAAATACCATTGTCCTATATAAAGAGTCAGTCGAAAAGAAAACAATCAAACTTCCATAATCAAAATGGTATAAGGAGACGATCGCATGTTGAAGGTGGGAATATTAGGAGGAACCTTTGATCCTCCCCATAATGGACATCTTTTAATTGCAAATGAGGTTCTTTCCACTCTTCAGCTTGATGAAATTTGGTTTCTCCCAAACCAAGAGCCTCCTCATAAGAAAAAATCAGAATCAATTAGTAATGAAGACCGTCTTCAAATGCTCGAATTAGCCATCGGAGGAAATGACGCCTTTCGAGTGGAAACGATGGAACTTCATCGGCAAGGTCCTTCTTATACGGTCGATACGATGAAGATGATGAATAACCAGTATCCTGACCATCAGTTTTTCTTTATTATTGGAGCGGATATGATAGAATACCTGCCGAAATGGCATAAAATTGATGAACTTATTAAATTGGTCCAATTTGTTGGAGTTGAAAGACCATCATATAGCAGTCAAACAGACTACCCTGTCCTTTATGTAAATGTACCTGCATTGGATGTGTCATCAAGTATGATCCGAGATCGGGTAAAAAACGGCAAGACTGTTCGTTATTTACTGCCCGATTCGGTCATTCAATTTATCGAGGAGAAGCATTTATATGGAACGTGAAGAGGCATTAAAGCTTGTTAAGGTCCAATTAACCGATCACCGCTATCAGCATACCTTAGGGGTAATGGAGACAGCGATTGCACTTGCCAAGCAATATGGCGGCGATGAACAAAAAGCGGAATTAGCTGCGATTTTTCATGATTATGCAAAATTTCGCCCCAAAGATGAAATGAAGGAAATCATTATCGAACAAGGATTTCCACAAAATTTGCTTGAATATAATTCAGAATTATGGCATGCACCTGTAGGGGCTTACTTGGCGGAAAAAGAAGCGGGTATTATCGACCCGGAAGTATTGGAAGCTATCCGTTTTCATACATCAGGAAGACCTGGAATGACCTTACTTGATAAAATCATTTATTTAGCCGATTACATTGAACCGGGCCGGCATTTTCCGGGTGTCGAAGAAGTAAGAAATGTGGCCAAAGAAAATTTAGATAAAGCATTAATAATGGCAGTCAAAAATACGATCATTTTTTTATTGAAAAAGAATCAAACCGTATACCCTGAAACATTCTATACCTACAATGACCTTATAAGAAAACTGGAGGATTGATTAATGGATAATCAAGAACTTTTAAAAGTTGCTGTTAAAGCAGCGGATGACAAACGTGCTGAAGACATTTTAGCCCTTAATATGCAGGGGATTTCGTTAATTGCTGATTATTTTATCATTTGTCATGGCAATTCGGATAAACAAGTTCAGGCGATTGCAAAGGAAATGAAAGATAAAGCACAAGAACTTGGGTATGACGTAAAAAGGATCGAGGGTTATGATGAAGCTAGATGGGTGTTGATTGATCTAGGTGATGTGGTTGCCCATGTATTTCATCGTGACGAAAGAAGTTATTATAAATTGGAGCGTCTATGGGGCGATGCGCCGTTGGAAGATATCCATAGTGCGCTAAATTCATGAGCTATCAGCAATTTGCCTATCTTTATGATGAACTAATGAACGACGCACCCTATGATGAGTGGGTCCAGTTTGTCAAGGATAGGTGTGTGAAATATAACGTTACGGAGGTCCGCTTGCTCGACCTCGCATGTGGGACAGGAGAACTCTCCGTCCGGTTTGCACAAGACAGATTTCAAGTAACGGGTGTCGATTTATCTGAGGATATGCTAGCCGTAGCACAGGCAAAGGCTGATGCAGAAGGGGTTAGAATTCCCTTTTTTCAGCAGAATATGGCTGACTTAGAGGGTCAAGGAGAATTTGATGTCATCGGTATTTTTTGTGATTCATTAAATTATCTCCAGACTGAGCAAGAAGTTATGGCTACTTTTTCAAACGCCTTCGAGCATTTGACCAATGAAGGTATCTTCATTTTTGATGTTCATTCCATTTATAAAATTTCACATTTATTCATTAATCAAACCTTTGCTTCCAGCGGAGATCATGTCTCATACATCTGGAATAGTTTCCCTGGGGAAAGTCCAAATAGTGTGGAACATGAGTTAAGCTTTTTTGTGCTGGATGAACGGACAGGGAAGTATGACCGATATGATGAGCTCCATTTTCAACGAACCTATGCAGTCCAGCAATATAAAACCTGGTTAATCGAGGCTGGGTTTGAGTTGTTAGAGGTATGTGCAGATTTTGAAGATTCGGAGCCCCAAACACAATCAGAACGAATCTTTTTTGTTGCGAGAAAAGGTAAAAAAGCCATCTAAAATAAGATGGCTTTTTTTTATGAGAAAGAAGGAATTTTGTCAGTAAATGGCGAAACCTAATAATTGGAGAATTGTGTTTCGACTTTGTCTAGATCCTCTTTAAATTTTGCCTGCGTTGCCTGAAATAAGTGCTCAAATACATCTCCGAACTCGGTATCCAGAACTTTTATTCCTTCACCTGTTATCCCGCCTTTTACACATACCTTTTCCTGCAGTGTTGATAACGTATAATGCCCTTGCTTTAATAACTCACCCAGTCCTACAATCATTTCACTCGCCATAATCGTTGCTGCATCTTCATCAATTTCGGTCTCTTTTACAGCCGCTTGGATAAAACGCTGAAGAAGATAGCTGAAAAAAGCGGGACCGCAGCTGACGATATCAGAGGAAGACCTCGTTATTTTTTCATCAATTTGATAGGGCACCGCAATCTTAGCAATTAATTTCTCCACCCTTGTTTTCCAAAGATCGCTGCAATTTTCCCCATAGGTAATTAATGACACCCCAGATAATGCCCGATTCGTGATACTAGGGATGACTCTCACGGTAGAACAGGATACCATCTTTTCAATTTGGCTTGTACTGACAGGACTCGTTATGGAAATGAGACATTTTTCAGGTCTTAAATGTAGCTTCATTTCATTTAGAACTTTACATACATCTAATGGTTTTACACAAACAAATACCAAGTCGGACGCAGCGGCAACTTCTCTTGGGTTCGCTCCAACCCGTAGCTCCCTATATTTATCTTTAAGCAACATTGCTTTTGATTTTGTCCTGTTTGTAATCATCATAGAAGCAGGGGAAATGGCTTTTCCTTCAATTAGGGCCTCTACCAGCATGCCTCCCATATTTCCAGTACCGATAATGCCTATATTCATTGTTCCGACCCTCCTTCGCAAGCAAGTTTCTTTTATAACCATATGAAATCTGTAAGTGAAATATACCTTTAGAAAGGAAGGATTCAAGTGAAAGACTGGTTGGTTGAACACAAGATACCTGTTTTAGTTATGGCTATTATTGCACTCGGAGGATTTTATTATTTTTATGTCAATGAGAATCCGGAGCCTCTCCCCACTACTTCCATTAGTATGGAAGGAAAGTCTCAAGTAGAAGAAAAGGAAACAGAAACAGAAACGACTAAACCTGCAACCCAACAAGCAATGCCTGAGAAAATAATGGTTGATGTTAAAGGTCAAATCAAACTTCCGGGTGTTTATCAGGCAAATGCCAATGAGAGAGTTATTGATGTGATCAGCCGAGCGGGTGGTCTAACGGACAAGGCAGATCAGGGACAGGTGAATTTTGCCGAACATGTTCAGGATGAAATGGTCATTTACATCCCCGCCAAGGGCGAGGGGGGAGCTCCTATTTTGTCTTCGGGAGGCAGCCAAATAGGTTCAGGCGGTAATCAAAAGGAAGCAAAAATTAATATAAATAAGGCGGATGAAACGGAATTGCAAAATCTTCCTGGCATCGGCCCAGCCAAAGCGGCTGCGATCATTGAATATAGGAATACAAACGGCCCATTTAAAGCTGTGGAAGATTTGAAAAATATTAGCGGTATCGGAGATAAAACATTCGACAAACTCAAAGATTTACTCGCGATTTAGTGAAACTCTAATTGACCTAAATGGACAATCCCTATTAAAATTAAGTGAGAGAATTTTTAAAGGGAGTGGGAGAAGTGGAACGAATCTCATGGGATCAATATTTTATGGCACAAAGCCATTTACTCGCACTAAGAAGCACATGTACACGGCTGACTGTGGGAGCTACAATTGTTAGGGATAAACGTATTATTGCTGGAGGCTATAACGGCTCAATAGCAGGTGGAGACCATTGTATTGATAAGGGCTGCTACGTAATTGACAATCATTGTGTCAGAACGATTCACGCTGAGATGAATGCACTGCTTCAATGTGCTAAATTTGGGGTCCCGACAGCTGAAGCTGAAATTTATGTCACCCATTTCCCCTGCCTTCAATGCTGTAAAGCAATTATCCAAGCGGGTATTAAAACCGTTTATTACGCGGAGGATTATAAAAATCACCCGTATGCAAATGAACTCTTCCAACAGGCCAACATAGCTATTGAAAAGGTAGCGCTGGATGAATCGGTTATTGATTTACGGACGGTTAAGCATTAATTCTGCAGATGAATGCCGACTCTTTGTCGGCTCTTCTGTGTTTTGTAAAAAAAATCCCTTAGGGAGAAAATCCAAATGAATGGAAAATATCTTTATTTTGCAATCACTGCTTTATTAGGCGTGCTATCTGCTCAATATCATTGGATATCTTTTATCCTCATCCAAACCCTATATCTATATCTTCTATTTAAATATAAACGATTTAATAAATTGCACCTTGCGATCATAGCCATTTGTTTTTTAACATTTTTATTAATCGGTCTACATGCAGTATCCATAAATAAAACAGTCATCCCCGCATCCACTACAACCTTTTATCTTCACTATACACAAGACCCCAAAATTGATGGTGACTTATTACAGGTACAGGCTACAGACACCCAATTCAAGGAGAAACTCCTCATCCGCTATAAAATTAAATCAGAACAAGAAAAAGAAAATTTAAAAACAAAAACGTTTTATCATTGTTTATGCAGGGTGACAGGCACTCTGGAAAAACCAGCGATTGCTAAAAACCCCAATGCATTTAATTACCGAAATTATTTATCGAGGCAGAACATTTATTGGATAGTAGAGATCCAAGCAAGTCCATTTCAAAATTGCTCTTCCATGAAGGCTACTCCAGTAGAAATGATCAAACAACTTCGATATTCTGGAATTAATTATTTAGAATCTCATTTTCCCATTGAAATTGCTTCACTTTCAGCTGCATTAATATTCGGGGACAGAAATTTGTTTGACCCGGAAGTTTTATCTGCGTACCAAAAGACTGGGATTGTTCATTTACTCGCCATTTCAGGACTCCATGTTTCATTATTAATCGCGATGGTTTTTTATATTGGGATTCGATTTGGGCTAACAAGACAGTTCATGATTAATTTTCTTCTTATACTCCTGCCAATTTATGTCATTCTAACCGGTGGTTCACCATCTGTGATCCGCTCAGCGATCATGATTTTCCTTGTGTTACTGACTGTTAAGTTAAAAGCGCGCCTGAGGCTTATCCCCTTAGATGCTATTAGCTTGGCCTTTATATTCTATTTATTTTTTAACCCAATGGTGATTTTTGATGCGGGTTTTCAACTCTCATTCGCAGTAAGTCTTGTGATCATTTTATCAGCAACATATATACTTCAAGGCTATGAAAGGAACCTCACGAAGATGCTAGCTACCTCGCTGATTGCACAATTAGCTGCACTTCCGTTCTTACTGTATCATTACTTTGAGGTTTCATTGATAGGGATCTTCGCTAATATGGTGTACATTCCGCTTTTTTCATTTTTGTACCTCCCTGGATTGTATCTTTTGTATATCATCCAGTTTGTATTTGGAAAAACTCCACTCATTCTTATAAAATTTTTTTTAATTATCATTAGCTTCTCTAATCACCTGATTGAGATTCTTGCTGATTTTAGTTTTTTCCGCTTTAATCCTGGAAGGCCCAATTGGTTATTACTTTCGATCTATATTTTTATCTTGCTTTTCATTTTTTATATTTGGGAAACCAAAACATTTCCGAAAAGGAAGGGTCGCCTCATCTTATTGTGTCTTGGGCTGATAATATTTCAGCAAGGTTGGAATTGGCTATATCCTTTTTCTGAAGTGACAATGATTGATGTTGGTCAAGGGGATAGTATTCTAATTGAATTTCCACATGGGAAAGGGACTTATCTCATTGATACAGGTGGGACCATGAATTACGCGGAAGAAAAGTGGCGAGAACGTGCAAAACCGTTTGAAGTGGGAAGGGATGTAGTTGTGCCATTTCTAAAAGGAAAAGGAATTACCAAGATAGATAAACTTATCTTGACACATGGGGACATGGATCATATTGGAGGGACATTCTCGATTTTAAAAGAGCTTGAAGTAGAACAAATCCTGATGCCTTCTGTAATCGCCCCATCTGATACTGAACTTGGCATTACCCGGGAGGCACAAAAGAAAAAAATTGCTGTCATAAAAGTGTCAGAAGGAGACCGCTGGGTTAGTGGAGATAATGAATTTTATATCCTTTCACCAGAAAAGAATTTTACAGGGGAAAGAAACAGTGGGTCCATTGCTTTTTTGGCTAAATTAGGGGGAGTTCGTTGGTTTTTTGGTGGAGATCTTGATCAAGAAGGGGAAGAAAAAATTATTAAAAAATATCCTCATTTAAAAATTGACGTTTTAAAAGTAGGTCACCATGGCAGTAAAACATCAAGTGCAGAAGCTTTTATCACTCAAATAAACCCGAAAGCCGCCTTGATTTCTGTCGGTGAAAAAAATCGTTTTGGCCACCCGCATTCAGAGGTGCTCGAACGATTAAAAAAAACTAATCCATTAATTTTCCGAACGGACCAGCAAGGGGCAATCACCTATAAATTTTATCATGGATCAGGAACCTTTTCTCCCTATTTGCCATAGGATAAAGCATCTCAAGAAAAATTAAAAAGACTGCACGAATGCAGTCTCCTAAATTACACATATGTAGCCATTCATTATGAACCGATTACTTTAATGACTGTCGCAACGATAAACATTATCGCAAAAAAACCAAAGGAAACCCCAAATCCTACCCCAGAATCAATCGCGTCGTTTCGTTTACTTTGCACATCTTTTTCAAATTCATTCACAGTCTACCCCTCCTATTTCACATATAGTATAAGTCATTCTCATGAAAAAATCCAGCTTACATCAAAATGCATTTCCTTAACTGACAAGAGTTGTCAAAATAGTGAGACTGATAAAAGGCTACACTAATCTTACACAAGGAATTCCGCCGAACAATAGAATATCCTAGGGCTTCTATTGAAGGCGTTCATTATAGATTGGGAATTAGCACTTATTGATAAGTGCTAATTCCCTTTAAGTACTTGTCAAATTGTCCAAGCTTCTTTACCATATATATGAGTGGGAGAAGGGGAGCGCTGACAAATGGTCGTTGATATTTGGAGAAAAATTAAACAAAAGGAAATTGCTCCTATTTATTTATTATTTGGCACAGAGGCATTTTTAATAAATGAAACAAAGCAATTATTACTTAACCATATTTTAACTGAAGAAGAAAAGGATTTTAATTTCTCAACCTATGATTTAGAGGAAACTCCAATTGAAGTTGCAATTGAAGATGCGGAAACCTTTCCATTTTTGGGTGAAAAGAAAGTAATCTTTTTACATAATCCTGTTTTTTTAACTGCTGAAAAATCAAAAGAAAAAATCAATCATAATATATCAAGATTCGAAATGTATTTGAAGGAGCCGGCACCATATACAGTAGTCGTCATTTCAGCTCCATATGAAAAATTAGATGAACGAAAAAAAATAACGAAAGAATTAAAAAGAAGCGCTGAAATAGTTGAAGCCAAAAAGTTAAATGAACATGAATTAAAAAACTGGGTAGTGAGCAGGGCAAAGCGCAGCGGGATTGAATTTGAACCAGCGGCGATTGAACAATTGCTGGCATTGGTTGGAACAAATATGTTTATGATTACCAGTGAAGTGGACAAATTGGCCTTATACGCAGCAGACGAAAAAAGGATTGATATCAGTTTAGTGGAAAAATTAGTAGCTCGTTCGCTTGAGCAAAATATTTTTACACTGATTGAAAAAGTTGTTCAGCGAAAACTCGATGAAGCCCTAAGAATTTATTATGATTTGTTAAAACAAAATGAAGAACCGATTAAGATCTTGGCATTGCTGGCGGGACAATTTAGGTTAATTTACCAGGTGAAGGAGCTCTCGAGAAGAGGGTATGGACAGCAGCAAATAGCCGGTTTCTTGAAAACACACCCCTTCCGAGTCAAACTTGCCCTCGGACAAGCGCCAAAATTTACGGATGAAGAATTGGCTCATTTAATGGAACTCCTTGCTGAAGCCGACTATCAAATGAAAACCGGAGGCATGAATAAATCTTTATTAATTGAGATGTTTCTATTTCATTTAAAGAAATAAAAAAACGATTCCTGTAAAGGGAATCGTTTTTTTTCGCTTTAATTAAAGAGCGTTTGTCTTTTTCATTAGACGGGATTTTTTACGAGCAGCAGCATTTTTGTGGATAAGACCTTTAGCAGCAGCCTTGTCTAATTTACTAGCAGCAGTTACTAATGCTTCCTTAGCAGCTGTAGCATCATTAAGTGTAATAGCAGCTTCCGCTTTCTTAACAGCAGTACGAGTTGCAGATTTAACAGTTGTATTTTGAGCATTACGAGCTTCGCTTGTTTTTACACGTTTAATAGCAGATTTAATATTAGGCATTACTTTCACCTCCTACAAAGAATCGAGACTATATGAACTCGACTTAACATTCATAAAAAATAATTCAGAACATGAAATATTTTATCAAATGGAAGCTAATATTGCAATACTTGTTTTTTGCATGAATTAAGTTGAAAAGGGTAAAAATAGGAAATAGTTTCTATATTTTAGGAAGATTTTGATGGGAGTGTATGTAATGAACGAATCAATTGACTTAAGTCAGTACTCTGTTCGAACGGATTTGGCCATTGAAGCACGGGAAATGGTGCTATCACGACAGGATGGAACAGTCGGGCAAGAAAAAGATCTTTCGCAAATTGAAGGCGTAATTATAAAAGAAAAAGATGTTGATGACATAAAGATTTCTTTAGTAGAGGTTACCAAACAAGGTGAACAACAGCTCGGCAAAAAGGCTGGCCGATATTTAACGTTAGAAGTACAAGGGATTCGCCAGCAAAATACGGAGGTACAGCAAAAGGTTGAGGAAATTTTCGCAAGGGAGTTTGCTTACTTTTTAGAGGGAACCGGGATTAAAAAAACGGATTCCTGTTTAGTGGTAGGACTGGGAAATTGGAATGTAACCCCAGATGCACTAGGACCGATGGTTTGTGAAAACTTGTTGGTTACCCGTCACCTGTTTCAACTTCAGCCCGAAAATGTCGAAGAAGGATTTAGGTCGGTTAGTGCACTATCGCCGGGGGTTATGGGTTTAACCGGGATTGAGACAAGCGATATTATTTTTGGAGTTGTTGAAAAAACAAAACCTGATTTTGTAATTGCCATTGATGCACTAGCATCACGATCGATTGAAAGAGTCAATTCGACGATTCAAATTTCCGATACAGGCATTCATCCTGGTTCAGGTGTTGGTAATAAAAGAAAAGAACTGAGTAAGGAAACCTTAGGGATTCCTGTCATTGCGATTGGGGTTCCGACAGTGGTTGATGCCGTGTCAATTACAAGTGATACGATTGATTTTATTCTTAAGCATTTCGGGAAAGAACTTAGGGAAGGAAATCGGCCATCGAGGGCGCTTGCACCAGCTGGGATGAGTTTCGGAGAAAAGCGCAAGCTGACCGAGGAGGATTTACCTGAAGAAAAGCACCGCAAGACGTTTCTTGGGATGATTGGTACATTAGCAGATGATGAAAAAAGAAAATTAATTTATGAGGTATTGTCTCCAATCGGACATAATTTAATGGTGACTCCTAAGGAAGTAGATGTTTTCATCGAAGATATGGCAAATTTAATTGCTAACGGATTGAATTCCTCACTCCATAGTGCAGTTGACCAAGAGAATGCAGGGTATTATACAAAATAAAGGATTTCCCCGAGGTGCTTTTTAGATCTACTTTTTATAGGAAGTGCCTCTAAAATTTAACTAGTGGTTCTATCGATTCTAGTATCTTCATAATATTTACTAGAATCCGTTTTGCGAGGTGGAACCATGAAAGCTAGAAACTCAGGAACTTTTATTATGGTACAAGGATCAAGTTTACTTAAAGTCGCTGGATTACTGATAATCTTTATGCTATTGATTTTCTCTATTAGTGGATTATTAACCTCGTTAAAGCCACAATATCGGCCAATGTCGTCTTCGGTTAATCAGGCTGCTACAAATGTGAATGGAGAATTGCTTTATCAATTAATGGGCTGGGAAAATCATCATTTTTTATCGGTTGAAAGAGATTGGACTGCTACTCCAAAATTGACCAATCTAGTATTTAAGCTTTCAAGCAATATAAATTTAAATGATCCTCGAAGCCTTTTAGGCAGAGAGCTTCCCGGATTCTTTCAATTTGATGGGAAAATTCTTGTGGCTGGTGAGGGTACTAATTACACTAATATGCCAATTGAATCTGCGCCTCCTATTGAAATTATGAAAGCAGAGCGAGAAGCATCTTTGGTAAATTTAGAAGGTATCGAGAAGCCATCAGGAGAAAAGACCCCTTCAACACCTGGACAAACAACAGGCGATCACAAGATAGTCTATGTTTACTTTACACATACTCGGGAATCTTATTTACCATATCTTAAAGGCGTCACGAATCCGAATCTGGCCTACCATTCAAAAATCAACGTCACCAAAATTGGCGATCAATTAAAAACGAGCTTAGAGGATCGAGGAATCGGTACTACTATTGATAAAACTGATATCCAGGCGAACTTAAATAAAAAAGGTTTAGGTTATCCAAGTTCGTACCAGGAATCTCGCCCGGTTGTACAAGCAGCAATGGCACAAAACCATGATTTGGCTTATTTTATTGATATTCATAGGGATTCACGACGCAAGAACCAAACAACAGTTAGCATTAATGGAAAGTCTTTTGCGAAGCTTGCATTTGTTATAGGTGGTAAAAACCCAAATTATGAAAAAAATGCAAAACTAGCAAAGGAACTGCACGATCTACTTCAAAAGAAGTATAAGGGGTTAAGCCGAGGAGTTATGGTCAAAAATGCTGCTGGCTCTAACAGTATTTACAATCAAAACCTATCTGAAAATGCGCTTTTGATTGAATTTGGCGGAGTCGATAATACATTTGAGGAATTAAATCGATCGGCTGACGCACTTGCAGACGTATTTAGTGAATTCTACTGGCAAGCAGAAAAAGTAAATGGGGATGTTGAGCAATCAACAAAAAAACAATAGAAGTAAGGGAGCATTTTTTATGAAAATGTTCATGTTAAAAAGCCTATGCCTAGCTGCGCTCATGTTAATCTCTGTTTTAGTAGGTATGCAATTAGCCAATGACGGTATTCATAAAATGAAAGGCTATGATGATCCGAATTTTCAAAATGCCGTAAGTTTAAATGAAACGGACAGTAACTTAAGTGCAACCTTTTTGGGCAATGATATATCAAGCCATGATCTCGAAGCAAAGAAGAAGAAGCTTGAAGAAATAAGCGCATATAATTTCTTCTCTTCGATGGGAAAGAAGATGTCCGATGGGATATCAGGTGCCTCCCAAAAAATAGTTGAACTTATCGCGGATTAAAACGTGTAGTGGCACCCATTGGGTGCCGCTATTTTATTTCAGGAAATAATCTTATTAGAGTTTTCATTGAATCTTGGTAATCCTATTGATATAATTCAAAATAGTGTATATGTGCGAGTATAGTAGGAGTGAAATACCGTGAACAATAATGAAAGACTAAACAGACAATCAAAAATTAGAAATTTCTCAATCATTGCCCATATCGATCATGGGAAATCAACTTTGGCTGACCGTATCTTGGAGAAAACCAATGCGTTGACCTCTCGGGAAATGAAAGACCAGCTATTGGATTCGATGGACCTTGAAAGAGAACGTGGGATTACCATTAAGTTAAATGCCGTTCAGTTAAAATACAAAGCTAAAGATGGAGAAGAATATATTTTCCATTTAATTGATACACCTGGACACGTCGATTTTACGTATGAGGTTTCAAGGAGCCTTGCAGCCTGTGAAGGGGCTGTTTTAGTCGTTGACGCTGCTCAAGGAATTGAAGCACAGACACTAGCGAACGTTTACCTTGCCCTTGATAACGATCTTGAAATTCTACCAGTCATCAATAAAATCGACTTACCTAGTGCTGACCCAGAGCGGGTACGCGGCGAAATCGAAGAAATCATCGGCTTGGATGCTTCAGAAGCTGTGTTAGCTTCAGCTAAAGCAGGTATTGGGATCGAAGAAATCCTTGAACAAATTGTTGAAAAAGTCCCTGCACCAACTGGAAATCCAGAGGCGCCGTTAAAAGCGCTAATATTTGATTCACTTTATGATGCCTATCGAGGTGTTGTTGCCTATATCCGGGTTGTCGAGGGAACTGTTAAAGTCGGCGACAAAGTTAGAATGATGGCTACCGGGAAAGAATTTGAAGTAAATGAAGTAGGTGTTTTTACACCAAAAGCGACGATGTTAAACGAGTTAACCGTTGGTGATGTTGGCTTTTTATCTGCATCGATTAAAAATGTCGGCGACACCCGTGTCGGTGATACGATTACAAATGCGAAAAACGGAGCAACAGAAGCCCTTCCCGGTTACCGCAAACTCAACCCAATGGTATATTGTGGGCTTTATCCAATTGATACAGCGAAATTTAATGATTTACGTGAAGCGCTTGAAAAGTTGCAGTTAAACGATTCCTCCCTTCAATTTGAACCTGAAACATCGCAAGCACTTGGTTTCGGTTTCCGCTGTGGATTTCTAGGACTGCTTCATATGGAAATCATTCAAGAACGGATTGAACGAGAATTCAAGATCGATCTAATTACCACTGCACCAAGTGTTATCTATCACGTTCACATGACAGATGGTTCTGAAATAAAGGTGGATAATCCGTCGGATTTACCAGACCCGCAAAAAATAGAACGCGTGGAAGAGCCGTATGTAAAAGCAACCATGATGGCTCCAAATGATTATGTTGGTACAATTATGGAACTATGCCAACTCAAACGAGGGATTTTCGTAACGATGGAATACCTGGCTGAAAATCGGGTAAGTATCATTTATGAGATGCCATTAGCGGAAATTGTCTATGATTTCTTTGATCAATTGAAATCGAGCACAAGAGGTTATGCTTCCTTTGATTACGAGCTTATTGGTTATAAACCATCCAAGTTGGTCAAAATGGATATATTACTAAATGCTGAAAAAGTGGATGCTTTAAGCTTTATCGTTCATAATGATTTTGCCTATGAACGCGGAAAAATTATCGTTGAAAAGCTGAAGGAACTTATTCCAAGACAACAGTTCGAGGTTCCGATTCAGGCGGCAATTGGTCAAAAAATTGTCGCTCGTTCCACAATTAAAGCCATGCGTAAAAACGTATTAGCCAAATGTTATGGTGGAGATATTTCCCGTAAACGTAAATTGTTAGAAAAGCAAAAAGAAGGTAAGAAGCGGATGAAACAGGTTGGATCCGTTGAAGTACCACAAGAAGCATTTATGGCTGTCTTAAAAATGGACGATACCAATACAAAAAAATAAACTAGCGGGAGGTTAGGACAAGCCATTTTCGGGCGAATTCTAACCTCTTTTTGTTACATTTATCGAGGAAGTGAAAGAAATGATTAAATCGGCCTATCTCCATATCCCTTTTTGTGAGCATATTTGCCATTATTGTGATTTTAATAAAGTATTTCTAAAGGGTCAGCCGGTAGATGAGTATTTAAAAGCGCTGGATCAAGAAATTCGAATGACAGTTAATCAGTTTCCCTCAGGTAATCTGGAAACAATTTTTGTTGGAGGAGGTACCCCGACATCGTTAAATGAGCAGCAGCTCTATCATTTTTGCGATAGCATTAACAGAAACCTGCCGAAGAGTGAGACGATGGAATTTACCTTTGAAGCCAATCCAGGTGATTTAACGAAGGAAAAATTAGAAATATTAAAGGATGCGGGTGTAAATCGTCTGAGTCTAGGTGTGCAAACTTTTAACGAGGAATTACTAAAAAAAATCGGCCGCGTTCATAAAGCGAAAGATGTTTATCAAACCATTGATAACGCAAAAAAAATCGGATTCGAAAACATTAGTATCGATCTCATCTTTAGTTTACCAACGCAAACGATTACAGATTTTAAGGAGTCATTAACTGAGGCTTTTTCCCTTGATATTACACATTATTCAGCATATTCCTTAATTATTGAACCAAAAACCGTCTTTTATAACCTCTTGAAAAAAGGAAAGTTGCCTACTCCTGGTGAGGATGTGGAAGCAGCTATGTATGAATTATTAATGGAGGAAATGGAAAAGCATGGATTCAACCAATATGAAATTAGTAATTTTTCAAAACCCGGTTTTGAAAGCAGGCATAACCTAACCTATTGGAACAACGAATCCTATTATGGGTTCGGGGCTGGGGCCCATAGTTACTTGAATGGGGTTAGACGATCAAATACTGGCCCGTTAAAAAGATATATGGACCAAATTAATAGTGGGGAACTCCCAGTTATTGATGAACACCAGACCACTAAGGTTGAAAAAATGGAAGAAGAAATGTTCCTAGGATTGCGTAAAACCGCAGGGGTATCAGTCCCACATTTTATTGAAAAGTTTGCTGTTGATCCACAACAGTTATTCGAGCAGGAGATTGCAGAATTAACTAATAAACAGTGGTTAGCGGTGGGAAAAGATCATATATTTTTAACAAAAAAGGGCCGACTGCTAGGAAATGAAGTTTTTCAGGCATTTTTAAGATAAAAGTGATTTGCTTTTTGATTGACACCATCCCCCTTTATTTGATAATTTATTAGTATAATTAGCACTCGGTAACTAGGAGTGCTAACAGAGGTGATGAATGTTGTTAACAGATCGTCAATTGTTAATTCTTCAAGTTATTGTTGATGACTTTATTCGATCTGCCCAACCAGTCGGCTCAAGAAGCTTGTCGAAAAAAGAGGAAATCTCTTTTAGTTCGGCAACGATTCGCAATGAAATGTCCGACCTAGAAGATTTGGGGTATATTGAAAAGACACATACCTCTTCAGGGCGTGTCCCATCGGAAAAAGGTTATCGGTATTATGTTGACCATCTCCTGTCTCCACAAGTGTTAAATCAACATGATGTAACCATTATTCAGTCGATTTTTGCGGAGAAAATTTTTGAGTTTGAAAAAATTATTCAAAGATCAGCCAAAATATTATCGGAACTAACCAATTACACATCGATTGTCCTTGGTCCGGCCGTTAGTATTAATAAGTTGAAAAGAATTCAAATTATCCCGTTGAACAAAGAGACCGCTGTGGCTATTTTTGTAACAGACACTGGACATGTTGAAAATAGGACCTTTTCCTTACCGCCTTCGGTGGATGCAAGTGACTTAGAAAAAACAGTCAATATCCTGAATGAACGTTTAGCAGGAGTTCCTCTTGAAGACCTAAATGATAAAATTTATAAAGAAGTGGCGATGCTATTAAGGCAGCATATTCATAATTATGATTTAATGCTGCATACCGTTGCTGATTCATTAAAAATGCCAATTAATGAAAAACTTTTCTTTGGCGGAAAAACGAATATGTTAAGTCAGCCAGAGTTTCATGATGTTGCAAAGCTTCGCAGCCTTTTAACCCTGATTGACCAGGAAGAGTGGATATATAATTTAATCAGAAATGATTCAGCAGGCATTCATGTCAAAATTGGCAGAGAGAATAACAATAGTGTGATGGATAATTGCAGCCTAATCACTGCTACCTATTCAGCAGGGGTTGAAAATTTAGGAACGATTGCCATCCTAGGTCCGACACGAATGGAATATTCTCGAGTCATTAGCTTATTGCAATTTCTAAGTAAGGATTTAACGGCAGTTTTAACAAAGTTGTATCAAAATAAATAGCACTGGAAATATTGAGTAAGGGTGAAATTAGGGTAATTTCACTTTGGTGAAATACCTTTCATTTCACCCCCTTTTCCATGAAAATATATTACTAAAATGGGTAAATGCTTTAAGGGAGGTGAGTAAGTTGACAAATGAGAATAATAACACGATAAATGAAGAAGTTGATATCGAAAATACTGTTAATGTTGAACTTACCGATGAAAAAACGGTTGAGACTGTTTTTGAAGAGGGTGGAACAACTGAACAAACTGATGACTTTCCAATTGATGAAAAGGAACAAGAACTTCAATTGCTGAATGGAAAATTAGAGGAAGCAGATAATCGATATCTCCGACTTCAAGCTGATTTTGATAATTTCCGGAGACGCACTAGAATTGATCTAGAAGCGAGCCAAAAATATAGAGCACAAAAACTAATTACAGATTTACTACCTGCAATCGACAATTTTGAAAGAGCCATGAAAGTTGAAGCGGATAATGAACAAACCAAGACGCTTCTTCAAGGAATGGACATGGTTTACCGCAGTTTGCTAGATGCCTTGAAAAATGAAGGTGTTGAGGTAATTGAATCGGTAGGTAAGGAATTTGACCCGCATCTCCATCAAGCAGTTATGCAGGGTGAGGACGAGAACTATGGCTCCAATATTGTAACGGATGAATTTCAAAAAGGATATTTGTTAAAGGACCGTGTCATTCGTCCAGCAATGGTAAAAGTAAATCAATAAGATTACATATTTTTAGGAGGAAAAGGAAATGAGTAAAATTATCGGTATTGACCTTGGTACAACCAACTCTTGTGTTGCTGTCCTTGAAGGCGGCGAACCAAAAGTTATTCCAAATCCAGAAGGCAATCGTACAGCTCCTTCCGTGATTGCGTTTAAAAATGGGGAACGCCAAGTTGGAGAAGTAGCTAAACGTCAAGCAATCACAAACCCAAATACAATCATGTCCATTAAACGTCATATGGGCACAAATTACAAAGTGGATATTGAAGGCAAAGAGTATACACCACAAGAATTATCTGCAATTATTCTTCAATATCTAAAATCTTATGCGGAAGATTATTTAGGCGAACCAGTTACAAAGGCAGTAATTACCGTACCAGCATACTTTAATGATGCTGAGCGTCAAGCAACAAAGGATGCAGGTAAGATTGCTGGTTTAGAAGTTGAGCGTATCATCAACGAACCAACTGCTGCAGCGCTTGCTTATGGATTAGATAAAACCGATCAAGATCAAACCATTCTTGTTTATGACCTTGGCGGTGGAACATTTGACGTTTCGATTCTTGAATTAGGCGACGGTGTGTTCCAAGTTAAATCAACAGCCGGTGATAATCGTCTAGGCGGGGATGACTTTGACCAAGTCGTCATTGATTACCTTGTAGACCAATTCAAAAAAGAAAACGGGATTGACCTTGCGCAAGATAAAATGGCGTTACAACGCTTAAAAGATGCGGCTGAAAAGGCGAAAAAGGATTTATCCGGTGTAACTTCAACACAAATTTCATTACCATTTATCACTGCCGGCCCTGCGGGTCCGCTTCACCTGGAAGTTACGATGACTAGAGCTAAGTTTGATGAAATATCTGCGCATCTTGTCGAGCGGACGATGGGTCCAACTCGCCAAGCATTAAGCGATGCAGGTTTAACACCTAAAGAAATTGATAAAGTTATCCTTGTCGGTGGATCAACACGTATTCCTGCTGTACAAGAAGCCATTAAAAAAGCGACTGGACAAGAGCCGCACCGTGGGGTTAACCCTGATGAGGTTGTAGCAATGGGTGCTGCTATTCAAGGTGGAGTTATTACTGGGGATGTTAAAGACGTTGTATTGCTTGATGTTACCCCATTATCCCTTGGTATTGAAACAATGGGCGGTGTGTTTACGAAGTTAATTGATCGTAATACAACCATCCCTACATCTAAGTCACAAGTATTCTCAACAGCTGCTGATAATCAAACTGCCGTTGATATCCATGTTCTTCAAGGGGAACGTCCAATGGCGGCTAATAATAAGACACTAGGACGCTTCCAATTATCAGATATTCCACCAGCTCCACGTGGAATTCCACAAATTGAAGTTAACTTTGATATTGATAAGAATGGTATCGTAAATGTTCGTGCTAAAGATCTTGGTACAAATAAAGAACAACAAATTACCATCAAATCTTCAACAGGATTATCAGATGAAGAAATTCAACAAATGGTCCGTGAAGCAGAAGAAAATGCTGATGCTGATAAACTTCGCAAAGATGAAGTGGAACTTCGTAATGAAGCAGACCAACTTGTCTTTACAACAGAAAAAACCTTAAAAGACCTTGAAGGTAAGGTTGATGCAGGTGAAGTAGCCAATGCTAATGAAGCAAAAGATGCGTTAAAAGCCGCAATTGAGAAAAACGACCTGGATGAAATCCGTGCGAAAAAGGATGCTTTACAGGAAATTGTTCAAGCTTTGACCGTTAAACTTTATGAACAAGCGGCAGCTGCGCAGCACGCACAACAGGGAGGACCTGAGGCTGGAAATACTGCGGGTAAAGATGATGTTGTCGATGCAGAATTTGAAGAAGTAAAAGAAGATAAATAAGAGTTATTACAGCTCAGAAAAAAGTCAAAGTCAGAACGATGGGCTTTGGCTTTTTTATTGCAATAACATTGTTATAAATGATAGAATAGTCTTTATGTGACAGATTCGGGAGTGGGTAATCATGAGTAAACGGGATTACTATGAAGTACTTGGGATTAGTAAAAGTGCTTCAAAGGATGAAGTAAAAAAGGCTTATCGCAAGCTTTCAAAAAAATATCATCCAGATATTAATAAAGAAGCAGATGCGGCTGATAAATTTAAGGAAATAACTGAAGCTTACGAAATATTGAGCGATGATCAGAAAAAGGCACATTATGATCAATTTGGTCATACGGATCCTAACCAGGGCTTTGGCGGCGGCGGAGATTTCGGCGGCGGCTTTGGTGGCGGGTTTGAAGATATCTTTAATACCTTTTTTGGCGGTGGTGGAGGCGGAAGAAGACGTGATCCAAACGCACCAAGACAAGGGGCAGACCTCCAGTATACGATGACCGTTTCTTTTGAAGAAGCAGCATTTGGAAAAGAAACAGATATTGAAATACCACGTGAAGAAACTTGTGGCACATGTAGTGGTTCCGGGGCAAAGCCTGGAACTAAACCAGAAACATGTCAGCACTGTCAAGGAACAGGGCAGTTAAATGTGGAGCAAAATACCCCATTTGGTAGAATTGTTAATCGTCGTACCTGTAATCACTGTAATGGTACCGGTAAAGAAATTAAACATAAATGTTCAACTTGCGGTGGTAAAGGAAAAGTTCAAAAGCGCAAGAAAATTCATGTTAAAATCCCTGCCGGTATTGATGATGGACAGCAGCTTCGTATGTCAGGACAAGGTGAAGCTGGGTTTAATGGAGGACCGGCCGGGGACCTCTATGTTGTTTTCCATGTTAGACAGCATGAGTTTTTTGAAAGAGATGGCGATGATATTTATTGTGAAATGCCAATCACTTTTGTTCAAGCATCCTTGGGTGCTGAAATTGAGGTACCTACTTTGCACGGGAAGGTAAAGCTAAAAATTCCTGCAGGGACGCAAACAGGGAAAAAATTCCGATTAAAAGGAAAAGGTGTTCCTAACGTGCGTGGATATGGTGTTGGAGATCAATATATTCTCGTTCGAATTATTACTCCAACAAAACTGTCGGATAAGCAAAAGCAACTCTTGAAAGAATTCGCAGAGCTAAGTGGCACTTCTCCGATTGGTGAACACGAAGAAAGTTTTTTCTCAAAAGTAAAACGAGCCTTTAAAAGCGAGTAAGGATTGGAGTTGGTAGATGTGAAATGGTCCGAAATCAGTATTCACACAACAAATGAGGCAATTGAACCTATTTCTCATATTTTGCATGAAGCTGGGGCGAGCGGTGTAGTCATTGAAGATCCATTTGAACTGACAAAAGAAAGAGAAGATCAATTTGGTGAAATCTATCAACTTAATCCCGATGATTATCCAGAAGAAGGCGTAATATTAAAAGCGTACCTTCCGGTTAACAGCTTTTTAGGCGAAACGGTTGATGCCATTAAAGAGTCGATTAGTAATTTAATTATTCACAATATCGATATCGGTAAAAATCATGTAACGATTAGTGAAGTCAATGAAGAAGAATGGGCAACTGCTTGGAAAAAATATTATCATCCCGTGAAAATTTCTGAAAAGTTTACCATTGTTCCGACTTGGGAGATTTATACTCCGGTCAGCAGTGATGAACTAATTATTGAATTAGATCCGGGAATGGCATTCGGAACAGGAACACATCCGACAACTGTTCTATGTATTCAATCACTTGAGAGAACGATTCGTCCCGGTGACCGGGTAATTGATGTTGGAACAGGCTCAGGGGTTTTAAGTATTGCAGCAGCCATGCTGGGTGCCGAAGATGTTCGTGCCTTTGACCTTGATGAGGTGGCGGTCACAACTGCAAGAGTGAACCTTAAACTCAATAAGGTGAGTGATCGTGCAACGACAGCACAAAATAATTTGCTCGATGGCGTTGAAGAAAATTCGGCCGATGTCGTTGTTGCTAATATTCTAGCAGAAGTTATTCTACGGTTTACTGAGGATGCGGCCAAGGTTGTCAAACCGGGCGGGTCTTTTATTACCTCAGGAATTATCAAGCAGAAAAAAGATCAAGTTAAAGATTCATTGGTAGCAGCCGGATTTGAGATCATAGAAACGATTTTGATGGAAGATTGGGTTGCGATTATTGCTAAAAGGTTATAATGGTGGAATAAAGGGGGAGATAACCCCTTTTTTTCATGCCATACTTTTAAATCAAGATTTTTTTTAGTAAAATAAAGCGTATATGTTTAGAGAGGGTGCAAGAAGTGTGCAACGATACTTTGTTAAACAACGAGCAAATGGTAATCGTTTTTTGATTGATGAAGAGGACCGGCATCATATCGTCAAGGTTATGCGTATGCAACTTGGTGATCAAATTATTTGTGTTGACCAAGAAGGGAAGCAAGCTGTGTGTGCCCTTGCAGAAATTACCGATACCAGTGTTGTTGCAGACGTTGTACAATGGAAGGAGACTGTCTCTGAGCTTCCCATTTCAATTACGATTGCAAGCGGACTGCCCAAGGGGGACAAGCTAGAGTGGATTATTCAAAAAGGCACAGAACTTGGTGCACATCGGTTTCTCCCATTCTCAGCGGCTCGTTCAGTTGTAAAATGGGACGAAAAGAAAGCTTCGAAAAAAATAGATCGATGGCAAAAAATAGCTAAAGAAGCTGCAGAGCAATCCCACCGTGCATTCTTGCCAGAGGTTTTTAGTGCAATTAGCTTTAAAGAATTGATTTCTAAGAGCAAGGATTATGATTATAAATTAGTTGCTTTTGAAGAAGAGAGTCGGAATGGTGAAACTTCCGTTTTTGCTGCTACGCTTAAAAAAATGAACAAAGGTGATTCACTTCTTTTGGTATTTGGACCAGAAGGCGGCTTAACCGATTCAGAAGTAGAGCAATTAAGGGATAATGATTTTGCAATTTGCGGGTTAGGCCCTAGAATATTACGAACGGAAACTGCCCCTTTATATACACTCGCGGCAATTTCCTATCATTTTGAATTAATGAGGTGAACAAATAATGGCAACAGTTGCGTTTCATACATTAGGATGCAAAGTTAATCACTATGAAACTGAAGCTATTTGGCAGTTATTTAAACAAGAAGGTTACGAACGAGTTGATTTTGAATCAATTTCGGACGTTTATATTATTAATACATGTACCGTTACTAATACAGGCGATAAAAAAAGCCGACAGGTCATTCGACGGGCTGTCAGAAAAAATCCTGATGCGGTTATTTGTGTAACAGGTTGTTATGCACAAACCTCACCCGCAGAAATTATGGCTATCCCTGGTGTCGACGTTGTTGTTGGAACCCAGGACCGAATTAAAATGCTTGATTATATTGAGCAATATAAGCTTGAGCGCCAGCCAATTAACGGTGTTGGTAATATCATGAAAAGTCGCATCTATGAAGAACTTGATGTCCCATCCTTTACGGACCGAACTCGTGCTTCACTAAAGATCCAAGAAGGTTGTAACAATTTTTGTACCTTCTGTATTATTCCATGGGCTCGCGGGTTAATGAGATCTCGAGATCCGAAAGAAGTTATTCGTCAAGCACAGCAATTGGTTGATGCGGGTTACCAGGAAATTGTCTTGACTGGTATTCATACGGGCGGATACGGAGAAGACATGAAGGATTATAATCTTGCCCAATTACTTCGTGACTTGGAAGCAGTCAAAGGGCTAAAACGATTGCGAATTTCATCGATTGAAGCGAGCCAAATTACGGATGAAGTGATTGAAGTAATTAAACATTCTCCGATTGTCGTTCGACATTTGCATATTCCGTTGCAATCGGGTTCTAATTCTGTTCTGAAAAGAATGCGTCGAAAATATACGATGGAGTTCTTTGGTGAAAGATTGGAGCGACTAAAAGAAGTTCTTCCTGGCCTTGCCGTTACCTCCGATGTAATTGTTGGTTTCCCTGGTGAGACGGAGGAAGAGTTTATGGAAACCTATAATTTTATTAATGACTATAAATTTTCTGAACTTCACGTATTCCCGTATTCAAAGCGTACTGGAACACCAGCCGCTCGTATGGAAGATCAGGTCGATGAGGAAGTTAAAAATGATCGAGTACATCGCCTCATTTCCCTTTCTGATCAATTAGCAAAGGAATATGCTTCACGATTTGAAGGTGATGTCTTAGAAGTGATTCCTGAAGAGGTCTCAAAGGAAGAAGCTAATTCCGGTTTATTGATGGGATACACGGATAACTACATGAAAGTTGTTTTCTCAGGAGCTGAAGATTTGATTGGTAAAATTGTTAAAGTAAAGGTTACCAAAGCAGGCTACCCATACAACGAAGGACAATTTGTTAAGGTTTTAGAGGATTCAGTAACAAAATCAGAATTATTTATTGAAGAAGAAACTGCCATTTAAGGACCATTTAGGTCCTTTTTTTTATCGTATTTTGGATAAACTATTGTCAGCAGCAAATTTCTTTCTAATCCACTTTGGATTGTTTTTTCAGAATAAGAAGGTATAAATTTCGACTTTGAAAATTGTCTAGCTCCAGTGCCCTAGCGGCTAGTGTCCTTCGCTCACCGCCCTACGATAAGTCAACATCGATTCGCCTCCGGCTCTTCGTGTTTCCTTTATCTCGGTTGGAGCGCTCTAGGTCATACGCCGCTGAACAGGGCGCTTGCGCTTTTCTTATGAAGGGAGCTCATTTATGTCGACTACAAATATTGCTGCAATGATTGATCACACCTTATTAAAGCCTGAAGCAACACGGCAGCAAATTGAATCATTGTGCCAAGAGGCAAAAGAATATAAATTTGCTTCGGTGTGTGTAAATCCAACATGGGTAAGTACCGCTAAAGAACTGCTGCAAGGCAGTGGTGTTATGGTTTGTACCGTAATAGGATTCCCATTAGGGGCGACTACTTATGAAACCAAAGCGTTTGAAACGAAAAACGCTATTGAGCATGGCGCCGATGAAGTGGATATGGTCATTAATATTGGAGCATTAAAGGATCATAACGATGAATTGGTGGAAAAAGATATCCGGGCGGTTGTAGAGGCTGCCAAGGGCAAAGCACATACGAAGGTTATTATCGAAACAAGTTTGTTAAGCCAAGAAGAAAAGATTCGCGCCTGTGAACTTTCCGTAAAAGCGGGGGCGGATTTTGTGAAGACATCAACAGGATTTTCTACTGGTGGAGCGACGGCGGAAGACATTGCTTTAATGAGGCAAACTGTCGGTCCTGACTTGGGTGTTAAAGCTTCCGGCGGGGTTAGAAATACAGAGGATGTCCAAAAAATGATTGAGGCTGGAGCGACAAGAATTGGGGCAAGTTCTAGTATTGCCATCGTCAACGGTTTAACGGTCACTTCAGATTATTAAAAAGTGGAAATTCCAATTAATCCCAGTTAATTTCGTAAGTTTCTAAAAATAGGTAGTTAATGTCCGGAAATATGTCATAAGTGACAAAAAATATGTAATGACTGTCCAGAAATATGTCATAAGTACCAAAAAATATGTCATAAGTATCAATATTAGTATGATATGTAAAAGACGGCTGAAAGCCGTCTTTTTACGTGGTCTTTTTTGGTTTTCTATCATGTAAAAATAAAATCATTTTTCCAAATTTCGTTGCAAAAGGTAAGACGATTATAGAGGTGGCAACATTAAAAATGACACTTATATGGGCTAATTGGACATTTTTTGTATCTGCAAGCATGGAGGCATTGTCCGTAAGTGTTGGAATGAGCGGGATAAATAGCAATACACCAAAAACATTAAGCCAAACGTGTGCAAATGCTGCTAGTCTCGATTCTTTTCCGCCGCCAATGGAAGCAATTAGGGCGGTGATACATGTACCAATATTAGCACCAAGGACAATTGCGATACCTGCATCAAGTTGCAAGGAACCAGATAATAGAAAGCTCATGGCAATTCCAGTCATTGCCGTACTCGATTGAATAATGGCTGTCATGATTGTACCAGTTAACAGGCTTAAAAGAAGTTGATCATTAATGGAAAGAATAAAATTGTTGATAAAATTCATCGAAGTTAACGGGACTGCCAGCATCTCGAAGCCTTTCATAGCCGCAAAAACTGAGGAGATTCCAAACAGCAGCATCCCAATACTTCTCGCTTTTTTATTTTTAAATAAAATAAGCAGGGCTCCACAAATTGCGAAAGGAACGAGGACTTTATCAATATTAAATGTAATTAATTCTGTTTTAAAAGTAGTTCCAATATTTGTGCCAAGTATAATTCCAATAGACTGCGGGAACGTCATTATTCTTGCTGAAATTAATCCAATCGTAATTACCATTACTGCGGTACTGCTCTGTAAAAGTGCAGTGATGAATGTCCCTGTCAGCATCCCTTTTAAGGGAGTACTGGTCAATTTAATTAACCACCCCTTTAATTTATTTGCAGATAAATTAAACAGGGCAAATCTAATAATGGTCATCCCAAAAATAAATAATAAAATGCAAAGAACAAATAATAGTATGTAAAGCATTATATATAGGCCCCCTCGCTTCATTGTATGGTACGACTTAGAGGGACATGCCAGTTTTAAGGTAAATAAAGACAAGTCATCGTTTGTATGAATAAAAAAATAAAATGCTTGGAATATCACTGTGAATTTCAGTTGACCTTGTATCAAGGTTATATTATAATTGCAAGGTACATGGATTGAATGTTAGTGTGTTGTGTTTCGGAGGGAGGGAAAGAGAATGTCTAAAACCGTCGTTCGTAAAAACGAATCGCTTGAAGATGCTCTTCGTCGCTTCAAACGTACAGTATCAAAAACTGGTACTTTGCAAGAGGCAAGAAAGCGCGAATTCTATGAAAAGCCAAGTGTAAAACGTAAGAAAAAGTCTGAAGCAGCTAGAAAACGTAAGTTTTAAGAGAGGGTGTAATACATGAGTCTTCTCGAGCGTTTGAACAATGATATGAAACAAGCGATGAGAAACAAGGAAAAAGACAAACTCTCAGTCATTCGGATGGTGAAAGCTTCTTTGCAAAATGAAGCTATTAAGCTCGGTACTAAAGAGCTTACCGATGATGTTGAGTTAACAATCCTTTCTCGCGAAGTAAAACAACGCAAAGACTCCCTCCATGAATTTGGTAAAGCTGGTCGTGAAGACCTAGTTGATAAGTTGCGCACGGAGTTGGCTATCGTTGAATTGTATATGCCAAAACAGCTTTCTGAAGAGGAACTGGCAGAGGTTGTAAAAGAAACAATTTCTGAAGTCGGCGCAAAGTCAAAAGCAGAAATGGGAAAAGTGATGTCTGCCATTATGCCTAAAGTAAAGGGTAAAGCAGATGGGGCACTTGTAAATAAACTTGTACAACAACACCTTTCATAGTATTCTGACGTAAAGACTGCAGGCCTTTGGCTTGTGGTCTTTTTATTTTTTTAATGAAACTTAATTGATTTTCATACGTAATAATTATAGTCGAAGCTAAAGAACGAAAGGGGGCTCTCGAATGACAGAATTTCTTACTGACCCGATTGTTGTAACCGTATTATTATCGATTGCGGGAATCGGTATTGTATTGGAGCTTTTTTCATCTAAATTCGGTGTGGCAGGGTTTATCGGTGTGTTTGCGCTCATTTTATTCTTTTATGGGCATTTTCAAGCAGGTCTTGCGGGTTATGGCACTTTATTATTATTTGTTGCAGGATTACTCCTTATATTCCTTGAATTCTTTTTACCCGGGGCAATTTCCGGCACACTGGGTGTTGCTGCATTAATATTAAGTCTTTTTTTAGCAGGCGAAGATGCCATTCAAATCGGGGTTTCTATCTTAATCGCCATATTCTTATCCGTACTTGTATTCTTTATGATGATCAAGATTTTTGACAAAAAACTTATTTTATTTAATAAAATGGTTCTATTTGATTCAGCTAAAAAAGAAGATGGATATGTATCCAATATTAATCGTATTGATCTGTTGGGAAAAGAAGGGATTGCCCTCACCATTTTGCGACCGGCTGGAACTGTTATTATTAACAGTGAAAGAGTTGATGTAGTAAGCGAAGGTGGCTTTATTGAGCAGAATGCTGCCGTTAAAGTCATTAAAGTTGAAGGAGCACGCATTGTTGTTAGAGAGGTATAAGAAATGAAGGGGGTTAGAAAATGATTGTAGGATCTGGTACTATTTTTATCATTGCAGTTGTAATTGTAGCTTTAATCTTATTTGGGATTTTATTATCCTTTGTACCTGTCATGTTGTGGATTTCTGCTCTAGCTGCAGGAGTCCGTATAAGTATCTTCACATTAGTTGGGATGAGACTTAGGAGGGTAACACCAAGCAGAGTGGTTAACCCTCTTATAAAGGCCCATAAAGCTGGTTTAAACGTTACCACTAATCAACTGGAAAGCCATTACCTTGCCGGCGGGAATGTCGATAGAGTAGTTAATGCCCTAATTGCTGCACATCGGGCAAATATTGAATTATCGTTTGAACGTTGTGCTGCCATTGACTTAGCCGGGCGTGACGTTTTAGAAGCCGTCCAAATGAGTGTAAATCCAAAGGTGATTGAAACCCCATTTATTGCAGGTGTGGCTATGAATGGGATTGAAGTAAAGGCTAAAGCGAGAATTACGGTCCGTGCTAATATCGACCGTCTTGTCGGAGGTGCGGGTGAAGATACTGTTGTAGCTCGTGTAGGTGAAGGGGTCATATCGACGATTGGTTCCTCACTTGACCATAGTAAGGTACTCGAGAACCCTGAACTGATTTCGCAAACAGTCTTAGCCAAAGGATTAGATGCTGGTACCGCTTTTGAAATTCTATCGATTGATATTGCCGATGTCGATTTAGGTAGAAACATCGGTGCCGAGCTACAAACGGAGCAAGCGGAAGCCGATAAGAAAATTGCCCAAGCAAAAGCAGAAGAGCGTAGGGCTATGGCTGTCGCTACAGAGCAGGAAATGAAGGCAAAGGTACAGGAGATGAGAGCAAAGGTCGTAGAAGCAGAAGCGCAAGTACCGCTTGCAATGGCTGAAGCTCTTAAAACAGGGAATATTGGCGTTATGGACTATATGAACTTTAAAAATATTTCAGCGGATACTGAAATGAGAGGTTCAATTGGTAAGATAACGGGAGATAAAAAAGACGGACAATAAAACCCGCTTTGGGAAAATAAAGGGGTGGTGATTTTTGGAAACAGTAGTATTTATGATTATCATCGGTATAGTTTCTGTTATCTTCCGAAATGCAAAAGGTAAGACAGGACAATCTAGAAATAAAACATTTTCAATGGAGACTTTTGAGGAAATTCGGACGCTAGTTAAAAAACAACTTGATCATGATGAAATTCCAACATCTAGCACCTTAAAATCAAAGAATATACCATTGGAACATCAAGAAAAGCTCGAAAATAAATACCGGCAGTTGAAACAAGAGTCTGAGGTTAAACGGATTGGAATGTCTGAAGCCCAGCAAAAGATAGATAAAGTAGAAGTGAAGTCCGGGCAAGAGGAAGGAGGAATCGTTTCTCTTTATCCGGATGAAAAAACGCTCATTAATGGTATGGTTTGGTCAGAAATTCTAGGTGAGCCGCGTTCCAAAAAAACCTTTTTCGCAAGAAAAGGTTAGATGCAAATCAAGATAGCTAAATAGAAAAAGATGTGCTAGAACCTCCCTTCGTTTCATAAATATGAATTTTTTTATAGAGGGTTGTTGAGTTGTTTGTTTGACTCGACAACTCTCTAATTATCTGTGACGTGTGGAAGAAGCAACCTAACCCTTATCCCGCCCATGAACCCCATGAAAATGTGGAAATGTACCCCCATAACGATTGCAAATGAAAAGAGACCCCTTAGGAGTCTCTTAAGATACTTGTTGTTGCTCTTTGATTAACTTGTCCAAGGTTGGTCTCGATACATTTAATTCCTTTGCTAACTGTGACTTTGATACTTCTCGGTTCATATATCGTTGATAATGCTTGTCGAAGTCTTGGATTGATACTTCTTTTCTTCCTTTGTATTTACCTTCTGCTTTAGCAATGGCAATTCCTTCACGCTGTCTCTCAAGCATATTAGCACGTTCGAATTCATTGATTGCTCCTAACATAGTCAACATTAGCTTTCCATTTGGTGTAGAGATATCGAAGCCTTCCTTCAATGACACTAGGTTAACTTCCTTAGCTTGTAATTGTTCAACTAGTTCCAATAAGTCTTTGGTGCTTCGAGATAATCTACTGAAATCATGTACATAGATTGTATCTCCTTTTCGAGCAAACTTTATCATTTCTTGTAACTTAGGTCTGTCTGTATCCTTCGCACTTACCTTCTCGATTAAGTCGAGATAAAGCAACAAAAAATAGCTTAGAGAATTCCTCTGAGCCATTTTCCTGTTGATATTCGATATTTCGCTAAAGCACCCGTTACTTTAAGTACATTCCTTTACAATATTCGATTCTATTAACAATTTACTTATATAACCCACGATGTATTCTTTTTGAGTTTTTAATTCAATATCATCATTTTCAACAAGTTCTGCAATTGCCTTGTTTATTATGTTCCATAAGGGGGTATTTTCGAATTGCTTGTATGGATGGGACAATTATTTTACCTCCTGAATTTAGTAATAGCACCCTTTCGTATTATAAGGTCCGAAAAGATATGTCTTTCAATACATATTATTTATCCTATTGGAAATCCTAAAGTCATTACATATAGTAAGGGAATTATGTTATGACTGATAAGTTAGAGGCTATTCTGTGGAGTATAGCTCTCCCGGGTTTTGTCCAGATATTAAACAGAAAAATCATTAAAGGAATTTTTTTTATTGTCTTGGAATTTCTAATTAATGTTAATAGTCATTTAAACATTGTTATTTTATACAGCTTTAAAGGGAAAATCAGAGAAGCAATAGAAGCAACAAATTACCAGTGGTTAATGTTTTATCCTTGTCTTTATATGTTTGCTATGTGGGATGCATATAAAGATGCCGAAGGTGAAACTCCCCGTTACTCGTACCTTCCCTTTGTATTTGGAGCTTATTTTGTAACTCTTGGGCTAGTATATTCTTCGTCACTAAAAGTAGGACAAATATTATTGGGTCCGATGTGGCTCCCAATAATGTCCCTAATTCCAGGCTTAATGGTGGGGAGTATAATAAGAGGTATCTTAATGCGGCTTAAAATTTAATGACAGTTAGTATTTTTTGTATTGCATATAACAAATGGAGGTTTAGATTATGACTCAAAAACATGCTTTAAGTTCAAGTGAATTAGGAACATTGTGGATGACTTTTCAACAAAAAACAATGTCACAGAGAATACTTGAATATTTTATTGAACAAGCAGATGACAATCGAGCTAAAGAGATTATGCAAGATACTCATATGAAAATTATTAACTATATTGAAGTTATAAAAAACATCCTCAAAAATGAAGGTGCTGTCATTCCTGTCGGATTCACAGAGCAAGATGTTAATATTGGCGTGCCTAAACTGTATGACAACATGTTTGATATTATGTTTCTTCGTCTTATGAAAGAAATAAGCACGGGATTACATTCCCTCCATTTAAATATGGCATATCGCAAAGATATCGTTCTTCTTTATAAGGAATTAACTGCATTTACCCAGAATGTTTACGATGAATGCGTAGACTATTTGCAAGAGAAAGATGTTTTACCACGTCCTCCTGCTTTAACTATGCCAAAGACTGTGGAGTTTGCAGATGGAACCAATTATATGAGTGGTTTTAACATATTTTCTGAAAAGAGAGCATTGAATACAGTGGAGGTAGCACATTTATACCATGTAATTGAATCAAACATTATTGGAATGCAATTGATAACGGGGTTCGCACAAGTGGCAAATGAACCTGAAGTAAAAAAATACTTCATAAAAGGAAAAGAATTAGCGAAACAAATTGTAACTGACAATACGCAATTATTTCTTCAGAGTGATATTCAACCGCCTTCAACATGGGGGGCAAATGCTACGGACTCAAAGGTTGCTCCTTTTTCGGACAAACTAATGATGTACTGTACCAGTCTGATTAGTAGCTTTGGTTTAGGAAGCACTGCTTTAGGAACAGCATTTAGTTTGCGAAGTGACCTCCCATTAAAAATGGTTAGTGAAGCAAAAGACATATTAACTTACGGGCGGGACGGTGGAAAAATCATGGCGAAAAATGGTTGGCTTGAAGAACCACCTTCCATGCAGGATAGGAACGATTTAACTAAATAATCAAAATGAGACTACTGAAATAATACAAGCTCTCCTGAATAGTAAGGAGAGCTTGTATTATTTTACTTTGAAAAAGTATTGTATATTTGATAAAGGTAGGGTTCTGTCTATGTTTAACTAATCTTAATCACTACTTCCTCAACTAACCTGCTCGTTAGTTTAAGTATATTCCTTCACAATCTATTAAGTTCAGTAGCGCACCATGCAAGCGAGTGGAGGACTTCAAGAATTACCAAGGAAAGTAGGGAGGAGGTCACTACTGATAGGTTAGCAATCATTATTAAAAGACAAGTTTTATTATTCTATTGTATTTATGACTTGAATTAAGATAGCGAAAGAAGGTAAACCTCAATAGTGGCTTACCTTCTTATTAGGACTTGTTATCCCGCTCCGATATTAAACTTTCTGAATGGCTACTAAATAATTGATAAATGATAGTCTTACTCGAATCCAATTTGAATTTTTCCTTCAATTCCTTATTCGCCTTTTTGTACTCTAAATTGTACTTCTCCTTTATTTCAGAAATACTCCTATCAAATTCTCTACTTAGTATAGACTTTCTGTTCTGCCTCTCTTTATTGAATCCGTTTTCCCAAGGTTTCAATTGAGAATATTTGATATTAACATACGTTAGTATCCTGACTTTGGTTGTGTAACCGTGGCGATGAATATCCTTTAAGATAAACTCCTCAATCTTTGATTGAACATTTTGGCTAAACTCTGATATAGAGCGTTCATCATGGAATACTGAATCAGCAAACTCTTGTCCAAACACCCTTATTAAGAAATTCTTACTGAATCCATTTGCACGAAAATTATTGTCTAGTAGGTCTTTGGCTCTTTGATTTGCTTCCGTTAACAAATCATCATTGTAAATAGGTATAGTGTAGAAATTAGGGGGTGATAGCTTTTCATGGTCAATATTCAATCTTTTGGCTAATTTTTTATTTTCTCTTGTTGCTCTACGATCTAACATTCGATTATTAGGTTTTACCTTGTTGACTAATCCTATCGTGCAAAAAATCGAAATGTTTCTATTCCACGTACTGTAACTGCTAGGATGTTGCGATGCTAAATATCTCGCTGATGCAAAGAAATAGTAGTTCCCTTCTTTTCGTGCTACAAGACTAAAAATTTTGTCTCTTGAATCCTCAATGAATGTTGATAAGGAATTTAGTCTACGTTTAATAACTTTATAGAGAAACGGATACGCTTTCTCCAACTGTTCTTTATTGCTTAATTGTTCAAGATTCCATTCAATCTTTACATAATGTGGAGTTGTTTCTTTAAATGTTAAGTTATATTTGGCTTCAAATTCCTTGACTTTTTCTTCATTGACCGAGGGGATAAACTCATAGTTTACTCCGTCTTTCTTACTTTGAATTCTTCTCATATCAAGGGGTATGAATTGCTTATATACCGCTCTATTGTTACTACTCAAATTATCACCTTCAACCTATTGTTTTTACTGTGTGTTAATCACGTTTATAACTATGTGGAACAATAAATCATACCAGTTAGCTTGCACTAAAAATGAGCGATTCAATACTAACTGTCAATCAAAGATATAAAAAAGGATACGCAAGTTCATGGGATATCCCTACTTCACTTCAATATCCAACTCTATAACATCTTCAGTATAATCTCCTGCCTCAATCCTAACACTGGCGATATTATATGAAACGGGAACTGTGCTTGTCCAAATCAATCGTTGGTAATGAACCTTGTGAATTATTGTTTTCAATAAGCGGTTCATGTGTTCCAAATCTTTGTGTTCAAGTTCTCTAGCATTGTACAATTCATAGAATTCGATAATTTGTTTAATCTTGGCTTCATATTGGCTTGATATTGTATCTTTATCCAAAGAATCTAATTGCTCCTGCAGGTCATCTATTGCACTTAGAACATGATTTAATTCAGCTTCTGTCTTGGATTTTTTATTTTGGAATTGTTCCCTTGTTAAATCCCCATCAGCACGCATTTCAATGTATCCTTCTAGTCGTTTTTTTAGCTTCTCGGCGGTCTTATTCAGTTCTGAGATAGATTGTAATAGGCTATCTTCAGAAACGTCATGAGGAGTGTTTAAAGCTTTTTCCCATTGTTCACGAAAGTGCGACTCAACCCTAAACAACTGTGCTATAAATGAATCAATTAACCTATCTTGATTGACACCTTTAACACCACATTTACAACCTTTGAGATAAATTGTATCAACTTGTTTAGAGTCTTTTTTTAATCCCATCTTCAATCCGCATTCCTTACAATATACAAGGTCTTTCAACATAGATATCACTTTTCCTCTTGAGCGGTTTCTAACTTCTAAATCACCGCTTACACGACCTCTTAGAGCCTGTTGCACAGAATTAAATTGTTCCTTGCTAATGATTGCTTCGTGAGCGTTCTTAGTTTTAATTTCTTCTATTATTAAATTGCCTTTCTTATCTTTTGCATTATATATGATGTATCCTGTGTAGGTTTGATTTTTAAGTATGGTATTTACTGCAGTTAATGTGAAGGGATTGCCTGTTCTTGTTTTATATCCATTTAACTTATTTACGATTGTAGTAAGACCATAACCGCTTTCAGCATAGTTGAATATCTGTTTGACTAGATTCGCTTCTGATTCCTCGATTTCAAGTTTCTTCTCATCATTCCGCTTATACCCAATAGGCGGAACACCCTGCACCCATTCCCCACGCTTTGCACGTTCTAATTTACCTGCTTTCATACGTCTTGTAATGGTCTTTAGTTCTTTACTGGATATCATGCTTTCCATATCGTACATTAAACGGTCATTTTCATCATTTAGGTTATACATCCTGCTTGTAGTAATAATAGGCACTTCATTATCTTCAAGTATCTTAGCCACCATTTGAGAATACAGGTTATCCCTTTCAATACGGCTAAGTTCGACGACTACAAGCCCATCATACAATCCTTCATTTATATCAGTCATTAATTGCATTAGCTTAGGTCTTTCTTCAATAGCCTTGCCACCGCTAATGACTTCTTCGTATAACTTGTAATTATAGCCACGTTCCTCGCATAGTCTTGTAGTAATCGTTCTATGATTCAATAGTACATCTTCGTCTTCATTGTTATCCCTAGAAATACGGTTATAGATAGCGACTGTTTTAATTAGCATGTTGTGAACTCCTATTACATATGTTGTATTGAGACTCCATTGTATCACACTTAAAAGCCTGTAAACAATCTCATAAATATGAGATGAAAGGGGGTTCTTTTTTTATGGCGAAAAAATGGGCCGGGCGGGTTCGTAACTGGATGGCTAAAAAAATGGATCTTCCTCAAGATGTCATGATGGATTTACCCCGCATTACGATGATTGGGCAAATCCATGTATATATAGAGAACCATCGAGGTTTACTTGTATTTACTGATAAAGAACTCCGACTGCTATTAAAGCAAGGGCAGTTATTAATAAAAGGTAAATCGTTTGTCATTAAAACGATTTTGCCTGAAGAAATTTTGCTGGAAGGGAAAATTGATCAGGTCATTTATATAAATGATAATCCGGGAGGAGAAAAATGAATAACCAGTGGATCGAATTTTTTTATGGCAAGGTAACTGTTAAAGTATCGGGAAAGGGTACAGAACGTTTTTTAAACGTTCTGACTAGGAATGGTCTTCATATTTGGAATGTCAAACGGCATGGGACTGAAACGATTACATTTAAGATGAGGCTCACGGATGCCAAGAACATCAGGCATTATGCACGTAAAAGTGATTGCACCATATCCTTTTTACGAAAGAGCGGGGTGCCTTTTTTACTAAAGAGAGCCATTAAAAATAGTGGCTTTTTGGGAGGAGCAGGAATTTTCCTGCTGATCTTAATATTCCTATCCAATGTTATTTGGGGAATTGAAATAAAAGGGGCAAAACCAGCGACAGAGTATCAGATTCGCAAAGAATTGGACAAGATGGGTGTGAAAATAGGGAAATTGCAATTTTTTGTAGATAATGTGGAAGGAATTCAAAGGAAACTGACTAATAATGTTGGTGAGTTGACTTGGGTTGGAGTGGAATTAAAGGGGACAACCTTCCATCTTCAAGTGGTTGAAAAAAATGAGCCGCAAAAGCCAAAGCAATTATCACCGAGGAACCTAATCGCCAAAAAGAAAGCAATCATTGTCAATATGTATATTGAAAATGGCCAAAAAGTGGTCGATATTAACGATCATGTGGAACCGGGACAATTACTCGTTTCAGGTGCATTTGGACAAGAGGGTACTCCAGAATTGGTTGCTGCCAAAGGAGAAGTGTGGGGTGAAACTTGGTATAAAAGTCATGTGGAGCTTCCGTTAGTAACCAATTTTAAAGTTTTTAGCGGTAAAGAAAAAGAAAAGCATTTTATCTTACTTGGTAATTATGAACTCCCTGTGTGGGGCATTGGTAAGCCGGAATTTAGTAACTATGAAACAGAAGAGAATGTTCACAAGATTCATTTTTTGAAGTGGGAATTGCCAATTTCATATCTCAATAAGACACTTCGAGAACGAGAAGAAGTACAGCGCACCTATTCAAATAAAGACGCCCAAAAAATTGCCATTGAATTAGCAAAAAAACAAATAAAAGGGCGCTTAGATGAAGATGCTATTATAAAAGATGAAAAAATTTTACACAAAGCGATTAAGAATGGTAAAGTTATACTGGATATTCATTTTAAGGTAATTGAAAATATTGCAGTCGGACAACCGATTTCAGGGGAGACCAGTGAATGACAGAAAAGTTAACTACCATAAATGTACAACTTGAAAATCCTGCAGAAGCAATTAGTTTGCTGGGGAATTCTGATTCCAATTTAAAAATAATTGAACAAGAGCTTGATGTTACGATCATTACTCGAGGTGAAGCTGTCAGTTTATCAGGTGATGAGGAAAACGTAAATCTGGCAGAACAAATCCTGAATAAATTAATGATTGTGATTCGAAAGGGAATAAATATTAGTCAAAGAGATGTCCTCTACGCGGTCCAAATGGCGAATGCCGGGACACTTGAATATTTTGTGAATTTGTATGATGAGGAAATCGGTAAAAATGTTAAAGGTAAAACCATTCGGATTAAGACACTTGGACAAAGAGAATATGTTTCTGCCATTAAAAAGACAGATCTTGTATTTGGGATTGGTCCTGCCGGGACAGGGAAAACTTATCTTGCTGTCGTCATGGCCGTGGGTGCTCTCAAAAACGGGCAAGTAAATAAAATCCTTTTAACTAGACCTGCTGTTGAGGCAGGTGAAAGTCTTGGCTTTCTTCCTGGTGATTTAAAAGAGAAAGTAGACCCTTATCTACGGCCGCTATATGATGCTCTGCATGATGTGCTTGGTGCTGAACATACGCAAAGGTTAATTGAGCGAGGAACGATTGAAATTGCACCGCTTGCTTATATGAGAGGGCGTACATTAGATGATGCTTTTGTAATACTCGATGAGGCCCAAAATACCACACATGCCCAAATGAAAATGTTTTTGACAAGGCTTGGCTTTGGGTCAAAAATGGTCATTACGGGTGATCAAACACAGATTGATTTGCCAAAAGGGGCTAAATCAGGCTTAATTGCAGCCGAAGGCATTTTGAAAAATGTAAAAGGTATTTCCTTTGTCTTTTTAGAAACAACTGACGTGGTTCGCCATCCACTTGTCGGCAGAATTATCGAGGCTTACGAGAACAAGCTTGAGCAGCAATAATGTAATGTGAGGTAAACCTATTGTGGTTTACCTCTTTTTCATTGGAAAGACATACTTCAAACAATCTTCTTTTAAAGAAAGGTGAAACTTGTTCGAAAAACTGTTATCATTTTACATAAAGCAGAAACAGTGAAAATATGACAATTTTTGAGAGATGATTTTTCATGAATCACTTAAAGGGCCGTGGTTGGAGGGATATAGTTGGGTAAACTACAGCAATACTTCATACGGATACGTAAGCTGCTAGACATCACTTTTTTTCTAGTTCTATTTTTTATCATGCTAGGTACCGTATTATTTGCAGCAATGTATAGTAATGTAAAACCAGAAAAATTGGATATAAGCTTGTTTTCTGTAGCAGAAAAAACAATTCGTTCCCCTGGGACAGTGGAGGATAAAAAAAGTACAGAAAATAAACGCAAGGATGCTCTCGATCAAGTACAAGATGTATATGCCCTAAAAAAGGAATACACGCAAAATCGAGTGGATTTAATCAGCTCCATATTTCAAGCAGCTACTGAAGTGAATGATGAAATAAATGAAGAAATTAAGAAGTTTGAAGAGCTTACTACAGAAGAAAAACCAGAAAAAAAGGAACCAAGTGATTCCGAAAAAATGACTAGGTTAAAGGCTAAATTAACACCGAATGTATCAAAAGGACTTTCTGATCGGGTCTTTATGGCTTTAGTCCAAGCTAGTAATGATGAATTATCGATTGCCAAGGATTTAACTGTTACGGCGATTAATAATGTTATGGCCCAGCGGATTTCTGCTGACGAAGTAGAGAATGCCAAAAAAAGAGTGGAGGAAGAATTAAAATATACCACTTTAAATGATAATTTAAGAAATGGTGTCATTGAACTCGGCAGATATGCTGTGATTCAAAATGAATTTTATGATCCTAATGCGACAGAGGAACTACGGCAGCAAGCAGTAGAAAGCGTGGAACCGGCAAAAATTCTTCAGGGTCAAATTATAGTGGAAGAAGGAGAATTAATTAACCAAAATATATTTAGACAGTTAAAGTTAGTTGGCCTCCTGAATAATGAGAGATCCTTTAAACCCTTCATTGGATTAATGGTGTTGATATCAATTATTTTATCTTCGATTTATTTTTATTTTTATCAAATAAAATCCAATCCGGAAAAGAGACAGACAGACTTGCTGTTGTATGGTATTATTTTCATTCTATCAATCTGTATTATGAAAATAATCAGCATGCTGCAAATTTTTACTTTTGCGGGAATTGGTTATCTTTACCCTGCAGCACTAGGGGCAATGTTAATTAAGATTTTGATTGATGAAAAGCTTGCCATTCTTATGTCAATTATTATGGCAGTATGCGGCAGTATTTTATTTAACGAAGGAGTTACAGGAACACTTAACTTTTCAGAAGGAATTTATATCCTATTCAGTGCCTTAGCGGGAATTTTATTTTTAAGTAACCAAAATCAGCGTTCGAAGATTTTGCAGGCAGGCTCTTTTGCAGCAATCGTAAACCTATTAACGATTTTAGCGTTAATGTATTTGCCCAATGGACAATTTTCCGGAGTAGAATATGGATATTATTTAATCACTGCTCTTGTTTCAGGGATTGGGTCAGCTGTTTTAACCATTGGTTTACTGCCTTTTTTGGAGGCGAGTTTTGGGATCCTGTCGACGATGAGGCTGATTGAGCTTTCAAACCCAAACCATCCACTGTTACGTAAAATATTAATGGAAGCACCAGGTACCTATCACCATAGTGTAATGGTGGCTAATTTAGCGGAATCTGCATGCGAAGCAATCGGAGCAAATGGGCTTTTAGCAAGAGTTGGGAGTTATTACCATGATATTGGCAAGACACGTCGTCCGAATTTTTATATTGAGAACCAGATGCATCTTGAAAATCCCCATGATCGTCTGCCACCGGAAAAAAGTGCCAGCATCATTATTGCCCATGTCACAGATGGCTCTAATATTTTAAAGAAGTACCATATGCCTAAAGAAATTATTGAGATTGCTGAACAACATCACGGGACAACCCTGCTTAAATTCTTTTATCATAAGGCAATCCAGGGGGATACTGAAATAAAGGAAGCGGATTACCGCTATCCTGGTCCAAAGGCAAAAACAAAAGAGTCTGCTGTCGTTGGTATTGCAGATAGTGTCGAGGCAGCGGTTCGTTCATTATCCCAGCCTACGCCTGAAATAATCGAGTCATTAGTAAAAAAAATTGTGGCGGATCGTCTTCAAGATGGACAATTGAATGATTGTGATATCACTATGAGAGAAATTGAAACTGTATCTGAAGCTTTATGTGAGACCTTAACGGGGATTTTTCACTCCAGAATTGAATACCCGGAAATGAAAAAGAAGGAGAAGCATGCATGACATTATTAATTGATTGTATCGACGAAACTGAAAACCTGACTGAAGAACAAATGCTTGAAATTGAAAGGGTAATCACCTTTGCGGCTAGGAAACAAATGGTTGAAGCGCATAGCGAAGTTTCCATTACATTTGTATCGAATGAAAGAATACAGGAAATTAACCGAGAATACCGCGATAAAGACAAGCCTACGGATGTTATTTCGTTTGCTATGGAGGAACTTGGAGAAGGCGAGATGGAGCTAATTGGGGCCGATATGCCTCGCGTCTTGGGTGATATTATTATCTCCATTCCTAAAGCAATTGAGCAGGCAGAAGAATATGGACATTCCTTTTTACGTGAACTTGGTTTTCTAGCAGTACATGGCTTCCTTCATCTTCTTGGCTATGATCATATGACTGAAGAAGAAGAGAAAGAAATGTTCACACGGCAAAAGGAAATATTAGATGAGTATGGACTCAAACGATAAACGACCGCAGCAGTCATGGCTGGGAACATTTTCAAATGCATTCGCGGGAATTCTGGTTGCCCTGAAGTCAGAGAAAAATATGCAGAGCCATTTATTTTGCTCAATTATTGTTTTACTTGTTTCCTATTATTTTTCGATTACAAAAATGGAATGGTTATTTATCCTAATTGCTATCGGGGGTATGTTTGCATTGGAATTAGTGAATACCGCAATCGAGCGAGTTGTTGATCTTGTTACAGCTGAGTATCATCCTTTAGCAAAACAGGCAAAGGATATGGCGGCTGGTGCGGTGTTGATCTATGCCGTTCTTTCGATTGCAATTGGGATATTTATCTTTTTTCCATATATACAAAGGTTTTAAAAAGTCAAGCTGAAAAAAGTTTATTCGCTGTCATTTGAAATGGGTAACTGGATTCGGTAAAATAACTTATCAGCAAAATATATAGACATGCTGATTTATGAGAAAATTCTAATTTTTTAATTTTTTTACCTCAACCTAATGATTTTCAAACTTTTTTGAGGTAAAATAAAGAAACAGCAGATTCTTGCTGGAAGGGAAGAACATAAGTGAACATTGATCAACTAATTGTAGAAGCAATCAAGGCAACATCCTTCACCCAGGAGGATTTACATGCTGAATAATGAGAACGCAAGCAAAGGCTACAAATCAGGTTTTATTTCGATTATTGGCCGTCCGAATGTAGGTAAATCCACATTTCTTAATCGCGTGATTGGCCAAAAAATTGCCATCATGAGTGATAAGGCACAAACCACTCGTAACAAAATCCAAGGCGTATTAACAGTAGAAGACGCCCAAATGATTTTTATAGATACTCCAGGTATCCATAAACCAAAACATAAATTAGGCGATTTTATGATGAAGGTAGCTGTAAATACGCTTAAAGAGGTTGATTTGATTCTTTTTATGGTAAATGCTGAAGAAGGATTTGGACGTGGTGAAGAATTTATTCTTGAAAAATTCCAAACAGTAAATACACCTATCTTCCTTGTCATAAATAAAATTGATCAAGTACACCCTGATCAATTATTGCCGATAATTGAATCATATAAAGAAAAATATCCGTTTAAAGAAATTGTGCCAATCTCTGCGCTAGAAGGTAACAATGTGGAGCAACTGTTGGGTCAGATAAAGTCTTTCTTACCAGAGGGACCGCAGTACTATCCAGCAGACCAGGTCACTGATCACCCTGAACGCTTTATTATTACAGAGTTAATCAGGGAAAAAGCCCTCCACTTAACACGAGAGGAAATTCCCCACTCTTTAGCTGTGGTTCTTGACAAAATGGAGCGGCGAGAAGGAAAAGATATTATTGATGTTATGGCAACAGTTATTGTTGAACGTGATTCGCAAAAAGGAATTATTATTGGGAAACAAGGAAGCATGTTAAAAGAAATAGGAAAGCGTGCGCGAGTGGATATTGAAAATCTCCTCGGGTCAAAAGTGTATTTAGAGTTATGGGTAAAGGTTCAAAAAGATTGGCGCAATAAGATGTCCCAGCTTCGAGATTATGGCTTCAATGAAGATGAATATTGATTAATATTGGCTAGCTCTTTTCTAATAACCCTAACTAAAATATTACCGTTTATTTAAAATTATGCATGGACAACATTAACAAATATTTTGTCTTATGATTTTTGCGCTGGCAGGCTATGATAATTGTAAGGTTTGGGACCGAATGAAAGCTAGGCTAAATATGAAAGGTGGGGTTTTCGATGATGGATTTTACGTGGAAAGTATTCCTTCAAACAGGCAATATTGACACATATCTTCTCATTAAAGAACTAGAGAAGGAAAACCAAGAAATACCCGGAAATCTGAATGATGAGCTAGCACAAATCGATTTTCCCGTTTCATAAGTTTGTCTTCGTGCTACTTTAGAAGGTGACAATAATGCTTCAAAAGTGTGAAGGCATTGTTATTAGAACAACAGATTATGGTGAAACAAATAAGATTGTGACTTTATATACTAGGGAATGGGGAAAGGTTGGCGCAATGGCTCGTGGTGCAAAAAAGCCAAACAGCCGCCTTTCCTCGATTACACAGCTTTTTACCCATGGTTATTTTCTAATTAATAGAGGATCTGGATTAGGAAGTATGCAGCAGGGAGAAACTGCTACCTCCTTAAGGTCAATTGGTGAAGACATTTTTTTAACGGCCTATGCTAGTTATATTGTCGAGTTAACCGATAAATGCACGGAAGAAAAAAAACCAAATCCTTATCATTTTGAATTGCTCTATCAAACATTGAATTACTTGAATGAAGGCTACGATCCGGATATACTCATGAATATTTATGAGATGAAAATGTTAAATGTGTTGGGATTAAATCCAATCTTGAATCAATGTTCCATTTGTGGCAATACAGACGGACGTTTTTCTTTTTCCATTCGTGAAGGCGGGTTTATCTGTCATCGATGTCTAGATAAGGATCCGTACCATTATAAATTATCACCTAGTGCGGTTAAATTAATCAGGCTATTTTATTATTTTGATCTTTCTAGGTTAGGAAATATTTCTGTTAAAGCTGAGACGAAGGCTGAGCTTAAGAATGTTATTACTTCTTACTATGAAGAGTACTCGGGTCTTCATCTCAAAACAAAGAAGTTTCTTAATTCGATGGATAAATTTCGTAATCTCTTATAATTGACCAGTTGACAATGTTTGGAGTTTTCGCTATTATTTTCTTTAATAAAATATTTGCATTGACGGAAAAGAGTACTTAGTAATCTCTATAAAAGCGAACCTAGGGTGGTGGAAGCTAGGGTATAGGGCACTAAGGAAGGCGTTCCTGAGCAAGCTAATGTGTTAAATAACACGATTAAAGAGGCTGTATTTTTACAGCAATTAGGGTGGAACCGCGGGTAACTCTCGTCCCTATGCTAATAAGCATAGGAACGAGAGTTTTTTTGTTTGAAAGCAAATTTATTAAAAGGAGCAATTTCAATGAAAGTAACAATGGAACAAATCGTCTCACATGCGAAGCACAGAGGATTTATTTTTCCAGGTTCAGAGATTTACGGAGGACTCGCTAATACTTGGGATTACGGCCCGCTAGGAGTTGAATTTAAGAATAATATCAAGCAGGCATGGTGGAAAAAATTTGTTCAAGAGTCGCCGTACAATGTTGGTTTAGATGCAAGTATTCTAATGAATCCTCGTACATGGGAAGCTTCAGGACATATTGGGAACTTTAATGATCCAATGATTGACTGTAAAAATTGTAAAGCACGTCATCGGGCCGATAAATTAATTGAAAATGCACTTGATGAAAAAGGGATTGAATTGGTTGTTGACGGCTTACCATTTGAAAAAATGGAAGAAATGGTTAAAGAGCACAATATTGCCTGTCCTGACTGTGGCAGTCATGATTTTACAGGAATTCGTCAGTTTAATTTAATGTTTAAAACCTTCCAAGGGGTAACAGAATCAAGTACAAATGAAATATTCCTTCGCCCTGAAACAGCCCAAGGTATTTTCGTGAATTTTAAAAATGTTCAGCGGACGATGAGAAAGAAAATGCCGTTTGGTATTGCTCAAATTGGAAAAAGTTTTCGTAATGAAATAACTCCAGGTAACTTTACGTTCCGGACTAGAGAGTTTGAACAAATGGAACTTGAATTTTTCTGTAAGCCTGGTGAAGAGCTTAAATGGTTTGATTATTGGAAACAATTTGCTGAAAACTGGTTAATGTCTTTAGGTCTTACCAAGGAAAATTTACGTCTTCGGGACCACTCTGAAGATGAACTATCGCATTATAGTAATGCAACTACTGATTTTGAATTTAAGTTCCCGTTTGGCTGGGGTGAACTTTGGGGTGTTGCCTCAAGAACTGATTATGATTTGAAGCAGCATATGGAGTATTCGGGTGAAGATTTCCATTATCTTGACCCTGAAACAAATGAGAAGTATGTACCATTCTGTATTGAACCTTCCTTAGGAGCGGATCGGGTGACCTTAGCCTTCTTAATTGATGCCTATGACGAAGAACAGCTTGAAGATGGTACATCTAGAACGGTCATGCATTTCCACCCAGCCTTAGCCCCGTTCAAGGCGGCAGTCCTTCCGTTATCGAAGAAACTGTCTGAAGAAGCACGTGAAGTATTCGCTGCTTTAGCTAAGCACTTTTCAGTGGATTATGACGAATCAGGTTCTATTGGCAAACGCTATCGCCGTCATGATGAAATCGGGACACCGTATTGTATCACCTTTGATTTCGAATCTAAAGAAGATCATATGGTTACAGTTCGGGACCGTGATACAATGGAGCAAAAACGTATCCCAATCCAAGAACTGGTTAGCTTTTTACAAGAAAAGATGACGTTTTAATGAGAAACTCGCCCTTTGGCGAGTTTTCTTAATACATTCATTAGTATATAATATTCCTAATAAGTATGACTTTTAGAAAGTCGTGTGTAATCTCCTCTAAAAGTAATACAAAGGTGGTGTGAACAATCGAACTGACCAAACGGCAAGAACATATTTTGCAAATTGTAAAAGAAAATGGGCCAATTACCGGGGAGCATATCGCAGATCAATTAAGTTTGACCAGAGCTACATTAAGGCCAGATCTTGCAATATTGACAATGGCCGGCTTTTTAGATGCAAGACCGCGAGTCGGTTATTTTTATACTGGAAAATCTGGGACACAGCTGTTGACCGAAAATCTACAAAAAATATATGTAAAAGATTATCAATCCATTCCTGTAGTAGTGAATGAAAATATCTCCGTTTACGATGCCATTTGTACCATGTTCCTTGAGGATGTGGGAACATTATTTGTTGTGGATCAAAATACCATTCTTGTTGGAGTACTATCAAGGAAAGATTTGCTTAGAGCAAGTATAGGGAAGCAAGAGCTTACCTCTATTCCTGTCAATATTATTATGACCAGAATGCCAAATATCACCATGTGCGAACGGGACGATTTATTGATTGATATCGCAAAAAAATTAATTGAAAAACAAATTGATGCCCTGCCAATTGTTCGAAAAACAGAAAATGGATATGAAGTTATCGGGCGATTAACGAAGACTAACATTACAAAGGCTTTTGTGGCACTTGGTGATGAGTAACAAACGGAAAGTTAACTTGAAGAGGGGTTGTTGAGGGAGAATGAGTTTACCAATTATTTATGTTGTATCTGATTCAGTGGGGGAAACAGCTGAACTAGTTACCAAAGCAGCAATAAGCCAGTTTAATGGCTCCGGGATGACTTTAAAAAGATTTCCCTATGTGGAGGATCAGGAGCATATTGATGAAGTCCTTTCCCTTGTTTTACTGGATAAAGCTATGATTGCCTTTACGCTTGTCAAACCTGAAATGCGTACATATATCAAGGAAAGAGCGGAAAAGGAAGGGATCTTGGCTGTTGATTTAATTGGCCCAATCATGGATCAGATTCAAGTTTTCAGTGGAAAGACACCTCTTTGTGAGCCAGGACTTGTTCGTAAGTTAGATGAGGATTATTTTAAAAAAGTGGAAGCGATTGAATTCGCCGTAAAATATGATGATGGTCGTGACCCAAGAGGCATATTAAAAGCAGATATTGTCTTAATTGGTGTATCAAGAACTTCCAAGACGCCACTATCTCAGTATCTAGCTCATAAACGTTTAAAGGTTGCGAATGTCCCGCTTGTACCGGAAGTTGATCCGCCAGAAGAACTTTATAAGGTTCCAATCGAGAAATGCTTCGGCTTGAAAATAAGTCCTGAAAAGTTAAATAATATCAGAAGGGAACGATTAATTTCCTTAGGATTAAATGATAAGGCCAGTTACGCCAATATTGAACGCATTAAAGCAGAGTTAATCTTTTTTGAAAAAATTGTGCAGAAAATAAACTGTCCTGTTATTGATGTTACTAACAAAGCGGTAGAAGAAACGGCAAATGTTATCCTAAATTATATTCATAAAGGGAGACCTTAACACATAAT
>JAANMP010000079.1 GCA_011250595.1 Bacillus sp. MM2020_1 | reverse complement strand
ATATTAATTCTGAGCGGTAAAACCCAATTTATTTCTTGGAAGATCATTGAATAAAGAATAAATTCAAATTCTAATCTGATTTAATATACTGATTTAAAATCTTTCTATAATCATTTATGGGTGATTCATTAGTTAATCGTCCATCTAACTCATTAGCCAATAACCGAATAAAGTCTTTGCAAAGATTTAACTTAATAGCAGAATTAAATGCTTCTAGCAATTGTTCAGTACTAAGGTTATGCATACTTATCTCACTCCACTTGCAGTCAAGTGTGTATATATTAGAAACAGTTCTAATCAAGAAATAAAAAAAGCAGCTTGCCGAGTTAGGTAAAGCTGCTTTTTTTGTGCGAAATAGATAATTTATTAACAAAGAAGACTCAACCTATAAAGGAGGTATTTTCCAATAGGTATGTACACTATTTACTTGGAGTAACTAGTACACGCACGCTATCTTCCAATTGATGAGCAATATTTTGATGAGTCTTTCTTGCTTGTTTTACATAGTTGTCAAAGACAGCTTCCCAAGCATTACGCGCTTCATTTGTATATTCAATGAATGCCCCGCTATTTTGTTCAAAAAGCTCCTCAGTTTTTTTAATTAAATCAAAGGCTGAGTTAATTGGAGTTAAATAAAGCTCCTCTAATTTACTAGCTGCTTCACTTACTTGACTATTTAAAGATTCTGTCACTTCTTGAGTAGACTCATTTGTTTTAAAAATGTTGTTTTGGAATAACCCATTACGGAAATCGCCATTTAATTTTGTTGCTTGCTCAAAAAGCCCCATAAAGGTTTTACGGTATACTCCATTAAACTTTGTTGTTTCTTTTATAGCATTTAAGTATAGTTCTTTACTTTGTTCTCTAAGTTCTCTTGTACGAGATACTGCACCTTCAAATTGATCCCAAAGTGTTTCAATATATAGATCCGAGACATAGTTTGTTTCTTTTTGCTGTTCTACTTTTTGAATCTCAACTTTAGCAACCTCTACTTTTTGAACCTCCAATTTTTTAACTTCCTTGTTTAGAACTTCTTCTTTTTGTTGAATCATCTTTTGAACCATTTTCGTTCCTCCTCATTGTTTTTATAAATTTCTCTATATTATCCTCCCTATGAAACGGAAGTATGTAGAGTTCAAGAAAACTAGAATACATTGTAAAAAATTGATTGAGCTTGGATCAATAATGTTGAGTTGTCTAGCATGACCCTTTAAATACACATTACCAACAACAGGTTCACCTTAATAAAATTACTATATATGTATTTTACATATATAAGCTACATTTAGTCAATTGTAAATAAACAATAAAATGTATACAATTCATAAATGTGTATATTATTTGACTATTATGAAAAATCGTACATGAATGCTCTTTACCTGGTACTCTATAAAATAGGTGATATTTTTGCTAACTATTTTTCATTCCTTTTTGTTATATTCATCCATTCCTTTTTAATATTATAGAATGTCCATACTTTTTTGTAACATGGAATTAGATTCTATTCTATTTATATCTTAAGGAGGTCAACGATGAGTGAGATTGTTTCAGCATTTCAGGATATTCCAACCACGTGCATTTCTGACACGATGCAAGGGCTAAATAATATGGATCCATCAATTAAACCATTAAAAGAGGAATACAGAATTGCAGGGCGCGCCTATACTGTTAAAATGCCTGTTGGTGATAATCAATGCGTATTACGTGCAATTCGTGAAGCCAAGCCAGGGGATATTATTGTTGTAGATGCAAAAGGAGATACCTATCGAACCATCGCAGGAGATTTCATCCTTGGACTTGCGCAAACATTAGGGATTAAAGGGATAGTCACCGATGGGGTTATTCGTGACATCCTTGGGGTAAAAAAACTAAATTTCCCAGTATTTTGCAAAGGTACAACTGTTGCATCAAGCGCTAAAGGTGGATGGGGAGAAGTACACGTGCCGATTTCTTGCGGTGGAACCTCAGTAAGTCCAGGAGACATCATTGTAGCGGATGCAGATGGGGTTGTAGTGGTTCCGAAAGAGATTGAGGAAGAAGTATTAAGGAAAGCAAAAGAAAAACTTGTTAAAGATCAAGAACGGGATGAGAAAGTTTCAGGAAAACCCGATGAAGTTATCCGTTATTTAGATAGAATGCTGAAATAAATAGATTATCAAAATGAAGGGAAAACAGGTTATTTTAGTTTCCCTTCTTTGTTATTTTGTAAGAAAAGAGAAATACATAGGAACTTTTTTGTTCGGACTTCATTCAATGGATTAAATTATTTTTGACAAATTTGTGAACAAAGTTTTGACAATTTTGTGAACAAAGTGAATAATAGTATTGTAGAGGAAATGACTGAACTAGTATTTCCGCTTAAGATGCACAAAAATTTTTTACAGCAAATTAACAGATTAATTAAAATTTTCAGAAACAATATCGTATAAAGGAGGTCGTTATTATGAATTCACGTTTAAAAATATTAAATGCAACAAAATGGACTGGCGGAATTACATTAATAACGGGTATGATGATCTTTTTATATGGAATGTTCGGAGATGTTACTCCGATTATTGGAATTGGAATCGGTACCATTGTAGGAGCTGTGCTTTTCTTCCTAATTGGCATGTTTTTTATAACCACCGAGGAGATGGTAGAAAACACTCATAAAGGAATTGAAATTTCGCCAATGAAATCAAGAAATGGATTGTATTTAGTAAAAAATAATAATAAATGTTAGAAAAAATATGTAATTGAAAAGGGAGCGTTAAAAACGCTCCCTTTCCTCCTACATATCCCAAAGAAAAATTAGTAATGTACCTAAAATGGTGACTAATGCCACTGTAATCATAAAAAATACTTTTCCATAAATAATCCATTTTTCTTTTGTCTCACCAGCATGCATGAATACAACAAGCTGGAGGAGTGCCTGTGAAAATGCTGTAACAACAAGTACAAACATCCCAATTGCAAAAGACAAATGTAAAAAGTAAACGGCAAGAGCGACTGCCGTTAATGAAAGAGAAAAGACAAAGCCCATTATTTGTTTTCGCGGGAATAATTCGCTCATATTACATCATTCCTTTCAAATAAATGAAGCTGAAAATAAAGATCCAAACAACATCCAAGAAATGCCAATACAACGAGAAGATAAATGATTTATTTGTTGTTTCGGGAGTTAAACCACGTTTTTTTATCTGCATAAGAATGCCAGCTCCCCAGAATAATCCGAATGTAACGTGCGCGCCGTGTGTTCCCAATGTCATCATTAGAATAGCTGTAAACGCACTTGTCTGCAGTGTTGCCCCTTCATGGATATACGTAAGAAATTCATCAATTTCAAAGCCTAGGAAGCCTAAACCGAGAACAAGTGTAATCGCAAAAAATGTTAACATCGCTTTTTGTTTCCCGATACGCATAGCGTGAATGCCAAGCCCAATTGTAAAACTACTTGTCAATAAAACTAGCGTTTCAATTAAAACTGGGGTAATTTCAAAAATTTCGGATCCACTTGGTCCATTACCTACTCTATGCTCTAGCGTAAAATAGGACGTAAAAAGTGTCGCAAACAGCATAATTTCAGCTGCAAGGAAAACCCAAAAGCCAAAAATATTTTGGTCATTTTGTTTTGTACTATATTCTAATGGCAGCGAGTGATCGATTTTCATTAGTTAACACCTCGCAATTTGATTTCAGTTTCTTCAATTTCTTTAACAGAAATATAACGGCCATGATCCACTTCAAATGAGCGAAGTACCAAGCATGCTAGTATTGCAATCGTTGAAATAATAGCTGGAATCCACAATGAGAATATGAATGAAAATCCCCACACGAAGAAAATTGCACCCATAATAAATGGAACTCCGCTGTTATTAGGCATATGAATTTTTTCCAATTTACCTGAAAACAGCTCATGATCTTTTTTCTTGGTATCCCAGAATGCCTGACTTGAAGCAACATTTGGTGTAATTGCAAAGTTATATTCCGGGACAGGAGTATGTGTAGCCCATTCCAATGAACGAGCATCCCAAGGATCTGCGCTAATATTTCTTGGTGAATAACGAACACTGTAATATACGTTGTATACGATTATAGCAAAGCTGATTGCCATAATACCCGCCCCAACAAATGAAACCATATTTAAAGTTCCATAGCCAGTCGCCTCAGAATATGTGTACATTCGGCGTGCTTGACCGTCCAAACCAGTAATATACATTGGGAAGAATGCTAAGCAAAATCCGATGGATAGAAGCCAAAATGCCCATTTCCCAATTCTTTCATTTAACATAAAGCCAAACATTTTTGGCCAATAGTACGTAAGACCAGCAAGCATCGCAAATACAACACCAGGAATGATGACATTATGGAAGTGTGCTACTAAAAACATTGTATTATGGTATTGGTAATCAGCAGCCGACATCGCCAACATAACCCCTGTCATTCCGCCAATCACAAAAAGCGGAATAAAACCGATGGAATACAACATTGGTACGGTAAAACGGATCTTCCCTTTCCATAATGTGAATAACCAGTTGAACATCTTAACTCCAGTCGGAACTGAAATGGCCATCGTTGTTATCGAAAAGAAACTATTTGCCGTAGGGCCTTGACCCATTGTAAAGAAATGGTGAGCCCAAACCAAACATGAAAGGGCTGAGATAATAACCATTGAAGCAACCATTGATTTATAGCCATAAAGGTTTCGACCGGCAAAGGTTGAGATTATTTCACTATATAATCCAAACGCAGGCAAAACGAGGATATATACTTCAGGATGTCCCCAAACCCAGAAAAGGTTTGCCCAGAGCATATCCATCCCGCCATTTGTTGTTGTGAAGAAATGGGTACCAAAGAGTCTGTCCATTGATCCCATCGCAAGTGCCACTGTTAATACAGGGAAAACTGTTACAATGATTAGGTTTGTAACCAATGTGGACCATGTAAACATCGGCATTTTCATTAATGTCATACTTGGCGCTCTCATTTTAATAATCGTTGTAATCATGTTAATACCTGTCATTAGTGAACCGAGACCAGATATTTGAATGGCGAACATATAATAGTTCGTTCCGACCGATGGACTAAGCTCATTTCCAGCAAGAGGAAAATATGAAGTCCACCCTGCATCAGGTGAGCCTCCGACAACAAAAGAGATATTAAGCAGCATCGCACCGAAGAAGAATAGCCAAAAGCTTAATGCGTTTAATCTCGGGAAAGCTACATCACGAGCCCCAATTTGTAATGGAACAAGATAGTTCATAAAAGCAAAGATGAATGGCATTGCCATAAATAAAAGCATAATAACCCCGTGTGTTGAGAAAACCTCATTATAATGCTGGGCATCCATCAGCTTATTATCAGGTACAGCAAGCTGTGCACGCATCATAATTGCGTCCACTCCACCCCGGAATAACATAATTAAGGCAGAGATTAAATACATAATTCCAATTCGTTTATGGTCAACCGTTGTTAACCATTCACGCCATAAATACCCCCACTTTTTAAAATAGGTTAAGCCCGCGAAAATAGCGACTACGGTAAGGCCAATCGCAACCATTGATGCATATATCGCAATACTTGGATTTGGTACGGCAAAACGGTCCAAAAAATCCATCCTGTACTGACTCCTTTCGAAAAATATATTTTAATAACTGTTCATTCATAAAACATTCAATATTTACTGATGACTTTGGTGGTCTGACATTTCCATTTGAGAATGTTCCTCATGACCTTCCTCTGATTTAGTGGACTCACTATTATGATGTTCAGGCGCCGGACTAAAGTCTAAATGAGTACCAGTGAAGGTCATTTGTCCGAGATGACCCGGTTTTAATAACTTATTAAATTGTCCCTCTGTTAGAGGCTTTGCAGTTTTTTTAACGTCTTTTACCCATTTATCAAAATCCTTTTCAGACATTGCCGTGACATTGAACATATTTTCAGCAGTTCCTTTACCACTGAAGTTCGCATTTCGCCCCATCATTTCTCCTGGTTCATCAGCAGCTAAATTCAAGGTCGTTATCATATTAGACATTGCATATTTTTGTCCGCCAAGCTGCGGAATCCAGAAGCTTGTAATAGGCCCATATGAATAGAGCTTAAATTCAATCGGACGGTCTGTTGGAATATACAAATAGTTAACCGTTTCGATATTTTCCTCTGGGTAACTAAAATGCCATTTCCAATCAGATGATGAAGCATAAATAACTAAAGGTTCCTTATCCTGGTATCCTTGTGGTTTTGCTTCAACGATATAATTACTTTGAACAGATACAAATGAAAAATAAGTTACTATTATTACAGGAATTCCGACACAGATGATCTCGACCCATTTATTACCTTCAATGTGAGGAGGTTCATAGTCCGGGCTTTGCTTTGAGGCACGGTACTTTATTAACACATATATCAAAATAGCAAAAACAATAATCACAATAAATGACATGATGCCAATGGACAGCAATATGTCATGGGCTTGCCTTTTGGCTTGTGGCCCTTTAGGATCAAGAACCATGAGTGGTTCACATCCTGTAAGCACTGTGACAATAGTGAATACAAGTAATACTAAAACCGATTTTAATTTCATTTTAGCAACCCTTTCTTTAATCTAAGATATTTCTAAATTTAATGTTTCATATATTGTGATATAAATCACATCTAAAAAAATTTTAATACAAAGTTGCTGAAAATACATCTGCTAGATAGAAAATGTCATTAAATATTCATAAAGGCAAATTGACATTTAAAAGTGGAGGCTATTCATTGGCATTTTATTCGAGAAGTGATTATAATAAAAAATTTATTCTAAAATAGGATTGTATCGTTCCTCTTAGGCTGCCAAAAAAACCCTATTGTCATGTGACAATAGGGTTTTTGATTACTAGGTAAAAAATAAAAGCATCAGCTTTCTTTAATCTCCAGTTCCACTATCCATGGGGGGCCAATCTCTTACTTAACTGATGAGATGACACCAATTTTAAATGAAGCCTCCGTTTTTTCAATCACTTCTTCAACCGATACTCCGTCCTGGGTTTCCACGAGAACCATTCCTTCCGGAGTGAAATCAAATACAGCCAAATCAGTTATTAAACGGTGGACCACTTCTTTTCCAGTAAGGGGAAGTGTACACTCTTGTTTGACCTTAGATTCTCCGTGCTTATTCACATGTTCCATAATAACCACCACACGTTTTGCGCCGTTTACTAAGTCCATGGCGCCACCCATTCCTTTGACCATCTTCCCGGGAATCATCCAGTTAGCCAAATCTCCTGTTTGTGAAACTTCCATTCCCCCTAAGATGGCAAGGTCGATATGACCGCCGCGAATCATAGCAAATGATTCCGCACTGTCGAAAAAGGAAGCACCGGGTACATCTGTTACTGTTTCTTTTCCCGCATTTATTAGATCAGGGTCTTCTGTACCTTCAACTGGATAAGGGCCAATGCCCAATAAGCCATTTTCTGATTGTAACATGACATTGTATTCGCTTGGAATTTCATTGGCAATAAGGGTTGGGATCCCAATTCCTAAATTTACGTTCATTCCATCCTGAATTTCTTGAACCGCACGTTTTACAATGGTTAATCGCGCATCCTTCAATCCACTCACTCCTTGTCTCTTAAAATTAGCTGTTGATTTTCGCTCCAGGCGCTTTGCTCCAATCAACATTCTTAAAAAAACTATTAAGCTTGTACTACTGTGCGTCTTTCTATCCGTTTTTCATAGTTTGTTCCGAGCAGGACACGTTGAACATAAATTCCAGGGGTATGGATTTCATCTGGATTTAACTCTCCTACTTCAACGATTTCCTCGACTTCTGCAATCGTAATTTTTCCAGCCATGGCTGCCAATGGATTAAAGTTTCGTGATGTTTTTCGGAAAACAAGGTTTCCTAGCGGGTCGGCCTTCCAGGCTTTCACCAGGGCAAAATCGCCGACAATTCCCTCTTCTAATAAATAAGTTCTTCCGTTAAACTCTTTGTGTTCTTTTCCTTCTGCAATTGGAGTTCCCACCCCAGTAGCCGTATAAAAACCAGGTATTCCTGCGCCGCCAGCACGAATTCGTTCTGCAAGCGTTCCTTGAGGGACTAGCTCAACCTCAAGCTCACCACTTAAAAACTGCTTTTCAAAAATTTTATTTTCACCGACATACGATGAAACCATTTTCTTAATTTGCTTATTGGCAAGCAGCAGACCAAGCCCCCAATCATCCACACCACAGTTATTACTAACGATGGTTAAATCCTTTGTTCCCTGATCTCTTAAGGCAAGAATTGCCTTTTCGGGAATTCCGCACAGTCCGAAACCTCCGACGATGATGGTAGCGCCATCTGAAATATCTTTTATTGCTTCGGTGAAGGAATTCACAACTTTTCCATTCTTCACTGGATCCGCCTCCTTATTATGATTTAGTCTTTTACATTTAGGCTGTGTTAAACTTGTCTGTTGATTTCCGTTCCATGCGCTTCACTTTCCGCGGGCGTGCCGTGGAGCCTCCTCGTCGCTTCGCTTCTGCGGGGTCTCCCCTGCCCCGTACTCCCGCAGGAGTCTCGCGCATTCCACTCCAATCAACAGATTGAGAAAAAAATCGGCATTTAGCTTTAACACAGCCTACATTTAAATATTTAAACCGGATATACAGCGTGTTTTCGTTCTGAGAAAATGAGATATTTTGAAGTGTATGCCTCAAAACGATTCACAAGCTCTTTTCGCAATGAGTTTGCTGGAATAATCCCGTCAATCACCATCTCGGAAGCTAAATGGTAAATATCAATGTCCTCTTTATATTCCTCGCGTTTTTGTTCGATGAATGCGGCACGTTCTTCTTCAGGCAGCGAAGCAATTTTATTAGCATATACGGCATTTACTGCTGCTTCTGGTCCCATAACCGCAATTTGTGCTGAAGGCAAAGCAAGACAAGCATCCGGTTCAAATGCAGGGCCAGCCATTGCATAAAGACCGGCGCCATATGCTTTACGGACGATAACAGAGATTTTTGGAACACTTGCTTCAGCCATAGCTGAAATCATTTTCGCTCCATGGCGAATGATTCCTGCCCGTTCTACTTTTGTCCCTATCATAAATCCGGGTACATCTACTAGAAACAAAAGGGGAATATGGTAGGCATCACAAAGATTAATAAATTTTGCGGCCTTATCTGCTGAATCGTGGAATAATACTCCTCCTTTAACACGCGGCTGATTGGCGATGATTCCGACTGATTTTCCCTCCATACGGGCAAGTCCTGTAATAAGTTCGCCGGCAAAAAGTTTTTTGACTTCAAAGAAGGAACCTTCATCAATAATCCCATTTATGAGATCATGCATATTAAATGCTGCATTCTGATTAGCCGGAATCAGTTCTTCTAATGGCTTTTTCAATAGTTTAGGAGCAACAGCCTCATGAACTGGAGGTTTCTCTGAAAAATTAGCAGGGAAATAAGAAAGATAGTTTCTCGCCATTGAAATGGCTTCTTCTTCATTTTTCGCCAGAACATCACCGCAGCCTGAAACAGAACAGTGCATGCGAGCGCCGCCCATTTCCTCCAAGGTTACTTTTTCACCAATAACCATTTCGGCCATTCTCGGTGATCCCAGGTACATCGATGCATTTTTATCAACCATAATGACAATGTCACAAAAAGCCGGAATATAAGCTCCGCCGGCAGCAGATGGTCCAAACAGAATACAGATTTGAGGGATTTTACCTGAAAGTTTCACTTGATTGTAAAAGATTCTCCCTGCCCCACGACGTCCCGGGAACATTTCCACCTGATCCGTTATCCTCGCCCCGGCTGAATCTACCAAGTATAATAATGGCACACGAAGTTTTTCAGCCGTTTCCTGGATTCGAATGATTTTCTCAACCGTCCGAGCTCCCCAAGAACCCGCTTTGATTGTTGAATCATTGGCCATCACACAGACAAGCTGGCCATTAATCTTGCCCATTCCTGTTACGACACCATCTGCAGGAAGATCCCCCGCCATACAGTTTGCAAATAATGCATCCTCTAATTCAAAGCCAGGATCGAATAAAAGTGATAAACGATCACGAACGAATAGTTTTCCCTGCTCTTGGTTCTTTTCATGATATTTGGGGGCTCCGCCCTTTTTGATTTGCTCGACTCGATCTTGCAGTGTTTGTTGTAGAGGTTTCATATCCACTGTCATTATTTCTCCTCCTCTATTCATCTAGTTTTCTTATTCTCCCATGTAGATTGGGGCGCGTTTCTCCTTAAAAGCCTGTAATCCTTCTAAACGATCCTTTGTTGGCATCGTCACTTCATAGGCATTTTGTTCAATCGCAAGACCTGTATTTATATCAACATCATAGCCTTTATCGATGGCGAACTTTGCTTGCGCGACGGCAATCGGGCCATTCCGAACAATTTGTCCTGCGATTTCTAATGCTTTATCCATTAAACTTGCAACAGGGACCGTATACTCTACTAAACCAATCTCAAGGGCTTCTTTTGCATCAATACGTCTGGCAGTGAAAATCAGCTCTTTGGCACGTCCCTTTCCTACTAATCTTGCTAAACGCTGTGTTCCACCTGCACCTGGAATAATTCCTAATGAAGTTTCCGTCAGTCCAAGTTTCGCAGTTTCAGAGGCAATACGGATATCACAAGCGAGCGCTAGTTCAGTTCCTCCGCCAAATGCAACGCCGTTCACTGCCGCTATGACCGGTTGGGGTAATAATTCTAAAGAATTGATCGTATCACGGATTAAGGAAACCGTCTTCCTCACCTGAACCGGATCCATTCCAGATCGTTCCTTTAAATCAGCGCCCGCACAAAAAGCCTTCTCCCCTGTCCCGGTAATGACGATACAGCGGACGGATCGATCATATTTACAGGTAAGGATGGCGTCCTTGAGCCCCTCTAACATCTGTATGGATAAAGCATTAGCTGCTTCCGGCCTATTTAAAGTAATCAGAACGATTCCGTTTTCTAACTTGTTAACTACTATGGTATTAGTCATGATCTCACCTTTCTCACACGGTATTTCCAAGCTTTCCACCCAGCAAGGAGCTGGCGGCTTGAAAACTTTTACTAGGTAAAGGTCTGCCAAGCTTCTCCTGAATGAATTGGGATGCAGAAGTGAGCTTTTGCTGATCAGCTCCCGTGTGAATTCCCATCCCGTGAAGCATATAAAGTAAATCGTCTGTTGCCACGTTTCCGGATGCGCCAGGGGCATAAGGACATCCTCCTAAGCCGCCAAGCGAAGCGTCAAAAATGGTAATTCCCATCTCTAACGATACTAAGATGTTAGCCAAAGCCGTTCCTCTTGTATCATGAAAATGCATGGCTAATCTATCAGCCGGAAATCTTTTTAGTAACACTTCTAACACTTCTTGAACTTGCTTTGGATTTGCCACACCGATCGTATCCCCGAGAGACAATTCTGCAATCCCCATGTCAAATAATGTTTCGGACACTCTTATGACCGCATCGATATCGACATTACCCTCATAAGGACAGCCAAAAACAGTCGAAACATAGCCTCTGCTGAATTTTCCGGCTGAAATGGTTTCTCTGACCAAGTCTTTTAACACAGGGAAAGTCGCGCCAATTGTTTTATTAATATTTTTTAAGTTATGTGTTTCACTTGCCGACATAAACACGGCCACTTCATCAATGTTCGCTTTAAATGCCTGTTCCAAACCTTGAAGGTTTGGAACGAGTGCTGTATAGGTGACACCGGGCACTTTAGTAATGCCAGCAGCCACGGCAACGGCATCTGAAAGTGCAGGAATCCATTTGGGATTAACAAAAGAAGTAATCTCCAGATGTTTTAGCCCACTTTCTGACAATTGATTAATCCAAGCAATTTTATCTTCTGTTGAAATGAAAGCTTTTTCGTTTTGCAATCCATCACGAGGACCAACCTCTTTAATCGTTACACTCTCCGGCCACTTCATTGTTCCATCTCCTTTACACCCTTATTCAGGCTCTATTCAACTACTACAATGACGTCGCCTTCATTAACAAAGTCGCCTTCATTCACTTTCACTTCTTTCACCGTTCCATCGAGTTCAGCCGCAATTGGAATTTCCATTTTCATTGATTCTAAAATCACTACATCTTGACCCTCTTCTACCTGGTCCCCAGCTTTAACTAATATCTTCCATACATTACCTGCCATGCTTGCAACTACTTCACTCATGATTATTCCTCCTATTTAACGTTATTTGCTTTTTTAGATTTTAAATACTTGTTAACAAAGTCTGTTGTCGTATCACCTGAATGGAATGCCGGATGGGCAATAACCTCTTGCAGCATTGGGATATTTGTTTTAATACCTTCAATATGATAATCCACTAATGCTTCTTGCAGACGAATGATTGCCTCTTCCCGATTGCTGCCCTTGACAACAAGTTTAGCAATCATTGGATCATAAAAAGGTGTGACGACGGATTGACCGTGAATCGCTAATTCATGTCGAACTCCAGGGCCGTTCGGCAACTCTAATTTTGTTATTTTTCCGGGTGAAGGGAAAAATGTTTTCGGATCTTCCGCATAGATTCTGACCTCAATGGCATGACCCTCGCGTTTAACCTCTTCTTGAGAAAATTTCAGAGCTTCACCTGCAGCAATTTGCAATTGTTTTTCAACCAAGTCCAACCCTGTAATTTCTTCCGTAACCGGATGTTCCACTTGTAAACGGGTATTCATTTCGAGAAAATAGAAATTTTGCTCTTCATCCACTAAGAACTCGATGGTTCCCGCATTTTTATACCCAATGGATTTGGCCGCTTTTACTGCAGCCTCCCCCATCTTGGTACGAGTTTTTTCAGTAATAAATGAGGATGGGGCTTCCTCTACGACTTTTTGATGACGGCGCTGGATCGAACATTCACGTTCCCAAAGATACACGGTATTTCCAAAACCATCTGCCAAGATTTGAATCTCAATATGCCTTGGATTTTCAACAAATTTTTCAATATACATCGCTCCATCACCGAAGAAATCAGTTGCCCGCTTTTGATTCCCCGCGAAAGCTTTTCGGATTTCATCTCCGTTATGGACCACCTGCATTCCAATTCCTCCACCACCAGCGGAAGCTTTTAGCATAACGGGATAACCAATGCGATCAGCCGCTTCTACTGCTTCCTCTTCATCTGCCAGTGGGTAGGTAATCCCTGGAACGACAGGAACACCAGCTTCCTCCATTGCTTTACGTGATTCAATCTTACTTCCCATTTTGGAAATAACCTCTGGGGAAGGTCCAATGAAGATAAGGCCAGCTTCCTCACAACGGCGGGCAAAGTCCGTATTTTCGGACAACAAGCCATATCCCGGATGGATTGCCTCCGCTCCTGATTCTAGAGCGACCTCGAGAATTTTATTGATATTTAAATAGCTTTCGGCTACACGGGGACCGCCAATTAAATAGGCCTCATCTGCCATTTTTACATGGGGAGCATCCGCATCTGCTTCTGAGTAAACTCCAATTGTTGTAATCCCTAAGGCCTTGCATGTACGGATTACACGGACAGCAATTTCGCCACGATTAGCTATTAATACTTTTTTAAACATGACTTTCCACCCTTTCTATCCTTTATTTAAGAAGGTTAAAACTCATCAGCATCAGCTAAACTTTGATAATAAAGGAGATATGTAAATCTTTACGTCTATCTTTAACTCCTAATCTACTAATATGGAACCAGTCATTTGTCGATTACCTTCCTGACAAATGACTGTCTCTAATTAATAACTATTTAACAGATGATTTTTCCGCAACTATTTTTTGTATTTGTGCAACGGTCGTCGGGTCTTCTAGTCCTGTAATATCGCCGGTAACCTTACCTGATACAACAATTTCCTTTAATAAGCGGCGCATGATTTTTCCGCTGACTGTTTTCGGCAGCATATCTGTAAAAATAATTGATTTTGGAGTGGCAATCTTACCAATTTGTTGAATGATCCGATTATTTATTTGTTGTTTTAATTCTTCTGTTCCGTTATAGCCATCAGCCAGACGGACAAATACGAGTGGAACCTCTCCTTTAATTTCATCAGGGATTCCAATAATTGCGGTTTCAGAAACTCCCTTACATTCAAGTACAGCGCTTTCCATTTCCATTGTACTTAAGCGGTGTCCCGCTACATTAAACGCATCATCCGAACGGCCAACTACCCATAAATATCCATCATCATCTATTAATGCCAGGTCGCTCGCATAATAGCAGCCATCCACTTGGCTATAATAGGATGCATAATACCGCTCCGGTTCTTTCCAAAGTGTTCGGCAAAGCATTGGAAATGGTTTTCTAATCACCAGGTTTCCTAAGGTACCGGGTTTAACCGAATTGCCTTCTACATCAACGATATCCATAACTGCACCTAAAAAGGCAGTTCCTGAGGATCCCGGTTTCATCGGCGTCAGCCAAGCTGCTCCAGCTATAGGCGAACCCGCTGTTTCGGTTTGCCCCCATGTATTATTGATATATACCTTTTTCTTTCCTAAAACTTCATATGTCCAATGCCAGGTCTCTGGATCGAAGGGTTCTCCAACAAGGGAAATAACATCGAGGCAAGATAAATCAAATTTCTCTAATGTCTTTTCTCCCATACTCTTTAACATTCTTAATGCTGTTGGGGCTGTAAACAGTTTATTCACCCTGTATTTTTCAATGATTTGATAAAAACGATCTTTTGTTGGATAATCAACAGCTCCTTCAAAGACAACGGTTGTTACACCATTCGCTAAGGCACCTGTAATTCCCCATATATGCATGGTTAACCAGCCGATATCCGCGGTACACCAGAAAACATCGTCCTGATGGTGATCCATATGATACTTGGCATATGTGTAATTCTGTGTGACAAAAGCCATGCCGGAATGCACGACACCTTTTGGTTTACCTGTCGTCCCACTTGTATAAAACACAATGCCGCTCTCATTCGCTTCAATTCGCTCAGGTTCACAAACGATACTCGCCGCTTTGGTCTGCTCATGCCACCAGTAATCCCGGCCTTCTTTCATTTGAACCTCTGAACCTAAGCGGTCGACAACAATGACGGCTTCGATAGATGGGATAGATGGGACAACCTGATCCACTTTTTCTTTTAAAGGGATGAATTTACCCCGGCGTTCCGTTGCATCCGCAGTGATCAATACCTTTGGCTCAAAATTGATGAGTCGGTCTGTCAATGATTTTTCCGAATAACCGGAAAAAATCGTATTGTAAATAGCACCAATTCGGAAACAAGCTAAAACAGAAATAAAGGCTTCGGCCAGATTCGGAAGAAAAATAGCAACACAATCACCTTTTTTTACACCAAAGGATTTAAGAACATTCGCAAACCGATTGACTTCAGCAAGAAGCATATTATATGTGTAAAATTTGGTGTCCCCGTTTTCACCCTCCCAAATGAGCGCGGTCCGGTTTCCTGCCCCATTTTCTATATGGCGATCAAGTAAATTTACACTTGGGTTACTAATGCCGCCGGAAAAAAAGCGAAAATCGGGGAGCTGTCCACTAATGGTTTCATCCCATGGTTCATACCAAACAAGTTCACGGGCTGCACTGTCCCAAAATTTAGCCGGATCTTCTTGTGATTGTTTAAGAAGTTCTTGAAATGCTTCGCTGCTTCCAATGGAGGTTGAACGTACTTTTTCTTCGTTTGGATAAATGAGTTTACTATTTGAAACGACTTGTAAAATTCCACTAATATCCATGTAATGGCTCCTTTAACAATTTTTTTTATTACTATAAAAATTCATTAACATCCAATTTGTTTGGCTATGACCATTCGTTGAACTTCAGATGTTCCTTCACCAATTTCCAAGAGTTTCGCATCACGGAAGAATCGTTCCACTTGATATTCCTTCATATATCCATAACCGCCATGAATTTGAACGGCTTGATCACATGCTCGCATGCACATCTCCGAAGCAAATAATTTTGCATATGCCGCTTCCTTTTTAAAGGCTCTGCCTTGATCCTTTAACCAAGCTGCTTTAAAAACCATATTTCGTGCTAATTCGATATTCATGGCCATGTCCGCTAATTTAAATTGGATGGCCTGGAAATTGGATAAACTTTTTCCAAACTGTTTTCTTTCTTTTGCATATTGAAGAGCTTTTTCATAGGCTCCTTGTGCAATACCTACAGCCATCGCAGCGATTCCAATTCTTCCGCCATCAAGCGTAGCCAAAAATTGTTTGTAACCGTTTCCATCTGTTCCCAGCAGATTTTCTTTTGGAACTCTTACATTCTCCATGATAAGTTCTGTGGTATTTGAGGCATGCAGACCCATTTTTTCGTAGTTGTCGATGACAGTGAATCCCGGAGCATTTGTAGGAACAATAAATGCGCTGATTCCGTTGATTCCTTTTGAGCGGTCTGTAACCGCTGTCACTGCAAGGTGATTGGCATAGCTTGCATTTGTAATAAAACATTTGGAACCATTAATGACCCACTCATCTCCATCAAGAACTGCTGTTGTTTGGGTTCCACTTGCATCAGATCCTGCATTTGGCTCAGTCAATCCAAATGCTCCAAAAGACTCTCCCGTACAAATGGGTGTTAAAAACTTCTCTTTTTGCTCATGTGTACCAAATAAATTAAGAGGAGCTCCTCCTAATGAAATATGTGCTGAATATGTAATGCCTGTTGATGCACAAACACGACTAAGTTCTTCCACGACAATCGCAAAGCTAATCGTGTCGGCTTCACCTCCACCGTATTGTTCAGGAAATGGCAGGCCCATGATCCCTAACTCTGCTAATTTTGCAAACACTTCCTTAGGGAATTCCCCCGTACGATCACGTTCATCCGCTCCAGGAGCAACTTCTGCATCAGCAAAATCTCGAACTAACTTGCGGATCATCTCTTGTTCTTTCGTTAAATCAAAATTCATTTATCTACATCCCCTTTCTTAATATTCTGATTTGTTTTTTAGCAAAAAAAATTAATCCTTCACTACCTATCTATAAGCTGAACTCCTTTCATTATTTTCAAAACTTTCTTATAATAAGAATATAATCATTATGAGTATTAAGCTATGTATATTTTCATGAATATAATTATGAAAAATTTGTGTCTTTTACACAAAAACACAAATTGGATGAAATGTGTAGTCTTAGAGAAAGGATGATGACAGATGCAAGATACCTTAACTCATCGGCAATTAAAGTCCTTAATCCATGTGTCCAACGTGATCAATTCCAAATTAGATATTGATACCATCTTTGATTCAATCATGAATGAAACGATATCTGTCGTTGAAGCAGCTGGAGGGGGCTCTATTTGGATTTTTGACAAAAACCAGAATCGACTCATCGCCAAATCAGCTCAAGGATTATTTTATCCACATATTTTTAGGCAAATTAAACTAGTTAGCGGCGAATCCATGACTGGGATGTCTTTTGCAGCCAAAAAATGTCTCATTTTTTGGAATGAGGTAGAAATTAAACAGGCACTGTCTACATTAGCGCCTTATAACAGAGATTTATTGGAAAAGTCTATTCCAAGTAATTTTCATTTTACATCTGTCATTTCTTCACCTATATTACAAAACGGAAAATGTATTGGCGTGATTACATTGGACTCTTTTGAACAATCGTTGCAGTTTAAGCAAGAGGATATTAATCTATTGGAAGCGATAGGACACCAAGCAGCAGTCGCCTTGGAAAAATCCATTCTTTATAATGAGAAGGAAAAAATGGTTCAGAAGCTTTCACATTCCATCGAAATACATAGAAACCTGGCCAATCTCGTTGTAAATGGAGAAGGAATTCAATCGATTATGGATTATATACATAAAACAATCGGACAACAGATGTTTCTCTTTGATGAAATAGGGGAACTTAGGGCTTCTGCCTGCTATTCCTCCTTTTCATATGAAATGACCGAGTTTATGAAAGCGTATGCAAAGCAAATTATCCTAACACTTGAAAACTCACATACCGTTTCCGAAATATCATTAAATGATGAAACGTATCAATTAGTTGTATTGCCACTTGGGTCCAAATTAAAGTCTTTAGGGGGGCTAATCCTCCTATCAAAACAAAAAATGAATGAGGTGGATATCGCTGCTCTTGAACATGCCTGTACAGTCATTTCACTTGAACTGGGAAAAGAACAGGCTGTTTTTGAAACACAGCAGCGTTTAAGAGGGGAATTCGTGACCAAGCTTTTTTCGGGACAGATCGATGAGGCACTCATTCAGAAAGCAAAAAATTTAAATTTTGACCCTAACCAAAACTATGTTGCTATACTTATTAATTTTGAGGATAAGTACAACGAGAACAAGGTGATTGGCAATCACTTAATAAGGAACTTACTCCATATGGCCAATTCATTCCTCGGGAGGAACTCGCAAGTAATGGCAGCAAGGGATGAAAATCAAATTGTCGCCCTTCTATCCTTGCCTTCAAGAGTCTCTTCGTCCAATATTTTTGCCGAAATAAAAGAACTTGCAAAAAATTTACAGAATGAAATTACTAATAAATATAAAGAGATAGACGTATCCATTGGGATTGGAAGAATTAAACAGGGGCTTATTTTTGTCCACGAGTCATTTGTAGAAGCGACAAAGTGCATAAAGTTTCTCAAAAACTATCGATTTGATAATAGAGTCCTTAGTTATACAGACCTTGGCGTCCAGAGGTTTATTTTACAAAATTCAAAGGAAGAGTTGATTGATTTTATATATGAAGTATTAGGTTCCTTAATTGAATATGAACAATCTAGAAAAGGCGAATTGTTAAGCACGCTGATTGTATATTTAGACCAAAATCAAAACATAAAGAAAACGGCTGATTCTTTACATATACACACCAATACCTTAAGCTATCGTTTAAAGCGGATTGAGGAAATTCTATTAACAGACTTGAATGATAGTCAACCGTTATTTAATATTCATTTAGCCATTAATATATACCAA
>JAANMP010000078.1 GCA_011250595.1 Bacillus sp. MM2020_1 | reverse complement strand
TTATTATTCATCAGCTTGGTTTAATTATAAAAGTTATCTTAAAATCTCTCCTTAATTCCTGTTCATTTTCGACTTTATTCGTTATTATTAATAGGGAATTTAATTTTCTGATGACTTTTCCATTATTATACTGTCAGGTTTAACTTATGACAAATTTTTGAACTTTTTTAAGAGGTGAATTTTTTGAGGCAATCTTTGAAGTGGTTAGCGGTTGCCACTACCATTGGAATGATTTTTATCTTAATAGGCGGGGCTTTAGTAACAAAGACAGGTTCTGGTATGGGCTGTGGACGATCTTGGCCCCTTTGCAACGGAAAATTTCTTCCGTTGGAAATAACCCCGGAATTAGTTATCGAACTATCCCACCGACTTGTTTCCGGTGTAGTAGGCATCATGGTTCTTGTACTTTCTGTTTGGTCATGGAAGGCGATTGGCCATATTAGAGAAACGAAATTTCTTTCCTTCCTTTCCTTTTTCTTTTTACTTTTACAGGCACTAGTTGGAGCAGCTGCTGTAAAATGGGGGCAATCGGGATTTGTACTCGCTTTACATTTTGGCATTTCACTTATTTCCTTTTCAGCGGTTTTATTGTTAACTCTGCTAATTTTCGAAATTGATAAGAAGTTTGATGCAGAAAAGCTCTATATCGATAAGCGAATGGGGTTTCATATTATCGGGGTTTCCATATATAGCTATCTTCTCATCTACACAGGCGCACTGGTTCGCCACACAAAGTCGAGTCTTGTTTGTCGAGACTGGCCGTTATGTTTAAATGACTCTCCTTCCTTGCCCTCAAACATGTACGAATGGGTACAAATGGGACACAGAGCCGCTGCCGGTTTAATTTTTATATGGATTGCTTACATCCTTTATTTGGCTGTTCGACATTACAAAGACCAAAAAATACTTTATTGGGGCTGGATTATATCCTTCATCCTAGTTTCCTTACAAGTTATTGCGGGAGCATTCATTATTTTCAGCAGACTAAACCTGTATATCGCCCTACTGCATGCCTTCTTTATTACTTGCCTGTTTGGCGTCTTAAGTTACTTTATTTTGTTATATTCTAGATCAAAAAGAAATAACCAATAAAAAAGCTGCCAGGGATACCCATACCCTGGCAACTTTTTTATTTTAAGCTTTGGTTAATTCAATTAAGAGGTCACCAGTTAGTATCGCATCACCACTTGTGACATAGATATCCTTTACCACACCTGAAAAAGGTGCTTGAACCGTTGTCTCCATTTTCATTGCTTCGGTAATCATTAAATGATCACCACGTTCAACTTTTTCCCCTTTTTCAACGACCACCTTAACCACAGTTCCCGGCATCGTCGCAGCAAGGTGATTTTCATTTTTCTCATCTGCTTTTAGCCTTGATAAAACCGTAGATTTTACATTCTCATCTTTTATGAATACTTCTCGCGGCTGACCGTTTAGCTCAAAATAGACAACCCTCGTACCATCTGCTCGAGGATGCCCAATCGAAACAAGCTTTACAATTAATGTTTTCCCTGTTTCAATTTCAACCTCTATTTCTTCACCCAATCGCATTCCATATAGGAACGTTGGAGTATCTAATACCGAAATATTTCCATACAGTTCATCCGTTTTAATATAATCCATAAATACTTTAGGGTATAAAGCGTACGAAATTATTTCAAAAGAGGTAACCTGGCGGCCAAGTTCTTTGTATAGTTTTTCCTTCAGTTTTTCAAAATCAACTGGTTCAAGTAATTCACCTGGACGAACTTCCAACGGTTGTTTACCTTTTAATATGACCGTTTGAAGTTCCTCTGGAAAACCGCCATAAGGCTTGCCAAGAAACCCTTCGAATAATTCAACAACGGAATCAGGAAAATCTAGCATATGCCCCTTTAATAGTATATCTTCTTCATTAAGATTATTTTGAACCATAAAGAGTGCCATATCACCAACTACCTTTGATGATGGCGTCACTTTAACAATATCCCCGAACATGTTATTAACTCGTGAATACATTTCTTTCACTTCATCCCAACGCTCGCCTAGGCTAACTGCTCTAGCCTGTTGTTGGAGATTGCTATATTGTCCGCCCGGCATTTCATGTTGATAGACTTCAGTATGAGGTGATATCATTCCGCTTTCAAAATCTTGATAATACTTGCGGACATCCTCCCAATAATACGACAATTTTTCAAGTGATTCTATGTTTACTTTTGGTTTTCGAGGAGTACCTTCAAGCGCATAATATAGCGAATTAGCACTAGGCTGTGAAGTTAATGCAGCCATTGTCCCCAAAGCAGTATCAACAATATCCACTCCACCGTCAATCGCACGTGCATAAGTAAAGAGACCATTTCCGCTTGTGTCATGTGTATGGAGATGAATAGGAATATTAACCGTTTCCTTTAACTCAGAAACAAGTCTGTAAGCTGCTTCAGGCTTCAATAATCCTGCCATATCCTTAATGCCTAGGATGTGGGCACCTTGTTCTTCAAGCTCTTTGGCCAACGCTTTATAATAGTGTAGATTGTATTTCGTCCTAGTCCCGTCTAATATATCCCCAGTATAACAAATCGAAGCTTCAGCTATTTTACCGCTTTGACGGACGGCATCAATCGCAACTTCCATTCCTTTAACCCAGTTTAAGCTGTCGAATATTCGAAAAACATCTATTCCGGCAGACGCAGATTGATCAACAAATTCACGAATTAAATTATCAGGATAATTTTTATATCCCACTGCATTGGCACCACGGATTAACATTTGGAATAATACATTTGGAATTTTCTTACGCAGTGACACTAATCTATCCCAAGGATCTTCTTTTAAAAATCTGTAAGCAACATCAAATGTTGCTCCTCCCCACATTTCAAAAGAGAATAAATCAGGCAAAAATTTTGCAGAGTGCTCAGCGATATGGAGAATATCTGTCGTCCGCATCCGTGTAGCTAATAGCGACTGATGGGCGTCTCGAAATGTGGTATCGGTTAATAATACCTGTTTTTGATTCTTCACCCATTCCACAAGTCCTTCGGCACCATACTTGTCGAGAATTTGCTTTGTCCCTTCTTGATACGGTAAATCAAAAGGTAAATTGGGAATTCTTGGCTTTGGAAATACTGGTCTCTTCTTCTTTTCAATACCTGGAAAACCATTTACTGTGACTGTACCAATGTATGAGAGCATTTTAGTCCCACGGTCTTTTCGGAACGGGAAAAGGAACAATTCAGGTGTTGTATCAATAAAGGAAGTATCATATTCGCCATTCCTAAACTTCTCATGTTTCACAACGTTTTCTAAGAACGGGATATTTGTTTTAATCCCTCTAATTCTGAATTCCTGCAAATTACGAACCATTTTTGATGCAGCTTGTTCGAAGGTTAAAGCCCATGTCGAAAGTTTTACTAATAAAGAGTCATAATAAGGTGTAATTACTGCACCTTGAAAGCCATTACCAGCATCAAGCCGTACCCCAAAGCCTCCGCCTGAGCGATAGGCCATTATTTTCCCGGTATCAGGCATGAAATTATTAAGCGGATCTTCTGTTGTTACCCTTGATTGTATCGCAAATCCATTAATTTGAATTTTATCTTGTTGTGGTATTCCAATAATTGGACCATGTAATTCATGCCCCTCTGATACCAATATTTGTGTCTGGACGATATCGACACCTGTTACCATCTCAGTCACAGTATGTTCAACTTGGACACGTGGATTTACTTCTATAAAATAAAAGTCATTTCCTGAAACTAGAAACTCGACCGTACCTGCATTCAGGTAATCAACATTTTTCATCAGTTTTAAAGCAGCATCACAGATCCTAGTTCGTAACTCATCAGAAATGGAAACACTCGGAGCAACCTCTACGACCTTTTGATGGCGTCTTTGAACAGAACAATCGCGGTCAAAGAGATGGACAATATTCCCATGACTATCCCCAATGATTTGTACTTCGATATGCTTAGGATTTTCAATTAATTTTTCAAGATAGACTTCATCATTTCCAAAAGCTGCTTTTGCTTCCGATTTTGCCCGATTGAATGATTCCTGGATTTCCTCTATCTGTTTAACAATCCTCATCCCGCGCCCGCCTCCGCCAAGAGAGGCCTTTATGATAATAGGTAACTTATGAACTTCGACAAAATCTTCAACTTCACTTACCTCTGTAACCGGTCCGGGACTGCCTGGAATGACTGGTATCCCAGCAAGCTCAGCCTGATGCCTTGCTTTTACCTTATCACCAAACATATCAAGTTGTGTAATTGACGGACCGATAAATATAATCCCTTCTTCTTCACAACGTTTGGCAAAATGGATATTTTCTGACATAAAACCATAACCGGGATGAATAGCATTTGCACCGCTTTTTTTGGCAATTGCAATGATACCATCAATATCTAAATAAGCATCAATTGGTTTTTTTCCTTCCCCAACCAAATAAGCTTCATCCGCCTTATAACGATGATAAGCCCCTGAATCTTCTTTCGAATAAATAGCAACCGTTCGAATATTCAGCTCAGTACAAGCGCGAAAAACCCTTATCGCTATTTCTCCCCTATTGGCAACCAATACTTTATTTATCTGTCTTGTCACTTAAAGCACCTCATATTCTATGTATTTTTATAAAAACGCGGAGTTCAAAAATTGTCCTCCGCGCTTCGATTAAATATAGAAAACCTTACCATCTTTTGGTCGAATCTTTTTATCAACTTGTTCCTGTTTATTTTTATATTTTTTTTCATATTTAGTGAACATAGAAACATTTACAAGTATTCCTGTCGCTCCTGCTAACATTAAGAGTGAAGAACCCCCATAGCTAATAAATGGCAGGGGTACACCAGTTAGCGGGATTAGCCCTGAAACACCCGCAAGATTGATAAACGACTGAATTCCTATCATGCTCGAAATACCAATCGCAAGCAGACTGCCAAAAGGATCCTTACATTGCAGGCCAATATAAATTCCCCTTAATACAATATAGAAAAGGAGAATGATAACGAAACCTACACCCCAAATCCCTAATTCCTCTGCAATTACCGCCATGATGAAATCTGTATGTGATTCTGGCAAATAGCCCAGCTTTTGAATACTTTTTCCAAGACCTAATCCATTCACTCCGCCGGAACCAATCGCAATATAGGAGTTTGCCAAGTGAAACCCTTCATTATTTACGTATTTATCCGTAAAGGGATTATCTAAAACCGCAAAACGGCTTTGTTGTTCTTCAGAAAAAAACTTCCCCCAGGAAACTAAAATAAGAGGCAACAGGACAACAAGCGCCAAAATAAGTAATTTACCGATACTTTTAAAATTCATCCCGGAGCATAAAACAATCATACAAGCTATGGCAATGATAATAGCTGCTGTACCGAAGTCCGGTTGAAAAATAATAAGTGCACATACAATAAAAAGATATACTAAAGGCGGGAGAACTCCTTTATTAAATTGATTGATATAGGCTTGCTTTTTTGCATAGACGGCTGCTAAATAAATGATGGCTGCAAGCTTAACAAATTCTGATGGCTGAAATAAGAAAGTGCCTATGGGGTACCAGCTTTGCGCATTATTTTTTTCTACCCCAAATACAAATAATCCTAATAGAGACAAAATAGATGCCAGCACAATCAAAACCATAACTTTTTTGAACATCATAATCTTATATGGAATAACGGCTGCAAATAGGAAAATAACCGTAAAAATCAGCAACCATACTTTTTGTTTTTGGTAGAAAAAATCAGGTGGATAACCATATCGTTGAACGGCGGAAGCCATGCTCGAGCTATAGATCATCACCAGTCCAAAGGCACACAAAAGAATGGTGGCAATAATTAAGGTATAATCATATGATTTCAATATTTTTTTCAGCATATAGAAGGTCCTCATTTTCAATATTGATTTATATCATTCTATTATAATAGAAAATAAACATTATTACTTGAGGAAAAGTTAATTTGTTACAACAATTTAACAAAGAATATTCTGAAATAGGAAGTAGTAACGCCTGTTGTGTCTTTCTTGGAATATTAAAAAACCCAAACAATGAACATTGATTGTTTGAGTTCTTTTGCTCCTATTTCCTTAACGAGGCATCGTGAAGTGCTGATAATTCACTTTCTAATGCATCTAGGATTGCCTTACCGTCTTTACTATCAATTAAGCCTAATCGAACAGCAAAATCTATTTCTCTTGATAAACCAAACATCTGCGTATCCAATACCTCTTCATAAAGTGGGCATTGAGGCATCGTGAGATTGTCCATTTGCACTTTGATTAGCTTTAATATTTTTTCAGCGTCAGCCTGTAGTAAGGCATATGCTTTTTCCTGATGATTCACGATCATTTCAGACGCCAACATTGATCCCCCCATTTCAGAGCGATAATTCAACTTATCTATAAATTTTACCGTTTACAATGGAAAATTGCAAGAACATAAAGTAGATTACATAAAGGAGTTAATTAAAAACGGCTGCTGTTTTCAGTATGATCCATCTTCTAACCAAACCAACTTGTACGATTATGACATTTACTCAAAAAAAAGTTATACTAATTAAGCAAGGGTTTAGGGGGAATGAAAATGGAAAATATCATTATCATATCAGGCAAAGTGAAATATTCGATTACACTTGATCCGGGTGTGTGGATTTTTGATGACCGACGCGTTGATTTAACCACCTTTTTTTCAAAAAAACTAGAGAGTTCCGATCCTTTAGATGAATATACTAAAGCCGTTTCCAAGCATTGGGACCGTGAAATTATCGAGGGAGCAATTTATCCTCCTACATTGAAATCCGAAAAGAAATTTGAAAAGGAAAAGGTGTTGACTGGCACCTTTGGAATTCCGTTGAAGCCCTTTTTATTAAATTCTGAGCCAGCTAGTGATGCTCAAACTTTTGTCATTCAGTGCACAGAGGGTGATTATGAGTACCCACTTGAAACGGCCTATGATTTTATATTAGGATTCTCCAATAAAGGAAAGCCACTAACGGTAGATGGTCCCGTTCATGTCTATTTAGGTGATGGTTCAAATCAACAAAGTCCAATAAAAAATGTAATGGGTTTCATCATAAAATAAGACGGGTGCCTTGGGCGCCCGTTTCTTTTATGAATATTTACAGCAAATCAGCTGCCAAAAGTGCCAATCCTGACCTCTCCCCTTTTAATAATTTTACATGCCCGGAAATTACTTGATCCTTAAACTTCTCTACAACATACGTTAAACCATTGTTGTAAGCATCAAGATAGGGATGGTCTATTTGTTCAGGGTCGCCCATTAAAACGATTTTACTGCCTTCCCCGACACGGGTAAGGATCGTCTTCACTTCATGCTTCGTCAAGTTTTGTGCTTCATCAATAATGATAAACTGCTTCGGTAAACTTCTCCCTCGAATATACGTTAATGCCTCCACCTCAATTGAACCCATTCCTGCTAAAATAGCATCTAGTTCACCAGGTTTTTTGGTATTGAAAAGATATTCAAGATTATCAAAGATTGGCTGCATCCATGGTCTAAGTTTTTCCTGCTTTTCTCCTGGTAAAAACCCTAAGTCTTTTCCGACCGGTACAATCGGCCTAGCCACTAATAGTTTCTTATATTCCCTGAAGTCTTCCGTTTGCATTAATCCTGAAGCAAGTGCTAGTAAGGTTTTCCCTGTACCTGCTTTCCCCGTTAAGGTAACTAGATGAATATCCTTCCGAAGTAATAATTCAATGGCCATCGTCTGTTGAACATTCCTTGAATGGATTCCCCACACATGATCTTGATTTAGTGCTAATTTTTTTACCTTCGTGCTCGTTTTGTCGACCATCCCAATTGCTGATGCTGAACTGCCAAGGGCGTCCTTCATAACTAGAAATTGATTTGGATAAAATGGGTGATTTGCCAGTTCAGAGAGATTTAACTCCCCTTTCTCATAAAAGCGTCCTAATAATTCAATTGGTATCAATACTTCAAAAAAACCAGTATATATATGATCTATATCTACTACACGATCACTTAAAAAATCTTCGGCCTCTAAACCAATTGCATCCGCTTTTACCCTGACAAGAGTATCCTTACTTACTAGAATAACCGGCTTCCCATTTTCCTTCGTTTGTTCCTCTAAGAATAAATTCTTTGCCACTGCAAGAATGCGATTATCATTTGTTTTTTCAATAAATATATCCTGGAGTTCATGAAAGCTACGATGGTTTAATTCAATTCTAATTGTCCCCCCGCTCTCAAGTGGGATTTTTTCATGAAGCTTTCCTAATGCCCTAAGGCCATCAATTAACCTTGATACATGTCTTGCATTTCTCCCGACTTCATCCATGTACCTTTTCTTTGAGTCCACTTCTTCAAGGACCACTGCAGGAATAACAACTTCATTAACTTCAAAAGAGAAGAGGGAATACGGGTCTTGTAATAAGACATTTGTATCTAACACGTATATCTTACTCAAAGCAACGCCTCCTGCTTTACTTGTTGTGGGATTGCCAACTTGCAAACAACCCTTTTGCTAGATTGGACTTTGGTAAAATATATGTTTATTGGAATAAAGATAGAAGGAGTTCCGCACAATAAATGTTAGTGAGACCATTCAAGACAGAGGATTGATCATAGTTTTATCTCAATTATTTATTAAGCTTTACGGAGGTGGATGATAAATGAAGAAAGTCTTAATTATCACTACGTTATGTCTGATGATAGCCGGTTGCAACACCAAAAATGATCTGACAAACAATGGGAAGGATAAATATGTTAAGGTGAAAAACAGCTATATTGAAAATGTTGACCGGAAATCCGGTCAAGAAATCTCCAAACGGTTAGTAAAACTTGCAACCAGCATCCCAAATGTTAAAGATGCCACAGCTGTCGTGTTAGGCAGATATGCGATTGTCGGTATTGATGTAAATTCGAAAATTGATCGTTCGCAAGTTGGATCGATTAAATATTCTGTCGCTGAAAGTTTAAAAAAGGACCCATACGGCGCCAAAGCAGTCGTCGTTGCTGATGCAGATACCACACAGCGCTTAAAAGAAATACAAGCAGACATCAATAAGGGGAGGCCGGTTCAGGGCATTATGGAAGAACTCGCCGATGTGGCAGGCCGATTAATGCCAGAAATACCTGGAGACTTAATTACACCAAGCCCTAAAAAAGCTCCCGAAAAACCTGATAAAAAACTCCCTGCAAAAGATGATAAAAAGTTAGAAAAGGAACAAGAAGACCAATCCAACCATTATAAATAGAAAAGTGGAAGCGCCCGTTTAGCGGCGTATGGACTGGAGCGCTTCGACTGAGATAAAGGAAACACGGAGAGCGATAGCGATTCGATGTTGACTTATCGTAGGGAGAAGAGCGAAGTCCACTAGACGCTGGGCGTTGGAGCTAGACAGCGAACAAATTTCAAAGAGAAATTCTGAGTATAAAATGTGAAAAGAAAAGCTTAGGGATTCCTAAGCTTTTCTCATTGCTTCCATGACTTGTTTATCTAGCTTTTGGGCAGCGTTTTTATCATAGGTTTTATCATATTGAACGTCAGAAACAATTTTAGACCCATAAAACATAACATCCCTTACCGCTGTAATTGAAACTTCAATCAAAGCAAGTTTCAATGGTACATCCTTTAGACGTTCTTCCTTTACCTGTGCCAGTCCTTGAATTGCATAGGTAGATTCGTTTGCAATCAAATTAATAACCACTTGATTATTTTTACCTAAATTAGCAAGTATCCTCGAACGATTATCCACAGCAAAATAGATTGTACTTTCATCCTTTGCAAGCACCCAGGAAATTGCGCTGATATTTGGCCCCCCTGTTTCATAATCGACTGTTGCCAATGTCACAAACCGCTCCTTTTGCAGTTCATCATATAAAGGCTTAATTAGCTTTGGTTCAACTTGATTAACCATTAAAACATCCCCTTTATTTCTTCATTCACCCTGTTTAAAAACAGATATTCTCATATTACTACTATCCCATGCTTTCATCAAATTAAACCAATTGATTACTTTCAAACTTTCTGCCATGATATAGTAGAGGAAAATAAACGGCTTTAGAAATAGTTAAAGAGGTGTCTTAATGAGAGTTAAATGCGTAATTTGCGATAAAATCGAAGCGATTGAAGATGAATCTTTTGAGGCTAAGCGTCTCCGTAATCGTCCCATCCATACATATATGTGTAAAGAGTGTAAAACAAGAATAACTGAAAAAACAAATGCAAGATTTGAAACGGGTAATTTCCGATTATATCGTACAAAGTCGGAAGAGGATGACTGGTAAAAAAAACGGAAGCGCCTAAAAAAAAACCATCATGCACAATCCAAAGCGGAATGTGCATGATGGTTTTTTATTCTTCTTCAATTGGGTAGTTCTCATACTTCTTCGGGTCTTGATTAATTTGTTTTAGCATGACTTCAATTAATTCCTGAGGAAATCGAGCTTTTTTTGTTTCCTCCCCCTGTTGGTAGGAAACATAATACATAAGATCATCTTTCGTTACCACTAGGTTTGAAAGGTGAAGATCAGCTATCATTTCTTCAAAAAGATTTAGAGTATCCTTTGCCGCTGTGTCATCAGGCCGTGCGTCGCATACAACCTTAATTGTAAGCCAATTATATAGTGTATCCTGTACGGATTTCATTTCATTAAACCCCCGTTATTTCGCTTCAGCCTGATGCTTTTTGGTTTGATGTAAGCGTATTTTATAGATTATCAATAATACCGCCGCTCCTGCGAGTCCTTCCGCAATAGGCAGAGCATAAGAAAGAATAAGCATTACAAAGCACCCAATTAAGAGGCAAATATAGATCACAAGGTTTTTCAAAAGAGGCAATTTTTTTGCAAAGCCTAACTTATAGACAATTGCTGCTAAAATTACAATATAAACATACTGTAACCAAACAGCAGTTTTGACATCTGTTAGCTCAATAAAAAATCTAAGACTGGGAGAGAATCCTTCCATCTTCACGCACTCCTTTTACTTAACTTTGCTCTGCATATTTTTTCTTTTTAGCGGCTTTTTCCCGTTCATTCTTGTCAAGAATTTTTTTACGAAGACGAATCGATTCAGGTGTAACCTCACAATATTCGTCATCATTTAAATATTCTAATGACTCTTCTAATGTCATGATGCGCGGTTTTTTAATAACAGATGTTTGGTCTTTGTTTGCAGAACGAACATTCGTCGCTTGTTTCATTTTTGTAATATTAACGGTGATGTCATTTTCACGAGTGTTTTCGCCAACGATCATCCCCTCATAAATTTCAGTACCCGGCTCAACAAAAATGGTTCCGCGGTCTTCAACTTGCATGATACCATAGGTCGAAGCTTTTCCAGATTCCATGGAAACAAGAACACCTTGATGTCTTCCGCCTACTTGACCTGGTAACATTGGCTGGTAGCTGTCAAAGGTATGATTAATAATTCCATAACCGCGAGTCATTGTTAAAAACTCGGTTGTGTATCCAATTAATCCACGAGCTGGTACGTTAAAGATTAAGCGTACTTGACCTGAACCATTGTTTATCATATCAATCATTTCACCTTTACGGGCACCGATTGATTCCATCACTGAACCTGTATGTTCTTCCGGTACATCAATCTGAACTCTTTCAACTGGTTCGCTGCGAACACCGTCAATAACCCTAACAATTACTTCTGGTTTTGAAACTTGAAGTTCATAACCTTCACGGCGCATGTTTTCAATCAGGATTGATAAATGAAGTTCACCACGGCCCGAAACAATCCAAGCATCCGGTGAATCGGTGTTATCAACACGTAAGCTTACATCTGTTTGTAATTGTGAGCGAAGTCTTTCTTCAATCTTTCTTGAAGTTAAATACTTTCCTTCTCTACCCGCAAATGGACTGTTGTTTACAACGAAAGTCATTTGCAGTGTTGGCTCGTCGATTCTTAAAATTGGCAGAGCTTCCTGATGTTCAACAGGACAAACGGTTTCACCAACATTTATATCTTCCATTCCTGAAACAGCAATCAAGTCACCTGCTACTGCTTCTTGAATTTCCTGACGTTTTAAACCAAAGAAGCCAAAAATCTTGGTAACGCGGAATTGTTTTACCGTACCGTCTAACTTCATGAGGGCTACTTGTTGGCCTACATGCATCGTTCCACGGAATACTCGGCCGATCCCAATTCTGCCAACATAATCATTGTAATCAAGAAGGGCAACCTGGAATTGCAACGGTTCCTCACGATTATCAACTGGGGCAGGGATATATTCAACAATGGCTTCATACAAGGATTGCATGTTTTCATCTTGCTTTTCCGGGTCAGTACTTGCAGTACCATTAATTGCTGAAGCGTAAATAACTGGGAACTCAAGCTGATCTTCATTTGCACCAAGCTCGATAAACAAATCGATTACTTCATCAATTACCTCTGCAGGTCGAGCAAAGTCACGATCAATTTTATTTACAACAACAATTGGAGTTAAATTCTGCTCTAATGCCTTTTTAAGTACGAAACGAGTTTGTGGCATACAGCCTTCATAGGCATCAACTACAAGCAATACCCCATCAACCATTTTCATAATCCGTTCAACTTCGCCGCCAAAGTCTGCGTGTCCCGGTGTATCCAATATATTAATCCTTGTGTCTTTGTATTGAACTGCGGTATTTTTCGCAAGGATTGTGATTCCACGTTCTCTTTCTAAATCATTGGAATCCATAGCTCGTTCTTCTACGTGCTCATTGGAACGAAACGTCCCTGATTGACGAAGTAATTGATCCACTAACGTCGTTTTTCCGTGGTCAACGTGGGCAATAATTGCAATATTACGTATATCATTTCTTATTTTCAAAAAATTCCACTCCTACCTATATTCTAAAAATAAAGCTATTTATAGTTTCCCATTTATAACTAAAACATTATACCACAAATAAAGTGGAAACTCCTAACCATTTTATTGTAGAATAAAAAATATACTTAAAACAGTGATACTTTAAACTGTATTAATATGATAAAGGGGTATAAAAAATGAAGAATGTGAAATGGCCTTTACTCGTTTATGCAATCCTTGCAGCAACAAGTATCATGGGAATTGGAATTGCAATAAGTGAAAAAAGCATAACAGGAGCAATCGGCTGTATCGTTGCCATTATCGTTATAATGGGAATGGGCTTTAAAACCAAAAAAAAAATGCGTGAAAATGGAGAAATTTAAAAAAGAAGCCCTATCGGCTTCTTTTTTTACCATTTTCCCTCTTTTAGGTAATCATTTAAAATCGATTGATGTAAGCCGGGTTTTGCTGCAAATAAAGAGTCCTGCGAAAGGAAATTCAGTTTTTCTCCCCTTAAATTGGTCACGATTCCGCCTAGTTCTTCTATGATTACCGCCCCTGCTGCAAAATCCCATGGTGATAACCGCATCGAAAGATAGGCGTCCACTCTTCCCGTCGCAACAAATACCATTTCGATGGCGGCAGAACCATAGGACCTTGTTCCCCTCGCTGCTTTAACTAGGGGAATCATTAATTTGTGATCAATACGATGATTTTCCATCACCCATGTTGCATTTAATGCAAGGATTGATTCCTTAACAATTGATTCCTTTAGTGCATTTAAAGGTGTTTCATTTAAATAGGCTCCATTTCCACTAGTAGCATGGTACAATTCGTCATGTACGACATCGTAAATGAGTCCTATCTTTCCCACGCCATTTTCATATACACCAACGGAAATAGCAAAGTTTCTTTGTTGATGAACAAAATTCAACGTCCCATCAATTGGATCAATCAACCAAACAATTCCCTCAAGACTATCAAGTGAATCTCCAAATCCCTCTTCACCCATTATTTTATGATCTGGATAAGCTTCTCTAATTTTACTAATAAAAAATTGCTCAATTTCTTTATCAATATTCGTCACAAGATCATTAGCGTTACTTTTCGTTTCAATATTTAATGTTTGATTAAAAGAAAGCCTGATTTTAGCTCCTGCCTCATTTATCCATTCCTTAGCATGAGCATAAATTTGGTCCAAATTCATGATTCTCCTCCAAATAGCTTATTTCCATCTTAGCTTTCAATTCAATGTATGTAGTATGATTCATGTTAAATTAAATGATGTACCTTTAGCTTAATCAAATTGTTATAATACAGCAACTTATTGGCTTAATGTGAGTTCCAATTAATGGACAATAATAAACGAACCCCCCACATTTTGCTGGAGTTCGTTTTAGATGTGTTTAGGATATATTCTATTTTGATTCATTCTTATTTATATCTCCTTGGATAAAAAAACTGTTTTATTTATCAAAGAGCCTTTAATCGTAATAGTTCTTGGCGGATTTTTTCTAATTTTTGTTTGCACTCTCTCATTTTTTTCTCATTTTTTTCTTCAATCGCTTCGAACAATGTTGCTAATTCATAATCCATTTCTAATCTCAAAACCGCTGTTCTTTCCTTTTCGCCTGCTTTTTTAAGTGAGGTATTCATCAATTGTTTCACGTTTCTCCTCCCCTTCCTAAATTTAACTAATTTTTCAGATTATTTTTTTACTGTATAATATGAGTAAGGGAGATATGTTGCAACAAATATGTGCTCTTACCTAGAGAGCATCTAACTACTTGTCTTCTAAAATGATATGCTACAATTAAGGACAAATGTTTTGTTGGAGGTTTAAATTTATGAGCTTCAAAGGATTTACTAATGAGGATTTTGATGTATTTTTAATAGATGGCTTAGAGGCTAGAATGTCTGCTCTTAAAGAAACAGTTCGTCCAAAATTAGAAGGATTGGGAGAATACTTTGCGCCCGTACTTTCGGCATTATCAAACGATGAAATGTTTGTTCATGTTGCCAAGCACGCTAGACGTACTATTAATCCGCCAAAGGATACATGGGTGGCTTTTTCGAATAACCCTCGCGGTTATAAAATGATGCCCCACTTTCAAATTGGCATGTGGAACACCCATTTATTTATTTGGTTTGCTGTTATTTATGAAGCACCCCAAAAGCAGGTAATTGCTGAAAGGTTTTCAAAAAAATTAACGAAGATTTATAAAGAGACACCAAAAGATTTTGTTTGGTCTGTTGATCACACAAAGCCTGAAACCATTGAACATCGAAAACTGAAAAAGGACGATTTAGGTTCGTTTTTTGACCGTTTGCAAAACGTAAAGAGTGCAGAACTGTTATGTGGTTATACTATCGACAGGGAAAAAGTTATCCAGTTAGGTTCAGATGGGTTAATTCAGCAGATCGAGGACGTTTTTAACACAGTAGCCACACTTTATAAAATATCTCAAAATAGGAAATAATTAAAAGAAGCTCCCCGACCAAATGGTTTGGGAGCTTCTTCTTATTTCATTTTAATTCTATCCCCGGATACGGAATTTTTTGCCTTTTTTATGGTTTGATAGGACGAATAGCCACTCATTTCTTCAAATTCACCGCAAATTGTTTTTTCTTCCGCTTTACTTGGGACGATTTCTTTAAAGCGACGATATGCCTTCATTACGGCATCACGATCAATTCCTTGTTCATAAGCCTTCTCAATTGATTCAAAAAATGCAATTACATCGACAATTTCATCTGTACTCCAGTGGTAATCAATTGGATATTGGTATTCCATTATTTCACCTTCTAACTAGTTTAACTAACATGCATCATACAATTATTTTCCCCACTTTGCACGAATTTGTTCAGCATCGCAAATAATTCGATCAAACAATTCTTGAACTGCAGGGACATCTTTAATTAGACCCATTACTTGTCCCGCCCAGGCGAAACCTTCTTCCGGCTCACCATCATAAATATACCGTTGATTGGCCCTTCCACTAATGAGATCTTTTAATTGATCATAACCACCATTGTTCTTTTCAATATCGATTATTTTTTCTGTCCAGCTATTGGCTAATGCTCTTGCCGGAGCTCCTATAGTTCTCTTGATAACTACCGTTCCAGATTCGTTTCCTTCGACTAGGGTTTTCTTATATAACTCGTTTGCGTGAACACATTCTTTAGTAGCAATGAATCTGGTGCCCATTTCAATCCCCTCAGCACCTAAACTAAGGGCTGCCATAAGCCCTCTGCCGTCTCCTATCCCACCTGAAGCAATAACGGGTATAGAAACCGCATCAACCACTTGAGGAACCAAAACAAGCGTACCAACATCATCTCGCCCTAAGTGGCCTCCACCTTCCTGCCCCACAACCATAACTGCATCTGCACCAAGTTCTTCTGCTTTTACTGCCTGTCTCCTAGCGGCCACAAGAACCAGTGTTTTTATTTGAGTGCCTTTTAATTGGTCAAATATTGGGGCAGGGTTTCCCCCCGTCATTGAAACAACTGGTACCTTTTCATCAATAGCAACCTGAAAAAAATCAGAAAATGGTCTGCCGTGCTGTCCAATGGCAAAATTAACCCCAAAGGGATTGTTCGTCATTTTTTTCACCTTACGTATTTCAGTTCTTAGCTGTTCAGGATCACCTAATGACATAGCCGTAATTTGGCCAAGCCCCCCTGCGTTCGATACTGCTGCTGCCAATTCAGAATAGGCTAAATAGGCTAGACCTCCTTGTATTATCGGAAATCGTATATTTAGTAATTCAGTAACACGTGTTTTCCATTCCAAATTAATCCCTCCTAAAAACATTCTATTTGTTATTTCGTCTCTTTTGGGTAATTTTCCTTTCTTAATGGAAAACTATTGTTAACAGAATAGGCACATAATATATATTTCTTTGCAAGGCATGGGAATAATGCTATAATTCCTATGGTTTTTATGTTATAAAAAGCAACATATTTTAGAGTATTTTTATTAAAGAGGTGTGGTTATAAATTGTCTCAAAATCAAACACCGCTTTTTAGCGGTTTATTAGCACACGCAAAAAAAAATCCCATTCAATTTCATATTCCTGGGCATAAAAAAGGAGCCGGGATTGACCCTGAGTTTCGAAACTTTATTGGGGACAACGCCCTGTCTATTGACTTAATTAATATTGGACCATTAGATGATCTCCATCAGCCAAAAGGCATCATTAAGCAGGCACAGGATTTAGCTGCAGAAGCTTTTGGAGCTGACCGAACCTTCTTTTCTGTACAGGGGACAAGCGGGGCAATTATCGCGATGATTATGGCAGTATGCGGCCCTGATGATAAAATCATCGTTCCAAGAAATGTTCATAAATCCATTATGTCCGCCATCGTTTTTTCGGGTGCTATTCCAGTGTTTATCCAACCTGAAATCGATAAGGACCTAGGAATTTCTCACGGGATTACACCCGATGCAGTTGCAAGGGCACTGCAGCAGCACCCGGATGCAAAAGCTGTGTTAGTCATCAATCCAACTTATTTTGGAATTTCCGGAGATTTAAAAAAGATTGTTGAAATTTCTCATTCTTATCATATTCCTGTCCTTGTCGATGAAGCTCATGGTGTTCATATTCATTTTCATGATGACCTTCCACTTTCTGCGATGCAGGCCGGAGCAGATATGGCCGCTACTAGTGTCCATAAATTGGGCGGGTCGATGACCCAAAGTTCAATCCTAAATGTGAAAGAAGGACTTGTTTCTGCAAAGCATGTCCAGTCGATTCTAAGCATGCTTACTACTACCTCCACTTCCTATTTATTGCTTGCTTCACTTGATGTGGCACGTAAGCAATTGGCTACAAAGGGAAGGGAACTAATTGACCGAACCATTAAATTAGCACAATCCATGCGGAAAAGAATTAATGAAATTGAACATCTACATTGTATTGGTGAGGAAATTCTAGGCTCAAAAGCAACCTATGATTACGATCCAACCAAGCTGATTATTTCAGTTAAAGAATTAGGATTGACTGGATATGACGTTGAAAAATGGTTAAGAGAAAAACACAATATTGAAGTGGAACTTTCTGACCTTTATAACATTCTTTGTATTATTACGCTTGGAGACACAGAAGTGGAAGCAGGTTTGTTAATTAATGCCTTAAAAGATTTGGCAGACGAGTGTGAACATCGTACCGAAAGAATCGAACCGGTTGAAGTTCTTCTTCCTGAAATCCCCGTGCTCGCTCTAACACCAAGAGATGCATTTTATTCTGAAACAGAAGTAATACCTTTTGAAGAATCTGAAGGAAGAATTATTGCTGAATTTATTATGGTTTATCCACCCGGGATCCCAATCTTTATTCCCGGTGAAATAATTACAAAGGAAAACCTTCACTACGTTCGGAAAAACCTTGAAGCAGGCTTACCAGTACAAGGTCCGGAAGATGAAGAAATCAAATCAATTCTTGTCATTAAAGAGTACAAGGCAATAAAATAGAACAAAAATACAGGATTCCGTTTATCGGAATCCTGTTTTAATTTATGTTTTCTTATTATAAATCTTCTTCTGTATGATGTCCTTCGCAACCATTGCATTTAGTAGAATAAAGGACCGTTACTTTTTCATCTTCAAAATGATCAATAGTAGAGTTACATGTTTGGCATACTAAAGTACCCATCTGTTCAATCCCCTTTTCATTATTGAATTTTCACAAAACGAAGCATTTATATATCACAATTTAATAATAATATATCACATTAGAAATATCAAGCCTAATTTGTATGTCACATTTAAAAAAATTATATCATTTAAACGAGAGGTTGATTTCAGCTCCTTCTAATCAACTTGTCCTTAAAAAATTAAATGATACCCATAATACGGCCAAATAAAAAAAGGCCATATCGGCCTTTCCTTGAAATTATTCGTACTGGGTTACAAACGGGATGGATGGCAGTGTTTCGCTGAAAAACTCAGCTAAATCTGCAGCCTGTTGATGATCAGGGATACGGAAAACGGTTTGTAGGTAATCAATATCTTCGATGTCTTTGGGGTCAAGGAGAGTGGAACGGCCAGTTTGCATGCAGACAACTAGAGGTTTACCGAAAAACATATTGGTGTAAATGATGCCGAAATCATAACGAGTATGTTCCGTTGTAAAACCAATAAACCTTACTTTTGCATTTTCATGTTCATCGTAGAGCTTATCAAATAATTCCATATAGATCCTCCTTTTTTCAAAGAATGTTTAGAATATTATTATAATTGATATTCACAAAAGAAACAAGAAAACTTCTACTTTTATTTAAAGCATAGTTGTCATAAGATTTTATTAAATGCTAGAATAG
>JAANMP010000077.1 GCA_011250595.1 Bacillus sp. MM2020_1 | reverse complement strand
TACTCACATAGAGAATTCTCAATATAATCTATATAATAATGACCTTGTTCTTCTAATATTTTTTCAGCATCGTCATAACTCATACTTTCATTGTCGTTGCTGTTTTCTAGGATAATCATATAGTGATTGTTAAGCCATTTTACTTTTGAGTTGCTGTATATCTCTTCTCCATCTAATGTAATCCAAAACCTACTCTCAGGTTCGTGAATTGCTCTATAATTAGTATAGTTAATATTCACCCTACCTCTTAATTTGTCACAAAACCTCGATTCAATAATTTGTTTTAATTTACTCCACTTAATCAGTAAACCCAAAAAGTAAGCCCCCAGTACCACAGCCGTTTTTTTCGTATTTTTTCCTTTATTACCCTTACTAATTCAATTTAAAATATACTTTTTCTTTCTTTAACTAAACTCCGTTAATGAAACAAGAAAACGGAGCCGCAACTACATTTCCTTGTTTTGCTCAAGCCCTCGTTATTTGAACGACTATCATCTTTTTTTGTTTGTGCCATTTCTTTCGAACAGAAAAAATATCAATAATACACCACCTACACCGAATAGGATATAGTAGATGTCTTTAGGTACGCCTAAGACATTGCGTAGATAGTCAAAAAGAAACATCCAAAGAGCTAAAACTAAGTATTTCACCCAATGCTTCAATTATAAATCAGTCCCTTGTTACAAGTTATAACAGCATTATTCCCTTAGTAACCTGTTTCGTAAAACTACCCTTTATTCAATAAGAAAGGCTATTCTCCTTCTTGAAGAATAGCACCCGTTAGCTTAAGTGAAATTTTTCACAAACTTACTGAATATAAAAGGGTTGCAAAAGAGCAAACCATTTAAAATCAAATAATTATTTTTTAAGTTTATCAATTAGTAATGGATAATTACTTTTTTTGATTCGTTAAATTATAGCTTCGTCTAATCAGGTCAGTTATAACTTCCTCTGGAATGGTACCGTCTAGAATAAGAGAATTCCAATGTTCTTTATTAAGATGGAAAGCTGGAACTATTGAAGGGTAATTCTGACGATAGAAGTCCAACCAACCTGCCTCACACTTCAGATTAATCCAAATATGTTCTTCTCTATTGAAAATCCAGGCAAAGACTTTCTTACTTTCTTTATGTCGCATTAATGTCCAATTCTTATCTTTAAATGGATAGTCTTCATATGTGTTTTCCAAATTCAAACAGTAATTAATAGCTTCCTCTCTCGTTTTTATTTTTTACCACTCCTTAAGTAACGTAGTATGATCCTTGCTTAAATTAGTGAGAGACATTCGATTATTCTTTATCGCTTTATCAATACGGACAGGTCACCCTCAAAAACTTTTTCATCTCTATCGTTAAAGGTAGATAACGATACAGTGAGGATACCTGTTTCATCTTTTGTTACTTTCTTATCAATTACTTCAACGTTTAAATGTAATTCATCTTCAGGATACACAGGCTTAATAAATTTAATATTATTCATCCGTGTTCCAGCAATGACATCCTCACCGTAGAAACCTTCTTCAACCCAAAGTTTGAAAGAAATGGCTAACGTATGTATACCAGAAGCAATAATTCCATCAAACTTTCCTTGATTTGCTTTTTCCTCATCCAAATGCATATATTGAGGGTCAAATTCACCTGCAAACCTCATAATATCTTCTTTTGTTAATTTTAATGTTTTAGTTTGAAACACTTGTCCAATTGTAAACTCATCTAATTTCATTCTTACACCTCTATTTTGATGCTGTAGTCAATGTTGTCCTTGTTTATTTTAGCACCCAAACACAACAAGTGTAAAAATATTAAAGTCTTCTTAAGCTAACCTGCCACGTTAGCTGAATAAGAAAAAAGGATCGCCGCAGCAATCCCCATTCTTTAACTCTTGCACCCGTTTGTTTAATAAGGATAATAATATACTTATTTATCGTTTATTATTTTCATCGGTATAATGTCTTCTTTACCATTCCACTTAACAATTACCTTAATTACTTCTTTTTTACTTTGGATATCACCACCACTACCTCCTGAACTGGTCCGAATATACTTCGTACCAGGAGGGCTTTCAGACCCACGTTCTGACCCTCCGCTAGATTTATAGGCATAGCTTACAACTGAATTGGAAATATCCGTATAATCACCTTTGTATTCAAGTACAAAATCTTTTTTATATTCATCATAATGGGTAGAAGTACCTCCTCTACCTGAAAAATTTAAAGTTCCTGTCCACTGGTTTCCTTCACCATAAAATTTATAATTATGTTTAACACTTATTGTTTCTTTACCATTACATCCTATTAAAAGTGAACAAATAAAAATTATTAATAAAACTGTTCTTTTCCTCATTTAATCACCCAACCATAATGAAAGCCCCGAACCAAAGCCAATACATTTAGGAACATATTTCTTATAAAATCAATCATTCTTTCCAATTCCTCCGGTCTTCTATATGACCAATTTGGTATCTTTATTCTAACATATACCTCAAATCGTTTGGACTTTATTTCCATTTCCTCTTAAACCTGCCACGTTAGCACAATAAGAAAAAAGCCACCAAATGGCAGCTGAATCCTCAACTCTTGGCCCGTCACTTCAATAAGGCTTTTACTTTTTACTCATCATCAAAGTCATCATATTCTTAAGAAAATATAATAATAAATTCCTTTAAACTAGGTGCATATTCTTCTAATTCTGTTGTTTCGTGAATCCAAAGATAAATGGTATCTCCCATTTTCCTGTTCATTTTTTTAAAGCAAAGTATATCTCCCGAACCATCATCACCAATCGCAATAAGGTCTTCAGACATTCTTTCATCTCTTACTTCCTTATTTTGTCTAACAACATCATCCCAAGTTTTTTTAGGATTTATTTGGGTTTTAATAGGATAGAGAATCCATTCACCAATCTCCGCATTATTTACTAACTTAAAAAGTTCTTTGTACTGTTCAGGAAAAATCAAACCTAACTTTTCCTCTGCCAGCTTAATATCCTATTCATCAACGCCTGATTTCTTTGTTTCGATTAAATTCCGTACATTCTGCATTTAGATAAAACTCCTTCACCCATTAATCTTTCATTATTATTAATTCAATAACAAATTTATCATTTCCTTCTTCAAGTAACCTGCCACGTTAGATCAATAAGATAACATTACGTTATATTAAAAAGCCCTTCTCAAATAGAGTGGGGCTTACTCTTTCTGTGTTATAAACCATCCTTCCGGTTTTTTTTCTATATGAAAAACATCTTCATCGAATTTTTTTCTCAGTTCTTTATATTCCTCATTTTCAATTTTAACCTGTGCTACTCTGATTTGCTTTAGTGTAATTTCTGGTTTCTGGATTTCAAAAATCAGATCTTTAATAATAAAAAAAGTCCTTTGACGTTTCATTTCTCTCCACTTCCTTCCTTTTAGTTCTCTTACGTTTAGAATTAGTCAAAAATGAATAAAACCCTATAAAATTTTTGTAAATTGTTTATAAAAAAACATAAGCCCTTCTCACTCGAAATGGGCTTAATTCAGTGGTTCTAATCGAAATGAATGTTCTAGAGTCTATGTTGGCTGCAATTTAATTAAAGCACCCGTTAGTTCAATAAGAAATACCATTATCATTTATTCAACTCTTCAATTTTTAAAATAATTAATGATCTTTTTGCATACGTAATTTTTATAGGAGTGCCCTTTAATTCATTATTTGATTTGTTTAAGAAAGAATTATTTTTTTCTAATTGGTTAGGTAATTCAAATATTTCTTTTGAATTCTGTGTCCAAATTTCCGATGAAAAAAGCATTCTGTACGGATGATTTATTTTTTGAATATGTATCTGTATACTGAACGAAGTCCTTTTTCATCCAATCCGTTAAGACACTATTCATATTTAGAAATGCCAATGAAATAAAAAATAGAGATACGATGTACCATCCAATAATATCTTTACTTTTTTTATGTTTTTTTCGATTCTTTTCTTTAACAATCTTTTTTCGATATTTAATAAAGACTGATATACCAAATCCAAGTAAAGCTGTGGATTCAATAAAATGGATAATTACCATTTTGAATAAGAGCTGTTCCATCTAATTCACTCCATATTTTATTTAATCAAAATATTACAATATCTATTTTAAACAGTGGAATGAATTCCCTCTTTTTTATCGTTAGTTTAATAATTTTATAATAGCATTTCTAAATCAACTAAACTGCACCGTTAGCTCAATAACAAAAAAGGATCGCCGCAGCAATCCCTGTTCTTCAACTCTTGCACCCGTTACTTTAAGTGTAATGTTTCACAAATCTACTAAAAAAAAAGGCTCTGTCGTACTTTAGGGTTCATTTTGCGTTAAACTAAAACCGTTTTTATAAAACGGTTTTGTGATAAAGCTTGTTTAGTTGCTAAATCATGTTACTGCATAAGGGATTTCACTTCGGATTCAATGCGTAATCTGTAAAAAACTTGCAACCATGCAGGCTGTAATTCAATTTCGGGGAAAATTTTCTCTAATCTTCTTTTGCCTACACGCTTATCAAGTATTGCAAACAATCTAACAATGGGGCTTTCATTAACCAAACTTTCTTCAATACTGTGATTTTGATAATAGTAGAAAGCTTCGTAAAATCCATACTGGTCAAACCCTCCAAAGTTGTCCGTTTCCAAGTGAATTCTATCCCAATATTCCCACCAAGGCATATCCTCCATATTCGGAATTACTACACTCTTTTCGCCTCAACTCTTTTGTTCTGCCAGTCGAAAAAACAGGATTTAAAACCTTCTTTACCGTCAATCCGAATAGCTACCCTTCCTTCTTGGTCGTGAGACTTTCAATACCGGGTAGCGAAATACTGAATTCTTCCTTTAAGCGATTCGCAAATATTATCTTGTTCAAGAATTTTACGCATCTTACTCCATGATTGCCCCAAAATAACGACTCCTTACATAAACAGAATATAATCTTTCCTCACTTTAAAAATTGTTCTAGCATTTAAAGTTGTTTTTGGCATATAAAAAATATCCATCATTTCTATGTTCATGTTCAACTAACGCACCCGTTAGTTTAAGTGCATTTATTCACAATCTTATCCTTTTTACAGTTCATTTATTACAGTTCATTTATTACAGGAATGCTGCCTTGTTTGTAAAAAAAAGACTGCCCTTATTTGCAATCGCCCTCGTTAGCTCTATTTTGACTAACTACTTCACCAAAAATTCCCTATTAAGCGAATTATCATTCTTGGTATAAACATTAAGATGTTCCAAACTACTTCAAATATAAACTCAATTAGGGTATCTTTAAAAAAGCCGTCTCTATTTCTTTTTTTATTTTTCATCTTCTAACTCCCAATTAATCAATCGTTGTTTAACTATTCTGACTCTGAATAACAAATTCAATCCTTTAAATAAATTCTACTTTTATTTTCTATTTCCTTCTTCAGCTAATCTGCCCCGTTAGTTCAACAAGAAAAAAGACTACCGCAGTAGTCGTTTTGTTTCTTTTTACAAGTTAAGCACTAGGAGAAAGAAAATAATACATTGCTGAAAGTATTACAAATACCAACAAAATTCCTAAAAGAAGACGTTTCATATTAAATCCTCCTTTTAAATAACCAAGCTATCCATCTCCAGAAACATTCTACCTAACATTTTGATATTCCTTCTTGAACTAAACTGCTCCGTTAGCTGAACAAGATAAGCGATGCCTTATTAAAGCATCGCCCCCATTAGTGAACAAGAATTAGTTAGGTTTAATTTCCTGATTATTTTTATCAAAGAGATAAAGGTCTGCAAATATAGTTTTAACCTTTCCTTTAGGCAACTGCTTAGTAACGATAAAGTAATTTTTTTGTGGGACTTTAACTTTGTATTTAAACGAGTGGTCTTGCAATTCTGCCCGAATAGAATGAATTACTCCATTTGCGTTTTTCCCAATTATAATGCCGTAATTTCCTTTGTTGGTTTTTACTCCATAGTATTCTGGTTGATTTGACCCATATCTGCTATTTGATATTCGTAAATGCTTGTTTGGTCCCTCTTTCATTACTGCTATTCCCAAATAACCTGATTGGTTTATGAAATAAGCGATATATGTATTCGATTTTCCTAATTGAACGGTATCTATCAATTTAGGATTAGTTATTGTATCACTGCGATTTCCCCAGGATGTTAAGTTCTGCTGTATATCCTTCTGATTAATATTTATCGTATATTTTCCGTTATTACTTAATGAGTGAAATCTTATTCCCAGTATTACTACTATAAAAATTGCAATAATAATACCAATAATTATCATGACTAATTTACGTTTTATAATAACCAAGACCCCTCCATAACGTAGCAAAACTTGCCAACCGTATTTTCGTACACAAATCCTCCTATTAATTAAACGTCAGAGAGGTTGTCCCATTAAAAATTTGTTGTTTACCTGCCTCTTAATTTTAACATTTAAACAATTAGTATTTTTGAAAAAAATGAATGTTTTTTGAACTAATCTGCTTCGTTAGTCGAATAAGAAAAAGGCTACCGTTTTTGGTAGCCAGATCTTTAAGGAAAGCTGCCCTTTAGCTCAATAAGAACTGCTGTTTCGATTTCGTCAATCCGGTCAATAATTTCTGTAAAAAGAAAAAATTAATGGGAGAGATGAAATTGTTATTATCTAAAGCATGGGAAATGTATGAAGCTGATAAAAGAATCGAAGGCTTTTCGCCACAGACATTAAAAGCATATAAACTGCAATCCGCCTTACTTCTACGATTTTATAAGGATGTTGAACTTGATTCAATCACGACCGACGATTTAAAGGCTTACTTGGCAAAATCTAGTGAAAGTCTCAAACCTGCAAGTTTGGCTCATCGCATTCGGTTTATCAAATCATTATTTCGATGGTCACATGAAGAAGGACATATCCCGAAAAATCCTGCTGCTAAAATAAAGGAGCCTAAATCTGGAAAACGAATCCCTAAATTTTTGAACGAAATGGAAATTGAACATTTACGTGAAGCCTGCTACAGCCCTATGGAAAAAGCTTTGTTTGAATTTATGTTTTCCACCGGATGCCGAATAGGAGAAATTGTTTCCTTAGATAGAAACAGGATTAATTGGTCAAACCGTTCCGCCGTCATAAGAGGTAAAGGCGATAAGGAACGTGAAGTCTATTTTAATATCCGCAGTGAAATTTGGTTAAAACGATATCTAGATAATCGTTTAGACCGGGATCCTGCTATTTTTGTCACTGAACGTGATCCTCATCGAATTAGCATCGCCCAGATGCGCTACATTATTAAACGCATTTCCAATCGCGCCAGTATCAGTAAAGATATTCATCCACACCAACTTAGGCACAGCTATGCCACCCACCTATTGAATAATGGAGCTCCCCTGGATGTTATTCAAAGCTTATTAGGTCATGAAAAACGTGAAACGACCCGGATTTACGCCCACCTCAGCGGAAACATCAGACAGGAATTATATAGGAAGTATTTTTAACATTAAAATAAGCAACGCGATTGCGTTGCTTTATTGCACTCTTGCACCCTTTAGTTGAAGAACGATCCATATGATGGAATACTGCTATGTTAACGTTCAAGTAAATTAGGTTAATAACAATCAAATGTTAGTATAATTTGAATAATTCATTCAAGTAAACATATAAAATTAATTTATTTCATAGTTTAACCAAACTTGTTTTTTTGCTCCCATCTTGTCATATAACTTTTGAGCAACTTCATTATCATGAGCAGTTTCCCAAATCATATGAGAATAATCATTTTCTCTAACGTAAGAAAGACAAGAATTGAATAATCTTTCACCAATCTTTTGCCCCCGTATATTGGGTGTAACATACAAATCATATAAAAAAGCCATCCGTTTTACCTCTAATGTATTAAACGTAAAGTATACTGTAGCAAATCCAACTAATTGGTTTGTTTCCGTCTCGGCAACAAACTGGATACCTTCATAAGGATTTTCAAGTAAATGATTAATCAATTTTTTGAGTGCCTCTTCACTTGGACGAGGGCACTTGTAGAAATCAACGATGTACTGGTTCATTAGTTTAAAAAGTTGTGGGATTTCATCTTTTGTAGCAATCCTAATATTTACTGTTTCCATTTTTATTTATTCCTCCTCCCAATTTCTTTCAATAATAAATAATGCAACTTTCATGCCAAAAGAATAAACAACATAAATAGGTATTAATTCGTATGTTTTTTCAACTATACTGCCCGTTGGCACAAAAAGAAAAGACCGCCGTAGCGATCTCACTCCTTTACTATTGCATCAGTTAATTGAACAAACAAATAAATGAAAGGTCCTTCTAATGGAAAAATAATAAATAAGAAATTTTCGAATAATGATAATAAATCAATTTTATTAGCTTCTCATTCCTACTGCATATGGATACATTGGATCTTTTAATTGAAATTCATAAGTACGACCATCTACAAATCCAACTACTTTTTCGCTATCGTAAAGATCAAGCATAAATCCAGCCATTTCTTTAGCTGTATGGTATTTAGGAAGAAGTCCTTCTAACTTAACATTTTCTTCTAAATCATTCGATACTTTTGCAAATTCGGTTTCAGTTGCAGCAGGTGCTAATACTTTTGCTTGCATGCTTGCACCCTTTTCTTTTAATTCATGTGCAAGCCCTTCAGTAAAGGCACTTACATAGAATTTAGAAGCACAGTATGTGATTGCATTTCCAATAATCGTATAACCCCCACCTGATGAAATGTTAATTAATTGTGTTCCCTCAACTGTTGAATAGTCACGCACATAAAGAGAAGTTAAAATAGTTAAAGCCTCGATATTTAAATTAAGCATTGTCTCAATTTTAGTTAAATTTTGATCTCCAACCGATGCAAAATTACCAAATCCTGCGTTATTAATCCACGTTTCAATTTCATATCCCTTTAAATCTTCATATAATGTATAAGCATTTTTCGTATTTGATAAATCAACTGTTTTAATAACGACATCTAATTCTGCATTTACTTTCACGATCTCTGTTTTTAGTTTTTCAAGCTCCTCAGTTCTACGTGCCACAATGACTAAATTTTTACCGCGAGCAGCAAAAGCAAGAGCTGTTTCATAGCCAATACCAGAACTTGCACCTGTAATAACTGTATATTTTTTCATTTTATTGCCTCCTAATATTTTGTTATACTAACAAAAATTGATTGTTAACTTTTACTGATTTATTATAGTGGTTAGAGTAAACTCTAAGTCAAACCTATTTTTTACACTTGATTAGCATTGGTTAAAAATGGAGGGTTTTATGTATACAATTGGCGAAGTGGCACAACTAGTAGGAGTTAGCACACATACATTACGTTACTATGAAAAAGAGAATATCATTCTTCCAGATCGGAATGAAAATGGAGAAAGAAAATATACTGAATCGCATCTTCAATGGCTAAAATTTGTTTTAAAATTAAAAGAGACGCAAATGCCGATCACAAAAATCAAAGAGTATGCCTTCTTGTATACTGAAGGAGAACATACAGCAATTAATCGATTAAAACTATTAGAAGATCATAAAAGTTCCATCGAAAACCAGTTAAAGATACTGAAAGAAACGAATAAAATGTTAGAACATAAAATTACTTCATATAAAGAAATGATTTTGAAAAGAAATGAAGTAGATACAAAAGCATAATATTATATGAAAATGAAATATTCTTTAGTATTATTATATTTAGGGTAAATAACGTAAAAACATAATAAAAGGAACGCACGTATTAGATGTATATAATATGTGCGTTCCTTAATTACTTGTTATTGAACTAAAGCACCCGTTAGCTGATTAAGGAACTATACTTTTTCAAATTGTACATTTGATGCATCAATACCTTCAATTAAACTCTTTACTCTATCTGTTACGATGATCCAAAGAGTAGTGTTAAGGGAAAAGATGTCCTCTCCGCACCACATATCAGGAAGCATTATTAGTTGCCTAGCATTATTATCAAAATCCTTTCTTCCACAATTTTTACAAATTGAAATGATTTCAGCACCTGGTGGACGTTTTGAATTTGCTGTAATTATTAATTCACTATAATTACCACCATTCTCAGAAACCTTAAAAGGATACTTAATAACTTTATTTTCCACTTTCCGCTTGATTACAGGGGACAATTTTACACCTTTTATTTCATTTTTAATAAAAAGGTCTTTAATCCTCTCTGAAATTAAAACACTTCCAGTACAACTCCATAAAAAATCTACTTTGGGTTCATTGTCAATATCTAGATAGACAGGTTGAAAGTCTTTTCCATGTAAAAGTACACCACCTTCATAATCTTCGATTTGTTTAAGAATTAAAGTTTGAAGTTCTAAGTGCCTTTTATTGGATACCGTACCATTTTTATTTAATTCCGGAATATTGACTAGATTTGCAGGCATTCCATAATGGATAATATTCGTGGTAGCCCAGGTTTCCCCACAGCCTGTACACTCTACTCCAGGTAAACGGTATGGATGTTCTGCATATCCATTAATGCTTTCTTCTAGACGATCACTTTGATAAGTCGGGTTATTCATTCACCAAAAATTTATCATATTCCCCCCAATTATATTTAAAAATTCAATTATTTACTTTTTCCCTATTGGAATAGTTTTATCATTTTAAAATTTATTAACCTAAGACCTTAATACACTAAAAGAATTGCAACTTCAACTCGAGCACCGTTAGTTGAACATCATTCATACATATTTGAAGCATATAGTATTTCGGCAATAGTCTTCCAAGTTGGTTGTTTAGGCCCTAGTTGATTTGTATTCAAATAATATCCTTCCATATAATTAACAAGCCTCCATTGCTTCCATATAATCCTCAAGTGTTATATTCTCCCACTTAGCCCTATTAGTTTGTAAGTCGATTCTCAAGTGATTTATGAATTTGATTAAATCTTCTCGACTCTTTACGCTTTCTACTTTTTCATATAGTTCCATCTTTAAACCAAATTTTTATATTAAATTTCTCCAAAAGGTTAGGCTTTCCCCTCTTCAACTATCCTGCCCCGTTAGTCCAACAAGAAAAAGCTGCCTCGGTGACAGCTCCGATCTTCAACTCTTGCACCCGTTACTTTAAGTACAATACTTCACAAACTTTTACCTAAATAAAAAAAGGCTGTTGGACTAACCTTATTAATTTAAGTACCCGTTCTTGGAGTAATTATATTTTAACGCTTTTGTGTCAAAGCTAAAGTTTGTCTAACATTACAAGCAACTTTTTATAATTAGATAATGTCTCTTTATCTTCAACTTTAAAACCAGATTTAAAAAATAAAATATCCCCTTTTCCATCGTTAATTTGATTCCTTGCTTCAAGAATTTGTTTTAAGTATTTGGCAGTTCCAATACTTCCTGAAATAATGTCCACTTCTTCAGGAAATATTTTCTTTATACTATTTTCAAAATATGGAAAATGGGTACATCCAAGAACAATCGTTCCGTATTGCTTTAAATCAAACGAAAATAGTTTTTCTTTTAAATATGGTACAACTTTCTCTTCTCTAAATTCAAAATTCTCAGCGAATTGGACAAGACCAGGAAGAGGTAGACTTTCAACAATATCGTGATGTCTGTCCGAACCTTTTATGATACTGGAGAAAATATTCAGATAGGCAACAATGCATGTTTTTAAACATATACCTCACTAAATCTTAGCAAACGAATGTATAAGTAACGATTCCGAATTGTTCTAAAGATGCTTCTTGCACTAACCTACCCGTTGATCCAATAAGAAAAGCCGCCGAAATGGCAGCTGGAACTAAAACTCTTTCCCCCTTTAGTTTCAATACATTTCTTCACAAAGTTATCCTTTTATACAGTTCTTTTATTACCGGATTGATGACTCTTTAGTTCCTGAAGAAATTTAGATAAAAAATGGATTAATGCCTTCTTGTTTTGTGTTAAGGTAGTACATATTTATTTCATTTTGTTAGCGTACGTTTAGTAATCCTCCATACCTGAATAAAAGTTGGTCTAAAGGGTAGTATACTTCTGTAAACATCAATGAGGTGATGAAAATGTCTAAGATGATGAAACAAGAAGAAATGGAAACATTAAGAGAGTTAATCAAAGACGTAGACACGGCCATGCTAACTACATTAACTGAAGATGGGCTTGTTTCTCGTCCTATGAAAACACAAGAAATAGAGTTTGATGGTGACTTATGGTTTTTCACCAAGAAAGAGACAAATAAATATGAAGAAATTTCACATGGTCAAGATGTTAATGTGGCTTATGCTGGTAAATCCTATGTTTCCGTTCGTGGAAGAGCGGAGATCGTTGAGGATTTAGGCAAGAAAAAGGAATTGTGGAGCAAAGCATATGAGAAAATCATGCAAACTTCTTATGATGATCCTAACGTTATCTTGATAAAGGTAATAGCGGAAGCAGCCGAATATTGGGAAACCGGTAATTTTACGAAGAAAATCGCCTTTCTCTATAAACGCATGACAGGGCAAAGTTCTAAATCGACAGATGTAAATGAAACTGTTGAATTGAAGAAATAACAGCAAAAAATGGATTGTCAGGCCATAGGACAATCTGGACAATAGCAAAAGGTGGATTACCAATTCCAGGTACAAAACGGGTCAACTATCTGGAGGAAAATGTTGAGGCTGTAAACATCGACCTTACTGAAGAAGAATTAGAACAACTGGAAAAAATTAGCCCATTGAGTGATCTGCCGACTTCACCTGAGCTCCAGACCCCATAATCTGTCTATTATGACGCATGCAGGAGTATCAATGGGATAGTTTCAAAATACATGGATTTATCATTCCTATCCTCGGTTATAAAGTTAGAATTTCCGTAGAAATCCCTTGCCGTTCCACACATTAGCGCTTATGACAAAACTTGTCGCGCTGCCCCGTTAGTGGAACAAGAAAAAGGTCTGACGTAGTAGCCCTCTCCAAATCTTTAACTCAAGCACCCTTTAGTTTAAGTACATTTCTTCACAATCTCACACTAATAAAACTTTTTTAGTCCATTTTTGTTTAAAAGCCTATTTCATAAAATGATCCAATATAAAAATAAAAGCACAATTCTTATTCCAGAATTGCGCCCGATTGTTGAATAACATGAAGGTGTTATATCGACAATAGTTACCCTGAGGACACGACAAATAATTAAAGCAAAGAAAATTTTTCCGTTCATTTTCCAAACATATATTTTATTTCGGAAGATTTAGTTGCCACGTGACATCGAACCGATGGTGTACTTACCCTAACTGGCGTTTAAATGCATTACTGGCGAAGAAGTAAGCGATGACCATGATGCCGACGCACCAGGCAAGCGCGAACCAGATACCGTTGCCAACAGACCCTTCATACAAGAGGGCACGAATCGCATTCACGATTGAAGTCACGGGCTGGTTCTCAGCGAACGCACGGACAATTTTAGGCATGGTTTCGGTGGGGACAAAGGCCGAACTGATAAACGGCAGGAAAATCAGCGGGTATGAGTAGGCTGTCGCCCCTTCCATAGACCCCGCTGTCAATCCGGGTATGACCGCCAGCCATGTCAGCGCCAGCGTAAACAGCCCGAGTATCCCAGCTACCGCGAGCCAATCCAGTATATCAGCGTTGGAACGGAAGCCCATCAAGAGCGCGACGAGGATAACCACCACGACAGTAAGCGCATTGGAAACAAGCGAGGTCAACACGTGAGCCCATAAAACCGACGAGCGCTTGATGGGCATAGTAATGAAACGCGCCATCAGCCCGCTCTTTACATCCGTAAACAGCCGCACGGAAGTGTAAGCGACGCCGGATGCGATAGCCATCAGCAAGATTCCCGGCAATAAATAATTGACGTAGTTGTCCGTGCCTGTCTCTATTGCGCCGCCAAATACGTAGACAAACAGCAGCATCATCATAATCGGCGTAATCGCCACCGTGATAATCGTATCCGGGCTGCGCATGATGTTCCGCATTAAACGCCCTAGTAATACCCCTGTATTGCTTTTCATTTACATCTCCTCCTTTTTGCCGATGATCGCGAGGAAAATTTCCTCTAATGTCGGCTGCTTCTCAATGTACTCCACTTTCGCTGGCGGGAACATCTCTTTGAGTTCGCTAAGGGTACCGGTCGTGATGATTTTTCCGCCATGCAGGATGGAGATACGGTCCGCCAATTGTTCGGCTTCCTCAAGGTACTGGGTCGTCAGCAAAATGGTCGTGCCGCCGCCGGCAAGTTCCTTGACGGTATCCCAGACTTCCATCCGCGCTTCGGGGTCAAGCCCTGTCGTCGGTTCGTCGAGAAAAATGACTGCTGGCGTCCCGATCAGGCTCATGGCGATGTCAAGCCGGCGCTTCATCCCGCCGGAATACTTATCCGCCCGGAGGTTGGCTGCATCGGTCAGGCTGAATCTTGCAAGCAGATTGTCCGCGACTTGAGCAGGATTGGAAACTCCCCGCAACTTGGCGATCATCATCAGGTTTTCCCGCCCGGTGAGCATGCCGTCTAAAGCTTCGAACTGCCCTTTCAGGCTGATGCTCTGGCGAACATGATCTGGTTGACGCTGGATGTCAAAGCCGCAAATACCTACTTCTCCACCATCGGGCTTCATCAGCGTCGAAAGGATGTTGACCGTCGTCGTCTTGCCCGCTCCATTTGAGCCCAGCAGTGCGAAAATTTCGCCACGCCGCACCTCAAAATCCACCCCCTTTAAGACTTCCCTATCTTTAAAGGATTTTTTTAACCCTTTTACAGAAATCGCTGCATTGCTCATACTTTTTTCCTCCTTATAAATAGCGCAACAAGCGCTAGATTGCCTATCCTTCTCTACTCAGTCTGACTGATATTCTGTATTACTTACTACTGGGTTAAAAATATAACTGAATAGTGAAGGTGACACATTACATTTGTAACCAGCTATTCAGTAGGAATGATCTATTAAATTTACTTTTTTCCCAAACGCTTCATAATACTCTGATCCAAATTTTTACGATACTTGTAGACATAGGTTTTAGCGTTTGCCACTAGTTCGTCGGGAAGGAAGCCAAGTCGTCCCCTGTGACGGTTTGCGTCGTTAGTGTCGATGCTTGGCGAATATCCACTAGGCTTTCGCCGTTAGCCACGACCAATCGTATCGTTCAACTTCTTGCGATACTTATCCTTCCAAGTTTGCTCATCCTTCACTAGCTCGTCGCAGAAAGCAGCCACGTCCTCGCCCGTAAGGTCAGTGACTTTCTTGCCTTCCGCTGCACCTTCCTCGAAGAGGTCGAGAATGCCTCCAAAGATACGGCTGCTGTCCTTCCAGTTGGTGGGACCACCACCAGCAGTCCACAAATATTTTTGGATAGCTTTGTAAGCATTGCGGTACTCACTTGGAAGTGCCTTCGCACGCGCCTCCATCGCCTTCCATTCCCGCTTGTCATCCAGACTTCCGATAATTTTTTCAAAAATACTCATATGACTTCTCCTTTTAATTTTATTTTAGTTTTAAGTTCGTTAATTTTACTTGAGACAAAATCCCATTTTTTCCAAAAAATTTTAAGCTGCTCTTGACCTGCTGCGTTGAGTGTGTAAAATTTTCTCGGCGGTCCCATAGTGGATGGCTTTTTCTCGATGTCCACCAGATTGTTTTTCTCAAGCCGCATGGTAATTGTATAGACTGTCCCTTCAACCACATCAGCGAAGCCAAGTTCTCGCAGCTGTTGCGTGATTTCATAGCCGTAAGTTTCGCCACGACTGATGATTTCAAGCACACACCCCTCAAGCACCCCTTTCAGCATTTCCGTGATATTTTCCACTTTTATACCTCCATTTATATTTTACTTATATTTTTTTCAGTACTCTGTAACACAGGTATTTTGTGTTACCAATATTCAGTGTTACTGACTACTAGTATATAGTATTACTTATTAGCCTCATTTGTCAATGAAACTTTTCGTCAAACAAGCCCGTTTTTACGGCTTCAAAGATGTTTTTATTAAATTTGACAGCTTAGACTTTAGCCAGACACTTGATTATTCTCAAGAAGATCTAAATAATTTAAATATAACTGGTGAAGGGCTTGATGACCACGAACTCGCTCATTTTGGTGGACATGATTTACATGTTAAATTGACCAAAATTATGAGTAGTAATACAAACGGTCTCGACTTCGCAAAAAAAGCAGGCGACTATTTAGTAACAAACACATTGAGTCAATTAATTTGATGCGTTTGTTATTATAGGGATAGGCTTATGAATAAGTTTGTGAAGAAATGCACTTAAACTATCCTGCCCCGTTACTTCAATAAGAAAAAAGAACCGCCGTTGCAGTCTCCATTTTTCCTCATTCATCCAACATTGCAAAAAATAAATGTTATTTTTATTTTTTTCTAAATTCATTTTTTAAAGAAAACCACTTCCGACTGTTAGTGGGTTCCGTTATGTATTGAAAACCATATAGAACCATAGCCCTTAAAAAATTTATAGCTAAGTATTTAAGTTTTGACAAGTCTTCTAAGGAAAATATTTTATAATTATTAATAAATTTCAGTCCGCCGAAGATAAAAGACATGTGAAGAACCGTATTTGAAATTATATATAACGGAAATCTGCCAAAGGTCATTTTTAATATCCATAAGCTAGTGACTAGGTAAGGACCGAAATTCATAAAATTCATACTATCAAAAGGTCCGACACCCTTATAAAATTTCCACCAAGTTTTCTTTTCACCATAGAAATCCAGAGCTTTAGTGAATGTACACATAAATATGGCAGTAGGAAGAAATCTCTTACATGCTTTCCTGCCTAGAAAAGGTACCGTTAACCAAGGCAAAACAAGTAAAGAAATTAAAAATAATTTTTGATTTTTCATTAACATCACCCAAAGGTTAATTTATTTTATTAGATTTTTGCTTATTCTTTAACACGCGTTCCTTATTTATACAAATAACTAATTCCTTCCTCAACTAAACTGCCCCGTTACTTGAAGAAGAAAAATGCTTTACTCATTATTAAAGTAAAGCACCCGTTAGTTCATTAAGAAAAGCGATTCTTATTAAAGAATCGCGCCCTTTTCTTGAATAAACAAGAAGCTCATATTAGCCGGTATTGTGGAGGCAATTAACTTATTCTTGCTGGTAATGTTAAATATCGTAGAAGAGTGAGATTACTTTGGATCAACAATTGTTTGATTAAAGTTATTCGTTAGCTCAAAGAAAGATCTGTGTAAACATCTCTCGATCCTCAACTAACGTCACCTTTTTGAAGAAAAAATGGATTACTCTTCTCTTGCCTATTTATAATGAATAACATTTCAAGAATACCAATAAAAAGCATAATCAGTCATAACTGAAGAATCACCCAACTGATGTAACATAGCTGAAATATTCCCTCTATGATAGGTTCCATGATTCACAACGTGTAAGACCATTTCAGATATACTTGTTTCTCTTAATCCTGCCCATGGATTATCCAACATTATTCTCTTTTCCATATCTTCCTGTCTGTTCAAAAAGGATTTAAACCGAGATGTTAAAGTGTGAAATTCCTTTTCTAAGTCTTCAATGGCCAGTTTCTCAATCTTTTCTTGAATTTGAAATGAAGATTGCATTGCTTCATTCATACTCTGACCCTCGAGGGTATTAAGCCATCCATATTCCACCAAATAGAGATGAGATAAAACCTTTGAAACAGAAGAAAAGACACTTTTCATTTCCTTTTGATATTTCTCAGGAGAAAGTGTCTTAAGATGATCAATAATCCGTTGATTTGCCCATACATGATAGTTATATAGATTTTCTACATGATTTGCCATACAATCGCCTCCTTATCATCACGTTTTTTAATATTCTTTATCAGAATGAATTATTCCTTTAAATATTATTACTTATCTTATGAGATCTTTAACTAAATGGCCCAATTGTTGAACAAAGGTCAAAGCAATCTTCAACTAACCTGCCCCTTTAGTGGAACAAGAAAAAAGGGCTACCACCCCAGTAACCCTTCTTTAACTCAAGCACCCGTTAGTTGAACAAGCTTCTTCTTTTTTCCAGGAAAAATGTGAGTTACTTTCTGTGCTTGCCTTTTTAATAAATGTTATGGTTTAGGTAATTTTCATAACTCCTTCTGAATTAGTTAATATTAAGAATGAGGTGAAAATATGGAAAAGGATAACATAAAACTGACATCTTCCGAAATAGGAACTCTATGGGGAGAGTATGTAAATGGTACAATGACAGATGTAGTAAATAGATATATGTTCACTATTATTGAAGATGAATCAATAAAGAATATTTTTGAGGATGCTATCATGACTTTCGAAAAACAGAAGACAGTCATAAAAACCTTTTTAGAAAAAGAAGGATTTCCAGTTCCAATTGGATTTACTGAATTGGATCTGAATGAAGGAGCAGGAAGACTTTTTACTGATATATTTTGTTTAAATTATTTACATATTATGACATTGCACGGTTTATTAGGGCACACCACTGCATTTAGTGTTTCTGTAAGAAAAGAACTAAGAGATTTTTACGATTGTTGCGATAACGATGCAAAAAAAATGTATCATAATACAATTGATTTATTACTTGAAAAAGGGGATTTTCAGAGAGATCCTTTATTTTATCCTGCAGAGGAGCCTGAATTTATTTCTAGCAAAGATTTTTCAGACGGACTTTTCGGAAAAGAAAGACGATTATCTGCAATAGAAATTATAAGTATTTCATTAAACATTAAAAAAAGCATTATGGCAAAATCACTTGGTATTGGATTTAGTCAAGTTGCTCAAACAAAGGAATTAAGGAATTTTTTTACTCATGCTGTGGAAGTGGCTGATAAACGTATAAAATCCTTGTCTAAAATAATGCATGCGGATAATTTACCAGTTCCAAAATCGTGGGAAACAGAAGTAACGACATCAACAGTCTCTCCTTTTTCTGATAAATTAATGTTGTATCATGTAGGCTTCTTCTTCCAAGCAGCACAAAACTATCATGGGGCAGGGTTAGCCTCTTCTATGCGAACAGACCTTGTTACAACTTACGAAAGCTTTATTCTTGGAAATCTAGCGGGTACCAAAAAATGGTTTAATCTTATGGTACAGAATAAATGGTTAGAACAGCCACCGCTTGCCCCTAATAGATTAGAGATTGCAAAAGAAAAATAAAGAATGTCCCTCCACCTGTGGAGGACATTTTTTATTTATTTTAAGGAAAATTCTTATTGAACTAACCTGCTGCCTTTAGTTGAAGAAGCAAAAATGCCACCAAAAATGGCAGCTGATTGTTCAACTCAAGCGCCCGTTAGCTGAATAAGGAAAATCAAATTACCACTGATTTCTTGTCTAATTTTAACTGATTAACAATGCAAGAAATTAATGTATCCAAAGGATTAATTATAGGG
>JAANMP010000076.1 GCA_011250595.1 Bacillus sp. MM2020_1 | reverse complement strand
ATTAGGACCTAAATATATCCTTATTTAAGAAATATTCTTAACAGTTTAAGATTAAGATATCGACATCTTAGACAGATATAAATTGTTAATTTAAATTTAATATCTAATCATGGATATACAATACATTACATTATGTCCTTAATATACTTTGCAGGTACACCCGCATATAATCCATGAGCTTCAATATCTTTTGTAATAACAGCCCCCGCTGCAATCAAACTTCCTTTTCCCACACTTACACCACTACTAACCACAACATGACTTGCAAGCCACGACCCCTGACCTATTCTAATTGGAGCAACAAGTGACCTTTTATTACTAACACTTCCATTTTCAAAAACATGTTCAGTTGTTGCAATAACTGAGTAAGGGCCAATTATTACTCCACTTTCAATATCGATTCCACCTGCACCATTTATCCACGAATTATGAGCTATATAAACATCATCACCAACTGTAATATTGTCTATTAAATTAATAATCACTCCAGAAGCGATTTGTAAATTTTTACCAGAATACTTGAAGAATGGTTTTAGTAAAAATCCCCGAACCCTGTTGGCTGGCTTTGAATTAGGTAATAATCCTGTTAAAAGCATAATTATATGAATAGGTATTGATTGTAATAGGAATCTTTTTATCTTTACATTCGTACTATTCTTAAAATCACTTTTATGGCACATTGTTTGGATAAAATTAAATACTTCATTTATATGGCTTTCTATTGTGTTTTTTTCAGCAAACTTAAAGCCATTTGTTATGATACCTTTTCTTAGAGTGTCATCATTTACAATCTTTAAAATAGCTTGTGATAACTCTTTAGAATCTTTTTTTTCTACTAAAATACCATTATACTCGTTCTTCACAGTATAAGGAATCCCTCCAGTGTTCGTGGCAATCACTGCAAGGCCCTTACACATTGCTTCTAATAATACTCTCGGAGTTCCCTCAGAAATTGATGGTAAAACAAAAATATCGTGCTGCTTATATTCATTAAAGAGGGATTGTCCTAGCGGCACATAGCCTTTGAAATTAACAAATTGTTCAATTTTTAAATCAGTTACTTTTTCCTTTAATTCTTCTAATATATCCCCTTCACCTATTATTGTTAGGTAGACTTTTATATTATCTCTTCTTAATATTTCTACAGCTTCTAATAAATATGGTAACCCTTTTTCATGTCTAAGATAACCTACATATAACAACTTAATGGAATCTTTATTAATATTTTTAATGGAGGTATCTATTTCTTTTTCACTAAAGGTGCTAGTCCGTATTTCCTTTACAAATTCATTTTCCTTGCTATATAGTCTTCTTAATCCATTACCATTTACTAATGTAGGGGTATCTTTAATTAATCTTTTCATTATATTTGAATTATAATCAGCAAATTTCATTGCTAGGATTTTCATAAGTCCCTTGTACTTTGTTCCTTCTGAAACCACAGCCTTTGTATCCCCAACTAAATGAAAACAAACAGGTAATGTTTTTTTGGAAGCAATATTAAACACATATTTAAAAAATGGAACTGGCCATCTTATATAAACAACGCTATTCCACTTTTTAGAATGTATTTTTATCGAGTCTTTTATTTTTTTTCTATTCTTAATTGCTGATATAAATCCAGTATATTCAGGTATTTCTTGAACAATAATGTTGTTTGAACTAATCTGGTAATCGTTCACAAAATCACTATCACTTATTTTAGTCACCGGAACAACTAGATAGAGAGTTTCGAATTTTTGCGCTAGTTCATCAATGTATCTACCAAAAGCACCATTACAATAGTACTTATTGAATTGTTTTTTAAACAACATTCCGTAGAATACCACTAACTCGTTAGGTTTCATAATGCACCTCTATTTTTATAGATTATTACTATACCATTTAACAGCCTCATTAAAACCATCAGTGAAATTCCAACTAGGTTCGTATCCAATCATTTCCTTAGCTTCTGAAATATCTGCTAAACTATGCTTTATATCTCCAGGTCTTTCTTCTATATAGTTAGGTTCTAAATAAATTCCCAATTGATTACACATTAAGTTGTACATTTGATTTATTGTAAATCGCTCACCAAAAGCAATATTATATCCTTTTCCACATGCTTGCGGGTGTGCAAGGCAAGATTTCAAATTCGCTTCAATTACATTTTCAATATAGGTGAAGTCTCTCGATTGTTCACCATCCCCGTATATGTCAATTCTTTCTCCTGCTCTCAATGATTTAATAAATTTTGGAATAACAGCTGCATATTGAGAGTCTGGATCCTGTCTTCTACCAAAAACATTAAAATATCGTAACCCTATACAGCCTAAACCATAGACGTTAGAATATATTCTTCCATACTGTTCATTTACTCGTTTTGTTAATGCATACGGTGATAAAACATCCCCCTCTTTACCTTCCTCTTTAGGAAGAGTTGTAGAGTCGCCATATACTGAAGATGATGAAGCATATACAAACCTTTTCACACCGGATTGTCTAGCGGCCTCCATCATATTAGAAGTTCCTTTAATGTTATTATCCTCGTAAATTAAAGGCTCTCTCATGGAACGGGGTACAGATCCAAGAGCAGCTTGGTGTAAAACAAAATCAACACTATCACATGCATTTACACAGGTCTTAAAATCCCTAATATCCCCCTCAATAAACTCAAAGTCGGGATTATTGAGGAATATTTCAATATTCCCCTTTCTTCCCATTGAAAAATTATCCAGTCCTCTAACTTTATATCCCAAATTAAGAATAGCTTCTGCTAAATTTGAACCTATAAAACCAGCTACACCTGTTATTAAAAATTTAGTACCCTTTGCGAAATTTATTTTTTCATAACCCATTCTTATAACCTCCAATATACGAAGCCCTGATTCACTGCTTCATTTAAATTGAACAATCCTTTTATATCTATCAATACATTTTCACTTTTATCAATTTCAACAAAATCTTCAGATGTTGCCGCAACTTCCTTCATCACGTCTAAATTGATGCTACCCATTAACTTAAACATATTTTTTACATCATCTAATTTTATAGTTTTAAATTCTTCATGTGGAACTGCAAAAATTACAGCATCTACATCTGATATTTCTTCTATTGTACATGGGTTAATTCTATATTCACGCCACAAATCTTCCTTATCTGCAACTGGGTCCACTACTTGAACATCTACTCCATACTCTTCCAATTCGTTGATGATATCTATTATTTTTGTATTTCTAACATCTGGACAGTTTTCTTTGAATGTAACTCCAAAGATCGCTACTTTTGAACCATTAATTTGCTTATTTGCTTTTATCATTTTCTTTACTGTATTCTCAGCTACGTATTTTCCCATATCATCATTTATTTTTCTTCCAGATAAAATTATCTGAGAATGATACCCTACTTCTTCTGCCTTATATGTGAGATAATATGGATCAACACCAATACAATGGCCCCCAACTAGGCCTGGGTAAAACTTTAGAAAGTTCCACTTTGTTCCCGCTGCTTCTAATACGGCATTTGTATCAATGCCGAGTTTGTTAAAAATAATTGAAAGCTCATTCATAAAAGCTATATTAATATCTCTTTGAGAGTTTTCAATTACTTTAGCGGCTTCTGCTACTTTAATACTCTTTGCTCTGTGTACACCTGCATCTACTACTAATTCATAAATCTTAGCAACTACATCAAGTGTTTCTTCATCCATACCAGAAACAATCTTTATTATTGTCTCGAGGCGATGAACCTTATCACCTGGGTTAATACGTTCAGGTGAATAACCTACTTTAAAATCTACACCACATTTAAGTCCTGATTCTTTTTCTAAAATAGGAACACATATTTCTTCCGTAACACCAGGATAAACAGTAGATTCATATACAACGATGGAACCCCTAGTAAGATTCCTTCCTAATGTACGACTCGCTGATTCTACTGGAGAAAGATCAGGTGTATGGTCTGTATTTACAGGTGTTGGAACTGCAACAATATGGAATTTTGCTTCTCTTAGTTTATTCTCTTCGCATGTAAATTCTAATGTAGTATTTTTAATTATGTCATTTCCAACTTCTTTTGTTGGGTCTATACCAGATTTATATAGATTAATTTTTGCTTCGCTAACATCGAAACCAATAACATCAACCTTATTTGCGAAAGCAACTGCGATTGGCATTCCTACATAGCCTAATCCAATTATGGATACCTTTTCTTTCTTGTTTATGATTTTGTTATATAAATTCATAATTTTCATTCTCCTTATTCATTTATTAATATTCCACATGCCTTATTATGCATAATGGAGTCCGCGAATTAACCCAACAAGTGATCCAAATCCGTAAGATATATGGAACACTGGAAATAAAAAAAATAATAATGGAATGGAAGCCGCTTTTGATGATAATTTTAATGAAAAAATGAGTGATAAAGAAAAATACAATGCAAGTTCCAATATGAATAACCATCCCATTATAGGGATAAACAACATTAGGATTGGAAACACTAGTAAAGAAAGCATAAATATCAAAGGAATGAAGTGTCTAACCGACATTGAACCAGGACAAAGTTTGGCCGTTAATACATTCCACTTACCATTATTGTAACTTTGACTTAAAATTGCTCTTAAAGTTTCGCGACAATAATAAGTTAGTTTTATATTTGAGTTTAGATATATTTTTCCACCGTTTTTTCTAATTCGGTAGTTTAATTCATAATCTTGATTTCTAATAAGTCTCTCATCATAAAACCCATATTTCTCAAAAGTCTCTCTTTTAAATGCACCAAAAGGAACAGTATCAACATATCCTGAAGGTGAATTAGTACGAAATCCAGAGTTACCTACACCAAACTTCGATGATAGTACCTTAGCAAAAGACTTACCAATTTTCCCTCTTCCTTTTGTTATAGCTAGACCACCAACATTATCTGCACCCGTCTTCTCTATTGTTGTTATACATTTTGAGATATAGTCATTTGAATATTCACTATGAGCATCTAATCGAATTAGGTATTTGCCAGATGAATATCTTATGCCAATATTCATAGCATAAGGAACTGTTTTATTAGGATTTTCGACTATTCTTATTATATTAGGATACTGCTGAATACAGGAAAGAATTATTTCCTTTGTTCTATCTTTTGATTGCCCATCCACAAAAATCACTTCTATATTTTCAAGAGGGTAATCTTGATTCAAAACTGAATTAATACATTTTTCAATATATTTTTCTTCATTTCTTATTGGTATTATTACTGAAACAATTATTTCTCTATCTTTATGGATCCCCATTATTTCAAAGCCTTTCTTATTCTAGTTAATTAGTAATTAAATTCAATCCTTTATATACCTTGCCTTGTTTAGATTAGAAAAGTATTCACTTTCACTTATTTTTCCTACTCTAAGGAGGTAATCCCCCAAATCTTCTGCTGTTGCCATTCCTTCTGTATTAATACCACTACGTTTAAAAACACTTATAAATGTTTGGAGAATTATTTTTAAATCACCTATAAATGTAATGTTTCTCTCATATTTTAGGTCATAGTTGAATTTATCTTCCCAAAGAATGCAATTACGCCCATTAATTTGTGCCAAACCTGAAAGTCCTGGTGAAGCTCTGTGCCTTTTTCTTTGCTCAGGAGTCATAAATACCAAATCTTTTATTAACTGAGGCCTAGGACCTACAAACGACATTTCACCACGAACTATATTCAAAAGTTCTGGAAGTTCATCTAGACTAGTCGAGCGTAGAAACTTTCCAAACTTGGTAAGTCTCAAACTATCCGGCAATAGTTCTCCATTTTCGCCTCTTTTATCTGTCATCGTTCTAAACTTATACATTGTAAAAATTTTCTCATTGTTTCCGGGTCTTTCTTGCTTAAATATAACAGGGCTGCCAAGTTTAACTCTTATAAGAATTGCGATAAGCAAAAGTATAGGACTTAGTATTATTATTGCAATTGATGACAAAATTAAATCAAGAGGTCGCTTTATTAAACTTCTATAGATTTGATATTTATAAGTATTCATCATTCATTCCACAACTTCTTAATAATCTTTACAACTCTTTTAAGATCTATATCCGTCATCTTAGTATCAGATGGCAAGCAAACGCCGTTCTCAAACAAATAATTTGACACGTTTCTTCCAACATAGTCAAACTTCTCAAAAAAGGGTTGCAGGTGCATCGGCTTCCAGATTGGCCTAGATTCAATTTTCTCTTTTTCAAGAGCCTCCATAATATCTATGGGTCTAACTTTTCCACTTAAGGTAATTGAACTTAACCAATAGTTTGGCTCATTCCATTCATTACTCGGCATGAACCCAACGCCTTCTAATCCACTAAGCTCTCTCTTATATAAATTAAAGATATGATTCTTTTTCTTAACTCTCTTATCCAATACTTTGAGTTGCCCTCTACCAATCCCAGCAACAACATTGCTCATTCTATAATTAAACCCTAATTCACTATGCTGGTAGTGTCTTGCTTGATCTCTACTTTGAGTCGCCCAGAACCTTACTTTTGCGACTCTCTCTTCATTATCAGAAACTAGCATTCCACCACCTGATGTGGTAATGATTTTATTTCCATTAAAAGAGAAAATACCATAGTCTCCAAAAGTACCTGTGTGTTTTCCTTTATAGTAAGTACCTAAACTCTCCGCTGCATCTTCTATCAACGTAACATTATGTTTCTTACAAAGTTCAACAATAATATCCATGTCTGCTGACAAACCATATAGATGGACTACGATAACTGCCTTTACATTAGGATACTTTTCAAATGCTTCTTCTAAAGCTTTGGGACTCATATTCCATGTTTCAAAATCACTATCAATAAAAACGGGAATGGCATTTTGATAGATAATAGGATTAGCGGTAGCAGAGAATGTGAGTGTTGGGCAAAAGACAATATCTCCTTGACTAACTCCAGCAGCTTTAAGAGCTAAGTGAATTGCAGCTGTTCCTGAAGATAATGCTGCAGCATTATTAGAACCAACCTTAGCTGCCAATTCCTTTTCAAATTCATTTACGTTTTCTCCAAGTGGCGCTATCCAGTTTGTATCAAAAGCTTCCTTAACATAATTCAATTCATATCCCTCATCACTCATGTGTGGTGAAGAGAGAAAAATCCTACTTCCCATGCTTAAAACTTCCTTCCTCTGTTAAGTTACACTTAACCATTTATCTTATTAAAAGAGGGTTTGATTCTCTTAATTAATTACTCGGGTTCATTCCAACTAAAACTGAAGACCTTTCGAACTTATTATTAGCCACCGCAATCAAGGTATCATGCATTTCAGTTTCACTCATATCCAACAGTCCACCAATCAACTCACTAAGAACTTCCCCACGAATAACCTTTGCTTTCCCAATATGAATCTTAGGAAACACCTGCTCCGGATGTACCTCATTCTCATTAAGCAGTTCCTCATACATCTTCTCCCCAGGTCGAAGCCCCGTAAACTGTATTCCAATCTCTTCTATTGTATATCCAGAAAGTTTAATCACATTTTTCGCAAGATCCACAATTTTAACCGGCTCACCCATATCAAGCACAAACACCTCGCCGCCACGCGCCAAAGATCCTGCCTGAATAACAAGCCGTGAGGCTTCCGGTATCGTCATAAAATACCGCGTCATATCCTCATGCGTAACCGTCACCGGCCCACCAGCTTGAATCTGCTTCTTAAATAACGGAATAACACTCCCCCTACTGCCAAGCACATTCCCAAACCGAACCGCCACAAACTTCGTATTACTATTTACAGCAAGACTCTGAATAATCATCTCCGCAAACCGCTTCGTTGCCCCCATCACATTAGGAGGATTCACAGCCTTATCCGAAGAAATCATCACAAACGTATTCACACCGGAGGTGTCCGCAGCCTCCGCCACATTCCTCGTTCCAAAAATATTATTCTTCACTGCTTCTCGCGGATTATATTCCATCAACGGAACATGCTTATGTGCTGCCGCATGATAAACAACAAAAGGTCGATGCTCTTCCATCACATCAAACATTCTCGCCCGATCCTGAATATCACCAATCACAGGCACAATCTCAATTTGATTTTGATATTTCCTCCGCAGTTCCATATCAATCAAATAAATGCTGTTCTCCCCATGACCAACCAAAACAATTTTCCCTGGATTAAATTTACATATCTGACGGCAAATCTCTGACCCTATCGAACCACCAGCACCTGTCACTAAAACGGTTTTCCCTGTGACATACTCTGAAATACTGCCGATATCTAGCTCCACTGGTTCCCTGCCTAGTAAGTCTTCAACCTGAACCTCACGGAATTGATTCACAGAAATCTTCCCAGTCATCAAATCCTCAAGCCTCGGAATAATTTGTGTCTTTGCTTTTGTTTTTGCACACTCTTCAAAAATACGATTTAACTCTTTCTGATCTAAGGATGGAATCGCAATCACAATATTATCAATCTGGTATTTCTCAACAGCTTCTGTTATATGGCTTGAATCTCCCACCACAGGTACACCGAGGATATCTAATTTAAATTTCTTTGGATCATCATCTATAAAAGCAACAGGCTTCAAATCAATCTCATGGTTATGCAGCAATTGGCGCACCACCATGGTTCCACCAGAACCCGCCCCAATGATCAACGTTCTTTTAATATTTTGTTGTTTCTTCATGTAACTATCACGGAACATTCTCCATGAGAACCTTGAACCGCCAATTAACAGGACATGCAGCATCCAGGTAATCATTAATGCTCTGACATAAATGTTATGAAAAAATAATTCTTGCATAAGCGCCGTTACCGCAATGGACAATGTTACAGCCTTTACAATGGCAGTTAATTCTCCAACGCTCGCATATTCCCAGGCTTTTTGATAAAGCTTATAAATAGAAGCAAATAAATGATGGCATAAGAATAAAGTAAGCCAAGTAACCTGTAACATTGGAATTTTAAAAACATTTACATCTGGTACCAGTGTCAGATAGCTTATGTAGATCGCTGTTAACACAATGACTGAATCCAATGCAGCAAGTGCAGTCAATCTTTTTCCATACGTCACCTCTACATTCCCCCTTTTTCTTATTTTGTATATCTAAAGAACCCTTTACCCCACTAAAGCGAAAGAGCAAAAAAAATAAATACCTAATAGAAATACATGTGCTTACTCACCTGTTCTTTCACTAGATATTTTATCGATAATCATTAGCTTCCCGTCTATCCTTCGTTGTATTACATTACTCTTCATAAACTAACAAGGAAACTTGATGTTTAGGTAAAAACACCTATAATCAGATCGTGAAATTGCAAAGTTTAACTTCTTGTTTTATAGGTTAAAAAAGTAAAAATTTCTTTTTCTTTTTAATCTGAACGGGCATCTCTTTGATTACATTTCTTCCAGCTATTAATAGCTCGGCATTTTCTTGAAAGAGATAAACATAGTCGTTACCAAACTTCGAATCTATTAGATTTAATGCTTCCTCCATCTTAAACGAGCGGTTTATGATGTTATGAGCATCAGATGCAATGAAATGCGTTAAATTTGCTTCTACTAGTTGAATAGAAAAGGCTTTTATCTTTTTCCCAAAGTATCCGCAAAGACTTGAAGCTGTTACTTGTGTTAATGCACCTTTTTCCACGAGGCGATAAAGAACCTCCGGTCGTTCGATCAACTCTGAATTTCTTTCAGGATGTACTATAATAGGAGTTAGCCCTTTTACTTGAAGATCGAAGAGAAGTTTTTCTGTATACCTCGGAACATGGTTCGAAGGGAATTCAATGAATAGATATTGACTGTTATTCAAGGTTTGAATATCGCCTTTTTCAATATCACTAAGGATTTCGCCGTATATTCTCGGCTCTTGTCCTGGTAGGATCGTAACATCAATGTTCGATTCCTTTAGTGCCTGATTTAACTCTGCTACCTTAGCAAGAATTGATTCTTTTCGGTTATCATATTGATTATTTAAATGAGGGGTGGCAATGATTTTATGAATGCCTTCTTTTGCTGCTTCTCCTGCCATTGTTAAGCTATCTTCGACTGTTTTTGCACCATCGTCAATGCCAGGCAAAATATGACAATGAATATCTATCATTTACTCACCCTTTTCCAATTAATTGTTAATTTTTTAACGATATTAGATTAACACCTATACACCACATAGTAAATGGTGATATTTGTAAATCGAACTTACTTAGCTCCTTAATAATAGTAATAATTTGATTCCTTCATTTTCTTATTATTTAGAACCACGCCTAGCAATTTACTTTGTGCAGATTCAAGAAGTTCCTTTGCTTTTATAACTTGTTCCTTTTCTGTTTTTCCACTAGAAACAACTAGAATTGTCCCATCACATTTATTGGCTAGTATTTGTGCATCTGTTACCGCTAATAGCGGTGGCGTATCGAATAAAATTACATCAAACAACTCTTGTGCCTCTTGGAAAAATTGGTCCATCGCACGGGAACTCAACAATTCAGCAGGATTGGGCGGGATCGGACCGCTTGTTAAGACATATAAATTTTTTCCTTCCGTATCTGAAACAGCCTTTTCTAATGTCAACTGCTTTGTTAATACGCTCGTTAATCCAAACGTATTGGTTTGGTTAAACGTGTAATGAACGGTTGGTTTTCTTAAATCCGCATCTACTAGTAATACTCTCTTCCCTTGTTGGGCAAAAACGACTGCTAAATTCGCGACAGTTGTGGACTTACCTTCACCTGGGCCAGTAGAAGTAACCATTATGGATGTAAATTCATGGTCCACAGAAGAGTACTGAATATTGGTCCTAATGGTTCGATATTGTTCGGAAATGGGTGATTTAGAATCCAGCATGGTAATAATTGTTCGTCTATTATTAGAAAGTTTGTTTTTATTTTTATTAAGAGCCAACATTCTCACCTCTTCCCTTTGCATTATGCCTTGATTGTTTTTTGATGCTAGCCTTGATTTGTGACTCATCCATTGTTGCAATGACACCCAATACCGGCAATCCAAGCATTTTTTCTATCTCTTGTTCATCTTTAATGGTATTATCCATGTATTCTAATAGGAACGCTAGTCCAACACCAGCCATTAAACCTACTACCAATGCAATGGCTACATTTAAAAGTGGTTGTGGCTTAATGGGTGAGGGCTGATCAGAAACATTCGCTTTGGCAAGAATACTCACATTATCAACATTCATAATCTTAACGATTTCCTTTTGGAATACTGAAGCAGTTTTATTAGCAATTTTTACAGCGGTTGATTCACTAGTGTCTTGGACAGATACATTGACCACTTGTGAATCCTTTTCATTTTGAACGGTAATTTTCTCATTCAGTTCACTAACTGTCATATCTAATTTTAAATCAGTAATAACCTTTTCAAGTATAGCTGGACTTTTTATAATAACATTGTAGGTATTGATCAATTGAAGATTGGTTTGTACCTCATTAATTTGGTACGGAGTGTCTTCGCTTTTCGATTGATTGACAAGCAATTGTGTCGAGGCTTGATAGATTGGTGTTAAGTAAAAATAACTAACCACTCCACTGACTAATACTGCAATGAATGTTATGCTTAATATTAAGCTTAGTCGCTTACGCAATGTTTGCAGCAACTCTTTTAAACTAATTGTTTCCTCCATGTTGCCCTCCCAATAATTATCTATATTATTTACTGCTTTCGTCAAAACGACATTTTTTTAGTTTTACTTCCTTTTCACGTTACTTATTGTACACCTTTTTGTAATATTTTGTAGATTTTTTTCGTAATTGGAATTAATTCTCAAATTCAATCTGATATTTTATAGATTTATTTCGAAACTGGAATTAATTTTCAAATTCAAACTGATATTTTATAGATTTATTTCGAAACTGGAATTAATTTTCAAATCTTATCTGATATAATGAAGGTGCAAAACTTTTTGGGGGTAATATATATAATGAAGAACTTTCTTACGATCCTTTTAGGAATTGCCTGTATTGCCATACTCTATTATGGTCATTCCTATTGGAATCAACGAATTGCATCCGCATCGAAAACTGCTCCTAGCACATCTGATCATGCTCGGTCCGAGACCACTATTAAGAATGATGATCGTGACATCGATTTGCTGGAACTAACAAAGAATTGGCCTGCTAGTTCTGTTGATAAATTTGAGCAAACGCTTAATGAGAAGAAGGCCTTCAAGGTTCTTTTCGTCGGCTCTACATCCATCGGTTCAGAAAACAGTGGAGTTTTCCCATTGGTAAAAAAGAAACTCATTGAAACCTTTGGAGAAAAAAATATTCAAGTAGAAGTTATGACCTTTAATTCAACTTCAACACAAGTAATTAATAACAAGGAACAAAAGGAGATCGCTGCTGAAAAGGCTGATTTAATTGTGCTTGAGCCTTTTATTTTAATGAATAACGGGGTCGTATTAATTAGTGAAACCTTAGAAAATACGACTAAAATAATGGATGACATAACCGCAAAAAATCCAGAAACTTCCTTTATCCTACAGCCATCCTATCCGCTTTATAAAGCAAAGATTTACCCCAAGCAGGTTGAAGATCTTAAGAAATTTGCCATAGAAAAGGATATTACTTATCTTGATCATTGGTCCGCATGGCCTGACCCAAATACCAAGGCGATTAAAGAGTATTTACTTCCTGACCAAAGTGCGCCAAGCGAAAAAGGATACGAATTGTGGAGTGAATCGATCCTAGATTTTCTTATTAGTAATAGCGAATCAGAATGATTCGCTTTTTTTGTACTTATAACGGTCCACAAGATTCACCTAGCCAATTTATGAAACTAGTATCCTATGAAAACGCCGCTATTACTAATGGACTATATAATAGAAGAAACTAGAATATTTCCTTTTAAATACAATTGAATTTTACTTATATCCGATACTATTTTTTCCAACAGGTCCGGTGGTCTATGCACAAAGAAAAGGCTATCCATATTTACAGTGATAGCCAATTTTATATATATAATTAGCCAACCATCAAATTTTTCAGGTCCGCTTTTAAGTCTGCGATTAGTTTTTCTAAGGTAATTCCATTCTCGTTTTTGCCCGTTTCGTATGCCTTTCTCACAATCTCTGAGAATTTAGCTACATCAGAGCTATGATCCTCTACTGTCCGATTCACCTTTCAGTACCTCCTTTAGTCATCTCTAATTATCAATTTTACTAGTTTGGAAGGAAGATGTAAATCCATTTCCAGTGGGAACTGTAGTAAATTAGTGAATATTGTAAAGATTTGTTGGAAGTTGGGATAAGTGAGGATGAAAGTCCTCTTCCCTTCTGCCTAGTTTTTTAATAATTCCGCTAATATGCTATTTTTCGCTTACAATTCAGGAAAGAATTGCAATTTTCTCCCCGAAACGCTAGCAAACTATGGTAAAATTAATAAAAATGTGAAAAAAAAGAGGTGATGTGCTAGATGAAGAAAACGATTGTTCGTGCCTTATCGACAGCTGCCCTGCTTTCGACCGTATATGCAGGCACGGCCCTGGCCGATACATATAAGGTCCAAAACGGCGATACCTTATCGAAAATCGCCGGAAAATACGATACGACTGTCAAAGAAATCAAAACAGCCAACGGATTGAAATCGGACTTCCTTTCCGTTAATCAAATGCTTAAGATCAACGTAGCCAATAAAATAACCCAGTCTTCTCAGTCCACTACCTACACCGTGGTAAAAGGGGATGCCTTGATTAAGATTGCCAACCGTTATCATGTAACTGTTGGTGAACTAAAGCAGTGGAACAAGCTTGATACGACGATTATTCATGTTGGTCAAAAGCTGAAGGTGTTCGCAGCTAAACAGACAACAACGACACCAGCCACTGTGAAGAAGACAGTCACACCGGCCACCAAGCCGAAGACCACGACAGCCGCAACAAGTGTCTATACGGTCAAAAGCGGCGACTTTCTTGGTAAGATTGCCGTGAAACACGAAACAACCGTAACGAACTTAAAATCATTGAACAAACTAAAATCAGATATCATCTACGTCGGCCAAAAGCTGAGTGTCCCTGCGAAGAAAGCTGTCCCAACGCCCGTAAAAACGACACCGCCGAAAACACCTGCACCAACGACACCTGTGGTTAAACAGCCTGTAACGACGGAGTATGTCGTAAAAAGCGGGGACACGCTGGGAATGATTGCCGGCCGCTATCAGCTTTCGGTCAAGGAATTAATAGAACTCAACCAACTAAGCTCCGATCGAATCTATGTCGGTCAAAAGCTTAAGGTTCCAGGGACCAAGACAGAACCAACCGTTGATACTGCATTGGCGGCGAAGATGATCGAAAGTGCCAAGAAACTAATCGGAATTCCGTATGTCTGGGGCGGCAGCACACTTGCTGGCTTTGACTGCAGCGGGTTTATTTACTATGTGGCCAATCAAGCCGGCATGGAAATTGGCCGTTATTCGGCCGAAGGCTACTATGACCGTACTTATTATGTCGACACACCCAAAGCCGGCGACATTGTCTTTTTCGAAAATACATATAAAAAGGGGATTTCCCATTTAGGAATTTATCTTGGCAACAATCAGTTCATTCACGCCAATGATTCCGGTGTGATGATTTCCAACTTGCAAGGTGCCTATTACCAAGCCCACTTTGAAAGCTTTAAACGGTTTTATTAACAAATTTGGGATTGGTCTGAAATTTTTTGTTCTTAATATCCTTCAAGATTACTAAACTAATAATGCAATAGTAAAACGTTATTAGTTTGTTATATCTTCTTGAGGGGGTATTGCAGTGGAATGGTATTTAAAGGTGTTAAAGAATTATGTAGGCTTTTCAGGCAGGGCTAGTCGGAAGGAATATTGGATGTTTGTTCTCTTCAATATGATTGCCTTGATTATCTTATCCGTGTTAGATCGAGTCTTAGGAACAGACCCATTATTATATGGGCTTTATTCCTTAGCCGTCCTGTTACCATCACTAGCAGTGTCTATTCGCAGGCTCCATGATACCGGCAAAAGCGGAGCATGGATTTTACTTGCTCTAATTCCTTTTGTTGGTGCGATTATTTTAATTGTCTTTATGTGTACAGATAGCCAATCGAATGATAACCAATACGGTCCCAATCCTAAAGCAACGTATTAGTCAGCTACGTTTAACCGCCTTTTTATCAGGCGGTTTTTGTTTTGGTGGAAATCCTGAGATTTTCCTCGCGAAGTGAGGGTGGATTAACTAGCGTGAAAAGAGGATGACTCCGACAGGAGCGGGCGCCATTGCCTTGGAGTCATCCTCTTCTTTTGTGTGTTACTTATTCTTACTGTCTCTTGCGGCTTGTTTCCGGGCTTTTTTACTTTGTGTTAGTTCAGCCCCAAATTCTGTATCGGCTGCTTTACTACCGCCTGTATGGGGCTGATTTCGATTGTTGTTGCGGTTTGTCATCGTGACTCCTCCTTCGTCATTAGACTCATCATTTTCTTCAAGTTTCCATGAAGCCACAGGTTGAAGTAACATCGGAAGTCTCGTTCCTTCCTAGCGACTATTTTATCCTGCCATTTTACAAAGGATTTTATTCGATAAATAATAGGTCTATTTTCTGTACTTTAATGTTAAGAAGAAGAGCGTTCTAGCTGGGAGGAAATCGCGAGATTTCCTTATACGTATCTAGGATTGATACACCGGAACGATTCAATCGCGGTATCGAGGTTTTCTGAGTCTGGGATTCATCTCGGAGCCGAGCTGAGGTCGCAACCGAACGAAGGTTATCAAAAACGTAGATGGAGTTCATTTTACGAAATAGACTTAAAGTCCATTCGTCCCCTCCTTCCTACTCCTAAACAACCACCCATTTCACACATACTTCTCCATTCGAATATCCGTCCACATTTGACCTTGCCAATAGGTAAACTTTTCGATCCGGCCGATTTCTTTGTACCCGAGTTTCTGATAGAGCTTCTGTGCTTGTTGGTTAAATTCAAACACGCCTAATTCCACACGATGAAGCCCCTGTTTCTTAATCTGTTCCTCTATATATTGAATGGCTGCATACCCAATCCCTTGGCCACGTCCGATTGCCTCACCAATTGTGATCCCGATCCAGGCGGTCCCAGCTTCTTTTTTGAAAAGATAGGGTGGATTGACGACATAGTTCATTTCTCCGATCAACTGGTCATTGTGATAGATCAGATACATATGATGGTCTTCCAGGCGCCTGGTTAAGTCCTCCAAGGACATGTTTTCCCGCCGGTCCAGCTCGGCTTGGTTTTGGCTAGGGCGAGTAAATGGAATGAGCGTTGGGTCGTTATCCCAGCGATTCAGCACCTCTAATATGCTAGAGTTGGGTTCAGTTAATTTGATAAAATTAGTCGTCATTGTAGGCTCCTCCTATAGTAATGGGTGACCATGGGTGGGTGACCATGGGGACGGTTCTGGTAGCCCTGTGCACTCCTTACTATGGTAATGGGTTTAATACAAAACGTGCACTTAGAATTAATTGTCACTATCTTCCTTTTTAGAATACATGATGTTATTTGGATTGGGTAGGGAATTTTCTATTCAACTCTCTTAAAAAGGCGGTAATTAGCCTGTCTCAGATAACTTTATCCCCTTATCCATCGGACCGTGTTCCAATTTTCATTAAAAATTCATAACTAAACCAAATTTTATAGAGTATTCTTAAAATGGGTAGCTGCAATTTGATCCTAATGGTATGGAAATATTAATAGCTTTGGAAATCTTAGTTTTATTGAGATAAAGGAAGTGGACGGAATATGAATTGGAAGAAGTTATTTGGAATAGAAAAGAACGCAACCGAGGGAACGAATGAAAAAACAAAATCAGATTCAGAGTTTTCTTTGTTAGTAGATGAACTCGAATCGATTGGATTTTTTAAGTATATAAATTCAGATAAAATCAGTCAGGTAAAGGATGAAGCGATTACGTCTGGGTATTTATACTGCGATACTGGAAGAGATTTCTTAGCTGATGAAGAAGATTTGTCTGAAGGTGGCGTAGGGACGTTTTTTGAGGAAATTTCACCTTTTTTAGAGAAGCAGGGCATAGAGCTGATCATAAATAATGAAGTGTTTAATGAAGAAAAATATGAAATACAAGTGAACGGTGAAAAATATACTCTGTATACACAGGATGATGTAGAAAATGATGAATATGTGGAAATCAATACTCGACGAGCCTTTTCAATTATTAACAAATTATTAGAGGGTGCTGGATCGAAGGAAAGATTATTTGCTTTGTATGGTTGGAATGATTTAGTTGCCATTTTTCTAACGAATGAAATGTATGAAAAAATCATCAAATTCGAGCAAGATGAAAATGAAAGACCTAAACGAATGATTTAGCTGATGCTTCGACCGCGGGGACCGCGGGGACGGTTCTGGTGGCTCGATAGTAACCACATGAAAAGACCATGAGAACCGTCCCCTTGGCACCCGAATTTACTGTCCACTCCCACCCATTGCAACAGGGATAGGTACTCACCTATGTTTACAAAAATGAATATCTTATTGTTGATACCATATTAATTTCGGAGGAATCTTCATGGGATACTTTGTTACTGTAGAGCCAGGCGTCAAACTATATGTTGAGGATATTAACCCAGGCGGCAGCAAGACCATAGTTTTTATACATGGCTGGCCGTTGAGCCATAAACAGTTCGAATATCAGTTTGATGTTCTTCCTGCAATGGGTTACCGTTGTATTGGCATAGACTGGAGGGGCTTTGGTCATTCAGATAAACCAATGAGCGGCTACACCTTTAACAGACTGGCAGATGATATCCGCACTGTAGTTGGGAATCTGCAATTAGACAATTTTACGCTCGCGGGTCACTCTACGGGTGGAGCAATCGCGATTCGATATATGGCGAGACACAACGGTTACGGAGTATCCAAACTTGTCCTTATTGATGCTGCCGCTCCCACAGGCTTTTCAACAGAAACGGCTAATAAATTCCTTAAGGAAACGTTAAATGACCGCCCTAAGATGATGCAGGAAGTAACAGATAGCTTTTTCTTTCAGTATGTATCTCGCCCCTTTTCGGACTGGTTTGTCCAATTGGGATTACAGGCTGCAGGTTGGTCGACTGCGGCAGTTATTGTTTTATTAAGAGATGAGAAGTTGCATGAAGATCTTCCAAAAATAGTTGCCCCCACTTTAATTATTCACGGCATTCATGACAAAGTTATACCATTTGCGCAAGCTCAGGAATTAAATCAAAAAATAAGAAATTCACATCTAGTCCCGTTTCAATATAGTGGTCATGGCTGTTTCTATGAAGAACGTGACAAGTTTAACCGGCTTTTGACCCAATTTGTTGGCTTATAGTTCTACTTAGCACTAACGGAATTCAATAGTTGAGGAGCCATATTGGCTCCCTTTTTTTCATTTCACGGAGTATACAAAACTTCCTCGGAAGAGTTACTGGTTAGAATTATAATTGAGAGATCGCCTGTTGAGTTGACCACGTAGCACTGCTAAATGCCTGATAATTTGTAATTGCTGCTTGGAAGTCTTTATCACTTATAGTGGCAGTGGCATCATAAACAACAGCTGTTTGGAATCCATTTTCGATTAGGTCTCTCATATGCGATTCCACACAAACGTTTGATAGGACTCCTGCCAAAATAACCTTTTCCTTCCTTTGCTGACGTAATTGGTAAACTAGATCATTGGTCTGTGGGCTAGCAATCTTATGGGCGGTCGCAATGATTGTTCGGTTATCTAAAATGTAAGGCTTAAGTGATGGAACCCAGTCAGCTCCTATAGTAGGAGAAGTATATGCATTTTGTTTTTGATATACTTGAAGCTTTAATAACATTTTTTGTTCAGCTCCAGTAAATTGCCAACTATAATCATGTGGATAAATATAATGGGGGGAAATAAAAAGTTGATATCCTTTACTCATAGCCGTACTGATTAAAAGTTCAAGGTTACGAAGTGTGTTGTATTGTTCAATATTTTTTTTTGTTAAATGGTATCCTTTACCTCCAGGGGACAGAAAGTCATTTTGTGGGTCCGTTATGACAATTGCTGTATTACCGGGATTAGGCTTAAACATTCTTTTTTCCTCCCATTCACATAAATAAGTATCCTGTATTTTAATTCAACTTTTGTTCTTTGATGAATATATATTGATGGGTGCTTGGACACATTCTGTTTTTAATGGAGTATGGCATTAATATGTTGGCATTCACAGAACAATCCAGGTGTAACCTATTTCTGCCCCCTTATACAGCTGATACCATTATGCCATAATAGAGAATGAGGATTGGTGGAAAGAACATCCGAATTGGTGGAATGATTAAGGTGAAACGCATTGAAGTTCCTTCTTTAGCTAACGGGTGCAAGAGTTTAAGATCGAGCTGCCATTTAAGTTGGTGGCTTTTCTTATTGTGCTAACGGGGCAGGTTAGCTGAAGAATAGGACGCATTTGAACTATATTATGACATAAAAAATCCCCTCAAGTTTTTCTTGAAAGGAATCACGTTTGTTTTGCGTTTTCAAGTTTTGATTTAATTTGGTTATTTTGAGATATTATGATACTGCTAAAAATTGTATCATGTGATTGATCTTATAATTAATAAAAGAAAGGCTTTATCATTTAGTACATTAGTTATTACCTGGTTAACTACTCCATTGCTAGGGAAAAATTCTTTTGTTCGCTTTCTTCCAGTCGCAACTTTTATTGGTTATATCTTTAGTTTGTTAGGTGAAATTGCTGATAGACGTAAGTGGTGGAAAGTAAAAAATGCTTTATTTCCAAATTATCGTTTAGATTTCTCTTACCTTTTGGGTTTATTTTTTATAACAACTATTTGGGTATTTAAATTAACGTACGGTAGCTTTATAAAGTAC
>JAANMP010000075.1 GCA_011250595.1 Bacillus sp. MM2020_1 | reverse complement strand
AATACTTTTTCAAACAATTATTTTAAAATAATTTATAACAATATCCCTCTATTACCAAATAAAAGATAACAGGAGTTTTTCAACCTACCCCCAAAATCTTAAGATGATTACCTAATTTTTTGGAGACAGTCATTTTTTGTCGAAAAATCTATTCGTCAGCTGCATGAGATAATTTTTTAGAGAATTACTCTTATAAAATCAATCTTTTAAAATAGTATCATCCCCACTACACCTATAGGAGGAGTGCACGTGAATCGAATTTTCAGGTGGATTGTTAGATCATTATTTGCTCCCGTAACTGGAAATGCAGGTGCGGTGGCTAGTACCCTTGGTTTTTTTCTAGGATTTTTACCTATTGATAGTATAAGAATTCCCTTATTGCTGGTTCTATCCCTTTTGTTGCGTCTGAATATTATCGCCTTATTCCTTGGAACGTTGATTCCAATTTTCATTCCAAAAATGAGTCATTTACCGATCCAGGATTTTAGCCTATTAGAAGATTTCTGGTTTTTCTCTAATCTCAAGTCAAATATACAGCTCCAGCAATCGATAGTATCAGGAGTGCTTGGCGGTTTCATTGGTCTTGTCTGCTACTTTATCTTCCATTGGTTTTACAATTTAGGGCTGAAAAAGAGGGAGAGTAATCAAGACCACGTTTTCCTTGACTCTGCCCACAGACGATGGTCGATTATCAAACGAATGAGTGCAGGCTTTACGATTTTAATTATTTTAGTATCGACTATTTTTGTGGAAAGTCTGAATACGAATCCTAAATTTCCTGAGCTGCAATTGAGTAACAGTGCAACAAAGAGCGGGATTGAGCCGATTAATACAAGTTTCAGTGAGGAACAGCTTGCCTCGCAAATTCAAAAAACAAGTCCTGCTCCACTTGTTTCAAAAAATAGCGAGCAATGGAATAAAAAGCAAGAGGTGTATGGTTTTTACGTCAATTGGGACAAAAGCAGCCGGACTTCTTTTCAAAAAAATATCCAGTCCATTACAGCATTAGTGCCAGGCTGGCTGCAGCTCACTCCTGGTCTTACCCTGAAAACAAGCACGGACAAGTCGATTATCGCCGCGGCCAAAGCCCATAATATAAAGATTCTCCCCTTGGTGAATAATTTTAACAATAATAAATGGGATGGCGAAGTTATGCACCGGCTATTTGTTACGCCTGGTGCTGAAGATCTTTTCATTAAAAAGATGTTGGATTATGTGAAAACAAATGACTTTGACGGAATAAATATAGACTTTGAAGACATCTATCCAACCGACAAAGATGATTTCACTCATTTTATCGAAAATGTTTACGACGCATTTCATCAGCAGGGTCTCATGGTCACACTGGATGTTCCGCCGAATAACAATAGTTTTAACTATACGTCTTTAGCAGCGAATGTTGACCGGATGATTGTCATGCTCTATGACCAGCATTACCCAATGAGTAAACCCGGACCTGTCGCTTCATCTGATTGGGTGCAAGAGAACTTAACCCAGCTCAAGATTCCTTCTGAAAAATTAATTGTCAGTTTGGGAAGCTTCGGTTACGACTGGGAGGAAAACTCCAAGCGGCCCGCCGCTACGGTTAGCTTCGGAGATATCATGGATTTAGGAATGGGAACCAACCTCCAAATCCAATGGAATCGACAGATAGGCAACCCTTATTTACGATACAAAAGAAATGGAAAAAGCCATACCGTTTGGTTTTTAGATGCGGCTTCGTTTTATAATCAGATGAAGCTAGCAATCAATCACGGCTCAAAAGGAATCGCAGTTTGGCGTCTCGGTTCTGAAGATCCTTCTATCTGGAATTATATCAATAAGCCGAAGGCAATAAACGATCCATCCCAGGCCCTTGAAACCTTTGCCAGTCCGAATTCTGTTCACTATTCAGGTGCCGGTGAGATTTTGAACGTTGTTTCTCAATCAGAAAAAGGGAAAAGAACGCTTCAAATGGATTCAAATGGGCTGATTCAAACCGAAACCTATCGAAAATTAGCAAAGCCTACTGAAGTGGTTCGGTACGGTAAGCCGAAAGGTAAGGAAGTCGTCCTTACCTTTGATGACGGACCGGATCCAACCTATACACCACAAATATTGGACATTTTGGACAAGAATCACGTAAAAGGGAGCTTCTTTATCATCGGAGAGAACGCATTAAAGCATCCGGAACTGGTTAAAAGGATGTATAAAGAAGGTCACGAAATTGGTAACCATACCTTTACCCATCCTGAGGTGGCATCGATTACACCCTTTCAAACCAAAATGGAGCTAAATGCCAATCAGCGATTATTTCAAGAAATTACCGGTCATTCGATGACACTTTTCCGTCCGCCGTTTGTGGCCAATGCCGAACCAAACACAAGGAACGAACTGGAGCCAATCGTACGTGCCCAAGATATGGGATATACCATGGTCGGTGAATTAATTGACTCTGATGACTGGCAAAGACTTTCTAGTGATAAGATTGTGAAATTGGTATTGAAACAACTGCCTGAAGGAAATATCATTTTGATGCATGATGCTGGTGGTGACCGTTCCAACACGGTAAAAGCCTTGCCGATAATTATTAAAGAACTCAAACAGCGCGGCTATACATTTACCACCGTGGCAGATCTCATTGGAAAAAGTGATCGTCAAATCATGCCTCCTGTTCATCAGGATAACCCTTATTTGGTCTATGACAAGGCCGTTTTTAAGGTCATCCAAGCCTGGAACGCAGGATTAAGCTTCCTGTTCTACTCAGCAATTATTATCGGAATCTTGCGGCTGGCTGTCTTCGTTTTCCTTTCAAGAAGGCAGGTAAGAAGGTATAAAGCGACGGAGATTGACCCTAACTTTACCCCTTTTGTCAGTGTCGTGATTGCAGCCTATAACGAGGAAAAAGTCATTTGCAAAACCGTTGATTCTATTTTATCCAGTGATTACCCAAGCTTAGAAATTCTGATTATCGACGACGGATCAAAGGATGATACGGCTGTGGTCGTACAAGAAACCTATGCAAACCATCCTCTTGTCCGATTGATTCAAAAGCCTAATGGAGGAAAATCTTCCGCGGTGAATCTTGGTTTTAAAGAAGCAAACGGGGAAATCGTCGTCGCACTTGATGCAGATACACTCATCTCTGAAAATGCGATTTCCTTGCTTGTGAACCATTTTAAAAATGAAAATGTTGCTGCGGTCTCCGGTAATGTAAAGGTCGGCAATAAGGGGAACCTTCTTACAAACTGGCAGCATATCGAATATGTAACCGGCTTTAACCTTGAGCGAAGGGCCTTCGCGGCACTCAATTGCATTACAGTAGTACCTGGTGCCATCGGTGCCTGGAGAAAGACGGACGTAGAAGAAGCAGGCTACTTTCAAGAAGATACACTGGCCGAGGATACCGATATCACGCTTACACTTTTACGCCAGGGGAAATTAATTGAGTTTGAAGAAAAGGCCTATGCCTATACAGAAGTACCGGAAGATATTAAAAGTTTGGCAAAACAGCGTTACCGCTGGGTCTATGGTACGTTACAATGCTTATGGAAGCATCGCGAGGCTTTATTTAATAAAAAACATAACTCATTAGGATTTATCGCTCTTCCAAACATGTGGCTTTTCCAATATATCTATCAAACGATATCGCCAATTGCAGATCTATTGTTTATAATCGCCCTTTTTCAACCGCACCCTGAAAGAGCAGCGATTGGATTTATTCTTTTTTACCTTTTGGATCTCCTTACTTCTCTCTATGCCTTTCGGTTGGAGAAAGAAAGTCCAAAACCACTTGGTTCATTGTTTCTACAACGGATCCTGTACAAACAGTTGATGACATACGTGGTGGTAAAATCGATCTTCTCCGCCATCAAGGGCGTCACCGTTGGCTGGGGTAAACTAAAACGCAAAGGAAATGTAACTCAGGAAACCTCGATTGTGAAAGTTAAGGAATCTATTTAAGGGTAGGTCCTTCCCATTTGGGGAGGATCTATTTTTATAAAAAAAGAATCGCCAATAGATGACGATCCTTTTTGAAAATATTACATATTGTTTACGTTGGTTTGCGTTTTATTATTCTTACGGCTCGCTGCTTTTTCTTTTGCAGCTTGAGAAACTTCTTGTCCACGGTTGGTATTGGTTGTGGTCGTACTTGTTGGATTAGATTTTGCTGTGGTTGCAGTTTTTGTTTTCGAACTCGACTTTGCAGGTGTAGTCTTTGTTGCTGGTGCCTTCGTAGTTGCCGCAGGTTTTGATGCAGTTCGTGTCTTTGTAGTTGTTGCTGGTTTCGTTGCTGTTGGTGTCTTTGTAGTTGTTGTTGGTTTCGTTGCTGTCACAGGCTTTTTGATTCCACTTGATGTGGTAGCACTTGTTGTATCAGTTCTCGGCTTCGACGGTCCAGTCGGTGTTTTAGGTGTACTCGTTGTTGTTGATGCTTTTGTGCTTTTCACAGAAATCGTTGTTGCAACAGTTGTTGGAGCTGTTGTCTTATTCGTATAAGCCAGACTGGTTGTCGTGCTATTATTGGATTTATTCTTATTTGTTTGAATGGCTGCTAGAGCCGTATCGCTATTTTTCAAAGATACTTGGCGTGCTCCATTATCATGGTCGTTCACAGTCGTTGCTGGCGTTTGGACTTTCACCTTTTTCCTTGCTTGGTTGACTACATCCGCTTGTTTTCGGTCGGCGGCTATAGGTAAAGCAATTTGTTTGGCTAATCGTTTAAGCGGCTGATCGGCTAACAAAGCATTGGTGACAGAAAACGTAACAGACCCCGCTAATACCATGGCAAGGGCTCCCTTGGTTAGTTTATTCATGTTATACCCCTCATTTTTTGCGTATTCATACTAATAGAATACGAACGAATCCACATGAATTAGGGGGTAGGAAACAATATATGAACTTTGGAAGCTATTAAACTTATCCACCAAATAGTCCTGATTTTAGAAAAATTACTAACTTTTTCAATTTTAATGTTGTAGTCTTTGGAAATATTTATAAATCTTTTCTAGCTTTTTCATTTGTTTTCCCTTTGGACTTTCCATATTTCCAAATTCGAAAAACTTCACATTCTTGATTCCCACAAAATTAAATAAGGCTCTTTTCATCAGCGTTTTATGTGCATTATTCAACCAAAGAAAGGGATAGTGAGTGGGACCCTTCATAGTGGATATACAAATAACAGACTTCCCTTTAAGCATCCCTTTTGGGAAAAGCCCCTTCTGATCTTGATAGGCAAAATTGGAAGCAAATAATTGATCGATATACCCCAAAAGCATCGCAGGAGGCCTCCCCCACCAAATAGGATAAATAAACACAATCTTGTCAGCCCATGTAATTTGTTGTCTATATTTTTCAATATCTGGATCCATATGCATATCACGTCTTCGTTTTTGCTCGTTAAACACTAGAAGCGGATTAAAGTTCTCTTCATATAAATCTAAGACCTGTAACTCTCTGATGTTTGGATTTTCCTTACTTCCTTTAAGAACTTTTTGTAAAAATGCATAATTTAAACTTTTATGATTTGGATAAGTGTATATTACTAGTAGCTTCATCCTCTCACCCTTTACTTATCATTTGACAAGTAAATTGTATCACCCTTCAAACTACTTATCAATTGATAATTGTTTTTTGATAACAACTTTGTTATCTTGTCTTTAAGAGGTGAAAGAAATGGACAAAAAAGCACTTTTTTATAAACTTGTACAATTTACAACTTCAGTTCATCGTGTGACCTATGAATTAACAAAAGATGCGAAGTCAGATTCAATCTCACAAGTTCAATATAATATTCTTGAATATATTGCAGTTAGCCAACCGGTAACTCCCAGTGAAATTAGCGATTGTCAGCATCTGTCTATGCCAAACACAAGTCGTGAGCTAAGAAAGTTAAGTGAAAGAGGATTAATTGAAAAGATAAATGATACCGAAGATCGACGAAAACAATACATTCGTCTCTCCAGCGAGGGGGAAATCATGATGAAAGAAGCCTTTGCAACGATAGAATCTCGTTTTCTAGACCGAATACAAAATGCCTCTAAAGAAGATTTAGAAGAAATAGAACAGGCCATCGATACACTTCAGAAAAAATTATTTCATCCTTAATTTATCGGCTTCATCGCAGGAAAGATAATCATTCTTACCAAATAACTTTCAAACGATGGAGCTCCATACTTTATTTATAATTTTTTCTAAACGAAACTAGTTTGACGCAAAAACTTAACGGATCCCCACAAATTTTTTATGCTCCTTAATAACAAGCGCTACAAATCCTTCGCGTTCTTCTTCACTACTTTTAAGAAGTTTAATATTTTCAGGCTTGCTTAAGAACCGTTTCACCTTTTTGTTATGCCAAATTATATAATTATAGCGAACATCCTTATCCAATTGGGAAAACCAATCCTCTCCCCTTAATTCACCAATATTTTTTTCAAGTTTTGACTTCGGAGTTGGGATTATTGCATTCAGAATACCACTAAGTAGCTCACCAATTAACTCACCAATGAAATCACTAATCAACATCACTTCTACTCCTTGTCATGTATGAAGTTGCTTTCTAGTCTTAATATAGTCCTTGGGGGCATGGAAGTAAACGGATCATGACAGGCAGGTTTCTATCCATGGGCAAATCGATTATTAACCGTTAATTGTACCGATGACTCCTCTTTTCTGGATGCACGGGCATAATTAGCTTCTATTCGTTACCGCTTGCCCCTTATTTCTAGGTGCTCGGGCACAATTAGCTCCTATTCGTTACCACTGGCCCCTTATTTCTAGGTGCTCGGGCACAATTAGCTCCTATTCGTTACCGCGTACCCCTTATTTCTAGGTGCTCGGGCACAATTAGCTCCTATTCGTTACCGCGTACCCATTATTTCTAGGTGCTCGGGCACAATTAGCTCCTATTCGTTGCCGCTGGCCCCTTATTTCTGGGTGCTCGGGCATAATTAGCTCCTATTCGTTGCCGCGAACCCCTTTAATTTGTGGAAACTTCCATTCGTTACCTCGAACCGACCTAGTCCAATATTAATGTCGATAATTTTGACAGAAACTAAGGTCGCCTCTTACCAAATATTGTGATATAATCAAATTAGTTCAATATACAGAACTTGGTTTGTTATACAAAACCAAAAAGAATAATGAGGTGAAACATTTTTGGAATCAAGATATCGTGTACCTGCGATTGAAAGAGCAAGCATCATTCTTAATCAAATTGCAAAAGAACCAGCAAAACTTCGACTCATCGACCTATCCAAGTCTTTAGATATTAATAAAAGTACTATGTATTCCTTACTAACTACGCTTGAATTCCTTGGTTGGATTGTCAAAGGTAATGGTGATACCTACTCCCTTGGACCATCCTTAGGCGCACTGAGTGCAGCCTACTTTCGACAATTTAGCATTTTGCAGTCCTTTTATTTAGAAGCCTATAAATCGGTAAATAAGATAGAGGAAAACATCCAATTAGGAATCTTAGATGGCAAGAAGGTCATTTACTTAGCCAAAGAAGAGGGAAATTCACCTGTTCGCTTATTAACCGACCCAGGAATGAGCTTCCCGGCCCATGCCACTGCAATCGGTAAAGTCCAATTGTCACAATACACCTTTGATCAGCTGCAAGAATTGTACCAAGAAACAGAATTAGAAAGTGTCACTCCAAATACAGTAACAGATCTTAATGTTTTATCGGAACAGCTAGAAATTGCAAAACAACAAGGATATATATGTGAAACACAAGAAGCAGTACCAGGATTTTTTTGTGTAGCCGCACCCATTTATAATCATGAAAACAAAATTATTGCTGGCGTTAGTTTTACAATGCTTGAAAGCAGCTGGAATGTGAAGCAGGACGCAGCACGAGAAGAAATTATCAACATTGCCCAGCGCTTATCGAAGCAAGCAGGATATGTCAACTAAGCTATCAATTTAATAAAAGCATTCAGAGTAGTTTTTAACACAAATATCTCAATTTAGGAGGTGGTTTCCCCAAAAAATGAAAGCGCTGCCGTTTATTTCAAGGAACCTGTTTTCCAGCATCAATACATATCCAAAATGCTGAAAAAGAACCTAGCAAGCTTTATAAAGGGTGAAAACCCTAAACTAGATATAAGGGAGAGAGTGCGATGCAAACAGTAAAACAATTTCATGGGGTTATTCCCCCCGTTGCTACCATCCTTAACAAAGATGGCCGCCTTGATGAAAAAGGGATGTCAACTCTGATTGATTTTCTCATCGATTCAAAAGTAGACGGGCTGTTTTTCTTAGGCTCCGGAGGCGAGTTCGCTACGATGTCTATCGAACTACGAAAAGAAGTAGCTGAATTTACCACTCGCTATGTAAATGGTAGAGTGCCCGTTGTAATCGGGACAGGTACACCAAACACGAAGGAAACCATTGCATTAAGCTTACATGCAAAAGAAGCAGGCGCCGATGGCCTCGTCATCATTAATCCTTATTACTATAAGCTTACTGAGGAGAGCCTTTTCCAACACTTTACCGAAATAGCAGAAAATGTGGATCTGCCGATTATATTATATAACTATCCAGAAATGACCGGTCAAGACTTATCCCCGGAAATGGTCCTAAAATTGGTCCAACAAAATCCAAATATCATTGGGATTAAGGAAACTGTGGTCTCAGTGGGACATACAAGAGAAATGATTCGAACCGTCAAGGCAGAAAAACCTAGTTTTGCTGTATTTTGCGGATATGACGATCACTTCTTTAATACATTAGCCCTTGGCGGAGATGGTTCAATCGGTTTAACTGCGAACTTCGCTCCGGAAATTCAAGTTGGAATCTACCAAGCTTTTAAAGAAGGTAATTTTGATCAAGCGATTACTTTACACCGCAAGCTGGCTTCATTACTAGAATTGTATAAACTTAATTCACCCTTCATGAATGTCGTGAAGGAAGCTATGGTTGTGCGAGGAATAGAGGTTTCTACCGAAGTTTTAGCACCAGTAAGACCCCTTAGCGAAGAAAAGAAGTTGTTTTTAAAAAGCTATCTGAAGGAAGTATTACCAGAAAAAGCACTCCTTACTTCTAAGTAGAAAAAAACACTGCATTCCCAAACGAGGGAATGTAGTGTTTTTTTTATGACTTAAATCAAATCTATTAACAAGATCTGCCCAGGTTCGTCAAGCTTCCCTTTCAATCAAACGTTTGGTTAAATTGACTTCACCCCATGGTAAACAAGGGCTTGCCCTTGTCAACAATTAAATTAAATGTTGATTGATGAAATAAAAATACGAGAAAAATAGCGAAAGAACCACTTTTTCCACTTATCGACATACTTTCGACTGAATACCATAAAGGCTATACTAATCAAACGTTTGGTTGAAACAGCTGCCGAGGCTGCTAATTATGAATTTCACCTACCAAACTAGCAAGAGACTTGTCGAAAGACGCAAATAAATTTCGCAGGAAATAACCCATCTTTCCCCATAATTTGTTTAATTTCAACTGAACTTCCTTTCCTCCACTAATTTTTCCATTTAGACTTATTTTAGAAGATCGATTTTTCAAAAAAGCTCCAACTTCTAAATTTCTTCCAGCAAATGTCGTAAGTTTCGGAAAATATGTCATAAGTATCCCCATTTATGTCGTAAGTCTCAGAAAATATGTAGTAAGTTCTAATATTAATGTAATAAGTCTTTTAAAATATGTCATAAGTTCCAATCAAGTCGTTAGTCCCCCTATATAAGCTCCTATCATTACGTTGTATTCCTCCTAATAAATATCATATATCTCAATAATTATGTATTCCCCCCCTTTTTTCATGATTGATTATTAAAACTATATCGATTATAATTACCGATATATCGAATATGATTATCGATGCAGTTAAGGAGGGATTTAAATGCGAAGACGCCGAGGGTTTGTTCAAGTTGCTATCTTGCATTTGTTGAAAGAAGAATCCATGCATGGCTATCAGATCATGAAGGAGCTGGAAGAACGATCAAATGGGGCTTATTCGGCTAGTGCTGGAACAGTATATCCCGCCCTTCAGGAATTATTGGACCAAAATTTGATTGAACTAGATGCTGGCTCGGATAAAAAGATTTATTCACTCAATGATAATGGCCAAACACGACTAGAGGAAATATCCGAACATGAGGAAGGCGATTTCTGGGTTGAATGGAAAGAGAGAATGACGTGGAAGAATTCCGAGGAATCCATCCAGCTTAGAGCGGCCATGGAGCGGTGGGAAAAGGAATTTCGAAAAGCGATGAAACAAGCACGAGGGAATCCCGAACGTGTACACAAATTAATCGCCTTTATCGATGAAATGACCGACCAGTTAAAAAAGAACGGCACGAAGTAAGGGGAAATTACATGAATGCCATGAAAAAATTACGACACTATATGAGGCCCTACACACTTTTTGCCATTTTAGCACCGTTGTTAATGTGTATTGAAGTGGGAATGGACCTTTTGCAGCCAATGATTATGCAGAAGATGATTGATACAGGTATCGCCCATCAAGACAATGTTTACGTCATCAAGCTAGGTCTATTGATGTTATTAAGCGCCTTTGTTGGCTTACTTGGAGGGGCAGGCTGTTCCGTTTATGCGGCGAAAGCGTCTGTTCATTTTGGGACGGATATCCGTCGTGATGTGTTTAAAAAGATGCAACAATTTTCGAATCAAAATACAGATTCCTTTGGGACTGGCAAATTAATCACCATCGTCACCAATGATATCGCAACCGTTCAACAGGCTGTCATCATGACTTTGCGTATTTTTGTACGGGGACCTTTGATGTTTATTGGCTCTGTCCTTATCGTTTGGTTTACAGCCCGAGAATTATTTCCGGTGCTGCTCGTCGCCATCCCGCTCCTCATTGCGTTGATCTATTTCTTTTCGGTCAAGTCAGGGAGACTTTTTGCCAACGTACAAAAAGCGATGGATCAGGTGAATACCAAGCTTCAAGAAATGTTAGCCGGTATTCGGGTCATCAAGGCATTCGATCGCCAGGATTATGAAAAGAACATTTTTAAAACTGTTAATGATTCGCTCATGAAACGGAATTTGACGGCTGAACAGCTGATTTTAACGCTGATGCCAATTATGATGTTCATTGTCAATCTAGGAATCATTGCCGGACTTTGGATGGGAGTGATCAAAGTAAATGAAGGTACCCTTCAAGTCGGGGTGATTTTAGCCTTTATAAACTACTTAAACATTATGATGAATGGATTAATGAGCTCAAGCCATGTATTAATGCAGATTGCTCGTTCGTTTACCTCTGCGGATCGAATCGTTCAGGTGCTCGATACAGAAATCGATATTACGGCACACGATCACTCCATTTCAGCACAAGAAACTCAAGGTGAAGTGGAATTTAGACAGGTGAATTTCAGCTATAGTAAAAATGGGGAGTATGTACTGAGAAACATCTCGTTTAAAGCAAGTGCTGGGCAAACCATTGGGATTATTGGTTCAACCGGCAGCGGAAAATCTACCCTCGTCAAACTGATTCCCCGTCTGTATGACCCGGATTCAGGCGATATCTTCATCGATGGGGTGAATGTCAAGGAACTACCACTTGAAGTACTCCGAACAGCGATTGGGTTTGTTCCACAAAAAGCTACATTATTTTCCGGAACGATTGACGAAAATTTACGTTTTGGGAAAGAGGAAGCAACATCCGCTGACTTAGAGCATGCTTCCCAATCAGCTGCTGCTAGTGAATTTATCGATAAATTTGACGGGAAATTCTCACATCCACTGATGCAGGGAGCGACAAATTTATCTGGAGGTCAAAGACAGCGGTTATCGATGGCGCGTGCCTTTATCCGTGAACCCTCTATTTTGATTCTCGATGATTCGACTTCGGCCATTGATGCTTTATCAGAATCAGCGGTACAACAGGCTTTACGCACATCTTATTCCCCTACGACAGTGTTTATCATTTCATCAAAAATATCCTCCATTATCGATGCGGATCAGATTCTAGTTCTGGAGGATGGGCAAATGGAAGCGAATGGCACACATCATGAATTATTGAAAAAGAGTAAAGTTTATCGTGATATTTATTCTTCACAAAGTGGAAAGGAGGTTAATTTTGTATGAGTAAACCTTCATCACAACTGAACACCAATGCTCTCAACCGTGCACGTGGTCCGAGGGGATTTAGCGGCCCCGTTGTCAAAGCAAAGGATTGGAAGGGAACGATCCAACGGATTTGGGTGTATATGGAGAAGCAAAAAGCAGCGTTAATTGCGTCAATCATTTTTGTGATCCTCTCGACCTTGCTGGGTCTTTTAGGACCACTTATGATTGGGATCATCATTGACGACTACATCATTCCCAAAGATATCGCAGGAACACTCAGGTTTTTGGGAGAGCTTGGGGTCGTTTATTTAGCCACTGCCGTGTTTACTTGGCTGCAAACTTTTATGATGGTCCGAGTGTCATTACGAACGATCGGGAAATTGAGACAGGATTTATTTGATAAGCTTCAAACCTTATCGTTACGATTTTTTGACCAGCGTACACATGGGGACCTAATGAGCAGGGTCACGAATGACATCGAGAGTTTGAATAGTGCATTAAGCCAAAGTGTTATCCAAATCTTTTCATCGATCTTAATGGTTGCAGGGGTAGCGATTGCGATGTTTTCCCTTAATTGGCTGCTTGCCATTGTCACACTTCTCGTGATTCCGTTGATCATATTTACCACGAAAAAAATAATTACCTACAGCAGCAGTGCATTTATTAAACGTCAACGCGATTTAGGTGACTTAAACGGACTGATCGAAGAAACCATTTCAGGTACTGAAATCATTACTCTTTTTGGAAAAGAAGAAAAAATGAATCAGCAATTTTCAGAAGTCAATGAACGACTGCGGCAATCCGCCATGGCTGCGGATACGGTTTCTGGATTTCTCGGACCCGTTAATAACTTTATTAACAACCTCGGACTTGGTTTCGTTATTGCGATTGGTGCCGTTATGACGGTTGAGGGTATGGCTACCGTTGGAATCATTGCTGCCTTTGTTACCTACTCCCGCCAATTTTTCCGACCGATTAATCAACTTTCTAATCTATTTAATTTGTTCCAGTCGGCTATCGCTGGTGCGGAGCGTGTCTTTGAAATCATGGATGAGACGCCGGATTTACTAGATAAAGAAAATGCGATTGTCGTAGATTCCTTTAAAGGCGAGGTTGAATTTTCCCATGTCCACTTTGGTTATGAAGAAGATAAGCCTATTTTGAAAAATATTCATTTTCAAGTGAAACAAGGGGAGAAAATTGCGCTTGTCGGTCCAACGGGTTCCGGGAAGACAACTATCATTAATTTATTAATGAGGTTTTATGATGTGACCGAGGGCGTTCTGAAAGTCGATGGTCGAGATATTCGTGATTATCAACTAAGCGGGCTGCGGAAAAAAATCGGCGTCGTCCTTCAAGATACGTTCTTGTTTTCAGGAACAATTTTGGAAAACATTCGTTATGGACGTTTAGAAGCAACAGATGCAGAAGTGATTGCTGCTGCAAAGCTGGCATCGGCACATCAATTCATTAAACATCTGCCTGAAGGCTATCAAACTCGGATTACTTCTGGTGGGGCCAATTTAAGTCAGGGCCAGCGCCAATTACTCGCGATTGCGAGGGCCATTCTAGCCAATTCAGATATTTTGATTCTAGATGAAGCGACATCAAGTATTGATACAACGACTGAAATAGAAATTCAAAAGGGCATCAATCGGTTAACAGAAGGACGAACGAGCTTTGTCATTGCGCACCGCTTGAAAACCATTGAAAATGCCGACCGGATTCTAGTCATTCATCAAGGGGAAATCCTTGAGTCGGGCACCCACCAAGAACTTTTACAAAAAAAGGGATTTTATTTCGATATGTATGATAGTCAGTTCAATCTTGGAGGGAAAACAGCAGGAGGACCTTTGTAACCTGGATATATGCTCAGCTCAGAAGGTGGATTATACGAGGTTAAAACCGTCAAGAAGACAGTGAAATAGCTGGTTGTGAGGTTTTCGGACAGGGCTTGGCAATAAAGTCCAAATCCTGTCTGAATCCAATTCAAGGAACTTTATTGTAATTCACCCCAAATTTAACTGAAACTACGAAAAAATACCTCCAAAAATGAAATTTGCTAGCAAAAATAGCCTCTTACAAGCAAAAAACCCTTCCAAATATGAATATTGTCGATTCGATACAATCGTGCATTCCGGTTATGGTAGAGGTACCCGGGAATACATGAAAAGCGCGCTTTCTGAAAGGACTTTCCCTTGGAAAGCTTTGAACAATTAGTCGATCAGTACCAACCGATGCTCCATAAAATCATCCAATCGCTCCACCTTTACAAAGACAAGGACGAATTCTATCAACACAGTCTGATTGCCCTTTGGGAAGCAAGCCAACGCTTCGACCCCCAAAAAGGGAGCTTCACCAACTATGCCTACACCTATATCAAAGGCTGCCTTCTGATGGAATTGAAAAAATCACACCTAGACCAGGAACGATATGTTTACCCTGATGAGGAATTCTGGGACCTTGCCGTAGATTCCAATTGGGATGACCCATTACAGAAGGAAATTCTCTTATCCTACTGCACAACACTGACACCAAACCAAAAGAAATGGTTCGTGTATCCATTTGCGATCGCCTATCAATCAAGGAAATTGCCGAACTAGAAAAAGTCTCCTTATCAGCAGTGAAAGGCTGGCGCAGCGGGGCTAGAGAAAAAGTAAAAAACTTAGTACGTGACTAGAATTTGATCGTACAGGTAAGATATTCGTTAGTTCGGTTGTCTAGACGGTCTATTGGCTGCCGAACTAACGAATTTTTCATTTGTTCGGTCATCTATAAGGCCTATCGGCTACCGAACTAGCGATTTTTTCATGCGTTCGGTTGTCTATACCGCCTATTAGCTACGCACAAGGAGGGGATAACTATCTAAAATGTGTTTCCCCTTCTCGTTCACTAATAACTAGCGCATCGTCTGAACAAGATACCCAAAAAATATGTTTGCCCCATTTTACTTGTTGAACTTCCCTAGTACTTTTAGCTTTTATTACTATTGATGTAAACTGATCAGTATTAACCGAGATTCCTAATAGTTGCAATGATCTTTTTGTTGCATCCAAAACTTGTTGATCATTAGGATTGGAAACCCCAACATCAATAAACCATCCACCAACCTTTTGAGTTCTTACTGTCATAAATCCAGTACTTAGCCCATAAGGATTTACATTCTTAGTTGCCATGAAACGGACATATCCGCCGTCCACATCTTTTTCAACTCCCCATTTTGCTGTAGCTAATACTTGATATAGCGAATCGAATGATTTTGCTTGTCCAATCTTAGTAGACAGCGAAACGCTTTTTAATTTATTTGCGATACTTTTTGGTATTTTTACATATTTGATCGTGGATCCTTTTTTTGCATAGATTGATTTCCCTGTATGGTAATACTTTGAACTTTTAATAGAGTATATACCAAACTCTTTACCCTTTTTTACCTTTGTATTCTTAATCATCTTATGATTGCTATATTTATAAAGATATGTATCCTTTACCACTATGACCTTACCAATCATACCTTTTTTTGCTTCAATTTTCCCCCACATTGTCTTTGCTTGCGCATTCGGTGTAAAAGTCATTGATAAAAAAAGTATACATGCTATCAAAGCAAATAATGTTTTCTTCATTTTTCAATTCCCCCATTTATACATGAATATTTTTCACCCTATTTACCGCTGTACAAATAATTATTTTTCATCAAAAGCTCCTCTCTAGATAAAGAAATTATTTTTTCAAGCACTATAAATTATAAGACTTTCAGACTATTTTTTCCATCTATTTCGAAATTTTACATTTTATCTCTTTCCTTTTAAAAACGTCAACATCACATACATCGTCACAACTGCCATCAAACTCATTAACAAATATATTCCCATGCTTGTTATACCGAACGGTTCAGGTACTTCAATCTCGTTTAGATTAGTCAGATTCATATAGAGTTTGCTGACTCAGACAAAGCTACATGCCACTACATCTGGAAATTGTAGCTTGATTCTTACACCAACCGTCCCAATGGTCTTGGAAAACCGACAAACATCCCCCTTTTCCCTCAAGATTCCCTACTAATCAAACGTTTGATTAAAATCACTGAAACCCCTTATAGACAAGGATTCGTTCTTCTCAATCTATAAAATTAATGTTGAAAAATGAATGAACACTTGGGGAAGGACTAAATTTGCTTCAGGGTTCCGTGCAACAAGGCAAACAAAAAATCCAAAATGCCTAAGAAATTAGCCAGTATCGAAAGCTTGTTCAAGAGAATTCTGAAAAACGAGCTGACCTGATGGTGCAGCTTGGAGAGGATACCAAAAGATTCAAAGTGGAAACCTGCAAGATCAGCAACTGCGAGAATATGCCCTAAAATTACAGAATTGGACGTTCACCTCTTCCAGGCACAAGGCACTCGAACAGCTAAATAGAAAATCTGCCTCATGGACTTGCTCTAATTGTGGAAATGAAATCGGTACAAACGATAAATTCTGTGGCTCGTGCGGTCAACAACAAGTACCTATCACAACGAGAGCTAACACGAGGAACAGGCGGTGGCTTCTTTGGACAAATACCTACAAATGGTTCCCTTAAACTCTACGCTGTCATGAGCTAGAAGGGTAAAACAATCAAGAGCAAAGTCTTTGAGGTAGACCATGAAGGCGAAATCACCTTAGATTTTAAAGAAATTGCTGATGCAAAGGAAGAGGCACGAGAAAGGGCATTTAGTTCTTTAGCCGCTTACGCAGGTTCCACACCGAAACAACAAATGCATGATTTTATCCTGATGGATATGACTATTAAAACTAAGCAGAGAAGTTTAAATCGGTCATTGACAGAACCTTTGCGTTTGAAGAAATAGTTGAAGCTCATATATAAGTCGAGAAAGGACACAAGAAGGGGAATGTCGTCATAACCGTTCCATAGCGTTCCAGAGGAGCGGTTCCCCCTGCGTTTTAATTGCTGGTAAAATAGCTTGCACTCTTAGGCAGAATAACAAATAGGCTATACTAATTAAACGTTTGATTGAAACAGCTGAAAATACTGAGTACAAGCATTCCCGCTGCAAGGCAGGAATGAAGATTGTCGAATCGCGTTTTTTAAAGTAGAGTAGTGGGTCTTTTTTACCAAAAAATGGACAAAGAGAGAGAATTACACTTACTTTGAAGAAATTATAGTAACATATTCATTTTTGGGGGAATGAGCACCATGAGGAAAAGCCGACAATATAAATCTCCATATGCTGCAATGTTATGGTCATGTGTTTTACCGGGCTTCGGACAGTTTTACAATAAAGATTATATTGTTGGTGCAGTGTTGATCGGCTTGGAACTTATAGTGAATTTATATTCAAATTTAAATATTTCTCTAATCGATTCCTTTATAGGCGATATTCATTCATTTGGCACATCAAGCGATTGATTATCGATGGGCGCTATTTTACCCATCCCTATATGGTTATGCAATTTGGCTGGCTTTTAATTCTGCAATTGCCAATAATAATAAGATGGCTGGTAAAGATGTTGACCAAAGGACTTATCTATCAGGTTTCTTTATTGGAATGGTTTTAGGAATGGATTTCGGATTATCTCTAGCTTTATCAGACATTATACGATTATTAGACTTTTGGATTTCCCTGTCTTTAATGGACTTGCACTAGGATTGTTGACAGGGATTTTCGGACATATCATGGAGAATATGTTCTATCGAAAACACAAAGCAGCCTACACGGTGACAAAAAAATAGACAAATGGAGTTCCACATTCATTTGAGGTAAGTACCGATAAATTAAGCTACAGCGCCCATCAAAGTTCTATTAACTACGCCTAAAGAAACATTCCCCACAATTACTCCTACACGTTCAATATAAAACCCTTTCGAACAATTTCCTTCTAGCAATAGAATGACCAACCTTTAGCGTTGGCTAATTAAAGAATGATTCAAAATGCACATAAGAAAAACCACCTTTGAGAAAGTAAATACTTTCTCAAAGGTGGTTAATATTTTAAGTAACAGTTAAATTTTTTCCATTGGTTCAAAAAAAAGCTCCGCAGGTAGGACTCGAACCTACGACCGATCGGTTAACAGCCGATAGCTCTACCACTGAGCTACTGCGGAATAATATCATGGTGGGCCTAAATGGACTCGAACCATCGACCTCACGCTTATCAGGCGTGCGCTCTAACCAGCTGAGCTATAGGCCCAATTTGGAGCGGGTGAAGAGAATCGAACTCTCATCATCAGCTTGGAAGGCTGAGGTTTTACCACTAAACTACACCCGCATATTAAAATTTGGAGGCGGCACCCGGATTTGAACCGGGGATAAAGGTTTTGCAGACCTCTGCCTTACCACTTGGCTATGCTGCCTAACTATTATTATTGGGGAAACCCCTTTTAACTTAATGATGGCTCAGGACGGAATCGAACCGCCGACACAAGGATTTTCAGTCCTTTGCTCTACCGACTGAGCTACTGAGCCTAGAATATGTGCTAAGTAAAAAAAATCTATAATATAACAGTAGATAACCTACTGGGATAAAAATGGCGGTCCGGACGGGACTCGAACCCGCGACCTCCTGCGTGACAGGCAGGCATTCTAACCAACTGAACTACCGGACCAGAGTTTTTTCAAGCTAAGCTTGAAAATAACTTTCATTAATTGCGGGGACAGGATTTGAACCTGCGACCTTCGGGTTATGAGCCCGACGAGCTACCGGACTGCTCCACCCCGCGACAATATTATTTATAAAAAGAAAATGGAGGAGGAAGAGGGATTCGAACCCCCGCGCGGTGTTACCCGCCTGTCGGTTTTCAAGACCGATCCCTTCAGCCAAACTTGGGTATTCCTCCGTATAAGTGGAGCCTAGCGGGATCGAACCGCTGACCTCCTGCGTGCAAAGCAGGCGCTCTCCCAGCTGAGCTAAGGCCCCGTATATTAATGTAAAATGGTCGGGAAGACAGGATTCGAACCTGCGACCCCTTGGTCCCAAACCAAGTGCTCTACCAAGCTGAGCTACTTCCCGTTTTGCTGCATTTAAAAAGCTATGGTGCCGAGGACCGGAATCGAACCGGTACGGTAGTCACCTACCGCAGGATTTTAAGTCCTGTGCGTCTGCCAGTTCCGCCACCCCGGCATCAATGGAGCGGAAGACGGGATTCGAACCCGCGACCCCCACCTTGGCAAGGTGATGTTCTACCACTGAACTACTTCCGCATATATGAAAAGTTATTTTACTAAAGCAGAAAAACTTTGGTGCGGGTGAAGGGAGTCGAACCCCCACGCCTTGCGGCGCCAGATCCTAAGTCTGGTGCGTCTGCCAATTCCGCCACACCCGCAATATTGAAAGCTATTTTGCTACCGCAAAATAATAATGGTGAGCCATGAAGGACTCGAACCTTCGACCCTCTGATTAAAAGTCAGATGCTCTACCAACTGAGCTAATGGCTCATCCTAAGATGAGAAAAAACGTGGTGCCGGCGAGAGGACTTGAACCCCCAACCTACTGATTACAAGTCAGTTGCTCTACCAATTGAGCTACCCCGGCATTGGAAATATGGTGGAGGATGACGGGCTCGAACCGCCGACCCTCTGCTTGTAAGGCAGATGCTCTCCCAGCTGAGCTAATCCTCCACATGATGAAAGTTATTTTACGCTTACACGCAAAAACTTGGTGACCCCTACGGGACTCGAACCCGTGTTACCTCCGTGAAAGGGAGGTGTCTTAACCGCTTGACCAAGGGGCCGTATTAAATTTTCACAAAAAAATAGCCCCAAAGGGATTGCCTGGCAACGTCCTACTCTCACAGGGACGCGTGTCCCAACTACCATCGGCGCTGAGAAGCTTAACTTCCGTGTTCGGTATGGGAACGGGTGTGACCTTCTCGCCATTGCTGCCAGACTATTTAATTGAGGTATCATTCCCTCAAAACTAGATAATGCAGAAGAAGTGTGTAAAAACGAGTTCGCTTTAAAAATTGGTTAAGTCCTCGAACGATTAGTATCAGTCAGCTCCACATGTTACCACGCTTCCACCTCTGACCTATCAACCTGATCATCTTTCAGGGTTCTTACTAGCT
>JAANMP010000074.1 GCA_011250595.1 Bacillus sp. MM2020_1 | reverse complement strand
TATTTATAGTATCTTCAGAAATAGTATGATTTTTTACTGCTGAATAAATACTGTTGTAGACAGTGGCCACATTATCCATTCCATGACCAACTAAAATAATGTCGCTCCCCGCGTTTACCGCCCTTACGGCTGCGTCTTTCAACTTGTAGTGCTTAGCAATCGCACCCATCGTCATATCATCTGTAATGACAACTCCGCCAAATCCAGATTGTTTACGTAAAAGATTTGTAATAATAGTTTTTGACATAGATGCAGGATAATTAGGATCAATTTTTTTAACTAATATGTGAGCAATCATCACCATATCGGCATGGTCTTTGATAGCATTGTTAAAAGGAACTAATTCAACCTTTTTTAGTCTTGTAAGATCATTCAGTACAAATGGAAGTTCCAAATGAGAATCAACGGAAGTGTCTCCGTGACCTGGGAAATGTTTAATAACTGGAATGATTTTTCCAGAACCAATACCTTTCATCATACTAACTCCCAGTTTTGAAACAATACTGGAATTTGATCCAAATGAACGGTCCCCTATAACAGTATTTTTAGGATTACTTTGGATATCTAGGACCGGAGCGAAATCTGTGTTAAACCCAAAAGCTTGCAATTCATAGGCGATCACCTTACCGATATTATAGGCGTATTTTTCATCATTTTTATTTCCAATGGTTCTTGCACTCGGTGTGTTTTGGATGGATGTTGGCATTCGGTGTACCCTTCCGCCTTCCTGGTCAACGGAAATGAATAGTGGTACTTTATTCTTGCTGTTTACTGTCTTAATTGCATTTGTTAAGTTAACTAATTGAGCAGCATCCTTAACATTCGTTTGATATAGGATTAACCCGCCTGGCTTGTATTTATTAATTAGGTTTTGTGTATTTGAATTAACGGTTATACCATCAAATCCTGCGATTATCATTTGCCCGATTTTTTCATTTAAAGTCATCTTATTAAGCTGCTCTTGAATTGGATCTTTCTTAGGTGGTAAAGTTGTCTTTTGGGTATCTTCTGTTTTGGTATCTTCTATTTTGGCATCTTCTGTTTTGGTATGTTCAGTTTGGCTTGTATTCATCTCTTTTTGATTATCCTTATTATTATTAGTTGTATTTTTATTTGAACAACCATTAATAAGTAATAATGCTATTAAAATGAACAGCATTTTCATAATCAACTTTTTCATAGTGTTGTTCCTTTCCAGTTTTAATCAAATGATTATAGATTCCTCTACAAAACCTGCCTTAATAAGATAAGGGGGAATACCGATAATAAAACAATAAAGCCCCTCTGAAGGGGTTTGCTTTTGTATAATGTTTGTCAGTAAGGATTGCTCCGTTATTGTATTTCATCTCCACCACAAACTGGTCGGAAAGTCTTTTGAAGTAATCACGACTGTCTCCCCTATTTTAGGTGTTGAAATACGAACCTGGTGATTTAATGCAGCTTCCGTTACTCTATCTACCGGATCTGTCCATGCATGAAAGGCAAGTGTAAACGCACCCCAATGAACGGGAATCAACAACTGCCCTCCAAGATCTAGATGAGCCTGTACTGTCTCTTCCGGCATCATATGAATACTGGACCATCGCTCGTCGTATTGCCCGCATTCTAACAGCGTTAAATCAAACGGACCATATTTTCCGCCAATTTCTTTAAAGTGAGGACCATATCCGCTGTCTCCACTGAAGAAAACCTTCGTCCCCCTGCCTGCAATGACCCATGAACACCACATGGTAGAATCACGGTCAAATAATCCCCTGCCCGAGAAATGTCTTGCCGGTGTACAAGCCAGTGTGAGTCCTTTGAATTCCACCTCTTCCCACCAAGCATGTTCGGTAATTTTTTCTGAAGGAACGCCCCATTTGATCAAACGCTGACGAACACCGAGCGGTACAAAAAACCGTGATGCTTTATCCTTTAATTTACAAATGGATTGGTAATCTAGATGATCGTAATGATCGTGAGAAATAATGATTGCATCGAGTGTCGGAAAATCCTCAAGATGCACAGAAAGATTACTTTTGTATCGCTTGGTGCCTGCCCACGAAACAGGTGAAGGACGAGGACCGAACATGGGATCAAATAAAAGCCTCTTGCCCTCTATTTCGAGAAAAAAAGCCGAGTGGCCAAACCAGGTGACCCGAGGAGCATCAGAGGTTGAGATCGTCTCAGCTGGCAGGAATGTTTCCGCCTCGATTACAGCCTTAGGTCTCCGATTCGTAGCTCGTGTGAGAGAATCTCTCAGCATGCTGATCATCGATTTCCATCCCATAGTCATAGTTGTCGGTAGTTGATTTTCGAATTTTTTCATTAATTGGCGTTCTCCTGCTTATAGAGTAGATCTTACATGCCATTAATTATATTATATGTGTCTACTTCTTGTATCTAAATTAATTCATGATCTGTTAGTATCAGCATTTGAAGGGAATTTAAGTGTCCCAAACAAATGGATTACTTCCAATTCCAACTCTCGTATCAGTTTAAATTCTTTTTTTCTAGGTGCTACTTCTTTTACAATACTGGCATAATACCAATGCTGATCCTTCACTCCCTGGTTAAAGCGCTCCCAAACCTTGTCACCAATGGTTTCAAGGTCTGCGCTAATGGATTGCAGGTTATGTAATTTATCAGCAGTGATGACTTGTATTTCTTCTATAGATAAATCTTTTAACATATCAATGGTATGTTGTTTTCTTACATGCCAAGGGAGGGTTTTATCTTGTTCTGAAGCAGCTCTGACCAAACTCGCAATATGCTCTCCAAAATTCTCTACTAATGTTTCATAATTTGTATCGGTATCTTCAAGCGTATCATGAAGAATACCCGCAGCGATGACAGAATCCGAACACCTCTCCTTTTGCAAAAGCATCCCCACGGCAAAAGGATGAGTGATATATGGAATATCTGTTGTTTTCCTCGTCTGATTTCGATGTGCTACTGATGCAAAATTAATTGATTTCTGAACGATATTCATCTGAATTCCCCCTTGTGATTTCCATTTTTATAAAGCCCAGTCCGTATTATATATTCAGAATTTTCCTCATAGCAGCTAATCACCTTTTGAATCCCATAGGTTGACATTCACTAGATAAAAATAGGCAAAGCAACACCTAAGCTACCGTGTCTTTTCGATTTTATTTACGTCCAATGTATAAAAAGTGTTGACTAGTTCCGATGACATTTTCATCTCTACTTAAGTGATAACCTATTTCTAACCACTTTTTATATTCGCTTTCTTCTAACGAGTTCATCTCTTTTTCTTTACTACGTAAAACATTTTCAACTCCAGCAAATACTAATTCTGTTAACTCGAAGCTTTTCATGAAGTTTTTAGCTTCCTTAAAATCCGTAAAGTAAGCTGTTGTAAAACCTTCTAATGTTTTGTTTTTTTCACTTTCTAAATACTCAAGGATTTCACTAACGGAATCGATTGGAGAGACATCTGATAAATAATCTTGTAATGGTGCATAGTTAGAGATAAAAGACGCAACAATTATGCCATTAAGCTTTAATAACCTTAAAGCGTCTTCTACAGCGATTCTTCTTTCAGACTCCTTAGTTAAGTGATATAAAGGTCCCATAAGAAGAATAACATCAAATGTCTTGTCAAAATTCTCTAATTCCAATGCGTTTCCGTGAATATATGATTCTAATGTAATTCCTCTTTCTAAGGATTTCTCTTTAGCAACAACAATATTTTGTTTAGATAAATCCAATAAAGACACCTTATGTCCTTTTTCTGCCAGGTACAAAGAATATCTTCCTGGTCACCACCAATATCAAATACTTCCAAATTATCTCCTTGTAAATATTCATCTAGGTACTTTTTGGTTATATCGAATTCTATTTTATGTCTCTCAAGTCTTTTCCACTCATCGTATTTTGTATCGTACCATTCTTCAACCTCATTCATTTCCTTTCCCCCTAGTCTCTTTTTGTTTGTTGATAATTTTGTAAACCATTATATCCCAATAAAATGAAATATTATTTTACATATATGTTTTCTTTTTGAATATTCGTTACAGGATATCCTCTTCCTTGAACTGTGTAAATCCTAAAATGGTTTTCTATTTTGGGTATAAAAAAACAGTGGATTTCTATATGTGAAATCCACTGTTATTGCTAAAGATGAATCATATATACTTAATCTCTGCTGAAATCGGCCTTTTTTAATGGCACTATTTTTGTTTTGTTAACACTTTTATAGCCTAAATAACCTATTAGGAATAGAGGTAGTCCAATATAAGAAACCAATATACCATACCAGTCAACCTTTGAGCCAATAAATGCCCCGTAATTTGTTCCAAGCATTGCGATTAAACATAATACTGTCGCCAAAATTGGCCCAAATGGAAACCACTTTGCTTTATAGGGCAGGTCTTTGAAATCTTTTCCTTGTGCAACAAAAGCTTTACGGAATCGATAATGTGTCACCGAAATACTTAACCAAGAGATATAACCAGCTAAGCCAGCAGCGTTTAATAGCCAAGAATAAACAGCTCCATCACCAAAAAGGGAGGTAAGGAAGCACAGCATTCCAACAAGGGTTGACGCATATAATGCGTAAATCGGAACACCACCTTTATTTACTTTTTTCAAGAAGGACGGAGCTTTTCCTTCTTCCGCCAATACCCAAAGGACACGCGAAGCGGCGTATAAAGTGGAATTCCCAGCTGACAAAACTGAAGTAAGGATTACCGCATTCATGGCAGCAGCCGCAAAAGCAAGACCTGCATTTTCAAATACTAAAGTAAACGGACTCACTGCAATATTCTCTAAATCAGCGCTTAATAATTTTGGGTCGGCATAGCTGATTAAACATCCAATAATAAAAATCGCTAAAACATAAAACAATAAAATTCTCCAGAAAATCTGCTTTACTGCCTTAGGTAAATTTTTCGCAGGATTTTCACTTTCACCGGCTGTAATCCCGACGAGCTCCGTGCCTTGAAAGGCAAATCCCACCACCATAAATACACTAAAAATGGATAACAAGCCGCCTTTAAATGGAGCTTCTCCTTTTGTGAAATTTTCAAATCCGCCACTATGGCCCTTCAAAATTCCAAAGATCATTAATAACCCAACAACAATAAATAATATAATTGTTGCAACTTTAATCAATGAAAACCAGAATTCTGATTCACCATAACCCTTAACAGATAAAAAGTTTAGACCAAAAATTATTACAAGGAAACTTGCGCTCCAAATAATACCTGGGACATCAGGAAACCAAAATTTCATGATCAATGCCGATGCTGATAATTCCAAAGCAAATATAATCGCATTATTGTACCAATAGTTCCAGCCAACAGCAAAACCCAATGCAGGGTCGACAAACCTTGAGGTATAAGTACTAAAAGAACCTGAAATCGGAATAAAAGCTGCCATTTCTCCTAAGCTACCCATGATAAAATACACCATTATTCCTGCAATTATATAGGCAGCTAAAGCTCCACCAGGACCAGCATCATGAATCGTGGTTCCACTTGCTAAAAATAACCCTGTTCCAATTGTTCCCCCGATTGCAATCATGGTAAGATGCCGTGTTTTAAGCTTTCTTTCTAAGTGTTCGCCAAACTCGTGTTCATGTACTGTTTCTTGGGCTTTAAGTGCCGTATGTTGCATATAACACCTCTTTTTTTAATAATAAAGTTGGTTAGTAGGTCTTCTTCTTTTCTATTAAAATTTAGCTGGTAAAATTCACTTTACACTGTCGACTTGCTCAAGTAATCTTGACAGATTCATTGTTTTCAGACCTTCGGCAGATCTTTCAATATCTTTTGAAAAAATGCGGTCCTTTTTAATGGACGGAACAAGTTCTCTTCCTTTCTCATAAAGCCGTTTTGTTTGGCTAGCCATTTTTTCAACTCCACGGTATTCAACTGCCTGCATCGCACAAATAAGCTCAATGGCGAGGACTCTTCTTGCATTCTGAATAATTTGATGAGCATGCCTTGAACCGATTGTTCCCATGCTGACATGATCCTCTTGATTCGCCGAAGAAGGAATCGAATCTACACTTGCTGGATGTGCCAGTGTTTTGTTTTCTGATACAAGGGATGCGGCAACATATTGCATGATCATAGCACCAGATTGTAGTCCCGGTTCAGGGCTTAAAAATGGCGGTAAATCATTTAACTGTGGATTGATTAACCTTTCAATTCGTCTTTCAGATATATTTGCCATTTCCGCAACAGCAATTTTCATAAAATCCATGGCAAATGCAATTGGCTGCCCATGGAAGTTCCCACCGGAAATGACCTTTTCACCGTCATCAAAAATTAGTGGATTATCTGTTGCTGCATTCATCTCAATTTCTAATTTTTCTTTTACATAATCAAGTGCTTGCCATGTGGCACCATGAACTTGCGGGATACAGCGGAGGGAATAAGCATCCTGCACTCTCAATTCCCCCTGTGTCGTCGTCAATAAACTATCGCTTAGGTAACCTCGGATTCGTGCTGCGGTATCAATTTGCTGTTGATACCCCCTTGCGATATGAACCTCTTCAGCAAAGGCATCAATAATCCCTTGTAATCCTTCAATGGTCATAGAGGAAATTAACTCACTTTGGTATGCGAGTTGTTCTGCTTCTAGATAACCGACAACTCCCATTGCAGTCATTGCTTGGGTTCCATTGATAAGGGCAAGGCCTTCTTTTGCCTCAAGTGTTACTGGGAAAATTCCTTCTTGCTGTAAGGCTTCAAATGAATCCAATCGATTTCCTTTATAAAATACTTCTCCTTCCCCGATTAGCACTAACGCCAAGTGTGAAAGCGGTGCCAAATCTCCGCTTGCTCCAAGCGAACCTTGCTGCGGAATCACAGGGATAATATCCTTGTTTACTAAATCTAGTAACCTTTCAATAACTAGCGGCCTAATTCCAGAATAGCCCTTTAATAGTGCGTTAGCGCGAAGTAGGACCATTGCTTTTGCGACAACCTCTGGGAACGGTTCACCTACGCCGCAAGCATGTGAACGAATTAAATTAAGCTGAAGATCTTGAACATGATCTTTATTAATAAGGACGTCACTAAATTTTCCAAACCCGGTTGTAATCCCATAGACTACTTTTGATTCTGAAACAATTCTTTCAACTGCTTCCCGACTCTTTCTAACAGCCTCCATACTTTTTTCTGAAGCACTTACCCTCTGATTTCCGTATAAAATTTCCTTCATTTCTTTCAATGTTAAATTTTGACCTGTTAATGTTATCATTACTGTCACTCCTCTATCACATTAGTATAATAAAGAAAGAGGCTGGATTCCTATTCCTATTAGAATTGGAGTCCAGCCTCTTTTATTCCCATTTTTGAATATTTAACAATTTTTATACGCTGCCTCATGCGTTATCCATCCCTTCTTCATAGTCTATAATACTATTACCATGAAACTATTATATGTAACGTAAATATTAATTGTCAACAGAAAATTCCGAATTTTACCACGATATTACTTTAGCACAATAGTTAATGAAAGGAACTAACCACTAAATTAAATGTCGACTTTCATTATGTATATCAATAGAAATTCCTCTAATTCGGGATAAATTTCTCCCAAATTTTGTTTCTGTTGGCGAAGATCAGCCACTAAAAAATAAGATTAGATCTTTCTATAATCGTGCGTTATCGTCAAAAACAATATAAGTATAATGAAAAAAATAGTATTCAATATTGTTTTTGTTTACGAACGTGTGTTTTCTGTAATAAAGTATATTTATGGTAATACTAGTTGGTGATTACTGCCACTTGGAAATTACTTAAGCATTGAAAAAATGAACTAAGGAGCTGTTACATGATGTCAATTGGTTTGAACCCGTATTTGATTTTTGACGGTAATACGAGAGAAGCGGTCCATTTTTACGAGAAAGCGCTCGGCGGGAAAGTGATGGGTATCATGACGTTCGGGGATATGCAGGAGGACCCAAATTATCCATTGTCGGATGCCATGAAGAATCGCGTTATGCATGCACACTTGAAAGTCGGAGAAGTAGATCTCATGTTCAGCGATACATACGAAGGCATGCCTTATCAGCCAGGCAATTCGATTCAGATGGCGATCCATCCCAAGGAAGAGACTAGAGCTAGAGAAATCTTTGCCGTTTTGGCAGACGGCGGACAAGTCATTATGCCCCTTCAGAAGACAGATTGGAGCCCCTTGTATGGGCAAGTAAAGGACAAGTTCGGCGTTACTTTCCAAGTAAATGTCCCAGCAGAACAACCGCAGTATTAGCCAAAAGACTTTCAATCCACCAACAAATAAAAGCGTCTGTTCGCAAATGGACAGAAGGCTTACTCTGTTGCAAATCCAATGTTTGTGTAGCTAATGAGTAAATCATAAGAGGCCAAGCTTCTTCAATTTAGGGGCGCGTTTCTGTAACAAGGAATGCGTCTATTTTTTATTTAAGGGACATTTTACATAAATGTTGCAGCAGAGAAGCTCCTTAATCTAAAAATAGAATTTTGTTTCAAACTGATATACTTATTAGTGAGGTGAGGAAAATGAATAGTGAAATTCGGGATCCTTATGAAGAAATTCTGAAACAAAAACGATGGTCTAAAAATACCATAGCGGCGGGTCGTCGTCATACCGTTGGGCTTAAATCTGACGGCACAGTGACCGCTGTGGGTGATAATAAATATGGCCAATGTGATGTAAGTGGCTGGCGCGATATGGTGGCGGTCGCGGCGGGTAATGTTCATATGGCGACGAACACGGGTAATGCTCATTCAATCGGGCTTAAATCGGACGGTACGGTGGCGGCGGTGGGTTGGAATAAGCATGACCAATGCCATGTAAACGACTGGAGCGATATTGTAGCGGTCGCGGCGGGTTGGCGTCGTACCATTGGTCTTAAATCGGATGGTTCGGTGGTAGCTGTGGGCCGAAATAATGAAGGTGAATGCAATGTAAGCGGATGGCATGATATGGTGGCGGTCGCGGCGGGCGACTGGCATACCATTGGGCTTAAATTGGACGGCACAGTGACGGCTGTGGGTAATAATCGGTATAGCCAATGCAATGTAAGAGACTGGCGCGGCATAGTGGCAGTTGAGGCGGGTTATCTTCATACTGTTGGGCTTAAATCGAATGGCACGGCGATGGCTGTGGGTCAAAATAAGGTAGGACAATGCGATGTATGCGGCTGGCGCGGTATTGTGGCGATCGCAGCGGGTAGTAAACATACCATCGGCCTTAAATCGGACGGCACGGTTGCGGCTGTTGGGTGGAATGAGTATGGTCAATGCAATGTAAGTGACTGGCGCGATATTGTGGCGGTTGCGGCGGGTTGCGCTCATACCATCGGCCTTAAATCGGACGGCACGGTGGTGGCTGTGGGTGATAATGAATATGGCCAATGCGATGTAAGCGGATGGCGCGGCATCCAACTGCCCGGTAATTAGATTTGCGAGAGATGGGGCCAGTCTCCCGGTGAAGTAAAGCTTTAACGCACTGGGGGGGCAGTCCCCAAAATCTAAGGGAGGTACTTGGAAAAAGGCACTCCAACCTATTCAACTCATCAAGATTTAAACAGGTTGGTCGTCTTCATCCGTTTTGTCCCACTGGCTTGTCAGTTGGTCAAGTTTTTCCATACAAACTGTAATTCGATTAACCTCCGTTTGGTGTAAAGAAAGATGGAATTGTAAACTAGCTTCTCTTTCCACAATCGCCCGCTTCATTTCCTCCGGTGCTGGTCCGCCAGGCAGCGACCGAATTTTCACAAAGTGTTCTGGGTCCATTGCTGTGCGAATGATCTCCTCCGGTAGATTCAACGGACCTCCGACAACTGCTTTTGCCGCTTCATCTACGAGTACAGATGTAACATGAGTAGCATTCAGTCCCCTTGCCAACGCAATTTTCACCACCTGGCTAGCTATGGAATGTGAGGTTCGGAACGGGATGTTTGCTTCCCTAAATAGTGTGTCGGCTAATTCCGTTATCGTCGCAAAACTTTCTTGGGCCCTTCTTTTTAACAGTGCTTCATTTACTTCAAGTGTTCCAACCACTACTTTTGTCAACCGAAACACTTGATCAATGAGGTGCAGGCCCTTCCATAAATAAGGCTGAAGGTCATCCTCGGTATCATTTATATCTCCGTATGGTGTGTTATGTAACATTTGAAGTACAGTTTGAGCATTTCCAATACCGCTTGAGCTTAATGCGCGAATATGCTCTAGAGAAACAGGATTTCTTTTTTGCGGCATAATGGAGCTCGTTTGCACATAGGGGTCTGCCACACGAATCGCTGAAAACTCCTGGCTCGACCATAAGAGAAGATCTTGGGCAAACCGTCCGAGATTAATTAAAGTTAATTGGATCGCTGTGGCAATTTCCCCTAAATAATCCGCACCGCCAATCGAATCATAGGCACTCTTGATGATTTTCGGAAATCCTAATAGCTCTGCGACTGTATTTCGGTCAATCGGAAATCCGGTCGTAGTGAGGGCCGCTGCGCCAAGAGGACTAGCATTACATGTATCATAGGCTGCTTTCAATCTTTTTAAGTCACGGTCAAGGACATCGTACATTCCCAAAAGATAATGGGAGAATGTCATCGGCTGGGCCTGCTGCGTATGAGTATGCCCCAGAACAATGGTTTCCTTATAGGTATCAATCACCTTCAAAAGTGTTTCTTCAAAGGAAAGCAGCGCCTCGATAGCGAGTAGAATCTTGTCCCTAAGTACCATTCTGTACATGGCAACCCCCATATCGTTCCGGCTCCGACCAAGGTGCAAACTTCCGCCAATTTCGCCGGCAACATTCATTATTTGACTTTCCACAAGAAAAAAAAGATCCTCATACTGTCCATCATAGGTGGATTGAAGGAGTGCATCTTTATCAAGTGCACAAATCCCTTCCATAATTTGCGAAGCTTCACTCACCTGCAGCAATCCTTGTTTCACCAACATAATCAGATGGGCTTTATGGATGGCCAGCATCGGCTCTAGTAAAGATTGCTTGGCGTGCTCATAAGCAGGTGCCAATACTACCTCTGAATAGGTCGTCCCTGGAAACTTTCGCCCTTCCTTTTCAAAAATGCGATCCATGTTATACATCACAATTCCCCCTATAAATCCCGTATCGTGGTTAATTCTGTAATAAAGGCTACAAGTATGAATAAACCTCAAATTCTCGTAAACTTTTGAAAATAAAACAAAAGAAAGAAAGTTTGCAGTCTTTTGTTTATTTTATGTCTGAAGCCTTTTTATGTTTATAAAAAAAAGCATGAACATCGTTTGTTCATGCCATCGGTTGCTCGAAAGACAACTCTTTATTAGCCACTCACTTCATTTTGTCACACATTACTGTCTGCCAAGTCCCCCGGTGAAGTAAATCCTTAACGCAAATAAAAAATGAGTTCCAAACCCATTAATAAGGAATCTGGAACTCAACATTTTATAATTTATAAATCAGTAACAATGATATAAGATAAACGAACAGGTCCATGTACTCCCCAGACCTTGTTTAACTCAATGTCAGAGGAACTACTTGAACCACAAATAAAGTTGATGGCTGCAGGATTTATACCCTTCTTTGACATTTCATGAAGTTTTTGCATTCCTTGTGTTAAACGAGGAACAATGGTACTTTGCGGTACAATACAAACATAATTTAAAGGCAGGAAGTTTGATGATCTTCCTTTTCCCAACTTATCAATGACAGTGTAAGAAGCGGTTTCGGCAAGTGAAAGATCACTAATACACACGCCATAAGACGCATTCAATGCCTTATCTACATTTTCACGGCCTTTCTCATCGATCCAAACATACGCATCTTTCAACACATCATTTAGACCCCATTCTGCAAAACGCTTATCGTTCCAAGCGATAATTGGGCCTGTTCCATGTTCAACTAGTTTCCCAGCTACAGTTTTTGCAAGATCTTTTTTCTCAATAATTAAGGAATCAATCTTACCACCCGATCCAGCTTTGTTAACCTGAGCATTCTTATGGAATTCTTCAGCTAATTGTGCTTGAGTAAAGTCTTTATAAATTTCAAGCTGAGGTTTGCTTGATAATTCAGGATGCACAACCTCTTTCGGCATTTCTCGACCAAGTATGTTTGAAAGGGTAGAAATAAATGACTCTCTATTTAAGATTTGTCCTTTTATCATGATTTATTTCCTCCTTTACTTCTAGATTCATACCAATCTCTGAAACGAGTTTTTTCCAATGCAGGTAAATCACGTTTGTCTGTCCAACCTTTAAGAACACTAACACCTTTTTTAATTTTTCCATCGACCATCAATGGTTTTGTCATTAATGGCGCAACACTTGTTCCTAGCTTGTACATCCAAGGACGGCTTAGAACCATACCTGCTCCAGACATACTTGCACCCCAGAATGCAGAAGCCTTCTTTTCTTCAGCTAATACACGCTTGTGCTCATGAATTAATTTATGTAACGGGATATTAGATGGACAAACTTCTGTACACTCACCACAAAGTGAACACATATATGGAAGTTCTTTGAAGTCATCATAGCCAGCAAGTAGTGGCGTTAATACAACGCCAAGTGGTCCAGAATAAATAGCATTATAAGAGTGTCCACCCACTTGTCGATAGACTGGACAGGCATTTAAACAGGCAGCACAGCGCATACATTGTAATACTTCTTTGAATTGAGACTTTAATACTTCAGAACGTCCATTATCAACGATCACCACATGAAATTCTTTCGCACCATCCGCAGCACCTTCTTCAGTAATCCCGTTTACAAATGTCGTATAGCTTGTACTTTTTGCCCCTACTGCACTTCTAGCTAATAAGCTAATACAGATATCTGCATCTTCATAGGTAGCGACAATACGTTCCATACCCATTACAGCTACCTGTAACTCAGGTGCCGATGTACAAAGATCGATATTTCCTTCATTACTGATTAGTGTGATCGCTCCAGATTCAGCAATTGCAAAGTTACATCCGTAAATTCCCATATCAGCCGTTACATACTCATTACGCAGTTGAGCACGAGCGAATGCAGCTAAGTCTTCTGGCAGATCTTTGCCCGTATATCCATTCTTGGCAAAAACATCACGAATTTGGGTTTTGTTTAAATGTAAAGATGGCACTACCATATGGGAAGGTGGATTCCAGTCATCTAATTGCAAAATGTATTCAGCTAAGTCCGTTTCTTTTACATCTACCCCAGCATCCATCAATTCATGGTTAAGTCCAATTTCCTCTGTAACCATCGATTTTGCTTTGACAACTTTTTTAACGCCTCTTTCTATTGCTAGATTCGTAACATACTGAGAGGCTTCCTTCGCATCCTTTGCAAAAAATACGTTACCTCCATTTTTGACGACGTTTTCAGCGAATTGATTTAAGTAGAAATCTAAGTTTTCAAGAACGTGGGCACGAACTTCTCCTGATAGTTTTTGCCACTCACGGAAATTACCATCTCCCAATTGTGATAGCACGTTCTGTCTATTTTTAGTAATTAAATCTTGAGCTTTCACCATTGCAGCACGCATGAAATCATCGTTTAGATTCTTTTCAAGATTTTTCTCAAAACTTTGGTCATTAATCTTAATTCCCATTTTGGCTCTCCTTACTATTTAGAATTTAGCACTTCAGCAATATGCATGACTTTGATATTTGATCCAAGTCTACTTAAACGTCCACCAATATTCATGAGACAAGCAAAGTCTGCACCTATCAAATAATCAGGGTTCGCTTCTTGGATGTACCTTGCTTTTTCATCAGCCACTTCAGCTGAAATCTCCCCCATTTTAACAGAGAAGGTACCACCAAACCCGCAACACTTGCCAGAATTGTGGAAATCTACTAATTCTAGACCTTCTACTTTCGAAAGAAGCGTTAATGGCTGTTCTTTCACGTTTAAAAATCTTGCTGTATGGCAGTTGTGGTGGTAAACAGCCTTTCCAGGAAGTTTCGCAGAAAAGTCGTCTACATTAATAACTTCGATTAGAAATTGGGATAATTCATATGTTTTTGCTGCAACTTTTTCCGCTCTTTCTTTCCATTCTTTATCATCAGCAAAAATATGTGGATATTCTTTTACAAAGGAAACACAAGAACCTGAAGGTGAAACAATCACTTCAGCATGTTCAAACGTTTCGATAAAGTGCTTCATTGTATTTTTTGTTTTTTCTACGTATCCAGTGTTGTATGTAGGTTGCCCGCAACATGTTTGGTTCTTAGGATAATCGATCTCATGCCCCAGACCTTCAAGTAATTCAACAGTGGCTTTACCGACATTCATTGCCATAAAATCAACAATACAGGTTGTAAATAATGTTACTTTCATATCAAATCTCCTCTTGATTTAATAACTGTCTTCGTTATTATACAAAAATATTAATTTTACTTTATTCAAATTCTATAATGTTCATAATATCTACCAATATATGCCTTAGAAATGAAAAACGAGGCGGCTGAGAAATTGGGAAAATGAATGAAAGACTACCTTGTAGACTGATTTTGGTATGTCAACATGTATTTGGCAATTAATAATGTTTTTATATTGTTATTGAATAATTTGAAGGTGTGTGTATAATTAAAATTAATTGCATAAGAGAAATGTTTTCTAGGGTTCCGCAGCTTTAACGTTGGTCTGGTCCGAGAGAAAACTCACAGCTTTGCTGTGTCACGGAAGGATAAAAGCCTGGGAGAAACTGTTTAACAGTTCTCCCAGGCTTTTTTGAGTTTTGGAAAGATTAAAATTGGAGGTATCATTTAATGAAGACAGATTGGATTAAAGTATTTGTTGCGGCTCTATTTGAGGTATTTTGGGTTGTTGGATTGAAACACGCCGATGACTTTTGGACTTGGGCTGGAACAGTCATTTCAATCATTATCAGTTTCTATGGAATGATTATGGCGGGAAGAAAACTTCCTGTAGGAACTGTATATGCAGTTTTTGTGGGTTTAGGTACAGCAGGAACTGTTATTTCAGAAATACTTTTCTTTGGTGAACCATTGAAAATGAGTAAAATACTTTTGGTTTTACTATTACTTGCAGGTGTAATTGGCTTGAAATTAGTTACAACGGGGAAAGTTCAGGAAGGGGCTGATTCCTAATGGCGTGGATTACTTTAATCTTAGCAGGCTTATTTGAAATGTTTGGTGTTGCTATGATAAATAAACTTCATAAGGACCGTAGTTGGAAGTCCCTAATTCTATTATTTATTGGATTTGGAGCAAGCTTCATGTTTCTTTCTTATGCAATGAAAACTCTCCCTATGGGGACAGCTTATGCAATATGGACGGGAATTGGTGCGTCTGGTGGAGCAATATTAGGAATGCTTTTATATGGAGAATCAAAAGATTGGAAAAGGTTGGTCTTTATATCTATGGTACTAAGTGCAGCGGTAGGACTAAAACTTGTTTCATAATAAAGCATAGTAGAATCAACTTAAAAGCTAAAAAATAAAAGTCCTCTACACACTAAAGAATAGCAGACTGCAAATGAGGATATTTTTCAAAAAAATAACAGCACCCTCTATTTGATAGAGAGTGCTGTTGTAAGAATTGTTGTATTTGTATACGTTAATATTCTCCTTTAATGACAAAAAACGAACCCCGAATCGTTCCAGCTAGTTTAGACTTCTGCCTGGCAAACTTAAACTTCCCCTCTAACTCCTTTGGTACCTCCATCCCCTCAGAAAGCTTAAAACCAACGGCCCGCTTCTTCGGGTCATCCATCGTATACATGGCATTGACACTAAGCCCATCCTCATAAAACACATAGGCCATTTTGATATTTTCCACTTGAAAAAGCGACGTTTCTAAAGGTTTGGAAGCAAACTCAATAGCACGTTCTTTCAAAATTTGGTTCACATAATCAAGGGTTTCTTGGCTTTCGCTAGCTGGTTCTACCGTAAATTCATGCTTGTATTTATTCATAAAGTAACGGGCTTCATTTGCACGTAAACCAGCAAGCGCTTTTGCGACTGGTGAAGACTCTAACCCCACCGTAGATACATTTTTAAAATCAACACTATAGGACATTTCCACCCCTCCTTATTTTTTAACCACTGGAATCCACATTTCACCAAATACCAAACCGTCTCGCTGCCCCATCTCGACGGTTGTATTTGGACCGCCGACATAAGCATAATTCTTTTCTTCTGGCAAAACTTGACCGAAAGCAATGCCAGTAAGCATATTGCTCAACTCTTCAGCAGTTTTCCCTTCCCCTTTGACCACTAGGTATTCCCCTTTAGGAAATTGGATCATTCGGGTTGCCTCTGGCACCGCGGTATCTGTCATAACGCCAGCATAATGCATCATCTTGTTATTCACTGCTTCATTCACAGCAAAAATGTAGTCATTTGTAGCTACGGACTTTAACGAATCAAGCCTGCCATCTTGTTTGACGGCCTGCCAAAAGTCTGACTTTTCCTTGGTTATGCCAGCATAGTCTGTGTAATCGCTCTTAAGCTCCGTACCAAAACCTAAAACGTTAAAGCTGTCTTTTTCTTCTAAAGTATAATTTGTCATATTCAAAACCTTCCTTTTTATAAAAGTGAATCAAATGATTTCTCTTTTCACTTGATGAGTTTATAATAGCCTTAAATCATGTCAAAAAATGATACTGTTTTGGAGGTCACGATGAAAAAAGTTGAACGGATTAATACCATCATGCGGTATATCAACAACCGTGCCCACTTTACCATTTCTGAAATCATGCAGGAATTTAACATCTCTCGTTCGACTGCTATTCGGGATATCAGAGAAATTGAAGCCATGGGGATGCCGCTAGTCGCTGAAGTTGGAAGGGATGGGGGTTATTTTGTCATGAACAACTCTGTCCTGCCCACGGTTCGCTTTACGGATAATGAAATCAAAGCTCTTTTTATAGCCTTTATGGCGACAAGGAATCAACAACTCCCTTATTTAAAGAGTCGTCAGTCGTTAGCTGAAAAATTACTTGGCCTCATCTCAGAAAACCAGCAAGAGACCATCGTTCTGTTAAACCAAATCTTGCTTTTTGAAGGGACCAATCCCCATAATCCCGACCTGCTTGATCTGTCAGACCTTCCCCATCCTATGTTAGAAAAACTAATCCAACTCCTGCTGTTGGATCGTTATTTATTGATTAGTATGGAGGAAGAGAAAATAAAAAAGACTTACCCCATTTATCTCTTACACCTGTATCGTGAAAAAAGCTTTTGGCTGATTGAAGGCTTTGACTTAATGGAAGAGAAGCAACGAATTTTTCCTGTCGACAATCTCACCAATGTAGAACCATACACTACGAAACAAAGATTAACTGAGAAAAGGATTTTGGAAAGACTCAGTAAGAACGAAAAAGAAATCAATCTAGTCCTTGAACTTGGTCCTAAGGCGATTGCCCAGTTCAAAAAATACCATCCTTTAAAAGTTTCCATTTCCTATACGAATCCATATCAATCCACAGCCGTTCTAAAGACGTTTATCAATGTTAATAACGCAGAAGAAATGGCCGAAATAACCAATTGGCTGCTGTTCCTAGGTGAGGATATCAAGGTCAGAGAAATGCCGGAAGAAGTCTTGGACGGTATAAAAGAGAGATTATTCCTATATTCCCCATAATTAGCGCTAGATAAAACCACATATAAATGCGTTTCGGTGAACCGCGTAAAAACAAGTGAGGATATCTCCTTAAATAGAAACAGCACCATACCAATTATGTGGATGGTGCTGTTTTCATTAGAAAAACATTTCCTCACGCAAAAAGATCGGAACAGGACTTCTAAACATTCTTCCCTATTCGCGGATTGACACTATTTTATCAAAGCTACATGTAATTAAATCAGGTATTTCTCGGATTCCTTAGTATAATGCACTACTTGATTAAGATTACCATTTTTGAGTTTTACTGCCCATTCTGAATCAGCTAGTATTGCACGGCCAATGGCTACATAGTCAAATTCGCCTGCTTTGATTTTTTCATCTACAATTTTGAGATTGTCTTCTATTGTTACATGATCATTATCCTGACTGCTCAGATAGGCGCGGTTAATTCCGACAGAACCGACCGCAATCGTTGGTTTATTGGTAATTCGTTTAGTCCAGCCGGCCAAGGTTAATGATGAATCTTCATCTTTAAATTCAGGTTCCCATATTCGTCTTGTTGAGCAATGGAAAATATCTACACCAGCTTCAACCAATGGGGTGAGCAATTGTTCAAGCTCATTAGAGTTCTTAGCTAATTTAGCTTGATAGTCGGTTCCTTTCCATTGTGAAAAACGAAAGACAATTGGAAATTCAGGTCCGACTTCTTTCCGGCAAGCACGAACAATATCTGCTGCGAATTTTGTTCGCTCTCCTAAATCCCCGCCATACTCATCTGTACGTTTGTTCGTTAGTTCCCAAAAAAATTGATCAATTAAGTATCCGTGTGCACCATGCAACTCAATTCCATCAAAGCCGATGCGCTTCGCATTTGCTGCCGCTTCGGCGTATGTATCAATCATTTCAGCCACTTCTTCTTTCGTTAAAGCCTTTATTTTCTCATTTCTCTGGCCTCTTAAAGTAAATCCAGACGGACTGACAGGAGGTGCATCAACATTTGGTTCACTGCCTGCTTTTCGGGCAGCACCTACATGCCATAATTGTGGAATGATTTTCCCGCCTGCTTGGTGGACTTCAATCACTACATTTGCCCAGCCATTTAAGGCTTCCTCACCATAAAAACGGGGAATATTGGGGCTCATTACTGCAGCTGGGTGATTAATTGCTGTCCCTTCAGTTATGATGAGCCCAATCCCATTCTCTGCACGTTTTCGGTAATATTGTGCAACATTTTCCCCTGGGATACCTTCTGGCGAAAACATTCTTGTCATCGGGGCCATCACTAACCGGCTAGCTAACATTTCATTTCCAAATGGTACAGATTGTAATAAAGTATGACCTGCGAACTTTTGATCCAAAGTTAGCACTACCTTCCATTAATTCGTTTTTTGTTCCTGCTCCCTTTATTCTATTATTCCAATATATAAATATAAACTGATAAGTCCTGATGGGGTGTATATCCTACCGATAAATTCTTCGGCGAAAAAAGGTGCCTGACCACCAATTCGGTAAAACATCTCCGTATTGTTGGTCAGGCACCAGAATTCCCATCCTACAGCCGCTCAATCTCTTCTATTTCCAGCCCTGTTATTTCAGCAATTTCTTGAATTGGCTTACCCTTTTCTTTCATCCTAATAGCAACCATCCTTATTGCTTCAAGCTTTCCTTCTTGATTCCCTAGTTCTCTTCCCCGTCTTTCATATGAATTAATAATATCCATTACCTTATCTGCCTCTTTTGCACTCATTTCTCTCACCTCTTCTATAACTTTTTGTTCCTCTTCTTCTGTTAACTGTAGATAGGTATCGAAAAGACCCATAATTAAGGTTTGCTTTGCTGGATCCAATTTCAAGCGAAGCAGCATGAATAAGAACTCCACTTTTACCTCTGTTTTCTCCCTTTTAGTATAACCCATTTTACTTAACAGCGCCGCTGCGACCGGGTTATCTTGGCGAAGGTAGTTTCGCCAATTTTCTTTTTTTAAATGAATCGTAAAGAATTGGAAGTTCACCACTTGTAAGAATGGAAAATCCATTGAAAACGAGTCAGGCTCTGTTCTCTTTGAATCATGGCTGAAGATTGCAATCGGAAGGATTTTTCTGCGGTATTTTTCATAGAGGCGCCCGAAGTAGATAAACATTCTTTCATTAAAATTGTGCTGGTGTTGAGCTTGACTTTCAACATGGATAACGATTAATCCCTCTTTACCTTTTAGTTTTGTTTCAACTAAAAGATCTAGCCGATATTTTTCCCCTTCCGTTACATCGGTTACAATTTCTTCTGATAAAAAACGGAAATCATGAAAATCAATTTCCTCATAAGCATTTGGAAAGAATAACAGAATGAATTCTTCGAAAAACGTTGACAGCAATTCCTTAAATAATCGGTCATGATCGATGTGTGATGCCATTCTCTACCACTCTTTTCCTTAAATCATTTTCACTTGCCTTTATGTATTGTTAAAATTTCGTTCGATTGAGAAATGCTTAAATAAAATGAAGAAAAATTATAATGGAAGTTTTTAAAAAATGGAAATTTGGCCTGAATTTTAATGGGGAATGAATGAAGACGGAGTATTATGGGTAGGAAAATACCAGAAGACTTTGGAATATAGTGAAATGTAATAGTAAGAAAATAATAGCATTTCTTTATAAACTTTTGTTGAATATTATGCGAGCTTCACTAAAATTTAACAAATTAAATCTACCCCCCCTTTATATTTCTATA
>JAANMP010000073.1 GCA_011250595.1 Bacillus sp. MM2020_1 | reverse complement strand
ATATAAAGGGTATATATGGAAAAAGCCTCATGGTGAAAATTCACCTTGAGGCTTTATTATAGAGTTATCGACAGTATCAAATAATTCATTTTAGGACTTAAAACTTCTACCTTTTTGTTCCCCCGGCATAAGTACATCAACCTTTACTTGTATTACTTACCTTTTCTCTTGATAAAGCCTTTTTAAACTGTTCTATTAGAATAGGAACGATCTCAAAGGCATCACCAACAATTCCATAATGACAGTTCTGAAAAATAGGGGCTTCTTTGTCCTTATTAATAGCAATAATTAAACTGGAATTTTTCATTCCAACAATATGTTGAATCGCACCGGAGATTCCAATTGCAAAGTAAATTTTAGGGGTTACCGTCACACCGGTTTGCCCCACTTGATGAGCGTGATCGATCCACCCCGCTTCCACCACATCCCTGCTGGCACCAACCGCCCCTCCAAGAGTTTCCGCCAATTGGTGTATGATTTGAAAGCCCTCGAAACTCCCTAATCCTTTACCGCCGGCAACAATGATATCCGCCTCATCGATTCTTACTTTCTTTACCGTTTCCTTTACAATTTCCAAGACTTTAGTCCGAATATCTTCTTCCTTTAGGGATATTGTTTCTTCAATTATCTTTCCTGTTCTCCCGGACTCCGGGGTCAGCGACTTCATCACCTTGGCGCGCACTGTCGCCATTTGAGGACGGTATTTTTTACATAAAATCGTCGCCATAATATTTCCGCCAAATGCAGGCCTGCTCGCCAATAGTAACCCCGTTTCCTCTTCAACATCCAACTCTGTCGTATCTGCCGTCAAACCTGTCGGCAAATCGGTAGCTACTGCACTTGCCAGGTCTTTTCCTGTTGAGGTGGCCCCATAGAGAATAATTTCTGGTTTATATTTATCAGAACACTCCAATAGCGCCTTCATATAGGTTTCGGTCCGGTAATGATTAAAGATGGGTTGATCATAAACGTAGACTGTATCTGCTCCATATTCAAAAACGGTCTTTGTTAAATGTTTAACATTTTCACCGATGAGAATACCCGCCAATTCCACTCCCCGTTTATCTGCTAACTTTCTTCCGGCACCTAAAAGTTCTAGTGAAACGGAGGCAACCACATCATCCTTTTGTTCAATGAATACCCAAACGCCTTTATAATCTTGGAAATCCAATTACACGCCCTCCTTCGTTTCAAACAGTTCTTTCTTTCCAAGCAGAATAGAGAGCAATTGATCTACTTGTGCCGCCGGGTTGCCTTCAAAGAACGTTCCCCCAGCCGGTTTTTGCGGAGCCCATACTTTGGAGACAATCGTAGGGGACCCTTTCAAACCAAGCTGCTTTATATCTACATCTTCCAGGTCATCCACAGACCAAATAATTGGCTTATATCTGGCAGCTTTTATCATGTTTGGAAGCGGAGAATATGGCACTTCATTGATTGTTTTTTCAACCGAAAATAAACACGGTAATGTGGACCGGACGACTTCATATCCGTCCTCCAACTTACGATGGACAATGGCATATCCTTCTTCTTGATTGATTTCCACAACTTTGTTCACAGAAGTCAGCGGTGGAATATCGATCCTTCGCGCAATTCCGGGTCCGACTTGCCCGGTATCTCCATCGATGGACATTTTGCCGCAAATAATCAAATCAATTGGCTTCGTTTTTGCTATTTTTTCAATCGCCTTTGTCACGGCATAGCTCGTTGCCAATGTATCTGCACCCGCAAACCGGCGATCCGTAATTAAATAGCCCTCATCAGCGCCAATTTCAATGCACGTTTTTATCGCGTTAACCGCCGGAGGCGGCCCCATCGTTACGACCGATACAATCCCTCCGTACCTTTCCTTTAGACGAACCGCCTCTTCAACAGCATGAGTATCATACGGATTCAAGATCGCAGGCGCTGTCCTCCGATCCATCGTGTTTGTTTTTGGATTCATCTTAATAATTTTGGTGTCAGGCACTTGCTTGATACAGACTACAATATGCAGCATTTAACCCCTCCCTTTTTCCAGCTTAAAAGCCTTTTTAAGCCGTTTACATTTACTTTATTAAAAGAGATGTCCTGACATTCGAATTTTCTGATAAATATCTTTATTAATGTTTTTACTGGAGGCATCAAAATGAGGTTCTCTTGGATTTTTGTAATAAAACTCATTCCTTTTTAAATAAGATGTCCTTAATCGAGTAACCAGCAAAAGTAAAATAATCGGGATTTTTCCGTCTAATTATCAGCTCGGGTGCTTTACCTGATCCCCCAACAGATCAAAAAAACGTATGCCAATTCATACGTCAATTCTTGTGTCTTTTAATAAGAAAGCACCCGAAAACGGAACCCTTTATGAAGGAATCACTGTGCGGTTTAATAGGAATCATTTCAACAGCAAGAGGACGAGCATTTTTATGGGAGCTCTCCAAATGTTTTTTTTATATTGAGTTAGAAACAAGAAGAGTGTTGCTCATTTGTTGTGTCCCAACAAAATTAATCACTAACTTTCCGTCCTGATTGGTAATTTCAATGACTTTTTCTTCAAAAAAGTAAGGAGCATCATATTTATCTTGTTTCTTGATTGATGCATAGTTGTTTTTCGCGGTGAGAACTGGGAAAACTACATTTGTTTTCTTACCTCCCCCGTTCTGCACAATCTCCACCTCAGCCATTAACATGACCTGTTTACTAGCGATGGCAAAAAACAGCCTACCGATTTCTTTTCCGTTTTCAGTGATTTTGACCTGCTGCAGGATTGAAATAAGGCATGTGATAAAATCATTAACTTGTTCATTGGATAATCCCTTTAACTGTAAATCAACCAGCACACGATTGATGCCATTTTTTATTTCCTTGAATGGAAACACCTCATCGATCTTAAGAGCCGTGTTCATTTTTGCGAGATTAGCAAACTTATTTTTTGTCTCACAAAGATACTCCGTGACAACCCCGGGCTTCGTACCTCGGCTCACAACAAAGTCCGCCAACTCCTGAAGACAGCTATTGCCGTTCCTATTATGACTAATAAGGATTAAAAAGGCGTATACATCTTTCTCATCAACGCGATTATCCAAAAATTTTTCATAGTAATAATTAATTAATGTCCGTTCTTTTCTATCCATTTTATGACCCCTAATCCAGATTTTATCAATCCCTCACCCTAAATATCTTTTTGCAGCGGTACCCCAACACAATCTCCAATGTTTTTAAACAGTTTCCGCAAAACGCTGAATTCGATCTCCGATTTCATCACGTACACGTTGGAAGAATGCCCATTTTTCTTCGTCTGTTCCTTGAGCTTTGGCTGGATCATCAAACCCCCAATGTTCTCGTTTCACGCTTGGTGGTGTAACTGGACATTTGTCAGCTGCATCACCACATAAGGTTACAACTAAATCAGCATTGTTTAAATATTCAGGATCGATAACATCAGAGGTATGTTTTGAAATATCAATTCCCGCTTCTTTCATTGCTTTTACAGCATTAGGGTTTAATCCGTGAGCTTCAATACCGGCACTGCGTACTTCCCATTCGTTACCTAAATGTTTTAAAGCCCATCCTTCTGCCATTTGGCTTCTGCAAGAATTTCCTGTACATAAAAAGTAAAGTTTCTTTTTGTTTTCCATGTTGAATTCCGCCTTTATTATAAGATTTAGGCTGCATGCTCTTTAAAGTATTTCCGTTTAAACCATAGAGCCACGTTGACCAATGCAATCATAACAGGTACTTCTACCAGTGGTCCGATAACGGCTGCAAAAGCTGCACCGGAATGGATTCCAAATACACCAACCGCCACTGCAATTGCTAATTCAAAGTTATTACTTCCAGCTGTAAAAGCAAGTGTTGTTGTTACAGGGTAGTTCGCTCCAATTTTTCTTCCCATGAAAAAGGAAACAAAGAACATGATGACAAAGTAAATTAATAAAGGAATAGCTATACGTACTACATCTAATGGCAAACTTACAATAGCGTCCCCTTTTAATGAGAACATAAGGATTATCGTAAATAGTAAAGCAATTAAAGTAATAGGACTGATTTTAGGAATAAACACCTTTTCATACCATTGTCTGCCTTTAGCCTTTACCAACGTAAAACGGGTAATCATACCCGCTATAAATGGGATTCCAAGATAGATGAAAACTGATTTAGCTACTTCTAACATTGTTATATTTACAACTGCCCCTTGGATTCCTATCCATTCAGGGATGATGGTTACAAACACATATGCATAAACGGAGAAGAATAACATTTGAAAAATAGAATTAAATGCTACTAATCCAGCAGCGTATTCCGTATCTCCTTTTGCAAGATCATTCCATACAATGACCATCGCAATACAACGAGCTAAACCAATCATGATAAGACCAACCATATACTCCGGTTTATCAGGAAGAAAAATAATGGCTAACAAAAACATTAGAATTGGTCCAATAATCCAGTTTTGTACAAGCGATAATGCTAAGACTTTTATATCTTTAAAAACTCGCCCAATCTCCTCATAACGAACTTTTGCTAATGGAGGATACATCATTAATATTAAACCAATCGCAAGTGGAATAGAGGTGGTTCCTATTTGCAAGCTGTTCATACTGTCTACAAATCCAGGAGAGATAAATCCTAATCCAATCCCTATTGCCATAGCAAGAAAAATCCAAAGCGTTAGGTAACGATCCAGGAATGATAGACGTTTCTTTTCTGTATTACTCATGTTTCCACTCCCTATTTATAATAAAGCTAACATCCACATTGAAGCGTAGGATTTGCTTTTTCAATCAATTTGATTTTATCTGTCTGGTCTGGTATATGTCCCAAAATATCTTCAATAAGTCCATAAAGCTCACTTTGTTGATTTAGTGAATAGTAAATCCACTGCCCTCTTCTTTCCTCTTTAACCATCCCTGCATCTTTTAATTTTCGAAGATGCTGGCTGATAGATGGCTGACTCATATCAAACACCTCAAGAATTTCACATACACAACATTCACGTTGTTTTAAAATAGCTACAATGGTCAAGCGGGTTTTATCACCTAATAATTTCAAAACGTTAGCAGCCCTCTCCAAGTCAACTGTTGACTTTAACATAATGAACACCTCCTATATGTATAATCAAATAATTATTTACTTATATATAATCCATTTAATATACATTTGTATAATTTTTTGTTGTATCCAAGAAATCTATTCATGGATTTTCACGGGCTAAAATACAAATTAATATATAACTATTTGCTTATATATTAAAACAACTATCAATTGAATTCAAGCATTTTAATTGTAAAGTTATTGTACTCCCAGATTCTAATAGAATTCAGAAAAATTTTAAATGCCTTTGCAAAAAAAATAATCCCCCATCATTCCTTGATTCGGAACAAACGGGGGATAATCACCATGTATTCTTTTTCCTTTTAGACATAAAATACCTCTCTTTCTTTTTCGTTTAAACTCTCTCTAATTGCCTCTTCCCACCATCGAAAGTCATCTGAATTACGACTTTTCATGAGTTTTAACCGTTCATTCGCAAGCTTTGCCTTCCTTAGTGTTTCTTCCTCTTCCATTCCACAACAGATTTGATAAATATCATCAAAGTGAGCGAGTGACATTTCCATCATCACCTTCTTTCATAGTATTATGATTTATTTGAATCTTTGGCCTCCCTTCTTTACGTCAATTATATGACGATTAAAGTGACAAAATCGCCCTAAATTTTGTCAATATTTAGAATTTTTAAGGTAGTTTTTTTTTAAATAAAAAAGGCAAAACCGCCTAATCTACATCTAAGTAAACGGTTTTGCCGAACCTAACGTTACACACCTGTGTTCTCAAAGGACCTCACCATTGCTTTTAATCACATTTTTATACCAATGGAATGATTTTTTCCTCCTTCGTTCCAATGTTCCACTTCCATCATCGTTCTTATCGACGTAAATAAACCCATAGCGCTTGGACATTTCACCGGTTGACATGCTAACTAAGTCAATACATCCCCAGCTTGTATAACCCATCAGTTTCACACCATCTTCAATCGCCTCGCCCATGGCTGTTATATGCTCGCGTAAATAATTCATTCGATAGTCATCATCGATCGAACCATCTTCCTCCGTCTGATCGTACGCCCCTAAACCATTTTCGACAACAAAAAGTGGTACCTGGTATCTTCCATAAAGCTTGTTTAGGCTGATACGTAAACCAACCGGATCTATTTCCCAGCCCCAATCACTGGCCTTAAGGAATGGGTTTTTTACACCACCAACTATATTTCCTTGTGCTTTTTCCTCTTCTGTCTTTTCTTTTTTATCCGTACGGGACATGTAATAACTTAATCCAATATAATCGACTTTACCTTCTTTAATTACGTCCAAATCACCATCATGCATCTCTAATTCGATGTTTTTCTCGTTAAAAAAGCGCTTAATGAAGGCAGGATACTCCCCGCGCACCTGGACATCAGCACAGAAATAATTAAACAATTCCTCTTCTTTTAAGGCATACAGAACATTCTCCGGATTGCAATCGTAAGAATAAACAGGCGCAAAAAGGATCATGCAGCCAATTTTTGCATCAGGAATCAATCGTTTACATGCTTTAACTGCAAGTGCACTGGCAACAAATTGATGATGGAATGCTTGGAAAGTCTCCTGATAACGATTTTCTTCTTTTTGGGGAGAAAAGCCCATACTCATAATAGGCATCTTCAAGGCACCATTGATTTCGTTAAAGGTCATCCAATAGTTCACTTTTTCCTTATAACGCTCTAGAATGACATTGGCATATTTTTCAAAGAAGGTAACAACCTGGCGATTTCTCCAGCCTCCATACTCTTTCACTAAGTGCAGCGGCATTTCATAGTGAGAAATCGTTACAACAGGTTCAATTCCATGCTTTAGTAATTCATCGAAAACCCGGTCGTAAAAAGCCAAACCCTCTTCATTAGGTTTTAACTCATCACCATTCGGAAAAATCCTTGTCCAAGCAATCGACATCCGAAACACTTTAAAGCCCATTTCGGCAAATAGAGCGATATCTTCCTTGTAACGATGATAAAAATCAATTGCTTCATGATTTGGGTAAGTGTATTTTTCTCGATTGACTTCAAAGTTAAATCCAGGTGACATTAGTATATTCAGGCGCTCTTTCCCGCCCGGTAGAACATCGGCAATATTTAAGCCCTTATTCCCTTCATTAAATCCACCTTCTATCTGGTTAGCAGCAGTAGCACCGCCCCATAAAAACCCTTCAGGAAATACCTTTTGTGTAGATTTCAATCCTTTTTTCCTCCTGTCGGTTTATATTTAAATTATCATATTTGATAAATAATCAGTTCAATTCTAGTTAAATAGGTATGCTTCCTTTTTTCAAAGGGATATATTTATAAGCCACTATTTAATGTGCTCTGTTTTTCCTTATATATTAAAAAGTTAAAAGGCCAACCAGGTCAATTGGCAACACCCCTTCTTACTTCACCTTTCCTTTACTATACTTACCAGGTTCCTCAGCCCTACCTTGGTACTAATTGATCAGTTCTAATCATATTCTTTAAAAAAAACAATGAGTAGGAGTGTTAAGTTAGGTGAAAAAAGTTAGGGTTAGTTTACGGCCAATGGTTAGTAACATTAATTTACCCACTGTTTTGAAAACAACAATCCTTCCAGGAGACTCAGTTGAAAGATTATTTATCGCAACCCAGGTAGGAGAGATCTTTTACATAGGAAACCAAAGTTTACAGACTTTTTTAGATATTCGCCCGCGAATTCTAAAATTAGGTGGTCCTAGTGGTGGTTATGATGAACGGGGATTGCTGGGGCTGACGTTCCATCCCCAATTTAATTATAACGGTCTATTTTATCTTCATTACTCGGTAGCTGGAACACAAGGACCAGGTGCTCTTTCTAAATCCTTTGAGCCTAATCCGTGTGATCCCATAACCTTAAATCAAAAGTGGATAAATAGAGAAACTCAATATAATCATATTGATACAGTTGAAGAATGGATTTTACAATCAAATGGGCAGTCTCAAAAACGACGGACATTACTTAACTTAAGAAGACCATTCCTTAATCATAATGGTGTTAATAGCTTAAACTTTTCACCCGAAACAGGAAAACTTGTTTTAACAACTGGAGATGGCGGATCAGGCTATGATCCATTTAATTTAAGTCAGGATAATATGGAAATAGCCGGTAAAATCATTGAAATCGACGTAGCTAAGAATACATCAATCTCTAATCCGCCCGTTGTCACACGTTTTAATGAACTTCCCCTACCTATTCAGGAAACGCTTACGGTTATGGCCAAAGGGGTCCGTAATATACCGGGCATTTCATTTCAAAGGTATTATAATCAGTACTTCAAACATGTCGGAAATGTCGGACAGGATCTGGTAGATTCAATTTTTTCATTCCTTCATTATAGTCCAATACCAGTTCCTCAGCTTGTTCAGGCTTCCTTAATGAAGCCTGAACCTGACCAAGAAGGCTTTATTAACTTTGGCTGGCGAGGGTGGGAAGGTGCTTTCCCTACTTCAATTATAAGGGACTGCTCTGCAATTCCGGCTTTGAATGAGAAAACAATTGCTTATTACGATGAAGCTATAAAGACTTCTGTGAGGCGTCTTCCGCCTCTAACTAGTTATTTTCATAAAGATTCCAGACCAGATAAGTTTGGAGGAACGGCACTTACAGGTGTACAGCCATATATGGGAAATGCAATCCCCGATTTAACTGGAAGTGTAGTGTTTACCGACCTTGCGCGGAGAGAATCTCAAACTCAGGTTCAGGGAGTTTTAGCTTTTACCCCAGTCAGAACAGATGGTAAACTAAATGATTATAGTGTGATTGAAACCGATTATAATTTTGGGTCTCAATCAGCTTATTATGTTAGTTTGGGAACGAATCTGGATCAAACCAGACTCTATTTAGGGGTTTATGGCTCCATGAAAGTGACTGATTTTAACCAAGGTACTGTTTTTGAAATTGTTCCGTGATTTTTCAAATCTACTTATTACTTCAAAATGTATAATATTAAAAGTCTCTCAAGGGCAATAATCCCTTTGGATTATTGCCTCACAGTTCTTTATAAGGGAAAGATGATGAAAATTATTTTTTTATATAATGTAGCATAGCAAGTTGACCTAATTTTTCAACTTTCGTTAATGTGTATTTTTGAGTAACTCTTGCCATTCTGAGGGTTGAATAAAAGTGGGCTTATTTGTGATTTTTTAATCTCTTTTCCATCAGTTCGGCCATTTGTTTCGAATTTGGATTTCCTTCATTTTGTAATTTATCAATGATGTTAATAAAATCCGTTTCATTTCGGTTCTGACTTAATTTATAAGCGGCCTGGATTTCTTCCACTTTAATCTTAAAACCAACAATACCTTTTAGTTGATTTTCTAATAGTTCAGGAGAAAGTTTATCCCATAAAACAGGATTGTCACGATTTCCTTCATACTTTTCCAACATTCCTGTTAATTCTTCTATTAATTCATCTCTTTCTAAAATGGTTGCTTTACCATATACATGGACGGCTTGATAATTCCAAGTCGGAACATTTTCGTGCGAGTACCAGGAAGAAGAAACATAAGCATGCGGTCCCTGAAACATAACAAGCACATCTTCACAGCTTTCAAATGTTCTCCACTGAGGATTTCCATAAGCTATATGCCCGGTAATATAGTAATCATCACCTTTTTTATTTAACCCCAGAGGCAAATGAGTGGCAATTGGTTTCCCTTGTTCTGATGTGACAATCGTGCCAAAAGAGTTTTTCTGAACAAAATCCCAAATTTCATCCGCATTTGTGACTTTAAAATAGTTTGGAATATACATAACATCTACCTTTCAATTAAGAGAGTTTTGGTCATTATAAAGTCTATTTGTTCTTCATCCCCCATATAAAACAAATGGGCTCCAGTTTGAACAAACCCCATTTTTTTATAAAAAGCAATCGCATTTTCATTTTTTTCCCATACACCTAGCCAGATTTTCTTACTATTACTTTCGAATGCAATTTCCAGTGCTTTATTTAGTAGATATTTGCCAAGACCATGTTTTTGAAATTTGGTCTTTATATATATCCTCTCGATTTCAAGTGATTCATCACCCATTTCTTCAGACTGAGCATCCTTGGTATTGACTTTTAAATATCCAGCTTCTTCGTTGTTAAAATAAACAAAAAAGAATTGCGATGAAATAATGGATAATTCTTTTTCTAATTGTTTTAAGTTAAATGCCCTTTCCAAATAGGCATTCATATTTTCGGGTGAATTCTGATCCTTAAATGTCTCATTAAATGTTTCATAACTAATTTCTTGAAGTTTGCTTGAATCCTCAAGGGTACACTTTTTAAAAATTATAGTCATTTCCATATGTCACTCCTTTATCTAATCAATAATTTCTCTTATTTCCCTTTTTGACAAATTCCCAATCTATTTCTATATTTTTTCTAACTCGTTGAAGAAGATTAAAAATGGTATCTACTTCTTTTTCAGAAAATCCCTCTAATGCGACCATATTGGAATAATCGTTTTCAATTCTTATGAAAGGAAAAACATTTTTCCCTTTCTCTGTTGGAATAAGTTTTTTAATTTTTTTGTTATGTTGATCTTCTTTCTTTTCAATAAAGCCATTCATTTCAAGTTTTTGTATTGCACGAGCTGCCGTTGTTCGATCTACTTTTATCATCTCAGCTAACTTTTCTTGAATGATTCCTGGGTTTTCACATATTCGCACAAGGTACAAATACTGCCCTTTTGTAAGGTCATACTCTTTAAATTCTATATTACTTATAGAATCCAATGCCCTTGCTATCATTCCAATTTCACGAAGAATTTCTTTCATGATTATCTCCTTAACTAACTTTTTTGTTGCATTTACTACAAAAGTGATATAAATTTAATTTAACCTAATTTTATTGCATTTGCAACAAAATTATCATGATCATATTAACCTAAAAGGACTGAAAGAAATGTATGCAAAAAGAATAACGATAGACGAAGAATTAAAGGTAGCTTTTGCGATAAGGAAAGAAATATTTGTGAAGGAACAAGGCGTACCACTAGAAGATGAATTTGATCAATTTGATACACTGGATGGAATTTGCGAACATATCCTAGTCCATTACAATGAACAACCAGTCGGAACTGGTAGGATAAGGTTTATTAATGGAGTAGGCAAATTGGAACGAATCTGCATCCTCGAACCTTACCGTAAATTTGGTCTTGGAAAAATCATTATAAAAGCGTTAGAAGAAATTGCGGAAGAACAGGGAGCCTTACAGGTTAAATTACACGGACAAACACAGGCAGAAGGTTTTTATAAAAAACTAGGGTTTAGGACTTCATCCAATATCTTTATGGAAGATGGTATCCCACATATTCTCATGCTCAAAGAATTATCTACTAAAAAATGATAATGCGGGTGAGTAAAGCCAAATATCTTGTTTATGTATTAGGAATTTTCATTTTAACCCTTGGTATTTCTTTCACTATACAATCAGATCTTGGTACATCGCCTTTTGATGCACTTTTGGTCGGTCTATCCATGAACGTAGGGCTCACTGTGGGAAGTTGGGAGATAATATTAGCTTTACTATTGATAGGTTGTAATTCATTTTTAAAAAGACAAAGGCCAGAATTTTTGGGATTGTTAACAGCCTTTATTACGGGTATTGGAATTGATATGTGGCTTTTTTTATTACACAATTTGATAACACCTGAACTATGGTACAGCAAAGTTGTTTATTTTGGAATCGGCTTATTTGTTATAGGATTAGGAACTGCAACATATTTACACACAAATTTTGCACCAATTCCAGTAGACCGATTAACATTAATCATCCAAGAACTAACTGGAACAAATATATTTCTTTCGAGAACATTCATTTACCTCGTATTCTTGATCATGGCAATGATTTTCAATGGACCAATTGGCGTTGGAACTTTATTAACCGTTTGTTTGGGAGGGCTAATACTCAATTACTTCATGCCACTTACTAAAAAGGTATTAGACAGGATACTAACACATTCTAGTCCATCACTTAATATTGATACTGATAAAAACCATTCCTTATAATTAGAATGGTTTTTGATTTTCTTATTGAACTCTGCGAGTGTTTCTGGTCCACGCGAGTTACGCATAACAACTTCAAGATCGACATGGACTGCAGGCTGTATTCTGATTATCCCTTGTATGCTATCTGTAATTCCAAAAGATCAAACTTCTTCATTTTTAGAAATGCTTTCGTTACGCGGGCTAGTTGCTCAGGTGTGCCCTTTCTCATCATCTCGTCCATCCCACTTGGTACAATCTGCCAGGACACACCAAACTGATCTTTTAGCCAGCCACATTGCTCTGCTTCAGGAACTGCAGAGAGTTCTTCCCAGTAATAATCAATCTCTGCTTGTGTGTCGCAGTATACCATAAATGAGATTGCCTCATTAAAACTGAATTTATGCTCATGCGCGCTATCCATTGCGGCAAACCACTGATTTTCAAGCATGAAATCAGATGACATGATTGTTCCTTCTTTGTCAGGTTCCATGCCTTTAGGGTAACGGACGATAAGTCCCTGCTTTGAATTCTTAAACACTGATAAATAAAAACTAATCGCCTCTTCCGCTTTACCGCATTTATCACCCACAAACAAGAGTGATGGCACTATTGCAGGTCGCTCTTCACCCTCTGGTTTGGTAAGTATTAACTGCCAGGACAAACCATACTTGTCCTGAATCCAGCCAAACCTCTCACTGAACGGATACTTATCAAGAGGCATTAACACTATGCTATCTTCGGACAATTTGTTCCAAACCCCATTTAATTTCTCTCTCGCGTCTTTTTCCTTCGATGAGTCGAAATTAACTGTGAAAGATATAGAGGGATTGATCTTGAAAAAAGGTCCTGCGCTGATTGCCATGAACTTTTGCCCCCATAGCTCAAAAGAGACGATATCAGAGTCTCCTGAGGGTGTATTGTGGATTGTTGTTACACCCGTGATTTTTGAGTCTGGAAATATGGAAGTATAAAACTCGGCTGCTTCTTTTGCCTCCTTGTCATACCATAAATGTGGGACAATTATTTGATTTGTTTTTGACATAGTTATTCCTCCTAATTATTTCCCTTTTTAAATAAGATGTCTTGTCCTTAATCGATTAACAGCAAAAGTAAAATAAGCGGAGATTTTCCGGTTATATGAAGATTGGAGCTCGTTTCGGGGTATATAAGCGTAGTTTTCCGGTTATGCAAAGCAAAATCTCCCATTTTCGAATTTTTCGAGTCAATAGGCGGAATCTCTCCGTCTATATTAGCTTTTTTAAATAATAATTACTAATTAAGCGGAGTATTTCCGTCTATTTATCAGCTCGGGTGCTTTACCTGTTCCCCCAACCGATAAGTTCGGACCCTCTTGATCCTAGATGCGGGAATCAGCAGCTTTTTATCGACCAGCTTATAAAGATCAATAAAATTGGTACTCAAAACGGCACTGCAAATGACAGAAGTTTTGACCCTCTTTTTTAATTGTACAATACTTATTGTCCATCATAGTAATATATTTATGATTGACCAATTTAATCTTTTTGTTAATTTAAATGTCAAAGGTATGTCAAAAGAAGATATAAAAAAGCCCGTAGGAAATTTAATTTTCCCCGGGCTTTTTTTCATATTTCAGAGTATTGCTATGATGCATTTTCAAACTGACTATTATAAAGCTCAGCATAGAATCCATTATTCGAGAGTAGTTCTTCGTGATTTCCACTTTCAATAATGTCTCCGTCCTTCATGACAAGGATTAAGTCTGCATTTTTAATCGTTGAAAGTCTGTGCGCAATGACGAATGAGGTTTTACCGACAGTCAATTTATCCATTGCCTGCTGGATTAATACTTCCGTTCGGGTATCGACCGAACTGGTTGCCTCATCCAAAATAAGTAATGGTTTATTATCAACCATCGCCCGAGCAATCGTTATAAGCTGTTTTTGACCAGCGGAAAGATTTGCTTTATCATCCAGAATCGTGTCATACCCTTTTGGAAGAGTTTTAATAAAGTGATGCAGACCGACGGCTTTACAGGCAGCTTTTACTTCTTCATCCGTCACTCCCGGTCTGGAATAGATGATATTTTCTCGAATGGTTCCTTCAAATAACCAAGTGTCTTGAAGAACCATACTGAATAAATCGTGAATGTTTTCCCGAGTTAGATCATGGATCGGAACACTGTCAATCAATATTTCTCCCCCATTTATTTCATAGAAACGCATCAGAAGATTAACTAAAGTTGTCTTACCGGCACCAGTTGGACCGACAATCGCGACTTTTTGTCCTGCCTTTGCAACAGCTGAAAAGTTTTTGATAACCATTTTATCGTCACTATATCCGAAGCGAACATTTTTAAACTCAACATCACCTGTTGCCGTTTCAAGCTTTTCTCTTTTTCCACTTTCATTTGCGAGCTCTTCTTCATTAAGAAATTCAAAAACTCGTTCACTGGCAGCCGCTGTGGACTGTAGATTTGTGGCTGCCTGGGCCATTTGTGTAAGTGGCTGCGTGAACAGTCGGATATAGATCATAAAGGCAACAATCCCACCAAATGAAATGATATCATTCACGGCAAGCACAGCTCCAACGATACTTACCACCACATACCCAAAATTACCAACAAACATCATTAATGGCATCATCAGCCCTGACATGAATTGCGATTTCCATGCGCTATTATATAGTCTTGTATTAATTTCATGGAAGGTTTCCCTTGCTTCTTTTTCTGCGTTATAAACCTTGACAACATTGTGACCGGAATACGTTTCTTCAATATGTCCGTTCAGTTTTCCAAGCTCCTTTTGCTGCTGGGCAAAGTATTTTTGAGATTTTGAGATGATGAACGTCATTAAAGCAAACCCTAAAAATGTAGAAACTATTGCTGAAATGGCCATAATCCAGTTTGTGTAAAACATCATGATGAGGGAGCCTAGGAACATAGTTATTGCTGAAACAAGAGTACTTAAGCTCTGGTTCATCGTCTGGCCAATCATATCGACATCATTCGTTACACGGCTTAGCACATCACCAGTACTAGTAGAGTCAAAGTATTTTAAAGGAAGACGGTTAATTTTCGTTGAAATATCAGTCCTTAAATTTTTTGAAACTCGCTGTGTGACCGTAGCCATGATAAAGCCTTGAATATAGTTAAACAAAAATCCTAAGCCATAAAGGAAAGCAAGAATACTTGCCACATGGACTACTGCATCAAGATCAATGCTAGTCATTAATCCTTCAGTAATTAAATCCGTTATATCACTAAGTATCTCCGGCCCAATGATATTGAAAATTGCACCTGCCATGGCAAGTACCAATGCGATAATAACAGTCGGTAAATATACCTTACAATAGGAGATAAGCTGTTTGATTGTTTTCTTAAAATCTTTGGGTTTAGCGCCACGGCCTCCCATTCCTTCTGGAGGTGTCTTTCTATTATGTTGACGATTTTTTTTAGCCAATTTCAAGTTCCTCCTTTGACAACTGAGAATAGGCAATTTCCTGGTAAACCTCACAATTTCTCATTAGCTCATGATGTGTACCAATACCCACAACTTCGCCATCTTCCAATACAACGATTCGATCTGCATCCTTAATGGTACCTATACGCTGTGCCACAATTATGGTAGTTGCATCTTTCGTTTCTTTTTTGAGTTCGGAGCGCAATACTCGATCTGTCTTGTAATCTAGCGCTGAAAAAGAATCATCGAAAATATAGATTTCGGGCTGTTTGAAAACGGCACGAGCGATAGATAGCCTTTGTTTCTGCCCGCCAGAAATATTGGTACCTCCCTGAGCAATCACTGCACTATACTGGTCTTCCATCTTTTCAATAAATTCTTTGCCTTGTGAAATCTCAACAGCCTTTTTGACTGCCGTTTCATCTGATGACTTCCTTCCATTGTCCCCATATGCAACATTGGAAGTCACCGTACCGCTGAACAATACTGCTTTTTGGGAGACATATCCGAGCTTATTGCGTAACGACTCCTGGGTATAATTTTTTACATTGACACCATCAACCAAAACTTCTCCCTCTGTTGCATCATAATAGCGAGGAATGAGGTTGAGAAGTGTACTTTTGCCACTGCCAGTGGAGCCGATAAATGCCACTGTTTCCCCTTTACTTGCAGTGAAACTCACATTGCGAAGGATATATTCGGCTGCATCAGGATATTTAAAGCTTACATTTCGGAATTCAATTTCTCCAGATAGGCCTTTTTTCCCTTCTGTCTCGTTTCCATCAATGATCTTTGCTTCGGTATCAAGTACCTCTGCAATCCGTTTTGCAGACACGGAAGCACGAGGAAGCATGATAAACACGAAGGAAAGCATTATAAAGGCCATAATCACCTGCATGGCATAAGACATGAATACAACCATGTCCGAGAACAGGGATAATTTATTTGGCAGTGTAGCATCATTAATTAAGAATGCTCCAATCCAATAAATGGCTAGACTCATAACGGACATAATGATTCCCATCGTCGGCATCATAATTGCCATCATTCGGCTGGTAAAAAGATTTGTTCTTGTAAGAGCGTTGTTCGCTTCTTCGAACTTCTCTTCCTGATATCCCCCTGCGTTGTAGGCATGAACTACACGAATACCAGTCAAGTTTTCTCTTGTTACACGATTCAAGTTATCTGTTAAACTCTGTATAATTTTGAATTTTGGGAGAGCAACTAAAATAAGGATGGACAGCATAATGAGAAGGAATAATACCGCAAATCCTGTAGCAGCCGTCCATTGCCAGCTCTTCCCCATGATTTTTAAGATGGCCCAAACGGCTAATATCGGAGCCTTTACGATGGCTTGAAGTCCCATTGCGATAAGCATCTGAATTTGGGTGATATCATTTGTGGAACGTGTAATCAGGCTTGCTGTTGAAAAACCATTGATCTCTTCGATCGAAAAAGACATCGTCTTTTCAAATACCATTCCACGTAGACGTACAGAAAAACCAGCTGCGACTTTGGCTGCAAAGAAGCCAACAATGATCGAAGCTATCATACTACCAACCGCACACAAAATCATATACCCACCTTGAATGAGCACATCACTCATTTTACTTCCTTTTGTCTGTACAAGAATGGTAATTTCACGCATATAATCAGGAAGCTTCAAATCAAGATACACCTGTGTCACAATGAATACTAAACTAAGCATAATTAACAGGTAATCTTTTTTCTGTAGATATTTAAAAATTTTCAGCATGTACAAACCTCCTATGTTCCTATCATAATAAATCTAATAGTGTTAGATACTTGACAAAATAATGCAGCCTAATAAAAATTACTCATCCTCCGTTGCAATTTCTGTAATCCTTTTTAAAATTCGAACAAATTCCATTGCATCCTTTTCGCCTAATTTTTGTAATGTAGTCTCGAGCATTGATAATGCTTCTTCATATTCTTCCATAACAAAGCTATGTCCTGCTTCTGTGATGGTAACGATGACAATTCGTTTGTCATGCTCATCCCTATTACGTTCGATAAATCCTTTTTTGGATAAACTTTTAAGCGCAGATGCGACACGCGGAGTGCTAAGAAACAATTTTTCACTAATTTCACCTGATGTCACTCCTTTTTTCCAAAAAGCAAGGTAACCTAATATCCTTTTTTCTCCATTAGAAAGATCGTCAACTTTTTTCTGAAATGGCATTTTAGGATTTTTCGTCATATGACTAATCAGTTCATTGGCTAAAGCTCTGTAATCCAAAACATTCATCCCCTAAAGGTATCTAATACTATTAGATAATATATTCCTTTCGATTTATTTTGTCAATAAATCCACCCTTGAAAATCAAATCTATATTTCTTCGAATTGCTCATTAAGAAGTTTGCAAACCATTTCCGCCTTCATCTTATCGTTTTTTGTGTAGGTAGGAGAATTCATAGGTGGAGAATTTCCTGCTAATGTATATTAGGAAAGCCTAAGAAGCGGATATAAGCGGAGATATTCCGATTAACTGCTCTAAATAAGACAAAATCTAAAGATGTGGATAATATAAGCGGAAAAACTCCCCTTATTTTTAAGGAAATATGGGTATTTCCCAATTTAGCCGGAATTTCTCCGTTTATTTTTCATACGCAGTGAACTTAGCATTCAGTAATAACAGAGTCTAAAGTTGAATAAGGTTATGTTGAAAAGATAAAAGGATTAACAATGCAGAATTTTGAAGGATCATGTAGATATCTGATGGTATCCCTGTATGATTATAACATGTTAAAACGATGTGAAAAAGACGTTGTATATTTCATTAAAATTGCGGAAACGCTAGGAAAATATGAAGTGAGGTAAAACCAAAAAACAGGCCCATCCCTTTGTCTTAATAGGATTGAGCCTGTTACTATTTTACTCTAATTTGATTTTTTTATATTTTTCAATTCTGTTATTTACTTTTGCTTCTGGTACCTTTAGGTGAAGTCCCGGGCTTTGTTACTTTGAAAAGCCTAATAGTTGAGCTTTCTTCAATCTAAGGTCGAAGCGATCAGCATTCATAACCTTGACCCAGGCAGCAATAAAATCACGCACAAACTTCTCTTTGTTATCATCTTGAGCATAAACTTCTGCTATGGCACGTAGAACTGAGTTTGACCCAAACACTAGGTCAACACTAGTTGCTGTACGTACTACTTCACCCGTCTTACGATCACGTCCTTCAAATACGTCACCACCTACAGGCGTCCACGCTATTCCCATGTCAAGTAAGTTAATAAAGAAGTCGTTAGTAAGTGTACCTACACGATTAGTGAAAACTCCGTGTTTTGTGCCACCGAAGTTAGTACCTAATACACGCATACCGCCAATAAGTGAAGTCATTTCCGGCGCAGTAAGACCTAGCAGCTGCGCCTTGTCAATTAGCAGCTCTGCCGAACTTACTCGATACTGTTCCTTCTGATAGTTGCGGAAACCATCAGCGATAGGTTCTAGCACTGCAAAACTTTCTAAGTCAGTTTGCTCTTGGGTTGCATCACCACGTCCTGGAGTGAAAGGTACAGACACATCAAAGCCTGCATCTTTTGCAGCTTTTTCTATTGCGGCACTACCACCAAGTACAATTAAATCAGCCGTGCTAACTTTCTTTCCTAGATGACTTTGAATACTTTCTAGTACAGTAAGTACTTTTGTAAGTTGTTCAGGCTGATTTACTTCCCAATCCTTCTGTGGAGCAAGTCGGATACGAGCACCATTCGCACCGCCACGCATATCTGAGCCGCGGTAGGTACTTGCTGAGGCCCATGCAGTTATTACTAGTTCGTTGATAGTAAGTCCTGAGTCTAGGATCATGACTTTGATCTTTTTAACTTCTGCATCTGTTAATTCATACTCAACAACTGGTACAGGATCTTGCCAGATAAGTACTTCTTCTGGAACTTCCGGGCCTAGATATCTCGAACGAGGCCCCATGTCACGGTGTGTTAGTTTAAACCATGCACGAGCGAATGCATCAGCAAACTCTTCTGGATTCTCATGGAAACGACGAGATATCTTTTCGTATTCTGGATCATAACGCAATGCCATATCAGCGGTAGTCATCATAGTCGGAACACGAACGGATGGATCTTCTGCATCAGGTGCAAGATCCTTCTCATCAGGATTTACAGCTAGCCATTGATAGGCACCTGCAGGACTCTTTGTAAGCCACCATTGATACCCAAACAATAGATCAAAATAACCATTATCCCATTGTGTTGGATTAGCAGTCCAAGCACCTTCAATACCGCTGGTGATAGTATCATGACCCTTACCGCTTCCATGTGTGCTTAACCAACCTAAGCCTAGTGCTTCCATAGGAGCAGCTTCCGGTTCTGGACCAACTTGAGCAGCATCTCCTGCACCATGTGCCTTACCAAAAGTATGGCCGCCTGCTATTAAAGCTACTGTTTCTTCATCGTTCATTCCCATACGTGCAAAAGTTTCGCGTATGTCACGACCACTTGCAAGCGGATCCGGATTACCGTTTGGACCTTCCGGGTTAACATAGATAAGCCCCATCTGAACCGCAGCAAGTGGGTTCTCAAGTTCACGATCACCAGTGTACCGCTTATCACCTAACCATTCCGTTTCAGTACCCCAATAGATGTCTTCTTCCGGGTGCCAAACGTCTGCGCGTCCTCCTCCAAAACCAAATGTCTTTCCACCCATTGATTCAATCGCGACATTACCTGTTAGAATGAATAAGTCAGCCCAAGAGATCTTGTTGCCATACTTTTGCTTAATCGGCCAAAGTAGTCGACGAGCTTTATCAAGGTTACCGTTGTCAGGCCAACTGTTAAGTGGAGCAAAACGCTGTGTACCAGTACCACCACCACCACGGCCGTCTCCTGTACGATATGTACCTGCAGAGTGCCAAGCCATACGGATAAAGAATGGGCCATAATGTCCATAGTCAGCTGGCCACCAATCTTGACTGTTTGACATTAAATCGCGAAGATCCTGTTTAAGAGCATAGTAATCTAACTTTTTAAATTCTTCTGCATAATCAAAGTCTTCCCCCATAGGGTTAGATTTTCTGTCATGCTGATGGAGAATGTTCAAGTTCAACTGGTTAGGCCACCAGTCTTGATTTGATGTACCCATAGAATTATTACTAGTAGCTCCGCCGTGAAACGGGCACTTTCCAACATTAGCATTTTCTTTAGCATCCATACATTTTTCTCCTCCCTGTTCAAGTAAATTAAGTAGTAAATAATTATGTCTCTAGTGGTAAGAAACTTATAAACTGGTTGTATTAATTATTATGTTTTAATTCTACTAGACTATTACTTAAAATTAAA
>JAANMP010000072.1 GCA_011250595.1 Bacillus sp. MM2020_1 | reverse complement strand
CAATGATTCCATGCTGTAAATAAATCATTCTTTTTGGATTATTATTCATTTTGTTATGCACAATGCTTGGTATTACATCACGTATTCCATGACTAACAATTAAAAGTTGACATAACCAATACAGATAATAATGTTTAAAACTATCATACTCAAGTATATTCTCTTTGTAGGGTATTAAATTCTCCATATTCTTATTGTCTTTCTTACTTACATAATAATATGTTTCACCACTTTTATTTTCTGTGCAGTATTGAAAAAATGCAAAGCCATTATCCTGGGCAATTTCCCCTAAGTTCTCACCAATTAACCAAACTGGTTTTTTTACAAAATTCCTTGAGAATTTGGCAAGAATTTTAGCTATGAAAAATTTAATGCTTTCCCCCTTTTTCTCATTAGCTCTCAATTCTCTTAATTCAAGATTTAAATTTGTAGTTTTTTGATCAAAGTATATTGAGAAAAATAAATCTTTGCTCATTCTTATTGCATTGTTCTTAAAAGTTGAATTAGCTTCTAATAATTTTGAATTATCTCCTTTGACTCTTGCTGTTACTAAATGATTGTTTGCATAGATATCACAAAAAACATCAAAGGTTCCAGAAAAAATATCTTCCTCATTGAAGAAGAGATCCTTTATTCTAAAAGTATAATGATCGTGATCTGTATTATTTTCCGGTTTAATCCTTATTGTTTTATCTGAAACTCTACTTTTTAAAACCAACTCTACCCTTTGCGAATGAACTGGCATTTGTTCCAATGCAATAGAAATTTCAAAGATTCTTTCATTTTGTTTCTTTTTTATTTCAGTACAATATGGAATAAAGGTATTTTCTAAAGATACAAATAATGCATTCCTTCGATTATAAAAATGTCTTACATTAAGAGGCAGCCCGTTCATATCTATGCTTAAAGGCGGATAAATAAGTATCTTGGATTTGTTTTCTAAATCGTCAAAATTAGAAACTAATTCTAAGTGATATTCCTTTCCCTTTACAATGATTGTGATCATGAATTGATAGTCGATATCTTGAATTTCATTAAGATTAAGTATTGACCAATCAATCTCAGTCCTAAAATAAAACAGTTCGTTTTCTTTTCTATACTCATTAATGCATTTAATCTGGTCCTCGCCCTTTGTACTTTGAAGAAAAATTTCTTTTGGAATGAAGTCAAGGTATTCATTTGTCATAAATCCATTCAGAATTGTCTTACCAAACTCTAAATCAACTCTTGAAATGTCAGATATTAAAATTTGATCTGTTACATTAAAAGCGAGATTCCCATATATCGTAAGATAAGAACGTACATTCTTTATAATACCAGATTCACTTTGATATATTGGTTTTGACAAAGGAAGAAAATCTTCATCTTTTTGAGTATTACTCAAATTCAACCTTATCAATTCACTTATACCGCTAATTTGAATGGATACAAAAGCATCCCAAATCCCGTTTATCTTAAAAAAGTTATCATGTTTATCTAAAGGTATTTCAATAAAATAGCCACCGTTATTTTGTAAAGGTATGGGTACCTCTATTTTTTCCATTGATACCCTATTCATTAATACAAAATTACTGATCTTATCTTCACTACTTGTGAGGATTAAATATTGAAAAAATCCTTGTATTGTTAATGAATTTCCCCTGATATCAACCTTTCTAATATCCCATGAGACGAAGCTTTGCTTATTTTTCTTGATATGAAGAGTTACTTGAGCCCTTTTACTTTCGAATATTTCATAATAATAAAGTGCGTTATTATATTCCAAGTAGTCCCCTTGAAGAATAGGTTGTTCATTACCAAAAATAACTTCAATGATTTCATCATTATCCATTACATTAACTAGGCTAAATAAATTCCACTCACCTTCATATAATGGCTGTTCACTTAAGTTGATAACTATATTAAATTTTCCCGTAGGGTCATTTACTTTAAAGTCTTTGAGAAATATTTTTTCCTTCGTATCCTCATTCTCTAAATAAAAGCTTTTTACTATTAGTTCATGACTTTTTTTTCCCTTATAAATGGTACCAATTATCTCAAATCTCTTGCCTTTAAAAGAGAGGATTTTTTCTCCTTCTAGTGTGATTTTTTCAGAAGGCTTTCTTCTTACATTTAACTGAGAATCTTTCTCGCTAATATAAAAGGATTCACCACTAAAGGAAACGGAAAACCTTTTTTTTAGGTTATTTTCTACATCTATGTACATTGCACCATGCTTAGAATAAATCATCAATCCTAAAATGCTGCCATCTGGAATCTGCCTTAGTTCTTTATACGGAATTATAATTTCAAGGATATTTTCAGTTATATTAAAAGTGGATTTCATACCGATTTTATTAACATCGCTTTTTGAATGGGAACTAAACACGGTACATATATCATCAATAGTTTCACTTGATTCCATATTTAGCACCAATTTTATCCTTCTGCTTTTTAATCGATAAATTTTCTCCAAAATTACTTTGTTATACAATTAACTCAACTCACATTTCTTTCATTATTCAAAAGTGGTTAACCAACCAATATTAACTACTACGTCCAACAAATATTGATATATATATATCATTTAGTAAATTTATGTATAGGTATAATTTTTGCTAATTATCTAATTTTAATACTTTCGATTCATAAGGCTGCCGAATATATTCAACAGCCTTACGATTATAGATATTATTTTTAGGCTTTATTGTCTTCCTTCATATCGAATACCCTATTCACCAATCGCTCTGCTGCAAACCCATCTTCTAATATACAATATTTATTATAAAAGGCTAAATATTTATCTTTGTATCTTCTTTGGACATCGTCAATATCCATTATTGCATCGATTATTTCTTGGCTATTCTTAATTAATGGACCAGGAGCCTCATTTTCAAAGTCCATATAAAATCCACGTAATTGATCCCGATAAAGTTCCAGGTCGTAGGTGAAAAATAGCAATGGTCGCTTTGTATTAGCATAGTCAAACATAACTGATGAATAATCGGTGATTAATATATCAGTGATTAAATATAGTTCTTGAATATCAGGATAATGAGATACATTAAAAATAAAATCCTTGAATTCATCGGGAATGATAACTTTATTCTTAATTACCACATGCATTCTCAATAGTAAGATATAGTCATCACCCAGTTTTTCTTTCATCTTTTCAAAATCTAAATGAATATCAAAGGTAAATTTATTCGCTCCATTTGTCTGATTATCCCTAAAAGTGGGAGCATATAAAATAACTTTTTTATTTTTAGGTAATTTCAAGCTATTACGTACCCTCACAGCGACTGTTAGCTTTTCCGTTCGATAAAAAATATCATTTCGAGGATAACCAATTTCACATATATTACCTTCGTATTGAAAAGCACTTCTAAACGCTTTGCTGGCATAGGGGCTGGGTGAAATTAAATAATCCCAACTTTTTGTTGCTTGGTGTACACGTTGCACATAATCATCAGTCCTGCCTTGAACATTTTCGATATCAAATAACATTTTCTTTAATGGAGTCCCATGCCACGTTTGAACATAGGTTGTTCCAGGCCTTTTTTTAAGATAGGTTGGGAAGTTTTGATTATTTACCCAGTACCCTGCTTTCGCTAAATAATAATAATATTTAATACTAAGTCTTTTAACATAAATCGTGTGTGGATCCTTAAAACGCTTCTGAGTATTATATATCCAAACTTTTTTATATTTAAGGTCCCTTCGAACAATTTCTTCATATATGTACCGGGGACTGTCACCATATTGTTTACCTAAACCACTTTCAAATACGATGAGGCTCTTATCAATAGGAAGTAACGCTTTTGCTGCATTATAAAAAAACCTCATACTCGGAAAGTAAAACCTGCTTTTTCTATATCTTCGATAAACGCCTTTTATAATTTCACTTTTCATGATCGAGGAATAAAGTGATTTCCTGCGGATTTTAAGTGTTTTCTCAAATATTCGTTTACTTGAATTTAAATCTTTATATTTAAGGAATTTAGCAGCCCTTTTTTTATGTTCCTCTTTCATTTCAAAATTAGCATCTGCGTATTTCTCGACAAGATGTAAGATATCTTCCAGTTGATAGACAATATCACCAGGCAGATCGTTATCCAAATCAAGATGTGATGGGTATTTTCCAATAAACCTTTCCCGATCAAATTGATAATAGATAATTGGTTTTTCCAGAAAGCTCATATCAAATGCGACGCTGGAATAGTCAGTAATCATCATAGCACTTTCTTTTAATAGGTGCTGAACGTCTACCTCACCCTGACTAACAATTCTAATCGGAGCATCCGCAAAAAAGGAAGTAAATCTTTGCATATTAGGATGCAAACAAAAAACAATTTCAAAATTGTAGGTTCTCGAAAATTCATGCAATGCAGGATGATTAACTAATTCATTGTAGCGCTCAAAATACTCGCTCTCTAAGAACTTTTCATCGGTGACAATCCAATCTCGCCATGTTGGAATGATTAATAGTTGTCTTCTAGTTTCAACATCTTTTTGAAACAGGCTGTCAAACCTTGATAATCCAGTAACAGCTACATCTTCTGGTTGATATCCAAAATCTTGAACAATATAACTTTTTTCATAATCAGAACTTACAATAAATAAATCCGTTTCAAAATTAGGAGCAATGACTCCGTAGTTGTGGACCATGTTTTTCGTCCCCATGACCCCATGCTGTAAAAAGACCTTTTTAGCTTTAACAATCTTTTTAAACTTATCTGTCCTTAGCGGATATAAATAATCCGCATGATGCGACCCGATGACTCTGCTCGCCACAATCGTATGCCAAATATGTTCCTTTGAACCAAAAAACAAGATATGGTCAAGGTCTTTTACATTTTCTAATTCCGGTGAATCCTCATCAATTACATAAAAGACATTGCGGTCTGGATGTTCTGTTCTCATGTATTTAAAAAAACGATAGCCAGTATCTTGTGCTTTATAAGGACGTTCTCCAACGATCCAAATATCTCGATGTCTGTTTAAAGGCTGTAATATCCAGGCCCATTTCATCATTCCTTTTAAATAACCGAGGGTATCCTTTTTAAACCGATTAACTTGAAGGGAAAGATTATAGTATTTAAATGTAAAATAGGGTGTGGCAATATAGGCTTCATCACCCTCATTGGCATAGGCAGGTTTGGTATTTCGTTTGGCTTTGATGGTTGGAGCTCCAAGTCTGACCAATTTCTTTTCAGAACCATAATTTAAATTTAGACTTAAATAGAAATCATATATATCCTCTTGTAGTGGTTTACCGTTATCTAAGGAATTTAAATTGAGAACTATTTGATATTGATAAGTATGATCTCCATAGGAACGAATTGTTTTTATATTATTAAATTCAATATTTAATGGAATTTCAACTTTTACTCCTGTTTCACGTCCAGATATTAATAAAAATGCCTCATTAATTCTAAAGCTACGAGTTGTTACCTGCCCTCTAATGGTAAATTTGCTTTCATGAGCTGCTATGTTATCAATTCGTGTTAGTGGCTTTATGTTAATTTCCTTATCAAATACCAAAGTAATAAAATTCTTTATCGTACTATAAATTAGCCCTGATTTTCCCCCAAGGCAAAAACCTTCTAATCCCCGGTAGTTGGTTTCTTCAAACTTTCCTAATCTAATGAAATATTCTAATATAATTTCTTCATCAGGGCCTGATATTATGGTTGATGAAGGTTTAATCATATTATATTGACTTTCACTCAGCTCCTTTTTCGGAGCTTCTATTAACATAAAAAATTTATACTCATTATCTTGAAAATCCGCCTCATACTTTGATAAATCTATCTCGAAATTAAATAGTGAAGTAGGAATGGATTCGGCAATTTTAAATTTTGTATCTTCATTAGGTGTAAAAAGCCAAATTTCTTTTGCTTTAAACTTTCCATTCAATTCACCTTTAATTCTTAACATGTTATTCTCTTGATGAACCTCTAACCGCTTTTTAAATTTTCCTTTATTATAATTAGCAATACGTTTAATTAATTTTTTTATATTCTGTAATACCATTGTTTATTAAACCACCCTACATTTAATACTTTGTTTATCTAATTCTTATAATCCTTTGTCTGATAAGTGAAATCGCATATGCCATGCAGAAAGTAGATATCACCACAACAGGAGCATATAGAATTGCTGTATCCTGCTTAACATAAATGTTAGCCATAAAATAGCGATATACCCATTGATCGGTCAGAAATGAGACTAAATAAATATCCAGGGTTAGACTTGAAATCGAACGAATCGGTACACTTATCCAGCTAAATAATTTATATTTAGGTGGTTGAATTTGATATAAAAATAAAAATAAAAATGTTGTTTGCAGCATTATCAAGGCTGAGCCATAACCGCCGACAAAATTAATAAATTTTGTTCCCTCATTAAATCCAATCAAAATACTTCCTTCTACTATCGTAATTAGTAAAAATAAACAAAAACTTTTTACCTTACTAATAGCGATATTGTATTCTCTAATATAGACACCTAAAAAATAATAAAATAATGGATAGATAGGCATCCAAAAGCTTGGGAAAAGCACTAGTTTGCTCTCTCCAAATAGTGCTGGTAGGCCATTCCAGAACATTGGAATACCCGTAACAAAAAGCAGTACTAGTAAAAAAACCTTAAATTGGCCTCTAGTTTTAAATCCTTGCCATAGAATGTTTAAGAATGGAATAAGTATTGCAAGACCTAAATACATATTCACATACCACGAATAGCTTATAGCTTGGAACTTAAATACCATTAATATCCATTCACTAATTGCTCTTTCTTCTCCAAACTGATAAATCCTAAAGAATATTGAAACAACTGAGTATATTACATATATTAGGACTATGTTTAGTATTCCTCTTAGATAGTTTTTATTCCATTCTTTTTTCCATTGTAAGAATCCAGTTGCCATGATAAATAATGGCACACAGACAATAAAAACCTGCCTGTAATAGGTTTGAATAAATAAGAGGATGCTGTTTAATGGAACCTTATAGAAGTGGGTATTTAATAAGAAGTGGACACATGGAACGGATATGATTGCAATCGTTTTTAAAAGATCAATACCAAAGAAATTTTTTTTCATTCTAATACTCCTTAAATGTGAACTCAGCAGATAATGATTGATACAAAACGCTTTGTCTTTTCATCATTTTACATCTTTCACCTTTTCTGCGATTTCGACAGCATTCTTATTAGATTTTAACAATATATACTTATAATGTATAGATTTGTTGAAAATTGAAAAATAAAAAAGGCAACCTACATCTTTTTAGGTTTACCTTAATTAAAAAGCATCTAATATTATTTAATTACTAAAATCGTTTGTCATTCCAAAAGTTCTTTACAAAATGTCTTTGGGAGTTGTAAACCTCTAATTTATAGCCCTTACTACGAAGGTAATCAATAATAATCGGCAGCTGCTGCGCTGTGCCTCGTGAGTCATGAAAAAGGATCACAATTGGCCCCTTTTTGCCTCGAATACCGGATTTCACTCTGGAAGTGATGGTACTAGGACTTGTTCGATTATACTTCCAATCCAGTGTATCAACATCCCAGTCCCACATTTTAAAGCCTTTTTTTGCTAAGGCATCACGGAGCGGTTTTTTCATATAGGGTTTGCTTCCATAGGGAGCACGTGTCAGCTTACTATTAAACTTTGAAACTCTTAAAAGAGTTTGCCGCGTTTTTTCCATTTCAATTGCGACATTATTCGAACTACCGCGGTAGAGTTTCCGCACATCGTGAGAAACACTATGTAAAGCCGGATAGTTTCCTTCTTTAATCATCCGTTGGACAGTTTTGGGATTCCGTTTAATATTGCCTTCAATCATAAAAAAGGTCGCATGCGCCTTTTTTCTTTTCAAAATATCTAGAATCTTTGGAGTGTATCGATTGGGTCCATCGTCAAAGGTCAAATACACAACCTTACTTGTGGTGGACTCGGCTGCCTTTGTGGTATTTGCTGAAAAGAAGCCAGTACTTATGACAAGTAGTGATGCAAGGAAAACCATTGATATTTTTCTAAACATACCCTCTCCCCCTTAAGAAACTATCCCCTATAAAGCTTCCATTCTATGATATGCTTTTACCGCCTTTCCTTATTTCTTAAAATGTAGTCATGAATAATTTAGAATCATTCCATCCAACCTATAATGGGTAGATTACTGTAGGTTTGGGAGGTTACAAAAATATGGAAGACATGTCTTTTGTTTTTTCTAAAAGTATGACGGCGATCTCGAAAGGTTTTGCCATCCTTTTAATGGTCTATCATCATTTATTCACTTTTCCAAACCGTATTTCTGCTGTTGATTACAAACCCATCATGATTGTCAATGACCTTCCATTAGACCAGCTGATTGCCGATTCCGGAAAACTTTGTGTAGCTATTTTCCTTTTCTTAAGTGGTTTTGGCCTTTATAAGTCATTTGAAGCAAAAGGAATTTTCACTTTTCAACAAGGGCTAAAACGAATACTCAACTTTTATAAGCTTTATTGGATTGTTTTTTTCATTTTTATCCCAATTGGACTGATTTATTTTAATGACACGATAAGATATAGTTGGAATACCAAGCAGTTTTTTTATAATTTATTTGCTCTCATCCATACCTACAATGGTGAGTGGTGGTTTATCCCGATATATATCGAGTTAATATTTGTGTTCCCGCTCTTAATACGGTTAGTTGAAAAAAATCCCGTAGTTGTATGTTACCTCTCATTTATAGGTCTGTTTCTTTCTGGTTTTTTTCTGCACATAGATGATATTTTTTCAAAATATGAATTAATTCAAATTTTGATAAATCATTTAGGCACCGACTTAATCTGGCAAGTCATGTTTGTCACAGGCATCTTCTTCGCCAAATATTCATTATTTGGAAGTATGGAACGGTTTTTCTTAAAAACTCATCTGAATTATAGAATCATTTTTTTGTCCCTGCTTGTTATCTGTTACTACATAAGACAATACGCGCTCAAGTTTGTTATCGATACTAGAGGTACCGAAATTGAGGGGATATACGACTATGCTGATTTTATCCTCGCCCCTATCGCGATTTTCTCGTTTGTAAAACTGATTCAAAACATCACCATTCTAGAACGGCTTTTTCTTTTATTTGGGAAGCATTCGACGATTATTTGGCTTACCCACACTTTCTTTATTTACTACTATTTCCAAGATATCATGTATGCTCCATACTATTCCGTTTTGATCGTCATTTGGGTGTTTGTCATCACGATTCTAGTCTCTATAGGCATTAATTTATTGATCCATCTGTTGCATTTCCCTTTCCCCAATAAAAAAACGGAATGATGGACTTTATAACTAATCAGCTAGCTGTAGGGGCATTTACCCCTACTTGAACAGCTTAATATGATATGGCTCGCTTACTTTGGTTGGCCCATATTCGATTGAATTCCTTTTTGCTGATTTTGGCATTCTTTTCTCCCGTCCAGCAATCATTATAATAATAATAATTTTGATCAAATCCAGTTAGTGCCAAAGCATGAACAGAAAAACCATGCATCCGTGAAACCCAGACCACAATCGATTTGTTACTTACTAATTGTTTTTCTATATTCACATTACTTGTACCCGTTAGGTTTTTAGCACTTCCAGCATAATTCTTGACCAATCCCATTAAGGCTGATGGATAAATCGTCCATCCTCTTTTAGTATATGGATTTCCCACATATCCAAGATTTGGATTCTGTGAATGCCTTGGCATTTTATTGGCTAATGTCACTTTATCAACACGTACGCCTTTATACTGCAACATCATTGTTACAGCGGTAATTTCACAGCCGGTTGGTAATTCAGGTCGTTGATTTATCAAGGGAACATCTAATTTAATACCGCTGACACGGGAAAATTGCTTCCCATAAACTGTTTTTGGATAAAATTCATACGTTGAAATCATATCCGTTGTCCCTTTTTTTCTCTGAGCAGCCTTTGTTACATATCCAGAAGTATTAATGGTATACAAATACTTGATATTTTTCCCATGTGAGCCATAAACAGTTTTTGGAAAATACTCATATCTTGATGTAATTCGTATGGTTCCTTTTCCTCTTTTAACAGCCTTTGTTAAGTAGCCAGAGGAATTAATATCAAAAATATATTTGATCTTGTCCCCATGTTTTCCATAGAAGGTTTTTGGATAATATTCATATCGATTCGTAACCTTCTGAGTCCTTTTATCCAGTTTTTCTGCTTTCCCAATCGATCCGTCGCTTTTTAAATAAAAAATATATTTTATATTTTTTTGTGCATTTCCTAAATTGCTATTGGGATGAAAGTTAAGAATCTTAATTACTTTACTGCCTGAATATACCTTTGCTAAGGTAATTACTCCCTGGCCGTTCATGTAGTATTTTGTATTTCCTTTGACAATCTCCTTTGGATGAACTTCACTTTTAATAGCAATGGATACCTTTTTATGTGACGTTAACTCAGTTGCACTCGAATTTTCAGCTGGAATTACCAGCGAAAATAAAATTAAACCTATTAAAATCCTCTTGAAAATATTCCTTGTATTCAACTCTTTCCCCACCCTTTTCCATGAAGGAGAATTTACTTGCTTACACTAAGTTCCGTTATATAGTTACTTGCGACATATCCAACTCTTCCGCCTATATCCACAACATAGAAGTCATTTTCTTTTTTGAAAAAATAGTAATCTTGATTTTTATTAATATAGCCGATTACTGTACCCGCTGTGGTTTTATTAACAACAGGGGCGATTGCCTTCATCTTAATAATTCCTATTTGCGGTTGATTAGCTGACCATCCAGTTACGGCATGGTTCAATAGGGCGGTAACTGATTTCTTTTGGATATAACCAGATCCCTTGCCAAATTTGATTTGATACCAAGTCCCTTGATTTGAAAGAATTCTAAGAGTCTGATATTTTTTTAATGTCCCAACCGCTGCATTTTTTGACTTGCTTTGATAGATGGTTACATCTGCATTACTCTTAAAATAGTTTGCTTGTGCTTTGGTTTTATGATGCTTATGAACAATCGCTGCTAATCCCGCAATCACCTTTTGGGATTTTTCATAGGAAATTCCCTTTGTCATAATCGCTAACACATAAGGGTTTTGGTCATACACAATTGCCGCATCATTATAAATCCTGTCCATTGGTATCATCCCGACCTTGTGGGCGACAGCTGTTCCCTTAATCCCACGCGGTATCGTCGTATTATAGACGGTCTTTTTCAGATAACCGACAAGCTCACTGCCGCGAGCACTTTTCTCGGAAAATTGATAGAGTCTTTTTGCATAGATCGATAAATCATTAGCAGAGGTTAAATTTTGCCCATTTGGATAGGCATACTGACCGCCAGCACTTTTCATATATTTAATGAAATTACGCTGGCCCACTCGTTCCTTTAACATAATAAACGCGATATTATCACTGTAAATCATCGCCTTTTTGACGAGTTCCCTAATGGTATAGGACGTCCCAACCCTATCTTTTTGGATGACGCCACTGCCGCCATAATAATGATAGCTTTTATATTTAAGCTTTTGATTTAAGTTGATTTTTCCTTTATCAGCCTGCTCCATGATATAGAGAGCAAGAGGCAATTTAATCGTGCTAGCTGCTCGGTTTGCTGTTTTCCCATTGATTTGAAAGGTATCTCCCGTTACTAAGTCCCGGTATTGAAGGGTAACCTTGCCGCCCGATTTTTTTATATACTTATTTAGTTCTGCTGATACTTTCTTTGAAAAATTTTGCTGTGCTGTTAATTCCGCCGCACTCACACTTTGGCTCGGCATGATCATCGTAAACAAAATAAAAAATATAAAAATCCCTTTTAAAAAACGTCCTAACTTCAACTCTTTCCCATCCTTTTCTTTTCTAGTAATATACTAATTCTAACAACAATATCCATATTTTTATATACATTTTAGAAAACGATTTTCATAAAATAGTTGTGAATTTAGCTGGCTACCAAAAATGTACACGTAATTCTAATCATTAATTTTTTACCAATTATTCCATTTAAAAAAATGTAACTTTTTCAAATAAATGTATAAAAATTCGACAATATCTGCTATTCTATAATATAGTTTCTAATATTGTTTCGGAGGTAAAAATTGATGAGGGCTGAGAAGAATAAAAAGAAAAAGAATAAATGGCTCCGTGTGACTGGAATTATTTTTCTATTACTTTTGATTGGAATTGGGGTTTATGCCTATTCAGTATATAATTCTTTACAAACTGCAGTTGAAACGATGCATCATCCGGTTGATCGTAAATCAGATAAGCGTACGGAGGAAGTATCCTTACAAAATAAACAGCCATTTTCCGTTCTTCTGTTAGGTGTCGACCAGCGTCAAGGCGACAAAGGCCGTTCTGATACAATGATTGTCTTATCCGTTAATCCAAAACTTAATTCAGTAAAGATGTTAAGTATCCCGCGTGATACACGCACTGAAATCGTCGGTAAAGGAACAGTGGATAAAATCAACCATGCCTACGCTTTTGGTAATGAAGAAATGGCAATGAACACGGTTGAAAACTTCTTAGATATCCCTATTGATTATTTTTTAAAGGTCAACATGGAAGGCTTTAAAGATATTGTTGATGCGGTGGGCGGTATAACCGTCGACAATGATTTAGACTTTTCACAGGGTGGCTACCATTTTCCAAAGGGTAAGGTGACTTTGGATGGTAAAAAGGCATTAGCTTTTACACGGATGAGACATGAAGACCCTCGCGGTGATTTTGGACGTCAATTACGTCAACGTGAGATTATTCAAGGGGTCTTAAGAGAAGGTGCAAGTCTCTCTTCCCTTACGAAATATCAAAGTATTTTTGCAGCACTAGGCAATAACGTTAGAACGAACCTTACATTTGATCAAATGATGGATATTCAAAAGAATTACCGAAGTGCAGCAGGTAACGTTGATCAAATGACGATCAAAGGCTCTGGAACAAAAATAGGCGGAATTTATTACTACATCGTTCCAGATCAAGAAAAACAACGGATTCAAACTGAATTGAAAACACAATTGGAAACTAAATAATCAAAAGAAAACTCTGCCTGAAAATGTGGCAGAGTTTTCTTTTATTTTGGCTTAAAAATCATATTCGTTAATATAATACCAATATTCATTACCTAATGAATCTAGATATTCTACTAAATAATACAAGTAATCTGAATTAGGTTTTGTATAAACGATATTATTTTCACCTGATTTTATAGCATACTCATTTTTATCTAATTCTGTACCGCCTTCATAGTTATAGACATGCAAAATGGCTTTAACGTCTTGGGTCGTTCGAATAGTCAACTGCATTTGGTCACCATGAGTCTGGTCAGATGTCATTGGAAATTCAACAGAATGGGATTCAAGCCATGAAGGGTTTCCATTCTTGGTCATTTGCCCTGTGACAGATGCTTTCTGTCCATAAACATTTTGAGCTGTGATCACATAAAAATAATTGTCATCATACTCATCATATCCATTATCGTCCGTACCATCCCAACTAAAATATTGTATCCCTGTACTAACTGGTTCATTTTGCAAAATGGTTTTAACTTTCCCATCCCATGCATTGAATATCTCAATCGTTACATTTGCTGCCTGTGATAGTTTATAATATACCTCACTACCCCTATACGTAGTGAACTTCACTACATCAGGATAACTAATTTGAATGTTATTGAGACGAACATGAACATTCCCAGTGAAGGTTTGCGACAGACTATACTTATCGACCACTTTTATTCTAAACTGATAGTCCCCATCCGCTGTTTGATTCATAGCGGCATCCGTTCCATCCCAATTAAAGGCTTGTTTTCCTGCCGCCTTATAGGCATCCTTTTGAATCGTCTTAACTAATGTAGTCCCTTTATAGATATCAATTGAAACACTTCCTGGCTTCGTTAAGGTATAGGTAAACGTCTTCGTTCCTTTTGTAATAAAATTATAATCTTTACTCGATTGGATAGCAGGAATACGCCAGTCCTGGAGGGAGAATACACTGCTATTTAACTTTGTAATATTCCCAGCCAAATCTTTTAACTGAACACTATAGCGGTACTTTCCTTCTGCAGCCAACTGGTTTTTATCATTTTTTCCATTCCAGCTGATGGTAATCGTGCCTGCTTTGGATTGTTTAGAAATTAACTTTTTTATAACCGTTCCTTTATCATTCACCACATTTACAAGTACATTCGAAGTTTCATTCAGGCTTAATTTGGCTGTGGCTGTGTTTTTAGTGTTCATTTTAAATAAGGTTGAGGTTAGTGTGACCTTCGCTGATGGACGAGCAGTATCCACTTTTATCTGCACCTTTTTTGTTTTACCTTTTCTATTACGGCTGTCTGTTGGGGACATAATGAGGTAGTATGTACCATCTTTTATTGTACGTCCTTTTGAATCTTTCCCATTCCAAACGATTGACTTCTTACCACTTGATAAGTATTTATTAGAAAGGATTTTCTTTATTGTTTTGCCTTTATTATCAGTTATAACTGCAGTAACCTTCGCCTTTTGTGTTAGCTGATAAGGAATAGTTATTTTCCCGCTTGCTTTAGGTGAAAAGGAATAATTGCTTGACACTACTATTGCAGGTCTCACATTGTTTACTACTTTAATATTGGAGCTTTTATAGATTGTGCCCTTACTATTCCACACCTTCGCTAATAGCTTGTAGGTGCCTGACGTTACATAAGTTCCACTGCTTGTTTTTCCATCCCAAGAGGCAGAAATTCCCCTTCCGGATGAAGCTTTATTACTAAGGACTGTTCTTACTGTTTTTCCACGAGTGGTCTGTAGATATAAGGAAACTTTGGTACTGCTTGTAGCAGTTATCGAAAAGGCAGCCTTATTTGTCCCAGTCATGGTATAAGTTGTTGGGACAGTTAGTTTTGTAATAGGTGCCGGTGTTTTCGAAACAGCTTTGTATGCGTCAATTCTTCCATATCCATAATATGAATCCCACCCCCTGTTCCCCAGGTCAGCAGTTGATTTCATTAGAATATTTTCTACTTGACTAGGAGTTAGAAATGGGTTTTTGGAGCGGACCAGCGCGGCCACTCCTGTTACAACAGGGGCTGCCATTGACGTCCCATTCATATATTGATAGGAACTTCCACTTATAGTGGAATAAATCGATTGCCCTGGAGCAGCTAAATCAATGGAGCCTCCATAGTTCGAGAAACTAGTTATTCGATCGTTACTATCTGTAGCACTTACACTAATTACACCAGGTAATGCCGCAGGATACATAGGGATATAAGTATCCGAATTACCTGCTGCCGCCACGAGCACAACTCCTTTTGACCTTGCATAGCTAGCATAATAATCTAGTAGATAACTATAGCTTTCACTACCCAAACTCATATTAACGACATCCGCGTGGTGATCGGCCGCATATTTTAGCGCAAGCGCTACATTATAAATGGATGCTCCTTGTGAGTCGAATACATTGATTGGCATGATTTTTACATTTGGAGCAATTCCAGCAATTCCTCGTTTATTAAAGCTTGCCGCGATTATTCCCGCAACATGGGTAGCATGTTCATCAGGGGTATAATTGGCATTTCCAGTAAGTGTATTATATGGGCTGACGATTTTCCCTCTGAGTTCTGGATGATCCTTTTGGACCCCGCCATCTATCACCGCAACCGTAATATTGGAAGAGCCTTTTGTTTTGGCCCATGCTTTTGGCATTTGGATTTTTTTTAAGTACCACTGTTTATTATAACTAGGTTCCCGGGGAACGTAGGTACTCTTCACCACGTAGTTTGGTTCGACGAATACCACCTGTTTATTTTTTAATAAATCCTTTGAGATACTCGCCAAATCTGAACCATTGGGAACTTTCACGAATGAAAAGTCTCCCGTTTCTAATTGGTCTACTTCTTTGGCATTGACTAAATTTAAAATAGTCTTTCTTTGATTTGAAGTTGTGCTTGGAGTAAATTTTACAATTAACTCCTGATCATTAAACTCCTTTTTCTCATCAAAAAGCACCTTTGTATCAAACTTTGATACCTTTGGCTGGATGGTAACCTCTTCCGCGCTTGCGACTGAGGTCATAATTGATAAAGATAGTATCATGAAAATGACTGACCAGAAATTTTTCACCGTTCTCCCCCATTATTAATCAATTATTATCTAATTCTATTTATTTACATTTTATCACTAATACTTATAAAAAGGGGTTCATAGGATAGGAATACTAGAAAAGTATTTTGCAATGATAGATTACACCTTCATTCAACCGAATTTGTGCATTCTGGACACAAATAGAAAAAATCGGCTTGGGAGCCGATTTCCTCTTTTCTTAAGATATTTCTCACTTCGAACAAATTATTTAATAGTAAGTGTACCGTCTTCATCTTCCGTGAAATAAGAATTCATACCAGTTTTTGTGCCGATGTTAAATTCAACCTTACCTTTACCCCGATTTATGTAGCGAACATAATATTTTCCTGCTTTATATGTATGCCAGGCAACAGGCTTACCAAAATATTTTTTCATTTGACTTGCTGTAACATTCGTAGAAACTTGTTTAGTAATCATAGCCACTCTTTGTCCTGATGAAATCCTAGTAGAGGAGCTGCCATAGAAAAAGCAATAATAGGTATTCTTAGAGTTGTAAAAAAGAAATGCCTCTGCTTGCTGTACTTTACCTTTTTGCTTGTTTTTTAACGCTTTATAGGTCTCCCCTATATTTCCATAAACCCCTTTTAATTTCCCCTTTTTTGCAAGGGTTGAAAAATCTTTATTAACATAAGTGCCCGCGGATGTTGCTTCTGGCTTCACTGTTGCAAAGATCAGAACAAAAGCCATTACAATAAATGTAATCCGAATAAACTTGCCCATTACTTATTCCTTCAAAATATCTATATTTTAGAAATATTATACTATATTCAAGTACTCTATGAAACACAGACTTTTCCATTCCTAAAAGAAGAAAATAGCAAAAGCTTTCATTTCCAAATCTTCTAAAATAGTAACATTGCGAGTTGTCGTCCACCCCACGTGGACAAAACCCGTAGTTTTGTCCACGGTTGGTGCCTGACACCGTATTATTACTGTTTTGTCATGAAACTAGAAAGCTATTGAAATATTTGTGTAATATTATTGTGGTAACTTTTATATAACAGAAGAAAGGGGTTTTCAGTTATGAAGAAATTCCTAGTCATGTTCAGTTTGGCAGGTATGATATTATTTGGAAGTAGTAATGGCGCATTTGCAGCATCCAATACATATAAAGTTAAAAGTGGCGATTCGCTTTATCGTATTGCAAAAACATATAAAATCTCCGTGAACAACTTAAAAAAATGGAATAACCTTAAATCAAATACCATTCACCCGAATCAAAACTTAAAGGTTTCTAAAGCAACGACTAGTAAACCTGTTGTAAAGAAAGCCCAAACGACTTCAAGTAAGTCGTCGAAGTTAAAAGTAGTAAAGACTATTACGGTTACCGCAACTGCCTATACAGCAAATTGCAAACGCTGCTCAGGCATCACAGCTACCGGGATAAACCTAAAGAAACACCCAAACCTAAAAGTAATCTCTGTAGATCCGAAAGTGATTAAGCTTGGCACGAAAGTCTATGTTGAAGGTTATGGCTATGCGATTGCAGGTGACACAGGGGGTGCCATGAGAGGAAAAAAGATTGATATCTTCGTTCCTTCTTATAAGAAAGCCATTCAATGGGGAAGAAAAACAGTGAAGGTAAAAATATTAAAATAGGCAAGTTAAGTCCAAAGTGTCCTCGTGCACTTTGGACTTTTTATATGACTCTACTATAACAAAACAGCACCCAAATCACGATGGATTAGGTGCTGTTTTGTTTTCTACAATATTTGTTTAACATGCGATTAAAACTTAATTTGCAATTGCCTCTGCCTTTTTAATAGTAAAGACCACAGTCCTCTTGTTTCCAGCTGCATCTGTTACCACTAAGGTATGTTTTCCATTTTCAGAAACTACAGTTCCTGTTGCAAATACTTTTCCATCTAATGTTGCTTTTCCTTCATTAAAGGTGATGGTCACATCTCTGTCGTAAGTGGTATTACTTACTCCAGTCACAACTGGTGCTGTTTTGTCAATTACGATGACACCCTTTGTTTTGCTTACATTTCCTGCTTTGTCCTTTGCATTGACATATATTTTAGTGCCAGCCTTTTGCACAGCAACTGGAACCTTATAGTATCGTTTTGTATTGGCTTTTCCTGTATATTTCTTGTTACCAATTTTCACTGTGATCGTTGCTCCTGCTTCTGCTTTCCCTGACACGGCAGTTTGTTTGTCAGACACTCTATATACTGTTGGAAGGGATGGAGCTGTTCTATCCTTGACAATAACGGCTTTTGTATTACTTACATTTCCAGCTTTATCCTTGACAGAAATATATAGTTTTTTACCAGCTTTCTGCTTTGGAATCGTTACATAAAATTGACCTTTTGAATTTGCTGGTTTTCCAGTGTATTTTTTAGTGCCAATTTTTACGGTAACCGTTGCACCTTTTTCCGTTTTTCCAGTTACTTTTTTAACATTATCTCCAACCGTATTTACTACTGGAAGGGATGGTGCTTTAATGTCGATATTTTTGAAATAAGGTGCAGCTAACTGATTAAAGGTCTTCTTCGAAGTAGTAATAACCACTTTTGCACCAATGTTCACCTTGCTAAACAATTGAATCACTTCGTTATTATGCATCCGGATGCAACCGCCCGAGATATATTTCCCAATTGAACTCTCATTTGCGTTGCCATGAATAGCGTATGGATAACCACCATCTTCTTGTTTACTTAAACCCAGCCAGCGTTTTCCTAATGGATTGCGAGGATCGCCGCCAGGAATATTGTGTTTATAATAAGGCCTATTTTTAATCTTTTCCCTTATGTAAAAAGTCCCTTCAGGGGTAAGTCTTGAAGTTCTCCCTGTTGCCACGCTGTATGTTTTCACCAATTTTCCATTCTCGTAAAATGCTAGCTTATTAATCTTTTTATTAACAATAATTAATTGCTTTTTGGAAATGGTGCTAGCCTCAGCCTTTTGAGCCTGAGGAAAAACTGAAAACCCCAAAAATAATATAATAAATCCAATCAAAAAACGTCTTAACACAAAAAGAACCCCCTATTGTTTCCATTTATTACTACCATACCATATTTACTATTTTAATAGAAACAAATAAGTACAATATAAATTTCGGCAATTTTTTACAAAGTTCAACACCCCCCATGTGCACATCTGAAACTTTTTTCATTGGTGCCTGACACCATCAAACAATCTTCTTTATTTCTCGGGAAATACTACCAAATTACTAGTTTTTTTATAAAAATTGGAGAATAAATGGATTTATTGTTACTTTTTGTAGTAGGATATTAATAGTCCATATAATCTATGAAATTTGGAGGGCTGCAAGATGCTGACTACCGCCCAACAAAAGGTGAAGCAGGAGCTTGAGGAACTGAGGCATAACGCCCTAATCCATCAAAGCAGTGAACCTGATCTTCCCCATAAAAAAAAATCTAATAAAAAATGGTTCTTTACAATAACCATAATCCTAGTAATAATTGTAGCCTGTTCTCTATTATTAAAGAGCTATTGGATATAACAAAAAGAGGTTGCCCTATTTACTAGGCAGCCTCTTTTCTATTACTCTACGCTTTGCGTCACTTCTGCGTTTGGGCCTTCCTGAACAGTCGTCATCAGTTTCATAAGTCGATTTTGGTGAATTTTTTCTAAAATAAAAAGGGCCACGTGGACAATTAACACCCCTAAGGTGAAATACTCAACCGCGTAATCAATATAATACCATGACAGGGTTGCCGTAATATCGTATACAGCGTGAATAATAACTGTTAGCCAAAGGTTACGAGTCCATAATAGGATGAGGCCAAACAAGAATCCCATATTAGCAAAAGTTACAATTGCCCCAATTCGGATTGCCCAGGGCTGCTCAGTATCGAGCGTGTGGTCAATGCCGAAAAGAATTGAGGTGATAAACAGTGCAGCCATCAGAAATCCATCTCTACGACCACTCTCCCAGCGGTGCGGGGAAACCTTTTTAAATACCACAAGCAGAAGAATAATATATGCCAGCCGCCATACCTCTTCCAAGCCTGCTAGTGTGTCGTTATATAAATCATATCCAATCGTATCTATTTTTTCAAAAATGGACCCAGTTGGTTGATCCTGAAGTTCATTATCAACTCCACCTTCTGTTTCAAGGGCTTGTGACTCTGTGTAGTCTTGTACGTATTGATCATAATCCTCGTTAAAATCTTCAAAAGTGAGGTTCGAGTACACATTAACAACCGTACTTCCAAGGAAAAAAATCAGAAAGGCACCGGTGAATTGAAGTATAATCTGGCGCGGACTTTTCCGATGATCCTGCTGACTTCTGAGTCTTCGGTAAAGCTTCCAACCGATAAAAAAGGAAGACACCATGACTGCGTCATATAGGGTGCTGGCCATAGAACTGTACCGGGTCAAATATAGGAGCACTTCCGCCCCAATCGTTACAATGATTATTGCCAATAGCAGCTTTTTTGAAATCAGTTTGGTTAAATCTGTTGTCAAACTCATCATTCCCTACTTGGAAAATTTAGCGGAGAAATCCCCTTTCCCCTTACCTGCCTAATATCTTTACGGCAATGATCCCGAACGCATTTAAAAAAAGCAGGAAAAAGAAACAAGCAATCGTCCACTTCCATTTTCTCGACACGAAATGATCCCCTCTTTTTCGGAAAAATTATATTAGTAATAATTTAGCATATTAATAGATATTAATCATCCCTATTTGCTTTCCATACGATTAGTAAATTATGTTATTTTTTAGGTCGTGCATACATATGATGGACAAAAAGGAACAGCGCTTCAGCTGTTCCTTTTTGCGCCCAGCTATGTACTGCTCTTATTGGGACGGGGACGCAAACCTCCATCGAGTTGTTTCATGTGGATTGGTAGTAATATAGTTCCACTAGTTACCGTTGAACTCGTTTTTTACCCTTCATGGGAGTTAGTCGCTTTCGCTAGTTACCGTTGAACTTGCTTTTTACCCTACATGGGAGTTAGTCGCTTTCACTAGTTACCGTGGAGTCGATTTTTCACCCTTCACGGGCATTAGTCTCCTCCTATGATTACCGTTTAACTGAGATTTTCCTCTTCATGGGCATCATACGTTACTTATGATTAACGTTGAACGATTTTTCCCTTCAAATACGAAAAACACCACAGATTTAAAATCTGAGGTAAAAGTTTTTTAATCACACAAAAAAGACAACCTTTATAAGATTGTCCTTTTCGTGCCTGGCAACGTCCTACTCTCACAGGGACGCGTGTCCCAACTACCATCGGCGCTGAGAAGCTTAACTTCCGTGTTCGGTATGGGAACGGGTGTGACCTTCTCGCCATTGCTGCCAGACTATTTTG
>JAANMP010000071.1 GCA_011250595.1 Bacillus sp. MM2020_1 | reverse complement strand
CTATGTGCGGACGGGATAAGTGCTGAAAGCATCTAAGCATGAAGCCCCCCTCAAGATGAGATTTCCCATAGCGCAAGCTAGTAAGAACCCTGAAAGATGATCAGGTTGATAGGTCAGAGGTGGAAGCATGGTAACATGTGGAGCTGACTGATACTAATCGTTCGAGGACTTAACCAATGAATACAAGGCAAACTCGTTTTTACAACTTCTTCTGCATTATCTAGTATTGAGGGAATGATTCCTCTAAAAAAATAGTCTGGCAATTATGGCGAGAAGGTCACACCCGTTCCCATACCGAACACGGAAGTTAAGCTTCTCAGCGCCGATGGTAGTTGGGACACACGTCCCTGTGAGAGTAGGACGTTGCCAGGCACGAAAAGGACAATCTTATAAAGATTGTCTTTTTTGTCGTCTTAAAATGATATTCTAATCCCGTAGACGTCTCTGGCGGTCATATGAATAATAGAATACGTTTGGTTAGTGACGAAAAAGTGGATTTATAATAGAATCATGGAATTTCCAGATGAACCTATCAGATTTTGTTGAAGGTTGAGTTATTTCCTGCGAAATATAGGATCGGATTTCGACATGCTTCATACTTAAATTGCAAGGGAAATCCGGATATTACGATGTTTATAGCTGTTTCAATCAAACGTTTGATTAGTAGGAGAAATGGGAGAATTTTTTATAGATCATAGATTATAGGGGACGGCTCTGGTGCTACTAACCTTACAAAAAACCGGAACCGTCTCTGTGATTATAGAAAACATGAAAACCTCCCAACGCCGCCGCACTCAAAAGAATGTATGTACGGCATTTGAGATGATTACTCACAATTACGATGCCCTCCTATCAATTGCTAGGAGGGTCTTTTATTAGTATTTCTTTCATTCTCTTTCTTTTCTAACGAAAGAGAAAGCCAAGGAATTCTTCCTTTTGTTCACAGTTTCAAAATATTTGAATATTAAGACAGGATGCTACTAGTGCTATGATAGATATAGAGAAAATGCTTCCATGTTACAACATTAAGAGCAGATTATGACCGTTTTCTTAAGGGGGATGGGTAGGATTGGTCGACAATGTGTTAACAGAAGTTTTGAGAGCGCTTTTAGAGAAATTGCCTATTGGAATTGTCATAACGAGAGATGATCACAGCATCGTACTGAGTAACCGTTTATTATCGAAGGACTTTACTGATGAGGAGCAATTTAAACTTCAAGTTTCGAGGCTTGTCCATAAAAACCTGGTTCCAGCGGTAAATACACCTTTTCAATTTAATGGTAGGAAAGGTATCGTTAGAAAAGAAGTGGCGAAGGTTTTTGAAGAGGAATATGATTATTATTTCTTCTTTTTTTCAAATAATAATGATTTTCTTCATATGGATCACTCTGAAGAATTTCTTTTTAAAGATCTTAGTGAACTTGCGGATGAAAGCATGGTTGTCGTTGATACAGAAGGGTATATACAAATCTTGACCCGCTCATTTGCCAATTTCCTTGGCGTTGATCCGGAACGCTCCATCGGAAAGCATGTAACAGAGGTGATTGAGAATACTCGTATGCATATTGTAGCAAAAACAGGGAACTTAGAGGTGGCGGAACCTCAAAAAATTAAAGAGGATTATATGATTGCTACAAGATCCCCGGTGTTGAGGCAAGGAAAGATTGTGGGAGCAGTTGGTAAGGTTTTATTTAATAATGTAGAGCAATTAACTGCTTTATCTAAACGGATTAATTCACTACATAACGAACTACATAAAAGTAAAGGAATCATTAACGCAAGAAACAAGGCATACTATACGTTCGATCATTTGATTGGGAAAAGTCCTGTCTTTATAGAGGTAAATAATCAAGCTAGAAAAGCAGCAAAAAGTGAGTCCAATGTGCTGATATTAGGTGAAAGTGGTACAGGCAAAGAATTGTTTGCCCACGCGATTCATCATGCTAGTCGACGTTTGATGGGAGCTTTTGTTAAAGTGAACTGTGCCGCTATCCCAGCGGAGCTGATCGAGTCGGAGCTTTTTGGCTATGAAGAGGGTTCCTTTACTGGAGCAAAAAAGGGCGGGAAAATTGGAAAGTTTGAAGTGGCCGACGGTGGAACCATTTTTCTTGATGAAATAGGCGAACTTCCATTACATATGCAGGTGAAACTATTGCGTGTTCTGCAAGAAAAAGAAATTGAACGAGTGGGTGCGACCAGTACGATTCACGTTGATGTAAGGATTATCGCCGCAACCAACCGAAATCTTGAAGAAATGGTGGCAAACAGAGAATTTAGGCTGGATTTATATTACCGATTAAAAGTTATGCAGCTCACCATTCCATCATTAAAAGAGCGAATGGAGGATATTAAAATTCTTGTCTATTATTTTCTAGAAAAATACCAAAAACTGATGAAGAAAGGTGTAAAGGGCGTTAATGAGCAAGCTATGAATTTGCTATGCCAATATGCCTGGCCGGGAAATATTCGTGAGCTTGAAAATACGATTGAGCGCGCGTTAAATATGGTTGATGAAGGGAAATACCTTGCCCCTGAGCATTTTCCTCGAGAGATTACTGGATTTAAAAACACCTATCCTATTCGCTCTTTAGCTGAAGTGATTGAAGAGACTGAACGGCGGACCATCTCAGAGTGTTTAAACATGATGGATGGAAATAAATCGGAAACAGCTAAACATCTTGGAATCAGTCGAACTTCTCTCTATGAAAAGATGAATAAGTATCGGTTATAATCTATTTTAAAACTCCCTTTGCTACATAAGAGGGAGTTTTTATGTGCTTCTTGATATCGTATCGTGTCCTAATCTTATCGTGGATCGCGGACCATTGTTGAAGGACTCGCTAAGGATTGTTCAATATGTGTACAAAAATAATGAAATCGCTTTCATTTTGTTCGAGAAACTTGACAGTTTTTAAGTGTTCTCGGGGAAATTGTACGGTAATCCGAACACATTTAGTAATTTTGACGGGTTTTCTAGTGAAGTTTTTGACATGAATTTGTCTGAATGACTCTTTTTAAAAAAAACATAAGTTTATTATTTACAGTAAGAATCCCATTAAATAGCCGCTTTCAGTTGAAAACAGCCGAATCTATCGACTTTATTTTAAAATAATCTCTCAGTTTGGCGTGAATCTTGCATATGTAAGAATTGTAAGGAAATGAGCATACCATGTTAGCATTCTTAGGGGGTTGGTTAAGTGAACAAAGTAATCTCAAGAGAAGAACTCCCGTTTATTTTGCAGGATGGGATGACGGTGATGATCGGGGGGTTTATGGGCGTTGGTACACCAGAGGGAATCGTATCGATTATTCTGGAAGAGGGTATAAAAGATCTTACCTTAATTACAGATGATACATCTTTCGTTGATACTGGAGTAGGGCCTTTAATTGTCAATCACCGAGTGAAGAAGGCGATTACCACCCATATTGGTAAGAATCCTGAAGCAGGGCGGCAAATGATTGCTGGAGAGATGGAAGTGGACCTCGTTCCAATGGGGACATTTGTCGAGCGTGTTCGAGCTGGGGGAGCTGGCCTTGGCGGAATACTTACTCCGACTGGTGTAGGGACGATAGTGGAAGAGGGCAAGGAAAAGCTGACGGTCGACGGACGTGATTATTTGCTTGAAAAACCACTCCATGCGGAAATTGCACTTCTTAAAGCCTATAAGGCAGATAAAAATGGGAATTTAATTTACCGTAAAGCAGCCCGCAACTTTAACCCGCTTATGGCGTTAGCGGCCGATCTTGTGATTGCTGAAGTGGAACAGATCGTTGAAATCGGAGAAATGGATCCCGATGAAGTCATGACTCCAGGTGTCCTAGTCGATAAGATTTTTGTCCAAGGAGGTTGTGAGTAATGGTCGAAACGCTACTTAGTCCGAAGCAAATAATCGCTGCACGAATTGCGAAAGAAATGAAAGATGGAGATGTCGTCAATTTAGGAATTGGTCTTCCTACGTTGATCCCAAATTATCTACCAGAAGACTGTCACGTCACGTTACAATCTGAAAATGGCTACTTTGGTCTTGGTCCACTAGTTGGAGAGGGGGAACCTGATCTTGTAGATGCCGGCGGAAAACCTTCTGGTATTCTGCCAGGCGGTGCGTTCTTTGATAGTCTTATGTCCTTTTCCTTAATCCGCGGAGGTCATATTGATCTAGCTGTTCTTGGTGGACTGGAAGTAGATGAACAAGGCAACCTTGCCAATTGGATGGTTCCTGGTAAATTGGTACCTGGTATGGGCGGGGCAATGGACTTAGTAGTAGGTGCAAAGAAAGTCATTGTTGCCATGGAACATACCTCGAAAAATGGTGACCCGAAAATCGTCAAACAATGCAAATTACCTCTAACAGGGGAACATGTGGTGAATGTCATTGTGACGGAATTAGCGGTCTTTCATATGACGGATGAGGGCTTGGTTCTAGTCGAACTACAAGAGGGTGTTGACCTCGAAACCGTGAAACAAAAAACGGAAGCTTCCTTTAAAATAAGTCCCGCTATTCTGTGATCATGAGCCACAATCATACACACTTTACATAAAGGAGGAGACAGAGTGATGCGAGAAGTTGTAGTTGTAAGCGCTGTCAGAACGGCGATAGGTAGTTTCATGGGGACGTTGAGTAACACCCCAGCGATTGAATTAGGGGCAGTCGTCATTAAAGAAGCCCTTCATCGTGCGGGAGTAAAAGGGGAACAAGTGGATGAAGTAATCATGGGAAACGTCCTTCAAGCTGGTCTTGGTCAGGGTCCTGCCCGTCAAGCGGCGATTAAAGCGGGTCTCCCGATTGAAATCCCGGCAATGGCGATTAATAAACTTTGCGGTTCTGGTTTAAAAGCTGTCCACCTAGCAACCCAAGCGATCCAAACGGGAGAAGCTGATATCGTGGTGGCAGGTGGAATGGAAAATATGAGTCTACCTCCTTACTTGTTGACGAAAGGTCGAACAGGTTATCGGATGGGCGATGGAAAAATTATTGACAGTATGATTGAAGATGGCCTGCAGGATGCGTTTAATCATTATCACATGGGTGTGACGGCAGAAAATGTTGCCGAAAAATATGACATCACCAGAGTTGCTCAAGATGAATTTTCGGCATGGAGCCAACAGAAGACAGAAAAAGCCATCAAGTACGAGAAATTTAAGGATGAAATTGTTCCCGTCGTAATTCCGCAGCGCAAAGGGGAACCAATTGTGTTTGATATCGATGAATTTCCACGTGCGGGGGTAACGGTAGAAAAACTGGCAAAACTAAAGCCTGCTTTTAAACAGGATGGAACGGTTACGGCAGGTAATGCTTCTGGAATTAATGATGGAGCCGCTGCCTTGGTCCTCATGAGCAAGGAAAAAGCCAGCGAATTAGAGATTACACCAATGGCCACGATTCGTGGATTTGGAACAGCAGGCGTTGATCCGAAAATTATGGGAATTGCACCTGTTCCAGCAACGAAACAGGCACTTGAAAAAGCCGGGCTTACCATTGAAGAGATCGACCTAGTCGAAGCGAACGAAGCGTTTGCGGCACAATCTCTTGCTGTCGGCCGTGAACTACAGATTCCAAATGAGAAACTGAATGTGAACGGGGGAGCTATTGCGTTAGGACATCCAATTGGTGCTAGCGGTGCTCGTATCCTTGTCACTTTATTGCATGAAATGCAGCGTCGTGGTTCCCGTTATGGATTGGCTACCCTTTGTATCGGCGGAGGTCAGGGGATCGCTAGTGTTGTAGAATTGGAAAAATAAGGACGTCTATTTGAGCGTAAGCATGAATCACTTTTAATAAAACTTTTATAACAATGGGGGAAGAAACATGCGATTTCAATTAACAGAAGAACATGAAATGATTAAAAAAATGGTTCGTGATTTTGCTAAAAATGAAGTGGAACCTACAGCTGCCATCCGGGATGAAGAATCACGTTTTGATCGTTCTATTTTTGATAAAATGGCTGAGCTTGGATTAGCAGGAATTCCGTGGCCAGAAGAATATGGCGGTATTGGCAGTGATTTTTTAGCCTACTGTATTGCGGTTGAAGAATTATCCCGTGTCGATGCATCGATTGGTGTCACGTTATCTGCTCATACTTCTCTAGGTGGTTGGCCTGTTTACAAGTTTGGGACGGAAGAACAAAAGCAACAATATTTGCGCCCAATGGCTCAAGGGGAAAAAATAGGCGCCTATGCTTTAACGGAGCCTGGTAGTGGTTCGGATGCAGGCGCCATGAGAACTACAGCCCGGCTTGAAGGCGATCATTATGTGTTAAATGGTTCAAAAATCTTTATCACCAATGGTGGATATGCTGATATTTATATCGTATTTGCTTTGACAGATCCTGCCCAAAAAACAAGAGGAGCGACAGCATTCATCGTTGAAAGTAATTTCCCTGGATTTTCGATTGGTAAGAAGGAGAACAAGCTAGGCATTCGTTCATCGGCCACCACAGAAATTATTTTTGAAGATTGTATTGTTCCAGTTGAAAACGTGTTAGGGAAGGTTGGCGACGGCTTCAAAATTGCGATGATGACACTAGATGGTGGACGTAACGGTATCGCTGCTCAAGCTGTCGGGATTGCGCAAGGTGCACTTGATGCTGCTGTTGGCTATGCAAAAGATCGTGTACAATTCGGGAAGCCCATCTCATTACAACAAGGAATTGGCTTTAAGTTAGCAGATATGGCAACAAATATTGAAGCTGCCAGACTATTAACCTATCAAGCAGCATGGCTTGAGTCAGAAGGCCTTCCCTATGGAAAAGAATCTGCGATGTCTAAGCTTTTTGCCGGAGATACTGCGATGAAAGTAACAACGGAAGCCGTTCAAGTCTTTGGAGGCTATGGTTATACGAAGGATTATCCAGTCGAAAGATATATGCGAGATGCTAAGATTACACAAATCTACGAAGGAACCCAAGAAATCCAACGCTTGGTCATCTCAAGGATGTTAACAAAATAGAAAACATCGTCGGTGCCTGACACCACCATCATTAAGTACAAAAGCTAGATCATAATCATAGTTTAAAGATTCCATCATCCGTCACTTTATGGTGGCGGTGATGGAATCTAACCGAAAAGGGGAGTTGATTAAATGAGTAAACTAGTTGCAGAGCATACTACCATCCAGGTTTTCGTCGAAGGACAAATCGCCATTTTAGAATTAAATAATCCACCTGTAAATGCGCTTACCTCCACAGTAATGGCAGAGCTTATCGTAGCTCTCGACCAATTGGAGGAAATGACCGATCTTCGTGCAGCAATCATTACGGGAGCTGGCAATAAATTTTTTGTTGCCGGTGCGGATATTAAACAGTTTCCTTCACTAACTGAGGCTACGGGAAAGGAATTAATTACATATGGGCGCGCGATTTTCGATCGAATCGCTGATTTGAAATTTCCTGTCCTATGCGCTGTCAATGGCTTAGCACTTGGCGGCGGCTGTGAATTAGCGTTAGCATGTGACATTAGAATCGCTTCAGCCAATGCAAAATTTGGTTTACCAGAAGTAGGGCTCGGCATTTTCCCTGGTTATGGCGGGACACAACGCCTTCCCCGATTAGTAGGATTGGGAAAAGCAAAAGAGATTATTTTCTCTGGAGAGCCGATCAAGGCGGATGAAGCCTATCGAATTGGTCTCGTTGATAAGCTTGCTCCTGAAGGGGAGTCTCTCCAAGTGGCGAAAGAGCTTGCACATAAAATTATTGCGAAGGCACCGATGGCTGTTTCCATGGCTAAAAAAGTGATGAACCAAGGAGTTGAAACGTCCTTGCAAGAAGGGCTTGAACTCGAATCAGAATTCTTTAGCAAGCTTTGCGGTACAGAAGATAAAAATGAGGGAACCCAGGCATTTTTGGAAAAACGGGCACCGCAATTCTCTGGTAGGTAACATATTTTACAAAATCATTAAAATCTTAGGGGTGGGACTTTTGATCAAAACAATTGGCGTCATTGGTGCGGGAACAATGGGAAGCGGCATTGCCCAAGTGGCAGCACAGGCTGGTTATCAAGTGATTTTGAATGATATAAAAGATGAATTTGTGAATAGAGGCATTGAAACAATCAAAAAAAATCTGGATCGTGCCTCAAGGAAAGGGAAAATTTCCGAAAGAGAAGTAGCAGATACGCTTGAAAGAGTTAAGCCAACAACAATGGTGGCTGATTTACGTGAAGCGGACTTAATCATTGAAGCGATTATTGAGAAGATGGAGTCAAAGAAAGAGCTCTTCAAACAACTTGATTTCATTTGCCCTCCAGAAACAATCTTTGCTTCCAATACATCAGGATTAAGTATTACCGAGTTAGGAACAGCAACTTCTCGGCCTGATAAGGTCTTCGGGATGCACTTCTTCAATCCGGTGCCTGTCATGAAATTAGTGGAAATGATTCGCGGCTATGAAACCTCTGATGAAACGTATGAAACGATCAAACAACTAGTGGAAGCTTTAGGCAAGGACCCGATTACCGTGGCGGATTCACCGTCATTTGTTGTCAATCGTGTATTAGTGCCGTTCATTAACGAAGCTGTTTTTGTCTTGGGTGAGGGAGTGGCTACCGCTGAAGATATTGATAAAGGTTTAAAATTAGGCGCCAACCACCCGATTGGACCACTTGCCTTGGCCGATTTAATTGGTTTAGATACTCTCTTGTTCATTCAAGAAGGATTATACCAGGAAACAAGCGATTCTAAATATCGTCCCGCCCCACTTCTTAAAAAGCTTGTCAGAGCAGGGCATCTTGGCAGAAAAACAGGACAAGGATTTTATAGCTACACTTAATAATAGATTCCTATTTTCCAAAAATCCGTGGAAGAACGAGCTGCTTTTTGAAGTTGACTTGAAAAGGAGGATTCCTTGTGAATATATTTGTTGTGATGAAACGCACTTTTGATACAGAAGAAAAGATCGTCATTAAAGATGGAAAAGTCAGTGATGACAACGTGACTTTTATCATTAACCCCTATGATGAGTATGCAATTGAAGAAGCACTCAAATTACGGGAAGATCATGGCGGTACCGTTACGGTGGTGACAATTGGGGACGAAGATGCTGAGAAGGAACTTCGCACCGCCCTTGCGATGGGCGCCGACAAAGCCGTTCTCATCGATGATGATGAGGTGGAAGAGGGCGATCAGTTTACAACAGCTACCCTCTTAGCCACTTTTTTAAAGGATAAGTCCGCGGACATTATCTTAGCCGGTAATGTTTCGGTTGATGGGGGAACAGGACAAGTCGGTCCACGTCTTGCCGAAGAACTTGGGATTACAGCGGTCACATCGGTTACAAAGCTTACGGTTGAGGGGAACAAGGCCACGGTTGAACGTGATTTAGAGGGCGACCTTGAAATTGTCGAAACCTCCCGTCCATTACTTGTGACCTGCCAACAAGGATTAAATGAACCTCGCTACCCTTCCTTACCAGGCATTATGAAGGCGAAGAAAAAGCCGCTGGAAACTTTGGAATTGGATGATTTGGATCTAGATGAAGCCGATGTTCAAGCGAAAATCAACTCGGTGGAAATCTTCTTACCACCAGTGAAAAAAGCAGGCAAGGTCCTCTCGGGGGATTTGAATCATCAAGTAAATGAACTCGTCTTGTTACTACGAACAGAAGTAAAAGTCATATAAACGGAGGGGATCACGATGGGTAAAAAGATATTCGTTTTCGGAGAAATCCGTGAAAGAGAATTGCGGAATGTTTCTTTTGAGGCCATTGCCGCAGCGAAGAAAGTGGCTGACGGAGGGGAAGTAGTAGGTCTTCTTCTAGGTGAAAAGGCTAGTACTCTAGCAACTGAGATGATTCAATATGGTGCAGATCGGGTCGTAACGGTGGAACATGAAAAGTTACAAGCTTATACACCTGATGCCTACTGTCAAGCTGTTTTGCAAGTATTCGATGCAGAAAAGCCAGACGGATTGATTCTTGGGCATACGGCTCTCGGAAAAGACTTTGCCCCACGACTTGCAGCAAAACTGAAGGCAGGGTTAATTTCTGATGTCGTCAGTCTCGAAGTTGTGGATGAAATGCTTCTTTTCACACGACCGATCTATGCTGGTAAGGCCTTCGAAAAGTTAGCGGTTCGTGAGGGACTTATCTTAGCGACGATTCGTCCAAATAATATCACTTCACTTGAGAAAGATGTGTCACGTTCAGGTGATGTATCGAGTATGGAAGTTGATATTAAAAGTTTACGCATGTTTATTAAAGAGGTTGTGCGGAAAACCGCTGGTGGAATTGATCTTTCAGAAGCAAAAATTATTGTTTCCGGAGGCCGTGGTGTAAAAAGTAAAGATGGATTTAAGCAGCTTCAGGAATTAGCCAATTTATTAGGTGGAGCAGTTGGCGCTTCACGCGGAGCCTGTGACGCTGATTATTGCGACTATTCCTTGCAAATTGGCCAAACCGGTAAAGTGGTCACACCTGATTTGTATATTGCCTGCGGGATTTCCGGTGCGATTCAACACGTGGCCGGTATGTCAAACTCGAAAGTTATTGTCGCGATCAACAAGGATCCAGAGGCCCCTATTTTTGGGATTGCTGACTATGGGATTGTTGGCGACTTGTTTGAAGTCCTGCCCTTATTAATAGAAGAGTTTAAGAGTGTCGCTGTCAGCTAACATAAAAATAGGCCCAATCCCATTCGTCAAACAGCCAGGGGGGTTGGGCTTCCTATTATTTATCAAAGGGGCATAATTATGAATACAATCCTACCTTATCTAAATTTACTCCTTTTCTTATTGGTAACCGGTTATGCGATTTACTTATTTGCCGCACTTGTCAAAACTCGAATTGAGTACATAAAGTTAGGTAAAAAGGCAAAATTTGATAAAAACGTGAAAGAACGAATCAATGCCCTTCTCATTTATGTGTTTGGGCAAAAGAAGCTCTTAAAGGATAAAAAGAGTGGGGCCATCCATTTGATGTTTTTTTATGGCTTTCTCCTTGTTCAATTTGGGGCGATTGATTTAATTTGGAAGGGACTTGCGCCAGGAAGTCATTTACCATTAGGACCCTTCTACCCCTATTTTACGTTTTTCCAAGAAATCATTGTCTTGATTATTCTCGTGGGTGTTTGGTGGGCGTATTATCGCCGTTATATTGAAAAGCTTGTTCGCTTAAAACGAGGTTTTTTAGCAGGCCTTGTCTATCTATTTCTTGGTGGCTTAATGATTTGTACCTTACTAGCAAACGGAATGGGGATCATCTGGCATGGTGAGGACCCTGTTTGGTCAGAACCTGTTGCTTCAGCCATTTCTATGGCATTTAGCTGGCTGGATCCAACGGTCGCTGCTGCCTTCTTCTTTGTATTTTGGTGGGGCCATTTATTATTCTTGTTAGCCTTCCTGGTGTATATCCCACAAGGAAAGCATGCCCACTTAATCGCCGGGATCGCGAATGTGTGGTTAGGGCGTACTCATAAAATCGGACAATTATCGACGATTAATTTTGAGGACGAAACGCAGGAAGCTTTTGGTGTCAGTAAAATTGAAGATTTCAATCAGAAGCAGCTGGTCGACTTGTATGCCTGTGTCGAGTGTGGAAGATGTACCAATATGTGTCCAGCCTCAGGGACAGGGAAAATGTTATCGCCAAGGGATTTAATTTTAAAAATGCGCAATCATTTGACAGAAAAAGGCGCACTGGTTACATCTAGAGCCCCGTGGATGCCGGTCATATCCTTTCAAAATACCCGCGGGAATCAACTGGCCTTCCAGGGCATGGGAGCAGGTGAGTCCGCCGCCACTTTAGACTATGATGTCAGTTTAATCGGGGATGTCATTACCGAAGAAGAGATTTGGGCTTGTACCACTTGCCGTAACTGTGAGGACCAATGTCCTGTTATGAATGAGCATGTGGATAAAATCATCGATTTGCGCCGCTATCTGGTGTTAACAGAAGGAAAACTGGATCCGGATGCACAGCGTGCGATGACCAATATTGAACGCCAGGGAAATCCATGGGGGATTAATCGCAAGGAACGACAAAATTGGCGGGATGCCTTTGAGGATGTAAAGGTTCCAACGGCTAAAGAGTTGAAAAAGGCCGGGGAAGAGTTTGATTATCTTTTCTTCGTGGGCTCGATGGGTTCTTATGACAGCCGCAGTCAAAGAATTGCCCAATCATTTGCCCGTGTTATGAATCAGGCGGGCGTGAAGTTTGCTATTCTTGGAAATGAAGAAAAGAACTCTGGTGATACACCAAGGCGGATTGGGAATGAGTTTTTATTCCAAGAGTTAGCGAATGCTAATATTGAAGTCTTTAAAAAGTACGATGTGAAGAAAATCGTAACGATTGATCCACATGCTTTTAATACGTTAAAGAATGAATATCCTGAATTTGGCCTCGAAGCCGAGGTATATCATCATACCGAATTGCTTGCCCAATGGATCAAAGAAGGGACATTAATACCTAAGAATGCAGTGAATGAGGTGATCGCCTTTCAGGATTCTTGTTATTTGGGGCGTTACAATGACGTGTATGATGCTCCGCGTGAAGTATTAAAGGCGATTCCTGGAGCCAAGCTCGTTGAAGCGGCTCGAAATCGTGAAAATGCGATGTGCTGTGGCGCTGGCGGCGGCCGTATGTGGATGGAGGAAAACACAGGTACACGGATCAATGAAGCTCGAACAGAACAGCTTCTTGAAGCAAATCCAACGATGATTGGCAGTGGGTGTCCATATTGTTTAACGATGATCAGTGATGGAACAAAGTCAAAAGAAGTAGACGAAAGGGTACAAACGTTAGATGTAGTAGAGATTTTTGAAAAATCACTGAACTAAGGTTCGGTCAAACCGTGCGGCCGAGCATTGGTCGTAGCATGGAAATGGGGGGACGGTTCTCTTGCTTTTGAAGCATGAGAACCGTCCCCTTCGATTCCCTTAGGAGAATCCTCCTCCGAATATTAGAGCTGCACCTAAGAGTATGACTAATAGTAAGGCTAAATAACCAATTATGCTAAAAATCGTGATAATCCAACCGATCACCTTCCGATTTGTCTTAATTAGATAAATTCCTAAAGCTATCAGCCCAAAAATGAATCCGAGAATTCCCCAAAGCACTGGACTTTTACCATGCTTACGAGAATCAATCACTAAATAAATCGTGAGGATAATATTTAAAACCAATCCAAAGATACCTTCCAAATTAAACGCCCCTTACTATGTTCATATTATATTCTTAAAATGAAATTATACCAGAAAATTGGCACTTGTCGGGCGGATTTAGAAAAGATATTCCCTTCTAAAGGTAAGTTTTATAACCGCTCGTATAAAAATATTAAAACCATGTTGCTTTTCCTTAACTTTTTTATGCTTATCGTCTTATTTTATTCGGCAATCCATTCATATTGAATATCGGGTAAATTTTCTTCATTTTCGTGTCCTCTACCAATAATTTTAAATCCATTCTTTTCATAAAATCGTTGTGCGTTTTCATTTAATTCAAATGTATATAATGTTAAGCTCCCACTTGATTGTTCTTTTACCTTGTCAAGTAATGTTTGACCTATCCCCATCCCTTGATAATCAATATGAATATAAAGTTGGCTTATCTCTCTTTCATTATAGGCAATCATTCCAACTACATTGTCACCAGTTAACACTAAATCTATTTGATACTGTTTGGATAATATATTATTTACAAAATTAAGATGGTTTCCAAAACTATGAATTTCTTTCTGACCAATAGCCCGTTCTTTACTATCTCGCCACATTTCCACCGTCTGTTCAGCGTACTTTGGATTATACTGAGTTATAATGAATTTGTTTTTGTTCACTACTACCCCTCCACAAGAATTTCTTCCAGAATAAATAAAAATTTCGTTAAAAATGTCACAGGAAGGTGTATTATTCTTTAAAGTCACATTATTTTAAATTTATAATTTCCCAATTTATAAAGAGTCCCCCATTCTACTTAATCAAGAACGTCTCCCCTTTTTCATCAAATGGATACTTAAAATCAAATGCAAAAGGAGTGGAACCATGCTGAATATAATAGTTGTATCTCTTGAATGCCTCCTCCCATGAGACATCCTTCACTTTTTCTGTCCACCAAACTACATAAGAAAGGTGTTTCTCTGGATATGGCTCGATCCATCTGCTTCTATCTTGTAATGCTTGCATATGCTGTCCTGAATAGGTAAAGCGATATAAGGATTGAAGGCTTCTCCAAACTGTTAGTGTGAGAATAGGAGGACCCATTCCCTTTACGGTTTCGTCAGGGAAAGGGACTCCTTCAGGTGAAAACGCCTCTATAAGCCCTGATTTAGTTGCCTGACGATATACTTCATTTCCCACTTGAAAAAATTCACGAGAGGCAGGGTGGTCATAGGGGTGGTTTAGCCTACCAACAGTATAGATTGAAACTAATGCCATAAACAGCCCTCCATCCATAGTCTTTTCCCTAAGATATATTCAAGTAAAAATATGAAGATTCCTTCTTTAGCTAACCTGCCCCGTTACTTCAATAAGAAAAGCCGCCGAATGGCAGCTTGGTCTTCAAAACTTGCTTCCTTTAGTCGTAATGGACTATCAACAAATAAATTGCCTTAATAGTTGGTTAAACTTGTCACGTTTCCTAGAAAGGGCCATGACCGCTGTAATGAAACGGAACAAGCTGTGAATTATTTATTATTTGATTTAGTTCATGAGCCTGTGCGAATGGAATCACTTGATATATTATAGGCAAGGGTCTGCTCCCATATAGTATAGTTGTAATTTATGGTAGTTAATTGGTTTTTACTCCAAAATTCGACATAATATGATACGATTAGGAAAGTTCTATTTGTAACGTAATTATATCATTAGGGAAGGGTGATGAGATGATTAAATATCTAAGGTGGCTTGATAACACAGATACTTTGAAAACGTGGATATTATTAGTGATATTCTACTTGTTTCCTCCCCTATTTGATTACATAGATATAGAAGATGAGTATTTTCAAAACGTTTTTTGGTTTTTCTATCTAATTCCAACCTTATTAATTACATATAAAAAGGGAACTCAGTTTGGAGGATTGGTCACAGGAGCATCATCACTACTCTTTCTACTAATTGAATCGTGGCAGCCATATGGAATCAGCAAACATGAAGTGATCATCTTTTTTGAAATTACGTTACTAAATTTAATCGTTACTCTTTTAGTGGGGATTCTTGTTAAAAGGAACCATTTAAAACGAAGGCTGCTAAAAGAATCAGAAGAAAGATACAAAGGTTTGGTGGAGAACTCCCTCATCGGCGTATTTATGATTCAAGATAAGAAACTGGTCTACGTAAACCCATGGATTGCCGCCATTTTAGGTTTAACTCAAGAGGAATTACTGGGAAAAAATATAATGGATTACGTTAAAGAAGACAATCGGTCAAGCTTACTTACTCATTTTCAAAACCTAGTCGCTGCGAAAGAACATTTTTTTCAAGATGAAATTCAAACCATAGAACAAGCTGAAGCAGCTAGATACCTCGAGATTCAAGCTACATTAACCTCCATCAATGGATCTTTAGCTATTATTGGTATTGCTATAGATGTAACAGATAAAAAGAAGGCAAAAGATGAGTTAGTTTACTTGGCTTACCACGATTCTCTAACAGGACTTCCCAATAAGCATTATTTAATGAATGAAGTAACCAAGCAGTTTAATCAAATGACAAGTCTCGGTAAGCCAGTTTATATTCTTTATTTAAATTTGGATCGGTTCAAATTAATCAATGATTCCTTTGGCCATCAAGTAGGCGATCAACTATTCAGATTGGTCTCAAAAAGAATTGTTGATATCATTGAGCCTATTGGAAAGACCGTTCGGACTGGGGGAGACGATTTTATTATCTATTTACCAGATTCCAGTGAGGACCAGGTCTTGGAACATACTCTTTCTTTATTGAAGGGCATTTCTGAGCCTAATTTTCTTGAAAAACAGGAGATTCAAATCACTGCCAGTATTGGAATTGCCTCATTTAAAAAGGGTGATTCTTTGGAGGAACTTGTACAAAAGGCAAGTTCAGCTCTCCATTTTGCTAAAGACTTTGGCGGGAATCAGTATCAGCTGTTTTCATCACAAATTGGTCAGCAAACGAATCGGAGACTTCAACTCGAACAACGTTTACGAAAAGCACTGGAACAAAACCATTTGGAAGTTGTTTATCAACCAAAACTAAATTTATACACGAATCGCATTTCGGGGGCTGAAGCCTTAATCAGGTGGAACGATCCGATTCTTGGAGTCGTATCACCTGATGAATTTATTCCCATTGCTGAAGAAACAGGAATGATTATTTCGATTGGGAAATGGGTATTGGAAAAGAGCTGTCAACAAAATGGGGAATGGAATAAAAGTGGTTACCCTCCTATCCATGTCTGTGTGAACATTTCTAGCAAGCAGTTTTTACAGGATGATTTTGTCAACATGGTACATCGGGTGCTTCAGGATGCTGATTTAGCTCCTGAACATTTAAATTTAGAAATTACAGAAAGAATTGCCTTATTTAATATTAACGATACGATTGAAAAGCTGTTGCGATTAAAGCAATTGGGAGTGAGTATTTCTTTAGATGATTTTGGCACTGGATATTCCTCTCTTAGCTATCTGAAGAAGCTGCCGATTGATTATTTAAAGATAGACCGCTCTTTTATCAATGGTATTTATGAGGATAAACAGGATTTTGCTATTATCGATTCGATCATTTCAATGTCACATTCTCTTGGGATCAATGTGGTTGCAGAGGGAGTAGAAAATGAACTTCAGTTAAAAACTTTAATGCAGCTCCATTGTGATGAAATTCAAGGATATTACTATGCAAAGCCGATGACTGCCGAAAATGTCAATCATTTCTTTGATAAAAAAGGAGAATACTTGCTTGATAGAAGATCTTTAGTTACAAAAGGGGGATGAAATAAATGGTGTTAAGTAAAAATATAGAGTCGCTCCGGAAAATGCCAAAGATCATCTTATTGCTGTGTATTGTCTTAACAATTAGCCCAGGGTTTTTAGCTAGATTAGATATGTATTATATTGATGATATGGTGTGGTTCATGTTACTGTTTCCATGCTTTATTTTTTCCTATTATATAGGTTTTGCGGGCGGACTCTTTGCGGCTGTGACCGTAAATCTCTACCATCTATTTTGGTTTCTATATGAAAATTACCTTCGAATGTCCGAATTAGTTAACGCAGAATTATCACTCCATGTCGGTGTGGCTATCGTTACATTTTTTTGTGCAATTGGTGTTGGATTATTATCGGAAAAACTAACAGAAAAACAAATGCAGCTGCAAAGTTTGAATCGGAAATTGAAGGAAATAGCCATGTATGATTCGTTAACTGGCCTTCCAAACCGCCATTTTTTTATGGAGAAGTTGTCTGAAGCTTTGCAGGATAAAGAATCCGTTTCCTTGATGTTCATTGATTTAGATGGTTTTAAAAGGGTGAATGATACATTTGGTCACGAAGCGGGGGATCACTTATTAAAGGAAGTCGCAGCACAATTAAACAGGTTTGTGAATGAATCTACGTTTGCAAGCCGCCTTGGCGGTGATGAGTTTATTGTCATTGTAAAGGAGATGGACAAAAAGGAATTGATGGAATTAGCAGGTGATATATTAAGGGTGTTACAACTAAAAGTCGGTGATTTGGCGATTTCGGCAAGCATTGGTATTGCCTTCTCTTCACCTGGTGATACCCTCACCTCCTTATTAAAAAGAGCTGATTCTGCAATGTATCAAGTTAAAATAACAGGGAAGAACGCCGTTGGTGCCTGAATTTTGGGGTGCCATGGGGACGGTTCTTGTGGTCACATTTGTAGGAAAATTTATCATAGATCATAAGGACGGTTCTGCTAACTTCGAAAAACCGGGAGAACCGTCCCCTGTGGTCAATAAGGGAGTTTTTATCATGAAGGTCAACAAAAGTTTTTTCTATGTATTAATTGTTTGTATCATCCTACCATTCTTTCAGCCGTACGTAGACGTAAAGGCTGAAACGGATATAACGACAACAGATAAGTATTATATGGGAGATGAATACATTTCTGGCCATACATCTGTAAAAAATGCTCAGATTAAGGTTATTGATAACATTTTTGGAGCCAAAGCCAACGAAAATGGAGATTTTAAATTGGTTTATAATTCTAAGTATCTTAAAGCTGGCTCGGATATAAAGCTTGGAGTCTATAATGAAGAAGATGCTTTAGTTGATACGGAAATTGTGACCATCCGAAGCGATCGACAATTTCTGGTGTCACCTCTCACTACCGAGACGGAAACAATCACTTTTTCCGGGAATAGTTTTTCAAGGGTGGATTTGGTCGCGGAAGGAAAGGTTGTTGCCACATCTCCCCAACGGACAATGAAAGCTCCGAAACTGACTCCTGGTGAGTTTTTGACGTTTGATTTTCGTCTATCCACTGGTGAAACAGTTCGAGTGAAGAAAATGGTTTCCCTCTCTAGTAAGGACATTTTTATCTATCCAATGTCTAATTTATCAGGTAGAACAAAAGGGACGGTTTCCATTCCAAATGCCCATTTGTATTATTATGTCGATAATCTATGGGATGCCTATCAGCAAAATAGATTAATTGAATTCTATGCGGACGAAAAAGGGAATTTCAGTCAAGATTTCGGAACAGCCATGGGAATCGTTCCTTATTTCTACGTTTGTGTAATGGAACCAGTTTTCGATAATTTTATTGGGTATGGAGAACCTGAATATTTGGAGCAATCCATAACCCTCAATCCAATCACTAATCTATCTGAGGAAATTAGTGGCCGAGCCACCCCGAACCAAACCATTGAGATTACTGATCTAGATACGAAGGAATTGATTGGAGAAACGAGTTCGGATGATTTTGGCTACTATAAATTAGCGGTAAGCCAGCTTGTCACCGATGATTTTATTTCGGTTAAGGCTTATTCGAAGGAACATCCAGAGCGAGTGGCGACTAGAAAAACCGATGTTCAGCGGGTTTACATTAATGATATGAATGATGCCTCTGACACCATCACAGGCAACAGTTCATTTGGGACGAGTGTAAGTGTGGAGGTAACGTCGCCAACGCAACAGTCCTTAGTTACCACTTTAGCAGTTACAGTGCCAAGCAAGAAGATTTATGGGCCTTATTCGATTACGGAAGGAAGAGATTTTTCTTTGAAAACCGGCAGACTTGCTTCGGGCTCAAAGGTCTCTTTAACTTTTGCAAAAAATGGTGCCAAAGCTACGCTGCCAGCAATGACAGTCAATAAAGTATTAACACCTGCACCATCGAAAACAAACGTTGCCGTCGTAAACAATAAAGGAACAGCAGACGCAGTCACTTTTAAAAATATCCTAGCAGGAGCAACGGTTAAGGTTTACACCACAAAAACAGGTGGAGTACCGGTTAAAACGCTAAAAGCAACCACTACATCCGCTAAACTTTCGATTCCTCAATTAGGAAGAGTAACCGGGACCCTTTATGTGACGATTACAAATCCTGGTTTGAAGGAAAGTGATCGAGTAGCGATTAGTTATCTAGGCGAACACTCCGATGCAATCTCTTCAAAACTAGTTAAAGTGATCAATTACAAGGGGAAGAGCGATGTTGTTTCAATTCGTAATATCGCCGCATCAGACGTAATTAATGTATATTCTAGTAAAAATCAATTACTAGCTACTAAAAGAGGAAAAAGCGGCACCACATACTCGTACAGCTATAAGCAGTTTGGTACCAAAGCTAATTACATCTACGTAACGATTACGAAAAGCGGGATGCTGGAAAGTCCCAAAACCAAAGTGACTTTCTTAGGTGAACCATCACCCGCTCTAAAAGCCGAGCAGGTAAAGGTGACAAATAATAAGCGTAAGAGCGATGTCGTTACCGTTTGTAAAATTGCCGTATCAGACGTAATCCAAGTTTATTCTAGTAAAAACCAATTACTAGCTACGAAAAAAGTCAAAAGCGGAACATCGATCTCGCTCAGCATTAAGCAGTTAGGTTCGAAAGCTAGTTATATCTACGTAACGAATACAAAAAGCGGGATGGTAAAAAGCCCAAAAACGAAGATTAGCTTTAAAAAGGAAAAATAATTCTGTTACTTATTGGTGGAATTTGTATTTATCACGTGTGACCATGGGGAAGGTTCTGGTGGTCGCGCCAACCTCAAATAATGGTCGTGGGAACTGTCCCTCTGGACACCCGTGGACATCGATTTGGATCATTAAAGTATTCTAGAGCCCTATCTGGGGCTCTTTTTATCGTTTAGGAGATTATAAAATTCTAAGACTAACCGTATCGGAAACTTTAATAAATTTTCTATCACTTCGTTTGTATAGAATAGTAGTATAATAACTGTTAAAGAATTCTGTTTTTGGGTGTAAGAGGTAATAGGTGCGACAAATGATGCTCTTTTAATGAGGGTAAATAGAAGTGATATGGTGTGTATATTTATTAACAAGGAGGTTGGGTCTAGATAATGAATTCTTCCTTTCAAAGGATGTATGATGTTGTAAGAAAAACAGAGAACCATCCTCTCGAAGACTATTTAACTGAAGTGATTGCACCGATAATGGAATCTCAAGAAATATTGATTAGTTTTCTAAAGAGATTTATACATAAGAAGTACAGGTTTATCGAGCATATTAAAGTGTTTACCCAAAGAACTTATGCAAAAATAAACGATCATCTCACGGACAGCAGACCCGATTTGGTTATTACCTTTACTACAGATAGTCATCGTCATATTATTTTTATCGAGAATAAGCTAGGTTCGGGTGAAGGCGACAGACAATTATCGCGATATGCTGACCATTTAAATGAACAAGCAAAAAGAGGGTATCATGTTCATCTCCTATATATAACCCAGTTTTATGATCCGAAACAAATTGATACGATGCTAGATAAGAAGAGTGGTAGCGGATACCATCAATTGCAGTGGTATCAATTTTTTTACTGGTTAAGTGGTTTTGAGCATGATCTGTATTGCAAACAAGTGCTACGTTATATGGAGGGGTTAGGATTGAACAAGGATAGAAAATTTACACCTACAGATATTTTTTCGATTCAAAATTCGAGAAAGATCCAATCGATGTTAGATGACTGCCTCGATGGGAAAGTTTCTGATACACTTACTACATTATTTGGAAAACCAAAGCAATGGATTAACCGTGCTTATCAATTAAGGGAAGACTCCCGGTATATTCTCTACAATGATCAATCGGATTGGAAGTTTATAGGATGCGGTCTTTGGTTAACGGATGATGAATACCCCGTAGTCACTGTTTTTATGGAAGTGCATCCCAACTGTAATCGTAGAATAGAAGTTTTACAAGCGGTTGAAAAGTTCTGTCTCGATCATGAAGGATGGAGCTTAGATGGACCAGAGGACCTGAATAGTTGGTTTACCGTCTCGTTTGATCAATCTCTTGTCCATTTTCTTTCAGCCAATGACCATATAGAAACAATTCAAACCTTTATCGTAGAAAAGCTGAACGAACTTTATCAGTTAAAAGAAAATAATCCTTCACTTCAGTGGAGTTGATGGTGTCAAGAAGACCAGGAGGATGGATCGTTACTGGTGAGACCACAATTATTTAAGCGGATGCCAAAACTAGTTGGCATTTAGCCATATTTCAAACAGTAATCGTGTCTTCACTTGTTATGGGTTCCATCCTTAAAGACCTCGAATAAGGCAATCAAGAGGGAACAGTTTATTAAACAATCCAAGGATATAAGTTATAAAGATTTAAAAAAGGCTCCAGAGTTAATACTCTGATTCCGTTCTTCTTATTAACAAGGTGGATTATTAATTCTAGTATTGTTATCTCAAAAAAGTCCTTGAAGAAATGAACTTACAGGAAAAAAAGATAAATTTCCTGTTGCATAAGTAAATCGAAGATGATACTATAAGAAAGTCGCTTTTAGCCGAACATATTTTATAGCAAAAAGTGATAGAAAAAAGATAAAATATTATATTGACATAATGATAGAAAGTTGATATGATAGTAAATGTCGCTTCTGACATAACGAATTGTTCTTTGAAAACTAAACAAACAAAATCGTGCAAAACAAACAAAAATTA
>JAANMP010000070.1 GCA_011250595.1 Bacillus sp. MM2020_1 | reverse complement strand
TTCATTACCGCTTAAAAAAAGTTGAAGAATTAACACAATTAAAATCAAATAATATTCATGATCTAGTGATCCTCTACCTAGGGATTCTCTTTTTAGATGAACAAACAAAAATAATAAATTATAAGTGATTTTTTTTAGATGTTTATCCATAGCAGGCTGATGCCTGTTTTTTTTATACTTTAATTAGGTAAAAAATTTAAAAACAGTGTTAAGAAACTTGTAAGCGTAACCAATGAATGGGGGAAACAGAATGCTTTCCAAAGTTGTGAAGGAAAAATTAGTAGCCATTGTTTCGAAGGAAAATTTTGATGATGCCAAAACTGAAAGACTGGTTTATTCCTATGATTCAACACCAAACTTGCAGTCCATGCCCGATGCAGTTGTCAGTCCAAGAAATACAAAGGAAGTCTCTGAAATTGTTAAGGTATGTAATCAATATAAAGTGCCAATTGTTCCCCGAGGTTCGGGAACAAATCTGTGTGGAGGAACGTGCCCGACTGAAGGTGGAGTTGTCATTCTTTTCAAATATATGAACAAAATCCTTGATCTTGATGAAGAAAATTTAACCATTACTGTCCAGCCAGGGGTCATTTTAGTTGACGTGGCGAATGCCGCCTCAGCAAAAGGACTTTTCTATCCACCAGATCCAGGTTCAATGAAAATTGCCACAATTGGTGGAACTATTAATGAAAACGCTGGCGGATTGCGTGGACTTAAATATGGTGTCACCCGTGACTATGTAATCGGTCTTGAGGTTGTCATGCCAAATGGTGATATCATCAAAACAGGAGGGAAACTGGCAAAAGATGTGGCTGGTTATGACCTCACACGTTTAATGGTTGGCTCAGAAGGGACACTTGGTATTATCACTGAAGCTATCTTAAAACTGATTCCTATGCCAGAAACAAAAAAGACGATGCTTGCCTTATATCAGGACCTGGAAGCCGCGGCCAAAACCGTTTCCAAGATTATTGCTAATAAAATTATTCCTATCACCCTCGAGTTTCTTGACCAGCCTACGATTAGGGTAGTTGAAGACTATTCAAAAATCGGCTTACCTACGGACGCAAAGGCTGTACTATTAATTGAACAAGATGGCTCACCTGAGGTAGTCGACCGTGATATAGAAAAAATCATCGAGGTTTGTAAGCAAGAAGGTGCCGTCTCCGTCCAAGTTGCCTCTACTGATGAAGAGGCACTTGCCTTAGCGGCAGCAAGACGGACCGCTCTTTCAGCTCTGGCACGACTTAAGCCAACCACTGTACTTGAAGATGCTACTGTCCCGAGATCTGAACTAGCGAAAATGGTAAGAGCCATCAATGAAATAGCTGAAAAATACAAATTGCAAATCTGTACCTTTGGCCATGCTGGTGACGGAAATCTCCATCCAACCTGCCCAACTGATTCAAGAAATCATGAGGAAATGGAACGTGTGGAGATGGCATTTGCTGAAATCTTTGAAAAAGCAGTCGAGTTAGGTGGAACTATTACTGGTGAGCACGGTGTCGGCGTGATGAAAGCCCCCTACCTAGAATTAAAGCTTGGCAAAGAAGGCATTGCTGTAATGAAGGCAATTAAACAGGCATTGGATCCAAATAATATTATGAACCCTGGTAAAGTTTTTGCAAAAGAGGACAGGAAGCGCGTGGTAATAACCGACCAAGGTTCAGCATTAAGAAATGATGACAAAAACCGCGTGGTGGTTACACAATGACAACTGTGAAAGAAAAGGAAATGATCCAGGAACAGTTTAAAGTTCGAATGAATGAAGATGAGCTATTAAATTGCATGCGTTGTGGGTTTTGTTTACCTGCTTGCCCAACCTATATTGAATCAGGTTACAAAGAATCTCACTCACCTCGTGGAAGAATCGCCTTAATGAAGGCAGTTGTTGATGGACTAATTGAACCGGATGAAGATTTTGAGCGTTCGCTTAACTTATGTCTAGGCTGCGTGGCATGTGAAACAGTTTGCCCATCTGGAGTAAAGTATGGCCATATGCTTGAAGAAGCACGTGATATTGTCAGTCAAAATAAGAAGTACTCATTGCCAACTAGTATTGTGCGAAAAACTGTATTTGAAGGATTGTTTCCACATCCAAATCGAATGAAAAATGTTACAGGGTTAATAGGATTTTACCAACGGTCAGGTTTACAATCTATTGCACGAAAAATCGGATTTTTAGGTATTTTGCCTGAGCATTTAGCATTAATGGAAAAAGTCCTGCCAGAAGTAGCAACTATGAAAGAAATGAAAAATAGGCCAGTACATGTAGAGCCCATTGGAAAACAAACACATCGTGTTGCTTTTTTTAGTGGCTGTTTGATGGATTCAATGTTTATGAAAACAAATGATGCTACCATTAAGTTACTTCAACTGGCTGGTTGTGAAATTGGCATTCCAGAGGACCAAACATGCTGTGGTGCCCTGCATGGTCATTATGGTGAAAAAGGTGGTTCTAAGGATCTGGCAAAGAGAAATATCAAAGCCTTTGAAGACTTAAATGTGGATTTTATTATTACAAATGCAGGCGGATGTGGCGCCTTTTTACTTGGTTATGATCACATGCTAAAGGATGATCCTGTATGGAGTGAACGAGCCAAGAAATTTACAGAAAAAATTCAAGATGTCTCAGAAATTTTAGTTTCTGTTAATTTCCATAAGAGGGTAAAGCTCGAGCTTTCTTCACAGATCATTACTTATCAGGATTCATGCCACTTACGTAATGTTATGAAAACAGCTTCTGCCCCGAGACTGTTGCTTCAGTCTATTAAGGGAGCAGAGTATGTGGAAATGAAAGATGCCGACCGCTGTTGTGGTTCAGCAGGGATATATAATATTATCGAGTCAGAAATGTCGATGAAAATGCTTGATTACAAAATGGTGCAAGCAAAAGACACACAAGCAGCAACTATTGTCACAGCTAACCCTGGCTGCTTATTACAAATGAAGGTTGGGATAGAAAAAGAAGGACTCTCAAAGAAAATGAGGGGCATTCACATCGTTGACCTGTTATTAGAAGCAGTTAAACAATAATAAAAGAGGAGCCGAATGGCTCTTTTTTGTTGTTAAAAAATTAATAACCAATTCCGAAAAACATTACCACTTATAAATCACTAAAATAAATTCATAATACTTATACAGGGAACAAATTCTCTGTACCTAAAATAAGGAGTTGAATAAAATGGCCAATAGCAGTAACAAGTTGTTAGTGCCTGGAATTGAACAATATTTGGATCAGGTAAAATACGAAATCGCCCAAGAATTCGGCGTTAATTTAGGGTCTGATACAGTTTCAAGAGCAAACGGATCTGTAGGCGGCGAAATTACAAAACGCCTTGTACAGCAAGCACAAGCACAACTTTCTGGACAATCCTCACAAAAATAACTTAATAAAAATGGAAAAAAGTCCGGATTAAATCCGGACTTTATTTACTCTTTTGATTAATTATATTTTCTATGAGGTTTTTGGGGACTATACTCCATATTTTTGCCTCTTACATTAACTTTATCTTTTTGCTTATCTCTTTGCTTATCTATTTTCTTATCTTTTTGCTTGTCTTTTTGCTGATCTTTTTGTTTGCCTGTAGTTTGAGGGTCCCCGACTTTTTTGCTGTTCCCCTTTGGACTGACTTTTTCTTTATGATTTTCGTTTCTAGTTGTTTTTTTATTCTCAGAAGATTTTTCCCTTTGATTATTTTGTTTTTGGTGCTGTGGTTGTTTCTTTTTAAGTTCAGCCGCTTCAACCTTTTTTTGTTGTCCTTGTGACTTTAATTTTCCATTCAACCTAATTTTTTCGGTTGTCCTTTTATTTTCAGCAATCCCTTTGTTTTGAATGGCTTTATGGTCTGATTGCTTTTTGAATTGCCCCGGAGGAATTTTGCCTGCTGGATTCTTTAGTACAGCTCTACGCTCAGTTTTTTCCTCTACAGCTTTAGTCTTCGCCTTTTTAATTAAATTTCCCTGAATTTTATTTTCCTGGTATTTTCCAGTTGTTATACCAAGTTTATGAGCTTTATTCATTTCACTTTCAGAAGCTTTTAACACTGTAAGCTCTAGCTTTTCTTTATTTACTGACGCTTTAATTTCCTCAATGTTCTCTTGAAGCTTTTTTTCAATCTTATCTTCAGATTCTTCCGTCCGTACTGTGGAAATAATAACGTGTTCCTGTGTCTTGAAGAAGCCTTCTTCTTTCATTTCAGCTAAAATAGTTTGAGCTACTTTTGAAACATCCTTCTTCTTCCATTTATTCAATTGAGAAATAATTTGTTTTCCTTCTTTGTTATAACCAGTTATCTCTACAACCTGCATTTTCTTATTTATACCTAGCTCAATGCTTGGATTTACATCAATAGACATATAGGCATATGCCTTATTATTTTGATACATTGGAAAAAACGAACCAAGGAAGATCAATAATGCAGCCATTAGAGCCCAAACTGGTTTTAATTTAAGAATATTTATGACAGTATTATATTTATTAGTTTTAACACTTTCCATAGGAAAAAAGTGTATCTCTTCACCAATTAGATATGGCTGATTTTGTCTCCTTGCATGCAAAAATTCACCTTCAGGGGTTAAAAGCGTAAGGCATGCATCATCAATTTCCATAACAATTCCCTTTTTCATGTTTCAAGCACCCCCTTTATATAATCTTTCATGTAGACATAATCACTAGCTAAAATAAGTGCAATTGCAATAATGTATTTTCTGTTTCGTTCAATTGTCTTTCTGCTGACATCTACCATGGTTTCTAATTGCTTAATTGGAAGACGCTTGTTAGTAAATAACATTTCTTTCAGCTCCTGATTATCCACTAACATTTTGGCTGTTAAAATTGCACTTTTTCGGGCATCGAAGTGCTTTGGTGAATTCTCAACCAAGTCACTAAAATTTAAATCAAAGGAAGTTAATAGTTTTTGAAAGTGAAGAATCTCATCTTTTCTCAATTGCTCATCATTTTTTTTATTGTAATCATCTAATGAGAGCTCATTAACGATGATTGATCCTGCTGATTCTTCGTCGTTCTTTTCATTAGTTAAGTCAAGACTTAAATGTTGATTTTTGGACTGTTTACGGATATAGTCAATAACTCTTCGTTTGATTATGACTTCGGAAAAACTCAACAGAGAACTACCGCGCTCAGTTGAATATTTCTCTATCGCCTCGTTAAATGCGATGAGACCAATGCTAAATTCATCATCGGTTTCATAGATATATCGTCTACATACAGAAGACACTGTTTTCGCAATAAATGGCTTATATGCACGGATTATTTCATCCAGTAGATATTGCTCACCTTGTTGAATTAAGAGTACGGTTTCTTCCAAAGTTCGCCTTTTCTTTTTGGCCATAAACAATAAACTTAGCATTTGCTCACCTCTATTCGACCAATTATAACATACGAGTGTCATAATTGAGTCCATGAGTTTTGGCGAATGCTTTTTTCTCTACATAGTTACGTTTCTTCTTAATCAGTTTGTGGGGGTTATTATAAAAAATTTTTTCCCAATAAAAAACTTCAAACCAGAATAACCTGATTTGAAGCTTTTATATTAAAAATATTATTTTTTGTACTTTAAAAACAAGATCGATTGAATCAAAAAACCAATTAGTAATCCGGGAATTAAAAATAACATCGGTAAAAATATAGGACCGGGATGAATATGAAAAATCGTCACTTTAGGAGATACCATTAACCCCACCGTAACAAAGTAGGCACAAAAGACAAATGGTAAAAACGAGTATTTTTCATTATCCGGCATGACAGAACGATAACCATCCCACATGGAAAACATGTAGACACATGGATAAAACATAAGCCATTGATAGTTAATAACCGCTTCTGCCTGCTCAATTTCACCTAGAAAGCTGTACATAATCGCTGTGTTAAAACGACTATAAACATTTATTATTACCTCTAATGTAACAAACAATATCCCCTTGATATACTGACCCAATAGTAATTGACTAAAACCAGGAAAAGCAATATTCCATAAAACGGCTTCGAGTTTGCTCATTTTTTTCATTATAATCCCGCTTTTCAGGCATATTTTTGGTAAGCTAAAAAAACACCTCATCTTAGCTTATCCAGTCTATGCCTAAAAATATCGAAAAATAAATATTTTTCCCAACACCTTAATTCTTTTTTAAGATGCGTAAATAGTTTTTTGCAAACCCAACCCAATCTCGATTTTCCTGGAAATAACTCTTAAAAAGTTGTAGAAATAACGGAAATTTGTCAGAATAGGGATACCAATGTATTTCACTTTTTTTTCGACCATTATCCTCAACAATTGCTTTTTCGTGGCAGAAAATTCTTAAGCCTGCATCCCCATGGTATCTTCCAATTCCACTATGTTTAGCACCTCCAAAAGGAAGACCATGATTTGCAATACTAATGATTGCGTCATTAATAACAACCGCACCTGATATAAGCTTTGAGGCTACCCTTCTTGCTTTTTCTTTATCATTTGTCCATACGCTGGCATTTAATCCGTAAACTGTATCGTTTGCGAGACCTATCGCTTCCTCTTCATTATCAAAAGGCAAGACAGGAAGAAGCGGCCCAAAAGATTCTTCCTGAATAATTTTCATTTGATGATTTACATTTGTTACGACAGTTAATGGTAAATACATTCCGTTTGCCCACCTCTCAGGTGGGAGCCCTGTTTCTAGTCGTGCGCCTTTACTTAAAGCATCTTCGAGCTGGTCTTTAACGATTTGTAATTGTGCCGGGAACGTCATCGAACCAACATCTGCATTTTGATCATTTCCCTGTTTAAGATTCTTGATTTCTTTTTTTAATAAGGCAAGGAACTGTGGAAAGATTGTTTTTTCAACATATAGCCGTTCTACACTCATACATACCTGACCGCTGTTGGTAAATGCAGCCCATGCCGCTCCTTTTGCGGCTCTTTCTAAATGAGCGTCAGCAAACACAATCATCGGGTCCTTACCGCCAAGCTCAAGCGTTGTCGGAATTAGGTCTTGTGCAGCAACCTGCTGAATAATTTTTCCGGTTCTAACGGACCCTGTAAAAAAGATATAATCCGGTTTTCCATTTGTAAATGCTGCCCCTACCTCTTTCCCGCCATGGGCTACTTGCACGACCCCCTCTGGTAGGCCTGCTTTCTCAAAAAGATCCTCAATACATTTTCCGACTAGGGGCGTTACTTCCGATGGTTTTAAAATCACCGTATTTCCTGCTGCCAAAGCACTGACCATGGGGACCATCGCAAGTTGCATTGGATAATTCCATGGTGAAATAATTAGCACAACACCTCTTGGCATATATTCTATAAACGATTTTTTACCAATCAATAAAAGAGGAGTTTTAATTTTTTGGCGCCGAAGGGTTTTATCGCCATGCTTAACGATATGATCAATAGCATCAAGGGTTGGCATAATATCAGCAACCAGTGCTTCCGTGACTACTTTGCCACTGTCCTCCGCGATAATTTTTGCTATTTCCTCCATCTGTTCAACGATGATTTCTTTAAGCTTTAAAAGATAGCTCGCTCGGTCTGAAAAAGTCAGATTACTCCACTGCTGAAAAGCCCCTTTTCCCCTTTGATAAAAGCTTTCAACTTTACCAATCGGTGTTTCCGCAATTTCTCCGATTTGTTTTCCTGTTGCGGGGGTTATCACCGTTAGTTTTTCTTGAATTGCATCAATAAGTCGTCACCCCTTTATTAAAAAATGTTTATTTGATAGGTCGGGTTATCCTTTTGTTTGATGTAAAAAGCTGTCATAGGCTTAATGCCATCTTTAAAGTCAGGACAGGATATCCCTGAACCCTTTAAATCAGATACGGCCTGTTTGCAATCAAAGTGCCCTTTCCAAGTAAAATAATCTAATGCTTCTTTCTCCACCCCAAGATATTTTCTCATCGGTTTAATGGATAAGAACCATTTGCCTAGGGTTAGCGGAATCATTCCTTTTGGCTGTTTGTTCAGTAATTCTTTCATCATTATTTCATATATTTCAGAAGCACGATAGGGGTGGGGGTCTGTTAGATGATATGTCTTTCCAGCGGCTTTGTCTAAATGGCTCAGATAAGTAGTTGCTTGAATAATATAGTCAATCGGAACAAGGTTTACATAGGCTTCACCTTTTCCAAGTCGGGGTATAAGCGGGAGAAATTTTAATCGATCTAAAAAGTTCATAATAAAATACGGCCCATCAAATTTAATGGTTTCACCTGTATGGGAGTGACCTTTGACAATCCCAGGACGGATAATGGTAATAGGTACCTCATCTTTTAGTTTATCCACTAAAACTTCTGCTTTATATTTTGTTTCTTCATAGTGATTTTTAAAACTCTCCGGAGCGATGAGTTCCGTTTCATATAGAGTCCCTTGTCTATTTCCAACAACATACGCTGTACTAAAATAAATATATCTTTCTATGTTTGGTAACTTTTTCACCCACTCATTTACGTTATCTGTACCTTTAACATTGACTTTATAAGCAATTTCTCTAGGAACAGCTAAATCATAGATCGCAGCTAGATGGTAAACATGTGTAACTTTTTGCTGTAATTCCTGATTCTCCTCTGGTGTAATCGCGAGGTAAGGTTTAGTGATATCCCCAACAATAATTTTGAAGGATGACACTTCTAACCTATATTCTGAAATAATAGCCGTTAGTTCTTTATTTGCCTTCTCCACCATTTCAGGCAGGACAAGAACATAAACAGTTCCATTGAAGTGATTTCTTTTTAGGACTTCACGAATCAATTGGTTACAAATAAAACCGGGAAAACCAGTGAAAAAATACCCTTTTTCCAACGTATCTCCTCCTTAGTCTATAACTAGACGATTGTAACCATTGTAAAGTCCCATGAAAAGATTCGTCCATGGGTAATTAGTCTGAATTTTCTGTTTAATATTATTTAAAAAAAAGACGGGTTTCATTCCCGTCTTCTTTCTAAGCTTCCTGATCCATTGGATTATAGAGTTTGACCTTTGGATTTTTCTCCTGGAACCATCTGAGCGCAAAGTCGTTTTCAAACAAAAATACATATTGGTCAAAACGGTCTTTGACTAGAAGTGACCGGGAACTCGATAAATTTTCATCCACCGTTTCACCATCTACCCAGCGTGCTATTTTAGAGCCCATTCGTTCCATTAATACTTCAGCATTATACTCATTTCTCATTCGATGCTCAAAAACCTCAAACTGCAATTGACCAACTGCACCTAATAAATAGTCATCGGTTTTAATTGTTTTATAAAGCTGGATTGCACCTTCTTGGACGAGCTGCTGAATTCCTTTATAAAAGGATTTTTGCTTCATTACGTTTTTGGCTGAAACCCTAACATACAATTCTGGTGTAAACTGCGGCAGCCTTTCATATTGAAAGTCATCCTTCCCAGATGTTAAGGTATCTCCTATTTGATAAGTGCCGGTGTCATATAAACCAATAATATCACCACTGACCGCCTCATCCACTGTGCTTCGTTCTTCAGCCATAAAGGATGTCGATTGGGAAAGCTTTATTTGTTTATTTAAGCGAGGAATATTCACTGTCATACCACGCTCAAATTTCCCGGAACAGACACGCACAAATGCAATCCTGTCTCGGTGTGCAGGATTCATATTGGCTTGAATTTTAAAGACAAAACCAGAAAATTGTTCCCCTAACGGATCAATTTTCCCAACGGATGAATTACGTGCCTTTGGTGCCGGAGCAAATTCCAAGTATGACTCAAGAAAGGTCTGAACACCAAAGGCAGTTAAGGCACTCCCAAAGAATACAGGTGTCAGGTTACCCGCGGCTATCTTTTCAGCTGAAAATTCATTTCCAGCCTCATTAAGCAGCATAATTTCATCAAGTGTTTGATCATACAGTCCTGACGTTTTTAAGGGATGTTCCCCAGCAATTTCTCCGTCTTCATTGAGTGGAATAAATCGTTCACTATCATCGACACGGAACTGTTCTACCCGATTGTTAAATCGATCATAAATACCAAGGAATTCTTTTCCCATACCTATTGGCCAGTTCATTGGATATGATTCAATGCCGAGAACCTCTTCTAATTCAGCCAAAAGTTCAAGCGGCGGCTTGCCTTGGCGATCGAGTTTATTCATAAATGTGAAAATCGGAATACCGCGCATTCGGCATACTTTAAAGAGCTTGAGTGTTTGCGCCTCGATCCCTTTTGCAGCATCGACAATCATCACAGCACTATCAACAGCCATTAAGGTGCGGTACGTATCTTCACTGAAATCCTGGTGCCCGGGAGTATCCAAAATATTCACTCGAAATCCATCATAGTCAAATTGCATTACACTGGAGGTTACGGAAATACCCCGCTGTTTTTCAATTTCCATCCAGTCACTTGTTGCAAACTTTCCCGTTTTCTTCGCCTTGACAGTACCTGCATCACGAATGGCACCGCCGAATAATAGTAATTTTTCAGTCAGCGTGGTTTTTCCGGCATCCGGATGGGAAATAATCGCAAATGTCCGGCGTGACAATACATCTTCTTTAAAATTGTTACCCATTTCGTTTTCCTCTCTTTTGACAATAAATATTTTTGTCCATAACTTCAATCTTATCTCTCAAACGGAAACTTTGCAATATTTCTTTAAACCCGTGAGCATAAAGAATATAATGAAAGAAAGCGGTAATGAGGAAAATAAGTACCGTAAATACATAACCACAACGGAGGTACATGTCTTGGAGATTACTAAAATTGATCAGCAGACTTTAAATTTTTTGCATAAAGCATTTGAAATTGTTCTCAATGAGAATAAGATTCCTTTTAATAAAATTGGCATTGCTGAAGAAGACGCACAATTATTATTTTTGTATGAAGGAAAAGATGAAAAAGTTCATGTTTTTAGATGGAATAAAGAATCATGTATCGGTGCGAGTATCGGCGCAATTGCTCAAAGTGTATTACTGCCAATCATTCCACATCTTCGTTTATTATCATAGCCTTTCTAACCCACACCAGCATTTTTCCCCTAACCTCGCTGGTGTATTTTTTTTGGATGAAGGCATGTGTGTTTCCCACCAATTCCCACATCCATTTTTCTGGAAATCCCTTTATAATAGAGTATGACTCTGTTGAAGGAGATGAATGCATTGAATCAAAGTATAAGAAAAGTATCTAAATTTATTCCGCTCATTGCAGCGTTCATATTAGTGATTGCAGGCATTATCTGGATCGTTCAAACAACAAATAATGAAGTATCTATTCCGTTTTCATCTGTTGAAAAAACAATTCAGGAGCAAAATGGAAAAACTGTCATATTAAATGAACAGGCGAACGGTAAACTCTATATTAAAATTGGAGAATCAGAATACGTATCCCATGTCCCTCCAGAGAGCCAAATGATAGACAGGCTAGTTGGCAAATATAATATTGATTATTCGTATTCGACAAGCAGTCGCTATGGGAAGTGGATTATGGGCGGCGTTATTCTCTTGCTTGTTGGAGCTGCCCTTGCACTTCAAAAAACAAAAGGCGGCTTTGGTCTAAATAATTCAATGAAAAATAGTGTAGCAAATGCTCGACCACTTCCACAAATTAGTTTAAAAGATGTAGGTGGCCTCGGGGACGAAATGAAGGAAGAAATCTTACAAACCCTCACAACCCTAAAAGAACCGGAACGAGCAATAAAGTTGGGGATTAAACCACCAAAAGGAATTTTGCTGTACGGACCTCCCGGAACTGGTAAAACCTTGCTTGCTCAAGCAATTGCTCGTGAACTAAATGCTTCATTCTTTACAGCCAGTGGATCAGCTTTTAATGAAATGTTTATTGGTGTAGGGGCAAGCCGAGTCCGTTCCTTGTTCAAAACAGCAAGAAAGCAAAGCCCTGCTGTTATTTTCATCGATGAAGTGGATGCTCTTGCTGCTAAAAGAAAAGCCCATGGCGGCGAGGAAGCAGAAAAAACATTAACTGAGTTACTTGTACAGCTGGATGGTGGACATTCTAATGATGGAATTCTATTTATTGCTGCAACCAATAGAAAAGATTTGCTAGATGAAGCTTTTCTTCGTCCTGGAAGGATCGACTTCTCCTTCCATGTACCGCTTCCCGATACAAAGGGAAGAAGAGAAATTATTACTATTCATGCGAAAGGGAAGTCCTTTGCTTCAGATGTACTTCCACAATTAGATGAATTGGCAGAAAGCACCTCTGGTTTTTCCGGTGCAGAACTTCAATCCCTTTTTGAAACGGCCAGTAGGAGAGCTGTTCGGAACGGGCAGGATATGATTAAGAAGCAAGATCTTGACTACGCCCTTGATAGAACCATTTTAGGGAGTACTTCCCGTTCATTGCAAGACCTTGAAACAAAGCGGAGAGTTGCCATCCATGAAGCAGGACATGCAATTGTTGCCTCTTTAACGAAGCCGGGTTCTGTAAGGAAAGCTACAATAATCCCTCGCGGAGAGGCATTGGGGTATGTTGCACCCATTCCAAAGGAAATGCAACTTTCGACAACCAGTGACTTACTAGAGCGTGTGGCAATGGTCTTAGCAGGCGGAGTTGCCGAAAGAATGCATTTGGGTGAACATAGCATCGGTGTAAGCGGCGATGTCGGACAAGCAAAACAAATGATTGAGCAGATGGTGGATACCGGAATGCTTGAGGAAGGCTTCAGCTTGACTTTCAATAAACAGGATAAAGAAGAAAAAATGAAAGAGCTATTTGGAAAAGCTTTAGAAAAAGCAGAAAATCTCATGAAAAGCTATCATGATCAGTACCAACATTTAGTTGAAGCATTATTAAAAAAGGAAACACTTGAAGGCTCTGAAATCGAAGAGATTGTTTGGGGAAAGAAGACTAATTTAAGTGAAAAGATTGTTTAATATTGTAATAGAAAACCAGGTTCTTGCGCCTGGTTTTATTTTTGTTTGCGATTAATTATTTCATGGTTTTTTAATTTGGTGGAACACTAATTGTACTTCACAAAAAGGAAGTGGGTATAATGTTAGGCAGTCATATGATTTTTGAAAAAGAGCAGCATAAATATAATGACAAAGCTAAAGATTACATTGGCGATCAGCAAAAAACACAGGGCTTATTAAATAAAGCAATAAAAATGGCGAATAATAAAAAACAAAATTTAGAAGAAGTATGGGAAAAACTGCAATTATTTTTTGATCTTGTTAAAGCCTATACAAAGGGCGAATATAAAAATGTCTCTCCAAGTACCATCCTTACCGTTGTTGGAACTTTGCTTTATTTTGTTTCACCACTTGATTTGGTACCTGATTTCATTATTGGGCTTGGCATTTTAGATGACGCTGCTTTGATTGGCTTTACCGTAAAGAAAATTTCCAGCGAGCTTGATGCATTTAGTAAATGGAAACGAGCCAATAATTTTGCACAAGAGAACCCGCTTGATTAACCAAGCGGGTTCTAAATTTAATATTATTATCTAAAACAAGCTGCACCTACAATAATCAAGAGGATAAATAATACTACGATTAAAGCGAAGCCGCCGCCGTAACCGCAGCCGCCGCCGTAACCGCCGCCATATCCACAGCCACCAAATCCACCGTATCCACCGTATCCAAACATTTTCATGACCTCCTTTTTATCTTAACTTGAAAAACTTAGTAGCACCATGAAGCCCCAATAATGATTAACAAAATAAATAAAACGACTAGTAGGGCAAATCCGCCGCCGTAGCCACCAGCTGCACCAGACATTTACATTACCTCCTTTTCTGATTTCCATATATCCTATTCACACAGATAAAAATGTGCGATAGACACATATCCAAATTACCCAGTTTTGAAAAAAAGAAGAAGCCCATTCTTTTCCACCAACATCAAGTATTAAAATAGGAAAGTATGTTCTAGGTGAATTCATTTTTATTAAATTCTTGGCATTTGATTGACAATTGCCACTGTTTTTCATAACATGTTCACAACCAAATGTAGATAGGAGTCCCTAACTTGAGGAATGTCGTAACCTTTTTGTTTTTGATATTCATGGTAACTTTTCGAGTGATTACACGTTTAAGTTTAAAAGGAGAGAAACACAGTCCTTTGAAAATTGGTCATAGAGGTGCAGCAGGATACTGCCCAGAAAATACATTTGCTTCTTTTAACAAAGCCTTAGACTTAGGTGTAGATTATCTTGAAATTGACGTCCAAATGACAAAAGATGGGGAATTGGTCGTGATTCATGATACCACTGTCAACCGGACAACGAATGGGAAGGGGAAGGTAAAGGATTACACCTTAAAGGATATTCAAAACCTTGATGCAGGAAGTTGGTTCGATTTTAAATTTGCCGGGGAGAAAATCCCTTCCCTCTCTGAGTTTCTTGATGAGTTTGCAGGGAAAGTTGGAATTTTACTTGAATTAAAAAAACCATCACTATATCCGCAAATTGTGGAAAAGACTGCCGAGGAACTAATCAAAAGGAAATTAACAACTGGAGATAGTCAAATGATTGTTCAATCCTTTGACCGAGATTCACTTAAACGTTTTCATGAACTGCTTCCTTCCATTCCGATTGGAGTATTAGTAAAGAATGCAGGAGTAAAAATGATTACGAACAAGGACTTAAGATCATTTACTAGCTATGTTTCTTATGTAAATCCCAAAATAACTATGGTTAATAAAAGACTTATTAAAAGAATCCATCATCATGGATTAAAAACGATTATTTGGACCGTTAAAAAAAAGAATGATGTAATGACTTTAAAAGAACTACATGTCGAAGGAATTATCACTGACTTTCCAGATTTGTGTTAAGAAATCGATTAGGGTCTATTTTTACTTCCTGATCAGACCCTAACCTCCTCTTTTTATTAACATTTTGGTTCAACGATGGGCAGTTCCCGATTAACCAATTTGGGGGATAAAGGTTGAATACTGCAAAAACAGGATAGATCAACTAATATACAGTTATTTGTTCTTACTAATGAAAACACTTCGTCACACAGATCAACCGGAAGACCATCTATATCGACAGGTATAAGCATCGAAAGCTTCGCACAGCAATTCCTTGTATCAAGGCTTTCTAATCTAAATACTTGAGTAGTAAAAAATATACCACTCTTCGTTCGCCCAAATACTTCAAATGCACATTTATCATTAGAGAGGACAAATGGAATGGTATCATATCCAATTTTATCGCAAACAAATCGAAAATCTTCTAAAGATAATCTTTGTTGTTCTTCAAGCAACTCTTCCATTTCATTACATAAACAGTGCTTTTCACACCGTCCTTTTTCCATGTCTTTCCCTCCCTTCGTTCCCATTCAAGCAATCCCCTATTTTAAATTATTCTATTTAGTGATTATGGTATAGGCTGCTTTCTTATGAAAAACAGGTAAGTGACTAATTATTTCTAAATAGGTTCCTACCTAATTATTTTTTTATAGGTAAATAAACAAAAAACTGGCAGCAAAGAAATCCTTTTCTTCACTACCAGTTTAGGTATCACACCTCTATAGATACCCATTTCGGGAAATAAAGGCTAAATATCGTCCCTTTATTTAAATGTGATGCAACCTCCACTCTGCCACCCATAGATTCTGTTATTTTATAAGTGGATGCTAGTCCCAATCCCGACCCGTTCAATTTACCAGAGGTTAGCGGTTTTCCTATTTGTCTGATAACATGCTTCGGTATACCATTTCCATTATCCTCGATTACAATAAAAACATCTTTAATCATTTCATGAAGTGAGATATTGACACAACCTTTTGGAGAACAGGCCTCTACCCCATTTTTAATAATATTCAATAGGGCAAACCGTAACATCTCGGGATCACCCATTATGGAAACATCCTCCTTAACTGTAGATGTGAATAAAAGCTCCACTTGATGCATTTGAGCATAGGATTTCATTAAATGAACAACATCTTGCAATTCTTTCACAAAACTCATTTCCCTTTGTTCATTCCACTTTTCATCTAAATAGGGATGATAATGATCTAAACCATATTCCACTTGTTTTAATTCATTTTTTGCTTGGATTAGATTAAATGACTGTTGTTTTGTTAACGGCTCTTTTGCAAGTAAATCCAAATAACAAGTTGCCGATTTTAATGGCGGTAACATCTGCTGTGAATTATTGATAAGCAAATGATTAATCGTATGATTTTTTTCAAACTGAATCACTTTTTTACTCATCACATTCATTTCAAGAAAGTAATTCTGAAGATAAATAACAAGTGAAAGGGTTATATAGTTTAAAATAAATACAAATATCATCGATATAATCCGAAATGCTAATTGAGAGCCATCGGAAATTAAAACTGGGAAAGTAAGGCAGATAATGATTGATAGTCCATTCAATACAATTAAACTTATCCTTTTGAATTTTTTATAAAGGAACTCCTTGCGAAAATAGGATCGGCATAAAACCATTGGAATTAAAAAACATAAAATTTGCAGAAGCCACAAACCTATATAAGTCGGAATAATTAGCAAATTTTACCCTCCCTTCCTTATTAAATCAAGTTTATCCCATTCCTAAGAAATATAAAGTTATTTTTGTCACATTTTAGACAAAATTTAATTTTTTTATAAAAAAATACAGCTTACGTTTAGTAAGCTGACTAATTTAAAAGAATACAATATACAGAATGAGTGCCAATACAATTCGATAAATGGCAAACGGCAAAAGTTTTATTTTATTAATAAGCTTTAAGAAAAAGCGAATAGACAGTAGAGCAAAAACAAAGGCACTGATAAATCCTGCGATGAAGATTGGTAAGGCATCCATCGTCATATATTCCCAATTCTTTAATAAGGACAGAAAACTTGCACCTGCCATAATTGGCACGGCCATAATAAAAGTAAAATCGGCTGCTGCTTTGTGACTCATCCCCATCAATACCCCTCCCGAGATGGTGGAACCAGACCGAGAGAAACCAGGCCAAAGGGAGAAACATTGAAATAGACCAACTGCCAGGGCTTGTCGATAGGAAATTTGATCAACAGTTTGCGCTTTCGGCTGTTTTGGACCAATAATATCTGCAATAATCATTAAAAGAGCACCAATGACCAATCCTATCAAAACCGTTGATGTTGAAAATAAGTGTTCGTCAATATAGTCATCAAAAAGGACACCTAATACACCCGCAGGGATTAATCCAACTAAAACCTGTGTTAATTTAAGACGTCCTTGTCCCGAACCTGTTAGCTTGTTGATACGACCTAGCCCCAATAGATCAATAAATCGATCTTTAAATGTAACGACAACCGCAAGAATCGACCCAAGCTGGATCACGATTTTAAACGTATTAGCTCCTTGTTGTGTCAAAAACGTTTCAGATCGCAGCCACATATCATCAACAATAATCATGTGACCCGTTGAAGAAACTGGTGCAAATTCTGTTAATCCTTCTACTAATCCAAGCAAAATAGCTTTAATAATCATAAGTAATTCCATGTTGTGAGTTTCTCCTAACTATTGCGTCAGTATCGTAAATCATGATGAATTACAACCTAATTATTCTACTGATAAACTAACTATATAGCAATATCTTTTTATTGGCATTTATATTATATATAACGAATAGAACAGATAATAGTTTCATTTACTTTTTCCGAACGTCAAAAATGTGGCCTTCGATATTATCGGGCCACACCTGGGTTTTCGTTAATCAATAATCCCCATTCGAATTGCTTTGACGGCAACTTCTGTCCTATTTTGGGCATTTAATCTTTTCATGATATTAGATATATAATCTCTAACAGTAAATTCACTTAAATATAGTTTTAAAGCAGCTTCTGCAGTCGATGCACCATCTGCTAACAGTTTGATAATCTCTGTTTCCCGTGGTGACAGAGAAACTGAATCTCCTGAGGGTAAGTCTTGCTTTTTAATATTAGCTTGGATAAATTTTGAAAACAATTCTCCAGAACTCTGGCCAAATTTCATTAACGCTGGAAAAAGACTTGTATCCACTGTGAAATGAGTACCCTGGCCTTGATCTAAAATCACTCCACCGATTATTTTCCCTTCTTCTGGAACATAAATTGGCACAATAATTAAGGAGGCAAGGTCGAACTTTCTCACATACATCTCTGGAAGGTCATGTTCTGCAACAGGTATATAAATGGGCTGAAAGTTTTTCATTTCACTGCCTTGTGATTTTAGTTTAACAAGACTTTCGCTAAGGACAGGAATATTAGTAATTTTTTCTGCAATCGCTTGCACTTCATGGTTATTGAAATGATGTCCATATAAACCAATTCCAATACTTTCCTCATTGGTAAACTTAAAAAGAGCACACCGTTTAAATGGAAGAAAATAGCCAAATCCAAAGCAAATATTCTCAATGGACTCGCGAAAATTTTGCGAGCGGATAATCCATTCATTAAAAAGAATCACAGCATCCTTCCAAATACTATAATTATCTTTTTCGGATTGAAAAAGCATCACTTCACTAATTTTTGAAAATAAATAGTGGACAGACGGATGTAATTTTGATGAATATGTAATCCTTGATTTTAGTACCCGATGTGCTGCGTTCTCCAACAAATTAAGATGAAAAATAAGTGCCTCTGGTTGCGGACTCCTTTGAAACGTCTCCAACCACTCAACTTGTATTTCATTCAACATTCCATAAATATCAATCGTACCTTCATTTACAGATCGTAAAAACCTGTCGAGGAATTCACTAATAAATTCAAAAACTGCAACAGATTTTTTATTTGTATTTTTAAGAGATTGGAGCATTACTCCCCATTCTTGTAATAAATCATCTTGATAATTAGCTAGCAATTTAACAGCATCGTTTAAGAGATTGTCCAAATGGTGGTTTAATGACTTAGACATTATGATCGCATTCCCTTCCCTAAAAATCTTAGCTGCTATTTTTCCTGAATTAAATCACAGTTTACCTTTATACATATTTCAACTAAACCCGCCAAAATCCCTGCTTAATTTGGATACTTTTGCTTTTTTGTAGAATCTTGTTCTTTCCTTTTAAATAATCATTACAAACTTCCTACAAATGTAGGGATATCACAAAACGGTAATTTATCATAAAATTGTGACGAATAGTGTAAGCATTTACATTTAATCTGCTTTCATATTCTTAAATCCGAAAAAGGAGGAGAGGCAATGAATTTAGCAACAGAAACAGTAATTGTTGGAGGGCAAACAGTTCGAAAGAAGTTGGTCTATGCACTATTAGGTGGTTTTTTGTTTTTAGGGTCACTACTTGCAATATTTGGAATCACAGGTGTTGCCTATGCCATGCCACTAAGTGGTGTCGGTGAATTTACAGTCAAATTCGACAAAATGGTTGGCCATAACTTTAAACTTTATGGTGGACTCGCGGACAGTGCCAAATCTAAAGGAAATAATCCTGTTGCTGTAAACGATATTGAATCTGCAACTATCGATGGATTAGAAATTTCTAAAGAAGTTAAATTACCAACAGGTGGTGGATTTAAAGTTGTCATTTCGGCAGCTAGCACTGTTGAAATTAAAGGATTACTCCAAAAAGCTACACTTATTACTGGTGACGCAGAATTTAGCGACATGACCATGCAAGAAAACTATGTGGGTGATATTGAAAATCCTTTAGAAAAGGTTGCTAAAGAATTTACTCAAAATGCTAATACTATCACAATTAAAAACGGTGATTTAAAAACCCTTTACCTATTCCAACAGCAAGTATCATTGCCAGGTATGAAGGTTTCTTTCGAAAGTTTAAACTAAATATTTTAACCATCACAGAATATTGAGTAAGGATGATAAAAATGAACTCTACTTATTCAAAACGTGAGCGGTTTAGGAATTGGAGAGCAAGGTGCCCCTTTTGGGGGGCGACCTTGTGTATCCTTTCCGGACTGATCATTTTATGGGTCCCGGCAAAACTTTATGAATTAGCTGTAGCACCCGGAAGTATTCTATTTGTTGGCTTTTTCTTAGGAGGTCTCACGCTGTTAATGGGTGTGCTTTCCTATATGATGCAAAGGCTTTCCACCCTCCTTGGAGTTATTGCAATTTTCGCCTCTGTTCTTTCAATTATGGGGGCGTTAGGCGGTTTCTTCATTGGAACCATTCTCGGTATCATTGGCGGTTCCATGTTGATTGCCTGGAAACCCCAACTTGGCATTAATGAGGGCAAGCAACAGTCAGAACAAGATAATTTTGCTGAAAAAGAAGTGGCCACAGGGAAGGAAATTTCACCAGAATAAATGTAATAAGATAGGACCTATTGTACTGGACTAGAGCAGTTCGGTCTGGAAATACTAATAGCATACGCAGAAATGGTGATGTTCTTTGAGACATAGATATTATTTTAATAAGTTTATAATCATATTGATTCTAATTATTAGTGGACTACTTATATCAACAAAGGATAGTTTTGCTAGCGATCCAAAAATTATTGGATTTGTTATTGAAGCAACTCAAATGGAAGGGACAATGCAAGAACCGACTATGACTGCTGGTGATACAACAGAACAAAAAAATCAGCCAATGCTTGAATTGAAATTTGAAAATCTTTCAGCTGAAGGCTTGACTATTAAGAAGTTGGTAAAGTCACCAAAGGGAATTGTAACAATTGATATGAGTCCAGAGGATAAAGTCCTTTTTAACAATCTAAGCCTTAAAGTTACCAATGCTCAATTTAGTGAGAACTACCTGCCCACAACTGGAAACTTCGGTCTCAAAAATATTAAACTCTTAGCACATAGTGTAACAGCTAATCATTCGATTCTCCCCAAATTTAAGTTAAGTCTCAACGAGGGGGGGCAAGTTGAAATGGAATCAAAGAGCGAGGAAGAACTCCTTCAAATGAAAACATATCTACAGCAATTAATAAGCAGCACACCATAATTAATAAGCGATGCATCGACAGCATCGCTTATTTTTATGGTTTGTCGCTGATAATTCTCATTACACGTCCATTAAATTTCTTTTTATAGAAACCGCTCGTTAGATCTGCAATGGCAATCCCTGTTGAGCTTTGTGAACCAATGAATTTACCTCCACCAAGATAAATTCCCACATGCCCATCTATCTTATAAGTATCAAAGAATACTAGATCACCAGGTTGTGCTTCACTTATTGATACTCTTTTTCCAGTATTTTTTAAAATATCTGTATGTGCTCCAACATTAATTCCTGCCTGTTTAAAGGCCCAGGCAACAAAGCCGGAACAATCAAATCTGCCATGTTCAACATCATAAGAATTTCTTCCCCCGCCAAAAACATAAACAGAATTCCCAATATACTTATCACCTGCGTGGATAACAATATTAGTTGTTTCATTTGTGGTAGTAGGTATTAAAACATTAATCTTATTAGTTTCATTAGTATTATCCTTGTATGTATTACCTTTTATTTGTGCCTCTTTCGATGCAAGCGTACCATCTTTAATTTGTAAATCTGCCATTATAGTAAGTTTTTCTTGCTCTTTTAATTTCAGTTCTTCTTTTAGTGTATCATTTTGCTCTTTTTGTTCTAAAATTTGGGCTTGCATTCCAACAAGCTCTGTTTTCAAGTTTTGCAAATCATTTAGCTTTTTTACTACAGAAGATTGTTTCTGTTCAATTTCCTTTTGGTCCTCTATATGCTGTGTAACAAGATCTTGGTCTGCTTCAACCATTGTCGCAATGGCACCAAGTCGACTCACGAGGTCACTAAAACCTGATGCTCCAAGGATTACATCTATATAACTAACCTTGCCACTTACTTGAAGGGATAAGGCACGTTTTTTTAATAATTCATTTCGTTTATTGATTCTTTCTTGAATTGTCGTAAGATCCTGTTGAAGGGTCTTCACTTCGAACTGAGATTCTTTCACTTTTTCTTCCGTTTGAACTATCATTTTATTATTATCTTTAATCGCTAACTCAACTCTAGTTATTTGTTCCGATAATTTTATATATTCATTTTGTATCTGTAATATTTCCTGATATGTTTTGGAGATATCCGTTTGAAGACCTGAACGCTGATCCTGTATTTTTTTAAGGTTAGCTGCTTTTGCATTCACTGACGAAATTGAGAATACACTTCCTAGCCCCATAATAATGGTCGTACTTAGTACGATTAACTTCTTTTTCAATTAAGTTCCCCTGCCTTCTTAATATCCAAATTACCGCATATTACCAATCTTATCTTAATTAATAGTATAACATCCAGATTTGTCAACAAAGTAATATTAAAATTAAATTTCTATTTCTATGGTTATTA
>JAANMP010000006.1 GCA_011250595.1 Bacillus sp. MM2020_1 | reverse complement strand
ATATTATAACATGAAACTAAAGTTAATTTTTTAAATTTTTCATCAATAGAACCTAAAAAAGAATGGGAATGACTCCATCCTTATTTAAGTTTTTTTATCCTTTTAATTTAATAACGGCCATCGTACATCTGGACACACAAACAAGGCGGTCTTGCTCGTCTGTAATTTTAATATCCCACACTTGAGTGGTTTTCCCCTGATGAAGGACAGTACCAATCGCAGTTACGACCCCCTCCGTTTTGGGACGGACATGATTCGCATTAATCTCTTGCCCGGCAACTGCCTCTAGTTCCTTATCAACCAACTCATACGCCCCTACACTCGCAACCGTTTCTGCTAAGGCAACAGAGGCCCCTCCGTGAAGTATTCCAAAAGGCTGGCGAGTCCTTTCATCTACAGGCATGGTTGCAATAACCTTTCCTTTTTCAATGTGGGTAATCTCAATCCCGAGGGATTGAAGCAGTGTATTTTCAATCATTCCTATACCTCCCATATGTAAATGTTGTCTTTTTATTCTATTCGCTTTATTTATTAATTTTCCTTTAAAAAGTCACACAACGTAAAAAAACAGCCCAAGAGCTGTCTTTTCTCGTTTTAATAATAATACGGCGCACCATAGCCGGGATAAAAAGCTCCTGGATAGCCTATTGGCGGTGGCATTGGCGGTGGGTAAAAGCCAGGATATCCGTAACCACCATAAAATGGACGGCTAATTAACGCTCCTCCTAATAGTCCGCCTAAAAAGCCCCCGATTAATGGTAAACCAAAACCAATAAATCTATGATCCTGTCCCTGCTGCGGATTCCGATAATAAGGGTACATGTAGCAAACCTCCTTTCCTCTATACTTGCCTACACTATTTCATATGCGAATTGAAGAGGTTTGGAGTGGGCAAGAACAAAAAGCGCAAGCGCCCGTTTAGCTCCGTATGGACTGCCTATACCACCAAAAGCCTCCGAAATGCTCGGAGGCTTTTTTAAATCACTATTTCTCAATGGGTTCAAACCGTTCTACAAATAAGGCTAGTGTCCGGGTCATAACTCCTGTTGCCCCGGCTGGACCTAAATCATATGCTTTGGACGAAGTTGCTGTCCCAGCGATGTCTAAGTGTACCCATGGGGTTCCTTCGGCAAATTCACCGATAAATGCACCGGCAACAAGGGCATGGCCTTCACTCCCAGGCGAATTATTTAAGTCGGCCACTTTACTGTTTCTTACCCGCTCAATCTCTGTTTCAAATAATGGCAATTGCCACATCTGCTCGCCAGCTTCGACAGAAGCCTCCAAAACCTGTTGATATAATTGATCATGGTTAGTCATGGCTCCAGTTGTGTGGAGACCAAGTGCGGTGATCACTCCACCCGTTAAAGTGGCAACATCTACTAGATACTCCGCACCATGATGTTTGGCATAGGTAACTGCATCCGCTAACACAAGACGGCCTTCAGCATCTGTATTTAACACCTCAATGGTTTTCCCGCTCATTGATGTAATCACGTCATCCGGCTTAAAGGCATGACCGCTAATCATATTATCTGTGGATGGAATGACAGCGACCACGTTTTGCTCTGGCTGGATCTCACCGATGATTTCCATTGCGCCAAGCACGGCAGCAGCTCCGCCCATGTCCGTTTTCATCCCGACAATTCCTGCTTTTGTTTTAATTGAGTAACCGCCTGTATCAAAGGTAATCCCTTTTCCAACGAGACCGATGACATCCTTCCATTCGTCCTTACCTTGATATTTAAGGACAATCATTTTAGGCGGCTCAGTAGACCCTTGATTGACCGCAAGGAAGGCGCCCATGCCGAGCTTCTCAATCTCAGCTTTATCTAAGATTTCCACTTCAAATTCATACCTTGCTGCAAGTTCTTGGGCATAATTGGCCATATCTGTCGCGGTTAACAAATTACCTGGGATGTTAACGAGTGTTCGTGCAGAATTGGTTGCTTGTCCAAAAGCAAAACCCACAGAAAGTGACGCATGGACTTCCGCTTCTTCATATGCACTAGAATAAATCGTAACTTGCTCGAGTTTTTTCTCAGGTTCGTTCGACTTTTGTTTGTAGCCTTCAAATTGGTAAGTGGAGAGGGAGAGCGCTTCACTTAATGCATGTGAGGCATCTAAGCCACTTACTTCCTCTGTGGTGAAGGAATCCAAATAAACAGCTGTTTCCTCAAGTTTGCTCTTTTGTACTTCCTTAAATAGCCTGCCAAACGCCTCTCTTAGTTTATCGAAGGTTAAATCCTTTTCTTTTCCCAGACCCACAAACCATATTCGTTTGGCGCCAATTTTACCGAAGCTATGTATTTTACTGATACGTTTTAACTTTGCCGAAATATCCCCCGATTTTACCAAATCAGTAAGTTGTCCTTCAAACCCCTGATCCAGACTCATTAAAAGCCCTGAAAACTTTTCCGGTTTATCAAAAAGACCTATGATTAAACCCTCATGCTTAGTAGAAAGGTTTAATTCCTTTTTCACATCAAACAAATTACTTCACCTCCATTAGATTCGAATATAATTATAACCAATAAAACTATTTATTTCGACTAACTAACGATTTAAAAATACAATATTTTGTCAAAATAAAAAACAGGCTTGGAGCCTGCTTCTATCGCTTCTCGGAACTAATATACTGCCCGCGAAAAACTTGCATCGCTTTATCTTCATTTAATGCTCTAAGTGTTTGTTCTGTCAGTTTCCCATTACCTTTTTGAACAACATATATATCTAACTTCTTTTTCCCCCATTTATTATAAACATCATCCACCGTTTCATAATAAAGGTCTAATTCATTCCCTTTTATGGCCCCGCCCTTGTCAGCAACAACACCATACCCGTACCCTGGAATAAAGAGAACCGTTCCGATCGGGAAAACAGTTAAATCTGCAGCGATAGTTGAATATAAATCACGTTTGACTTTTACGCCTGAGTAGGTAATCCCATATTCCGGGTGACCTTTACTCTTACCTGTTGATTCAACACCGGCAGTATACCCAGTGGCAGTAACATTTAGCTTAGGATATTTAGACCAATCGATTTCGTCTTCTAAGGAACGTACGCTTCCGGAAACCGTTTTAGTGGTTGAGATAACAGAGGCAAACTGCTTCATCAGCGACTCGGCATTTACTCCGGAAATAGATTGGAAGGTCGCTAATATTGCCATCAAGAAAAGACACAACATTGCCAATCGCCTAGTCCAATTATTAATATTATTCATAAAAATTTTTCACTCCTCCCAAAATATTCATTCCCAAGCTGATGGAAATTATTCAAAAAAAGAGTGAGGAAAATTTTTCATATAGATTTACATAAAAAAAAGACCTTTACCAAGTGGTAAAAATCTTAAAACATCTGGTATCCATTTTTTCGTAAAAGTTTAATCGTAAAACCGGCAGCAACCGCACCAGCCAGCCCACTAATTAAGATAAGAATATCCGCAGTTGCTAAGGAAGAAAACCTATGGCCCAATTCGGTAAAGGCCATTTTACTATTTGTAAAATATTCACTAAAACTTACTTTATCAACAATAAAAATTGCCACAATCGGATAAACTACTGCCATAACCCATGACATTCTGAGAAGCATATTTAGGATAAATCCAATTCCAAAAAATAATACAAAGAATAATAAAATCGATATGATTAAGACAACAATGCTCATTTGCATCCGAGATTCCCCCTTATACATCAACATTTAGTGTACTTAATGTCGAAAAGGGAGTCAATATTTACGAATTATTTTTACAATCCAAAACTTTCCCTACGAAAAAAAAGCCCTCCGAATAGTCTCGAAGAAGCGGTAAATACATGAATAAACAGCTTATTCTTTTTTCTTACCAGTTCCTTCGCAGCAAGCACAGGTTTCCGATCCGCCAAGTACCAGCTGAAAATAGCCTTTCCCGGAACAGTAATCACAGGTTTTTGAATCCAAACTCTTAACCGTCATTTTAAATCATCTCCTTAATAATTAACTTAATTTTCTGATAATATATCAAGAATTAGCTAAAATGGAAAGGCCTGAATTTGGGCAAATTCCCCCAAGAAAACGGATACACTCCAAGTATTCTTTTATTTACTAAGTGTCACTTAAATTTTCTAAAAATTACAAAAATAATTTATAAGCCGTATACCCAAACTGATCACCCGGGTTTAGGTCATTAATTCCAGGCACCGAGTAGGAAACATTATTTCTTATCAGATATTGGAGAACAACCGATGCGTCTTTCTCGAGAAGTAGTTCTTCCGGTGCCATAAATCTCGCTTCAAAGAGTTCGTTTTCCTGATGTGTAATCACGCCATCATCCATAGGTTCAAGCAGGAAATGGAGCAAATTATCACTGATTTCTCCTTTAATAACACCGGTTCTCAGTCCCATGAACCCCTTTACCTGACATTGAATACCGGTTTCTTCCCAGACTTCCCTAATGACCGCTTCATCTGCAGTTTCTCCCGCCTCTACAAACCCTGCCGGTAATGACCATTGACCTTTTAAGCCGCCATATCGTTTCTTGACGACAAGCCATTGTCCATCTTTAGACTTTACCAACCCGGCAACAGCTAACCAAACCTTCCCGCGTTTTTCGCGACTGCTCATTCAAACTCCCCCTCACATAGAATTCATTATTTTAATCATATCAAAAAGGGACAGATTTCTCTGTCCCTTAGGGAAACTATTTTTTAAAATACATTAAACTTCCCTTTTTTCAATACTAGGCCTGCGCCGCCAATCATGTAAAGCGAGCGGTTATCGACGACTTTTTTCATGAAGGATGCTTTTGCTCCAGTTAGTTTTTTGCCAAAAACCACTCCGATTGCATCATCTTCACCAAGTGAGCAAACTGTCCCTTTATTATCGAAGTGGAAAGTTTCAAGCTCCGATTTATTACGAACCAATGCTGCGATATTGCGGGCACAAACTTCCCCTTGCTGCATGGCAATTTGTGCAGTCGGAGGATATGGACGATTGATTTCCTCATTAATCATTAGCGCGCTGTCACCAATCATGAAGATATCCTCAAAACCGGGAACGCGTAAGTCCGGCTGAATTTTCACTCTTCCTCGCATTGCTTCGAAACCTGATTTTTCTATTATCGAGTTTCCACGAATTCCGGCAGCCCAAACCACGGTACCAGCCTTAATTTCACGTGGCTCTTCCTCGCCTTTTGCAACAAAAATTCCTTCTTCGGTAGCTTCCTTAATGGCAGTGCCAATAAAGAATTCCACACCTTTTCTTTCCAATTGCGAAACGGCGTAATTCACTAATTCTGGTTCAAAACCAGGGAGGACAGTTGGTGCAGCTTCAACACAAATAATTTTTACTTTATGAAAATCCACATCATATTCTTGGCATAATTCCGGGATTCTATTAGTTAATTCACCTAAGAACTCAATTCCTGTAAATCCGGCACCACCAACAACAATAGTCAAACGGTTGTCGTTCTTTTCTTCTTCCATATTGTATGTGGCAAATTGATATTCAATATGTTCACGTAATTGACGGGAAGAATTTACATTAGAAATTCCAAATGCATATTCTTTTAATCCTTTAATACCGAACGTTTCCGGTTCGCCGCCAAGGGCGATCACAAGGTAGTCATAGCTGACTTCGCCTTTTTCTAAGACAACTTTCTTTTCTTCTTTGTTGATTTCTACGACTGTATCTTGTACAAAATCGACTTTGCTGCGGTCAATTACACCACTAATATCATAACGGACACGATCATGATGCAACGTGCCTGCTGAAGCTTCATGGAGCCATGTAGTTTCATAATGGTAATCATTTTTATTCACTAATACAATATCCGCTTCATTAACACCGATTAATTTTTGTAAGCGAACTGTTGTCATTAGTCCACCGTAACCAGCACCAAGAATAACAATTTTAGGCTTTCTCAAAGTGATCACTTCCACCTTTTAATTTTTTTGAATAAACCCTCTTTTTCTTAGCTTCCACTGCTTTAACCTTTTTTATTTTGAATAATAGAAAAATGTATGTGAGATAATTCACGTATGAGTCTATAAAAAACGAACTTCAATGGTATGGATATGGATTATCGCAGAAGTTAGTACGCTAAGAGTATAAATACTTTCTATGAATGTCACAAATTTTTGCTTTTTATGTCACAAAAATTTAACAATCTATCCTCCATACATCTTATGCTACTTTTAGAGGATTATCAAGCAATATTTATAAATTAATTAACTTTAATAGATAAGAAATTTGCATCTCGCTCATCGTTTTGTTCTTGTTTTAAATATTGCTTCTGTTGCGAATATTAGCTCATAAAGATGTGAGAATTTTTTATTTTATGATATTATAGTGATTGGAGTTTCTAACTACGAGTTGGGGGGATACGGAGTGCAAGAAAATCAAAAAGTTTATGACATAACGATCATCGGTGGCGGTCCTACCGGTCTATTTACTGCCTTTTACGGTGGAATGAGACAAGCATCAGTCAAAATCATTGAGAGTTTGCCACAGTTAGGCGGGCAATTATCAGCGCTTTACCCGGAAAAGTATATTTATGATGTGGCAGGGTTCCCAAAAATCCGCGCTCAAGAATTGATAAATAATTTAAAAGAACAGATGCGCAAATTTGAACCTACTATTGCACTTGAGCAATCGGTTGAAAAGTTAGAAAAGCAAGAGGATGGTACGTTTAAATTAACAACAAATAAAGAAGTCCATTTTTCAAAAACGATAATTATTACCGCTGGAAATGGTGCATTTCAACCCCGTCGGTTAGAGCTAGAAAGTGCTACCCAATATGAGCGCAAAAATCTCTATTACTTTATTGAGGATTTAAAACAGTTTGCAGGCCAAAAAGTAGTCGTTTTTGGCGGCGGAGACTCTGCCGTTGACTGGGCGTTAATGCTTGAACCTATTGCTGAAAAAGTTTCCATTGTTCACCGCAGAGATAAATTCCGTGCTCACGAACATAGTGTGGAAAACTTATATAACTCAAAAGCAGATGTAAAGACACCTTATGTTCCTGCTGAACTGATTGGCGATGAAAGCGGAATTAAGCAGGTTGTCCTCGAAACGGTCAATGGTGAAGAGAAAGTAACACTCGATGTGGATGCTGTTATTTGTAACTACGGTTTTGTCTCATCCCTTGGACCAATTAAGGAATGGGGTCTTGAGATCGAAAAGAACTCGATTGTCGTCAATTCAAAAATGGAAACCAATATTCCTGGCATTTATGCTGCTGGCGATATTTGTACCTATGATGGAAAAGTGAAATTAATTGCTTGTGGTTTTGGTGAAGCACCAACTGCCGTAAACAACGCAAAAGCCTTCATTGACCCAAAAGCGAAGATTCAGCCATTACACAGTTCATCAATGTTTAATAAATAAGAAAAAGCGTCCATTTGCAGGACGCTTTTTTGATATTCAATATTTTAGCATTCTTCCGGTGTACCAGTTGCCGTGGCCGTTCGGAAAGAGGAACCACAGCCGCACGAGGCGATGGCATTCGGATTGTCAATCGTAAAGCCGCCGCCCATCATGGATTCTTTAAAATCAATCTTTGTCCCTTGTAAAATGGGTGCACTCTCTTTATCAACTAGCACTCGAATCCCAAATTGTTCAAATGTGAGATCATCTTCGTTTACTGTATGTTCAAAACCCATTCCATAAGATAAACCGCTGCAGCCACCGCCCTTTACGCTGACACGTAACAGTGCACCTTCTTCTTCGTTATGCTTCATCATTTCTTTAATATGCAACGATGCTGCTTCTGTTAAAATTACTACTTCATTACTCATTATAATACCCTCCTTACATGAGGCTTTTACTTAATTATATACACGTATTGTTAACTACTCAAATAATACGATTCCCTCTTAATAACATATGAATATATAAAAATAAGGGAGCGGCAACGCTCCCTCATTTTAAAACATTGGATTCTCTTCCAAATATTGATAAATGTTATCTACGAGTTCATCGGCGGTTTTCCCTGTGACAATTTCGCCATTTACTAGAGCATATAAGGTAGTTGCACATTTTCCGCAATATCCAAGACATCCATATTCTATAATATCCAAGTTAGGATCTTTTTCTAATTTTTCAAGTGCTTTTTGTGCACCATTTGCAAGATTGCTAATACAAAATTCGATGATGGGTTGAATCATTGCTTTCACCTCTCCACAACTAATTATCCTACTCCATTTCATCTACTTCGTCAATTAACATGTTCGCTGTGTCATTGTCAAGAAAACCTGATAAATGTTGTTATTTTGACACATCTTAGATATACTCGTATGTGGGAAATAAACGAAATAATTATTCTACTTATTTTATTGCTCACTAGGAATTTTTTATATGAAAACGGGATATTCAAAGGGGAAATAATTATGAAAAACCTTGTAATTCTAGGTGGTGGATATGGCGGAATGAAGATCTTAAACGAACTTCTTCCCAACCATTTACCAGACGATGTGAAGATAACTCTTGTGGACCGTGTACCCTACCATTGCTTAAAAACAGAGTACTACGCCTTAGCCGCAGGAACGATTTCAGATAAAGAAATCCGAGTTGATTTCCCGGTACACGATCGCTTAGAAGTAAAATATGGGGAAGTCATCGCGGTTGAAACATCAGATAGAAAAGTAGTTATGAGAGATTTGGAGCCTATTGCCTACGATGATCTAATTATCGGTCTTGGCTGTGAGGACAAGTACCATGATGTACCCGGCGCAGATCAGTTCACTTACAGTATTCAGAGTATCGAAAAGTCGCGTCTCACCTACTCCGTCTTAAACAATCTGGGACCTGAGTCGGTTGTTGGTATCGTTGGGGCAGGGCTTAGCGGTGTGGAGTTAGCAAGTGAATTAAGTGAAAGCCGAGAGGACCTTAACATCAAATTATTTGATAGGGGCCAGCATATTCTCTCATCCTTCCCGGAACGATTAAGCAAATATGTTGAAAATTGGTTTGAAAAGAACACTGTCGAAATTATCAACAATTCCAATATTACTAAGGTAGAAGAAAATGTATTATACAATCACGAAGAGCCGATCCATTGCGATGTTATTGTCTGGACCGCAGGAATTCAGGCCAATAAAGTTGTCCGGAATATGGACGGGGAAAAAGACGGAATGGGCAGACTTGTCCTTACCCCACGCCATCATTTGCCGAACGATGAACATATCTTTATACTCGGGGATTGCGCAAGTCTTCCCCATGCACCGAGTGCTCAATTAGCAGAGGGCCAAGCGGAACAAATTGTTGAAGTACTCAAGAGACGTTGGAAAGGTGAAGAGCCGCCTGCTTCCTTCCCACAAATCAAACTAAAGGGAATCCTTGGTTCCCTGGGTAAAAAGCATGGATTTGGAATGATGGCTGACCGGGCCATCACAGGACGCGTCGCCCGTATGTTAAAAACGGGGATTTTATGGATGTACAAGTACCATAATGGATAATTAAAAAGCGGAAGCGCCCGTTTAGCGAAGTCCACTAGCCGCTGGGCGCTGGAGCTAGATTCAGAGAACAAGAAGAAGCATTCCATGGTGGAATGCTTCTTCTTGTTCGTTAATTAGCCTTATAACCGTGTTTTTCCAACTCTGAAAAAACAGTCTTTAAGCGAGGGTTTCCTTCACCAACGATTTTTCCCTTAATAACTACCACTGGATAAAACATATCCTCTTCGATTACTTTTTTAGCAAAATCGAGTTTTTCACTTTCCCCAGTCGGCTGGTATATATCAACATAAGTTATTTTAAAAGGTTGGTCCGGAAATTTCCTGGCAATCGCTGCCTCCAGCCATTCAAACGTTTCTTTGGAGGAAGGTAAATTAACACAACTTGGGCATAATTGTTCCGCTCCATAAACGACAATCTCTACTTCTTGATTATTCATCATTTCATTCCTGCCTTTTTAATTCAGCTTATCTCATTTTTACTATAAAAACCAAGAAAATGTCTTTAAATGTGTGTTTTCCTAATTTCTGATAATGGATTTTTAACGCCGATGACATTATAATATAAGTTATAGGAAGGGAGTCGATTAATTTGGCAGAGCAAGAAATTTTTGAGCAAGTTCAAGAAGTACTAGATAAATTACGTCCATTTCTTCTTCGCGACGGCGGAGATTGTGAATTAGTAGATGTTGAGGAAGGTATTGTAAAACTTCGCCTGTTAGGTGCATGCGGAAGCTGCCCAAGTTCAACCATCACACTAAAGGCCGGTATTGAAAGGGCTCTTTTAGAAGAAGTTCCCGGCATTGTTGAAGTAGAGCAAGTATTTTAAAACGAAAAGCGGAAGCACCCGTCAAAGTTCTAAACTCTATAAAAAAGCGATTGCCTCCCCGAGGCAATCGCTTTTTCCATGCAAAAAAATCTTTAATAAAGCCATTCTAATAGCGGAAGATTTAACCGCTTAATCGGGGCATCGGTGATTTGATAAAAACTGGCCAAAAATCGTTCATATTCACCAGACTGCCGCAGAATCCTCATTAACTTCTCCTCCAATAACTTTTTATCCTGTTCAGAAGTGGTTATATAATAACTCTCGATGCATTCAAAGTAATGGAGTGGGAAAATTATGCGCGAATATAATAATCGCCATGTAAATGGTGACAATGGAGAAATACTCTGGTACTCTTCAAAAAATCGTTTTAATTCCACGTCATAGGTTTGGAAATTGTGAAAGTATCTTTCCCTGGTCCATTCAGCTAGGTCCCTGCTGCGATGGTCAAAAACCCAGTCGAAAGGATTTTTAATCATATAATTATTGAGCGGCCCCCATGTTTTTTGGGTAAAACGTTCATGGCAGACCGTGCCGCTATCGGTTTCTTGGGGTTCATCATCTATTTCAGTATCGACTAAATATTGAATCGCATTCTCCGTCAACCCCAGATAATAGGGGAAGGAATCAACAAACATTCGCTGAAACTCGTCTTCGGGTGATTGAAAAAGCAGTCCATTCCAAACCTTTTCCATCTGCTCCAGGCGCTTTTCCCATAATGACTTCCATTGGCCAACCCTGCTGGACCTCTCGATTTGAAAGGGAACCCTTCTCCCACGCTCATGGAACCTGGCCAATTTCCTGCCCAATTTTATTTTCCGCTGCGCTTCTGTTTGTTGATTAGCCAAGACACAATATTTATGTTGTTCCCATGTCGTTATTAGATGACCTTCTTTCGATTGCAAAAAGACCGGGACATTTTGGTCACCATAATTTCTTAAATGCTCAGCTATTTTTTCAAGCTCGGCAAGATCCTCTTCCTCCTTAGTTGGTTTGGAGATTAAATAGAGCCAACCATCTCCTCTTAACGCATCGTAAGTATCTAATTTGACATATTCCTCTACCGTAATGCCATATTGATTTTCCAGCATTTTCTGCAGCATTAGTTCCCACCTCATTTCTTTCCCTATTCTTAACACATATATATGTAGTACCTTTAAGAATCTTGTTCCTGAATAACAGAGAAAATTGAAGGAGAATATAAGGCTTTAACCTGCTCTTTTTTATGAGTAATTTGCATAAGTTAGAATAATACAGTATATATAGAATGAAAATCCATAGAAAAGGTGATCAGAGGATGGCAGGCGACCAAAACGTAAATCTAACCGAAGTAACTGCACGCAGATGGCTGAAAGAAAGAGGTGTTGAAGTACAAGACATCGCTGATTTAGTTTTCTTTTTACAAGAAAAATATCATGAGAATTTAAAAATGGAAGACTGTCTTGCCAATGTGGAACGCGTCCTTTCTAAACGTGAGGTTCAGAACGCCATTTTAACCGGAATACAGCTGGATGTACTGGCCGAAAAAGGAATGCTTGAGGAGCCACTTCAATCCATCATTGGAACAGACGAAAGTCTTTATGGTGTGGATGAAATTCTAGCCTTTTCGATTGTAAATGTATACGGTTCAATTGGTTTTACAAATTACGGCTACATCGATAAGTTAAAGCCTGGGATATTAGCACATTTAAATGATAAATCAACCGGAGAATGTCATACCTTCCTAGATGATATTGTTGGTGCGATTGCAGCGGCAGCATCAAGCAGACTAGCACACCGGGCGGCACGAGCTGAAAAAGAAAAAAAATAATGACGAAAGGATGGGGGGCCCCCATCCTTTTTAAATCTCCCATTGATCTAAGGAATCTACGGTATATGTCGGCTTCTGGTCATAGCCGGAAAGCAGTTCCTTCGTTGTTACCCCTGTGTGAACTAATAGTGTATCCATGCCTGCATTCATACCAGCTAAAATATCGGTATCATAATAATCACCAACCATCAAGGTTTCGTCTTTCGGTGTACCTAACACTTTTAAGGCCTGTTCCATAATAATTGCTTCAGGTTTTCCGATAAATATAGGTTTTGTTTGTGTAGAAACAGTAATAACCGATGTAAGTGACCCATTTCCCGGAAGCAAGCCTCTTTCAGTCGGGATGGCGATATCTCCATTGGTTGAAATGAAAGTTGCACCGTTACGAACGGCCAAACATGCGACCGCCAATTTTTCATAACTGATTTCACGGTCGATACCCACTACGACAAAATCAGCATCTTCCCCGCCATATTTCAGGCCCTTTTCTTCTATAGCTGTCCGAATTCCCTCTTCGCCAATCATATAAACGGAGGCATCCTTCTTACGTTCAAAGATATAATTGGCGGTCGCCTGGCTGGTCGTAAAAACCTGCTTCTCTTCTGCAGGGATATCAAAGTTGGTCAGCTTGTCTGCAACCTGTGCCGGGGTCCTAGAAGAATTATTGGTAACAAATAAATACGGAATTTGTTGATCGCGAAGTTTTTTCACAAAATCGGAGGCCGCTTCAATCCGTTCCGTTCCTTTATACATCGTTCCATCTAAATCAATTAAATAGCCTTTGTATTTTTTCAAAAATCATCACTCCTAAAGATATTATTACCACATAAAATAAAAAGACCGCAAACGGTCTTTTTATTAGTTTTTAAATGCTGAAACCGGCCCCAATTCATTGGCGAGATAATTACGGACATTGTCTGCATAGTTGACCAGTTCCTGAAGATGGTCCGAAAAGACTTGTTGGAGTTCCTGATGATTCACATCCGTATAAAATTGGACAAGTCTTTTCCGATACTGAATCAAGATTTTCAAACCCTTACCTGTTTCAGCTGAAATGACCTTTTCATCCATTAAAATATCAATGATGTCATCGTAACTACCTGGGTCACGCATAATAAACCCGTCGATCATTGAGTTTCCAACGTCCAAAACCGACTCAATCATCATATGGTTTAAACGCTCAAGTGCTGCCTTTTCAAGCGGGGTTGACCATTCCTTTTGGCTTAAGAAAAGTTGAATTTGTTCTTCTAAGTATTTTAAAATCTCTTCAATTTTTTCCCTGTCCACAAAATACATGTTTCACTACCTCCATTTTCTATGCTGCTACATTCTTACAAGCGCTGCTGGTCGTGCATAAAAAAAACCTTGTGCTAAGTCGACATTATTTCTCTTTAAAACAGATGCTTCTGCTTCGTTTTCGATGCCTTCAGCGACGACGATGGAACCTGCTTCTCTTGCAATGAGCATTAAGCCTTGGAGCATCGATTCTTTCACCGAATTTTTATCAATATTTTGAATTACGGAACGGTCAATTTTTATAATATCCGGCATGATTTCACTAATAATACTTAAACTAGAATATCCCGCACCGGTATCGTCCATCGCTATTTTATACCCCATTAACCGAAGCATTTTTATGTTATAAATAAAATTCTTTAACCCCTCGATGGAATCATTTTCAGTCACTTCAAAGGTAATTTGCAGCGGAGAAATATTCTTGTATTTTTCTATTATTATTTTTAAATCACCGATAAAGCGAATATTACTAAGTGTTAAAGGTGTACAATTGACAAAGATATTTTGGCGGCATCTTGTTGCCTTGATTTGCTCTAGAACCTTCTCGATGACCAGCAATTCAAGTTCGTAAAGCAGGCCTGTCTGTCTTGCAACTGAAAAAAGTTGCAAGGGACTCTCTAACACGGTTCCACTTGGGCCACGTGTAAGCATTTCGACCGCCTTTACTTCTTTTGTTGCTACATCAATGATTGGCTGTGCTAATAATTTTATATCTTTTTTAAAAATAATCTTTTTGATCGTATGGACCATTTCATTCCATTCTGACTTAATTCTTTTTTCTGCCATCGCAATCGCCTGCCTGCGGGCACTTTCAACTGAATGCATGATCGAATAATTCTTTTTCTCCACAAACATATAACCAGATTCAAACTCTGGCTGAAGGATTGGATATTGCTGACGAAGAATAGCTTCCACACTGTAAATAATTTTAGCCATGATCATATTTATTTCTGATAGGCAATGGTTAGCTTCATCAACTTTCGTAAAAAGTGTCAGCCCGTCCCCATAAAAGTCCTCGAGTGTAATTACGTCTAGTTTGGCAATTTGCGATTCTATGGTCTTGCGGAATGCCTTTTTTATCTGCTTTATTAATTGTGTGTACTGCGATTGACTTAACTGATCTGTTATTTTGTTAGTATCCTTTAAATTAAATACGATCACAGCTACTTCATGCCCGTTATTAAATGCAGCTGTTACTCCCTCCAATACAGGGTTTCGCAGAATAAATTGAGGAGGATAAAAACGTATTGACGAAAGAGGTAATAGAATCTTTCCCCATTGCATTACATTTTTGACTTTTTCCATGTAACGACGGATCATTCAATCATTCCTCTCAGGTGTCCACTTTGAGAATTTAGCTTAATTGTAACATAATTTGACATCGTTCGTGTTTTGATTCCTAAAAACTTGTGAAAATTTTGGGAAATTCTTCATTCCCCTCTACTGGCTTTTTTTGTTACTATAAAGAGGATGTCGAAAATATGGATTTTTTTATAAAGGAGTTTATTAAATGTCTGAACGGTTTTTCTTATACGATGATACAGAGGATACAAAAACAAGATTTGTCAGCTTTGTTGGTGAAAATCAACGCTTTGATTTAGCGATTGTCCAAAGTGACCGTCATTTTGGGAAGCATCTCGTTCTTGATATGCAGGGAAGCCGTTTTGCAATTATCGGCCCAGATGATTTGCAAGAAGAAGGCTATTTGGAGTATGCTTTTCAATTAAATGAAGCAGATGCGGAGGAATTAAGAAGCTTCTTAATGGAATTAATTTAATGTTTAGTCATGAATTACCCTCTCTTTGAAAATAATAAGGCTAAAAGGGGGCGTAATCATGACTGAAGAAGAAAAATATACGGAATTGTCCAATGTTGAAAAACAAAGGAATTTCCTTACAGCGGAAGAATTCCCGGAAGGACCTTTAGGTTCGCCTATTCGCGAAAACGAGCCGGTGCAGAACAAAAGCACGCCTTGGAAAGATGGGCAACGGACATACAGTGCCTTTAATTACGAAAATAAAACACTTCATCAAGATCTTCCCCGGCAGATGGACGGAGCACATCCCACCCACGATGACCAAGCAAAAGATCAACAGCCACCATATACCGAATCAACGTAAAAGAAGGGCCAGCTACGCTTGGCCCTTCTTTTATTTCTTCACTTTTTTCAAGACAAAATAGGCACAGCCAAAATTGCAATATTCATATAGGTATTCACTCAGTGTGCTAATTTTTGTATCAAAAGTGGCTTTTTGGTTTTGGTCGTCGAAAAAGCCCTTTAACCGTAGCTGACCATAACCCCAATCGCCAACCACATAATCATATCTTGTCAAAATATCACTAAACCTTGCTTTAAGAGCCTCTTCATTAAAGCCGTTTCTATGTTCTTGAACCATTTCATAAACAGTGTTATTCATCATAATCATGATATTTCACCTCTTTTGCCAACTAATTCCTAATAACCATTATAACCGATTCCCCATCAATTGCTAAGAAAATAAATCCGTTTAATGGCTATTCTAAGAAAAGGAGGTGTTTCATTTGAAAAAATTAGTCATAATCCTGGGATTATGTACGCTGACCGCTTTAACAGGATGTTCGAAGGATATGGGCAACCGTGATGTGTATGAGGAAAGCGGCAATACCATCAATGTAAATAATAAAAGGCATGACCTTTACAATGAAGGGGCAAGTCGTAGTGTTCGTAACGCAAGCAACAATTATGGCTTTGTCCGTCATCAAAAAAGCCCACTCATGAATGATAATACGGCCAATGACCACTACACTGCCTTAAACCGCGAACAGGTGGCCAATATCATTAGTAAATTCAGTACAGAAATTCCCAATGTCAATGATGTTGCCACACTTGTCACAGACCAAGAAGTATTGATTGCTTATAAGACAGATTCCAAAAATCGAAATATGACGGCCGACCAAGTGAAAAAAACAGCGATGTCTGTCGTTCCAAGATATTACCATGTCTTCGTCACTGACAATAAAGTCCTCATGAGGGATGTAGAAAATCTGGCAAACCTTGATTCCACCAGCCGAAACGCTCGTAATTTAGTTAACGGGCTTATCAAGCAAATGAAAAAGTCTCCGCAAGGACAGCGCATGAATCCAAGTGAGGATGAAAATGGACTTACACCGGATGATAAATAGAAAAGCGGAAGCGCCCGCTTAGCTGCGTATGGACTGGAGCGCTCCAACTGAGATAAAGGAAACACGGAGAGCGTTCGCGATTCGATGTTGACTTATCGTAGGGCGGAGAGCGAAGTCCACTAGCCGCTGGGCGCTGGAGCTAGACAGTTATCTAAGTTCAATTTATATAACAAAAAAGAGTTCAGTCACTTTTGACTGAACTCTCTCTTTTTAAGCTTGTTGTGCTTCTTGTTCACCAAGCATTTGCTTGTGTTTCGCTGCAGCACTAACCTGTTCATCGGCATGGTAGGATGAGCGGACAAGCGGGCCTGCTTCACAATGGCTGAAGCCTTTACTTATCGCAATTTGCTGTAATTCTTTAAATTCATCCGGGCTATAATATTTCTCAACCTTTAGATGACCTTTTGTCGGCTGTAAATATTGGCCGATTGTCATTATGTCAATGTGATTTACTCGTAAATCATCCATAACCTCGATAATTTCTTCCCATGTTTCTCCCAATCCAACCATCAAGCTGGATTTGGTTGGAATATTAGGCTGCATTTCCTTTGCCCGACGGAGAAACTCTAGAGAACGGTCATATTTTGCACGGGCTCTAACTCTCGGTGTCATCCGTCTAACCGTCTCAATATTGTGGTTTAAGATATCAGGTTTAGCGTCCATTAGCACACGAAGGTTTTCTTCCTTTCCACCCATATCGGATGGAAGCACTTCAATACTTGTGAATGGATTTTTACGTCGAATCGCTCGAACGGTTTCGGCAAAAATGGCGGCGCCGCCATCCTTAAGATCATCACGTGCTACAGCTGTGACAACCACGTGTTTTAAGTTCATCAATTGAACAGAGTCGGCAACCCTTTCAGGCTCTTTCCAATCTAACTCTGTTGGCAGACCGGTTTTAACGGCACAGAAACGGCAGGCACGGGTACATGTATCACCAAGAATCATGAAGGTAGCCGTCCGTCTTTCGGCCCAGCATTCATGAATATTAGGGCAGCGTGCTTCTTCACAAACCGTGTGCAGATTCTTTTCACGCATCATTTTTTTCAAGCCCGTATAGGACTCATTCGTATTCAGTTTTATTTTTAACCAATCGGGTTTTCTTAAAATATCTTCTTTCTTACTCATTAATTGTTACACCCCTTGAAGCTAGAAATGGATCTTCTTTGTCACTTTACCATACTGAAAAAATATCGACAAGCAAATCGGTTTAATTTGCCAGCTTGGACCCTTTTGTTTTTGCCTTAAAATCATCTTTACCATTTATTAACCATAATGAAATGGGTTAGAAAACATAAACTAAGCTTGTACATTACTTGGAAGGAGGATTCTTGTGCGGGCTGTTCTAATCATCGCAACCTTTCTCTTATGCTTCACCAGTTCATTCGCAGGCAGGGATGCGGAGGCCAAAACAAACGAATCTGATCCATATCAAGAAAGAATGAAGCTTTATAAGAAGGTTGAAACGGTTACCCAGATTCCCTGGTATTACTTAGCAGCTATTGATCAATACGAAAGAAGTATCCGTCAGGTCCGCCGAGACTTACCTAAACCGGTCAGCGTAATCGGCATCTATTTTCGGCCGGATGAATGGGCTGGTCTTACCAATCCAAATCCTTTGGCAGAGAACCCGGCAATCATTCAGTTTTTTGATGGGAAGGGTGTGGATGGGGATGGAGACGGGAAAGCAAGTCTTAAAAATGATGAGGATGTCCTGTATGCATTTGCCAATTATCTTCTTTCATACGGAATCGATCATGATAATATAAAAATCGGCTTATGGAATTACTATCATCGCGATAAGACAGTTAGTATCATTGCGGGGAAAGCAAAAATTTATCGTCATTTCGGCCGGATTGATTTAGATTCACAAGTATTTCCAGTGCCAATCCGGAGCAATCATAGCTACCGTAGCACTTGGGGATCTGCACGCGGCTGGGGCGGCCGAAGAATACATGAAGGCACGGATATTTTCGCAGGCTACGGAGTCCCCGTTCGTGCCACAAACTATGGAATCATCGAAATGAAGGGCTGGAACAAATTCGGCGGTTGGAGAATCGGGATTAGGGATATCAATAATACCTATCATTATTTTGCCCATCTCAGCGGTTTTGCTAAGGATTTAAAAGTTGGCCAAATTGTTGAGCCAGGAATGGTGATTGGCGGTGTCGGAAGCTCTGGTTACGGTCCGCCAGGCACGTCTGGTAAGTTCCCGCCCCATTTACATTACGGGATGTACAAAGATAACGGGGTGACCGAGTGGTCCTTTGACCCCTATCCGCATTTAGCCAAATGGAAGCGAATGGAGCGGATGAATTTGCGCAAAAAATAGGACTGTCCATGGTGGATAGTCCTATTTTTTATTTCCTGATTTTTCCTGAGTCTGTTTTTTTTCTGGAAGCTGTATGGATGGACTTACTCCGCCGCCATTATTATAGAATTGCGGGACATCCCCTTGTATGAGTGAGCCGTCCACTGGAATACTTTGGGTAAGCTTTGTTATTTTCGTAGCAAAAGGGGTGATGATTTGGACAGACACTTCGATGTGAATGGAAACATCGACCCAGGTATTATTGATGCCCATATCCTTCGTCTCGATTTTAACATCTGGTTCTACTTCACCGATGGCGTGGAACTTTACTGGGATTTTCGGACCAATGTTCCCTAGTAAGGAGATATTGGTTGCTTGGCCCAACGGAACATACCAAATAATCCCGTCTTCCTTATTCGAATTATGCGTTTCAATTTCTACATCTGTTAACTGCTCTAACGAAGCAAGGTCCCCTTTTTTAGCTGCCTTTAAGTTTTTTTGAATTTGAGCAGTGGTTTCCGCTAAGACCCGGTTTATATAAACGGTATTAAGTTTTACGTTGGAGGCCTTGCCATTTTCACTTGGTAAAATGACAATGACATCATTATCCTCACCCGTGTCCGTCGTCCGTTTGGTAATTGCCTTATTAATAACGAGGGAGGCAATATTGCGGGTTTCGGAAGTTGCAATTCTCATTAATGTTGGCTCAATCCCCTTATTCACGAGCCATAATCCAGTGGCAGTTGAAAAAAGAAAAAAGACAAACGTTAATAACATCACGTAACGGAAAGGCAACGGCCCCTTCTTCGGAAGCCGTCTGCGAAACTTCGCCAAAAAAATCACCCCTTCAAGCTATATGTATGCTTGGAAAAGGGGAACTAGCCCATAAAAAAGCGAAGCACTTGGAGCAGAAATCAACAACTAGATTTAATAATGCCAAATATAAAAAAAGCCCGCATGGAGCAAGCTTTTTAAATCATTTTTAACAAGGCATCTTTACCAACCATGCCTTGGTGGATCCCTAACGCCTCCGCCTCCCATGTTACCGACTCTAACGGTGCATTTAGAAGTTGTTCAATGGTCCTTACTCCAACAGCGCGGCCGGCAATGATCTTGCGGTCCTTAAGTTTTTCATTTAATAAACCGACATCCAAGGCCCCGCACATGATATATCCCTTATCGTTTGATACCGCAAGCAAGGTCGTTTTCGGAAGCAAAACGGAAACTGCCAAAAAGGTATGGCCGTTTATTTCAATTGGTGAAAGCTCAATCAAATGGTCCACACTCCTTTCCTCTCTATCACTTTATGATTTGAGGGGAAAAAGCGTGTTCATGCCATCGTTACTTTTGTAACTCCCATTTTAATATATCCCGAAGAAATTCCGGCAAGAAATACTTCTTTTCTTTTTGAGGAAGAATGTCTTTGAAAAAGTGACCAAATGTAAACATATCCGGAAGGGCAAACGTATAAATTTTTTCGTAATCCACTTCCGTCCCATTAATAAAAATGACTTCCTCATGAAGGCTTATTCGATCAAAGACAAATACCCCTAAAAGAGTTCCTCTAAATCCAAGTCCCTTGATATGCTTATGTACCAAGCCCTCATCTTTTGACTGCCAATAAAGCTCTTCTAATTCTTTTCCCGTTAGTTCGACTACACAAGGATTAATTGGATGGGGACAGATTTCAAGCAAATCGTAAACAGTCACCTCTCCGGATAACCCCCCTAATAAGAGCCCTGCGTTAATCATCGCACAATCCGTTTTACACCATTCTCTTAATGCCCTGCAAAGCAGAAGTGAAAATTCCGTTTCATGGAAAATATCACTGTTGAGCGGACTAGTTAAGGTAGTCACTTTTTGATTTAATAAGGCTTTTCCTTTGTTAAAATAAGCATCACTTAAATCTTGCTCATTTTTATGAGCGAGAAGTTCTTTACTGTCATATAGAACAGCTTCCTTCGCGGTAATGATTTTTTGTTCGTTTAGGTTGAGGGTTACTTCGCCGACAAAATATCCATACTTACCAGCCGCGCCAAGGAGTGTTCTGCCCACTAGCTTTCCTTTTTCAAGGGAGTGATGGGTATGGGAACCTAATATAACATCAATATCTGGAAATTCAGCTGCTATAGATTCGTCCACATTAAGTCCGAGATGGGAAAGTAAAATGATTACATCTGATTCTGCTTTTACCTTTTCAATCCATTTTTTCAGTTCTTCAATTGGCTCTGTCACCTTCCAGCCCAGTAAACCATAAAGATGTGCAAACGGTGCCGTTAAACCGATGACACCCACCCTTGTTCCCTTTTTCGAATGATAGATCTTATATGGCTTTACCCAGCTTGGATGGCTTCCATTTTGCTGAAAAAAATTCGCTAACAGAACGTCAAACTGAGCTTTCTCATATAGTTGATTTAAGTCTGCAAATGGCAGGTTAACCCCTTCATTGTTTCCAATCGTTACTGCGGTAAAGTCACTCTCATTTAAGAGATCAATATTACCTTTTCCTCTTGTCGCTTCTGTGAAAGGATGCCAGCGATCAATAAAGTCACCGATATCAAATAGAAAAACATCCTCTTCTTTTTGGTGATGCCTTGCTTGTCTTTCTGCTACGAACTGCTTAATTCGCGGCCAATTTTCTAAGTGGCTGTGTACATCGTTTGTATGATAAATATGTATGGTTTCCATTCACGACCTACCCAAAGATTCCTTGATAAATTAATCGGATTCCTACAACAATAAGAATCGTTCGTAAAATTAGCACAATCGTTTTACTCTTAAGCTTTGTGTTTAAGTAGACACCCACTCTAGCCCCAATCCAAGCTCCCGGTACCAATGCCAAAGCATAGAGCCAATCGACATTACCTAAGGAAATATGTGTAATCGAGCTTAGCAAGGATGTTGGTAGTATCATAAACATCGAGGTGGCCGTTGCGACATGGGGCGGAAAGAAAAACACCAAAATCATCGTTGGCACCATTAACGAACCACCGCCGACACCAAAAATTCCTGATAAAAAGCCCACTATAAAAGCAATCAGAACTCCCACGATTGGGTTATATCCATATTCAAAGGTTTTACCGACATTATCGGTAAAAGTTCGAATAATCCCCCGGTCCTTCCGATAAGGGATAGGCTTTAATTTGTCCTTAAGTAGTAAAATAATCGAAATAAAGATAATAAATAGTCCGAAAAAAATATTGAAGGTTTTCATATGTAAGCCTTCTGTTACCCACGCACCGAGAATACTCCCTGGGCCGCTTCCGATTAGAAAAATCAGACCGCTTTTATAATCAATTGTTTTGTATTTCATATATGCTAAGGTGGATGACAGGCCAGTAAATATCATCGTAAAAAGTGATGTCCCAACCGCTACCTGTGGTGTTATATGTCCAAAGGCTGGCAGGGTGGATAAATAAAGTAACGAGGGAACAATGACAATTCCTCCGCCTAATCCAATGATCGAGCCAAGAGAGCTTGCGATAAGACCGATAAAAACGAGTAAGATCCATTCCATGTTTTCTTCTCCTAACTTTTTATAGTAGATCCAACTGGCGTGGAGCGAGCCCCTTGTATTCGAGATGCAAAAGATTGATCATTTCCTTTGCGTTGTCAGCCGCATCTCCGCCAGAGTTGTTGTTAAAAAGGAGATAGACATCTTTTGAGTTCTTGGCTAACTTTTGAATGGAGTGTCCCCATTCTTCTAGCTCTTGTTGGTTATAGCGGTAAAGATAACGAACCTCACGCCAATCCACTCCTGTTCGTTTTTGCCAGCCGTGGACATTGCGACCGTGATAACGGACAAGGACCTTTTCGGGAGTGGTGGACTGTACTATGGTTGGAATGCTACCTTCTCCAGATTGTGGTTCATCGCAAATACTATGGATCCATTTTTCTTCGGTCATAAATTTAATTGTTTTTTGATGATATTGAGGCGCGAACCATGACTGATGTCTGAACTCTAACGCACAGGGGAGTTCACCCATTTCCTGCTTGCACCATCTTAAGTATTCGACATTTTCTCTCGTACACGTAAACCATGGTGGAAATTGAAAGAGGGTCATTGCTAATTTGTTAGTTTCTATGTATGGCTTAAGCGACTCTTTAAATGCTCTAAACATCGCTTGTTTATTTTCAAACGGAATCTCCCCGCGCATATGTCCGGTCATCCCTTGGTAGGCTTTGACGATAAACTGGAAACTGGGCGGTGTTTCATGGACCCACTTTTCAGCATTTCTTTGAGGCTGAATCGCATAAAAGGCGGAATCTACTTCTACGATGGGAAAATGGCTTGCATACACCTTAAGCTTGTCCCGTGAGGATATTTGGCCCGGATATAAGCTGTCATGATCGCCCCAGCCCGTTACACCGATATAAATCATAGAACTCACCTCCAACTATTAATAATAGCATAACCATTTTACGATGGGGGCGGAAGATATTTAGGTGAGAATAACAATTTCTTGGCAAATGAGGTGTAGTCGCCAGTAAAGTGGGGTTTTCCGCCAGTAAAGTGGTGTATCCGACAGTAAACTAGCCTTATCCGCCAGTAAAGTGGTCCCATCTGACAGTAAACCCGTCCTATCCAAGAGTAACCCGACCCTTTCCGAGAGTAAGCCACACCCATCCGCGCAGTAAGCCAAAATTTCAACGAAAAAACCCGCCTGCCAACAACGGCAAGCGGGTATTTTTATCAAAAATATTAACCGATGGAGCCTTCCATCTCAAATTTGATGAGACGGTTCATTTCCACGGCGTATTCCATTGGTAGTTCTTTTGTAAATGGCTCAATAAAGCCCATGACGATCATTTCGGTTGCTTCCTGTTGAGAAATACCACGGCTCATCAAGTAGAAAAGCTGCTCTTCAGAAACTTTCGAAACCTTCGCTTCATGCTCGAGCGAGATGTTATCGTTTAATATTTCATTGTATGGAATCGTATCTGATGTTGATTTGTTATCCATAATTAATGTATCACATTCGATATTAGAACGTGCCCCGTCTGCCTTACGTCCGAAGTGAACTTGGCCGCGATAGGTTACCTTACCGCCATGTTTAGAAATGGATTTAGAAACGATCGTTGAAGATGTATTTGGTGCTAAATGAATCATTTTTGCACCCGCATCCTGGTGTTGACCTTTACCGGCAATCGCAATTGATAATGTCAACCCACGAGCGCCTTCGCCTTTTAAAATTACGGCAGGATACTTCATCGTTAATTTTGAACCAATGTTTCCATCAATCCATTCCATTGTCGCATTGGCATCACAAACCGCACGCTTCGTCACAAGGTTAAAGACGTTATTCGCCCAGTTTTGAATGGTAGTATAACGGCAGTAAGCATCTTTCTTAATAACAATCTCAACAACCGCACTGTGCAGGGAGTTTGTTGTGTAAACTGGTGCTGTACAACCTTCTACGTAATGCACATGTGCGCCTTCATCAACAATGATTAATGTCCGTTCGAATTGGCCCATGTTTTCAGAGTTAATGCGGAAATACGCTTGTAATGGCGTATCTACTTTCACACCTGGTGGTACATAGATAAACGAACCGCCTGACCAAACTGCTGAATTTAGGGCAGAAAACTTATTATCAGTTGGCGGAATGGTCTTTCCAAAGTGTTCGCGGAAAATATCTTCATTTTCTCTTAAAGCTGAATCTGTATCCTTAAAGACGATCCCTAAGTCTTCAAGTTCTACCTTCATGTTGTGATAAACTACTTCAGATTCATACTGGGCAGATACCCCGGCAAGGTACTTTTGCTCAGCTTCTGGAATCCCAAGTTTATCAAAAGTAGCCTTGATTTCTTCAGGTACTTCATCCCATGACTTCTCAGATTTCTCAGATGGTTTTACATAATAAGTAATCTCATCAAAGTTTAATGAAGACATGTCGCCGCCCCATTGTGGCATTGGCATTTTGTAAAAATGCTCTAGCGACTTCAAACGGAAGTCTAACATCCATTGTGGTTCATTCTTCAACTTCGAAATTTCTTTAACGATATCAGATGTTAAACCACGCTTAGATCGGAATATGGAAACGTCTTTATCGGCAAAACCATATTTATAATCACCGATTTCCGGCATTTTTTTCGCCATCGTCGTGTTCCTCCATTCTTAGAAAAGCGGAAGCGCCTTGTTCAGCCCCGACAAGCGCTGGAGGGCCTGACGGTGAAGTCGTTCTTTGACTTCATCGTCAGGACCGAAGCGACCTCGAGGGGCTAGACGCTGGAGCTGGACATAGCCCTCTCCCATCGCGTTTTCTTAATTTTATTCTTTTCCCTCTTCTTTCAAGCTCTTTTCCATGGCTTTCCACGCTAGGGTCGCACATTTGATGCGGGCTGGAAACTTACAAACACCTTGAAGTGCTTCAATATCACCTAAATCAAGATCGTCTTCATCGTAATCAATTCCCTGCATCATGTCAGAAAAAATCTTGGCTAGCTTTAAAGCTTCTTCGATTTTTTTCCCCTTAATTGCTTGTGTCATCATCGAAGCTGATGACATTGAAATCGAGCAGCCTTCTCCCTCTTGCCTTGCGTCGACGACAATTCCATTTTCCACTTTTAGGGTCAATTGAATGCGGTCCCCACAAGTAGGGTTATTCATATTAATGGTATGGTTGCCATCCTCTAAAACACCGCGATTACGCGGATTTTTATAATGATCCATAATCACCTGACGGTAAAGTGTATCTAAATTATTAGAAGACATCGCTGAAATACTCCTTTGTTTTTACAAGTCCTTCAACAAGTTTATCTATATCATCTTCTGTATTATACAGGTAAAAACTGGCCCGTGCTGTTGCGGACGCTTTCAGCCATCTCATTAACGGCTGGGCGCAATGATGACCGGCACGAACCGCAATACCTTCTGCATCAAGCACCGTTGCTACATCATGGGGATGAACATCACTTAAGTTAAAGGTGATTAGACCGGCACGTTTGGCTGCATCAAGGGGACCATAAATAGTCATTCCTTCAACAGCAGACATTTTTTCTAACGCATAGGCTGCAAGTTTATGTTCATGCTCGGCAATTTGGTCTAAGCCAATCTCATTTAAAAAGTCGATTGCAGCTCCAAGACCAATCGCTCCTGCAATGATAGGTGTACCGCCTTCAAATTTCCACGGTAACTCTTTCCAAGTGGATTCATACAATTGCACGAAATCAATCATTTCGCCGCCAAATTCGATTGGCTCCATGTTTTCAAGTAGATGTTTTTTTCCATAAAGGACACCAATGCCGGTCGGACCGCACATTTTATGTCCTGAAAAAGCTAGAAAATCACAATCTAAATCTTGAACATCAATTTTCATATGCGGAGCACTTTGCGCCCCGTCAACAACCATGATTGCCCCATGATCATGGGCAATTTGAGCAATTTCTTTGACCGGATTGATGACACCAAGAACGTTGGATACTTGCATAACAGAGACAATCTTTGTGTTGGCTGTAATGGTTGCACGTACATCATCGAGTGAAATCGTTCCATCTGCTTGAAGTGGAATGTATTTCAACTGGGCGCCTGTACGTCTGGCCACTTGCTGCCATGGAATGATATTACTATGGTGTTCCATATACGTAATGACGATTTCATCGCCTGCTTTTAAATTCGCTGCCGCATAGCTTGCAGCCACTGTATTAAGAGACGTTGTCGTTCCTCGAGTGAAAATTACTTCTTGAGTGGACTTGGCATTGATGAACTTACGAACCTTTTCCCTTGCACCTTCGTAAGCATCAGTTGCTCTTGTTCCTAGTGTATGCACACCACGGTGGACATTGGAATTAATTTCACGATAATATTTTTCAATTGCCTCGATAACTTGGAGCGGCTTTTGTGATGTTGCAGAACTATCCAAGTATACCAATGGCTTCCCATTGACCTCTTGATCTAAGATTGGAAATTGACTACGAATATCCTTGATATTCATTAGCGTACTTTCCTTTCAATTACCTCAGTTAACTGTTTCTTTACTCCTTCAATCGGAAGTTGATTGACAACTGGTGCTAGGAAACCATGAATAACTAAACGTTCTGCTTCTTCTTTACGAATTCCACGGCTCATCAAGTAGTAAAGTTGAACAGGGTCAACTCGTCCGACAGATGCTGCGTGACCAGCTACGACATCATCTTCATCGATTAAAAGAATCGGATTGGCATCGCCACGTGCTTTTTCACTTAGCATAAGAACTCGTGATGTTTGTTGTGCATCTGATTTCGATGCACCATGCTCAATTTTACCAATCCCATTAAAAATGGATGTAGCACTTTCCTTCACAACACCATGATTTAAAATATTCCCGAATGTATGTCTACCGAAATGAACAACCTTTGTCGTAAAGTTTTGCGTTTGCTCGCCACGTCCAACAACAACTGTTTTAGTATCTCCAATAGAACCATCGCCAAGGAGGTTGGTTGTGTTTTCCGAGATGGTATTTCCCTCATTCATTAAACCAAGGGCCCATTCAATTCGGGAATCTCTTCCGGCAACGCCGCGGCGATTCACATAGGTAGTAATACCCTTAGCTAACGTATCAACCGCACCGAATTGCACGCGTGCATTCACATTCGCAATGACTTCCGTCAGGATATTGACTAGGGTATTCGATGTTTCCATCGTTGAAAAATAATTTTCTACGTAGGTTACTGAACTATTGTCGTCTGCGACCACAATGACATGGTTAAACAAGTTAGCTTCAACGTCATCATGTACATAGACTGCCTGAATTGGTTCGGAAATTTCCACATTTTTCGGAATATATAAGAACACTCCACCATTCACTAGAGCAGCATTTAGAGCTGTTAAGCGATGTTCATCGGCATTGATGGCTTGTGTCATATAATACTTTTTCAATAAGTCTCCATGCTCTTTTGCTGCAGTAAATATATCTGTAAAAATAACACCCTTGCTTTTTAGCTCTTCTGATAAAGTTAAAAAGGCAGGAGTTTGATTTCGCTGAATATATAAATTTTTATTATCTGCCTCTAAGTCAACTAATGCTTTCACTTCTTCCGGTAATTCTAAAAGTGAAGGATAGGCTGAACTTTTTACAGTATGTTGAGTGAATTGAGTAAAGTTCCACTTATCAATCTTTGTTTTGTCCGGTCTTGGCATTGGCAGTTGGTCGAACTCAGCTAATGCTTTAAGACGAAGTTCTTCAAACCAAGCAGGCTCGCTCGTTTCTTTTGAAAAGGAGCGAACATTGTCCTTATCAAATGGTAATTTGGTTTCAGTTGTCATTGTAATCCTCCTAACCCTCTCTTACGCTTCTTGCCCAACTGTTTCATCTTCAATTCCAAGTTCTTGTTTGATCCAGTCATATCCTTCAGCTTCTAAGCGTTGTGCCAATTCTGCTCCGCCTGATTTTACTACACGGCCTTGCATCATTACATGCACATGGTCTGGAGTGATATAGTTTAAAAGTCGTTGATAGTGTGTAATGACTAAGCAGCCAAAATCTTCGCCGCGCATTTGATTGATCCCTTTTGATACGACCTTCAAGGCATCGATATCTAGTCCGGAGTCAATTTCATCTAAGATAGCGATTTTTGGTTCTAACATCATCAATTGCAAAATTTCATTCCGTTTTTTCTCACCGCCGGAGAAGCCTTCGTTTAAGTAACGTTGCGCCATATCAAGGTCCATTTCAAGGAATTCCATTTGCTTATCCATTTTACGGATGAATTTCATTAATGAAATTTCATTTCCCTCACCAAGACGGCTATTGAGTGCTGAACGTAAAAAATCGGCATTTGTAACACCGTTAATTTCACTAGGATATTGCATTGCTAGGAATAGTCCTGCACGTGCACGCTCATCCACTTCCATATCTAGAACATTTTGTCCATCTAAGGTAATGGTTCCGCTGGTTACTTCATATTTTGGGTGTCCCATAATTGCTGAAGATAAAGTAGATTTACCCGTTCCATTCGGACCCATAATTGCGTGGATTTCTCCACCTTTTATTTCAAGGTTCACACCTTTTAAAATTTCTTTCCCATCAATTGCTACATGTAAATCTTTGATCGTTAACGTTGATCCAGCCATATCTATACCTCCAAAGAGAAAGTGTTGTACATTTAGATTGAGTTATTCAATAACTCTATTCTCATTTTATTCTCATTCCAATCTTATAACAAATGAAATGTATTAGCAACTCTAAAACAGTAAAAACAGTCCATCTATTTTCATTAAGCATGTACCAAATGAGAATGAAAAGTGATTTTTAATGAAAATTCTGACGAATCCATATAAGTAAATAGCACTCGTTTAAAATCATACCCTATTTTTTTGCAATTTGCCAAGAAAATTCACGTCATAAGTCCTTCTATTTTTACCCATCGTTACTGTTTAAATGTATACTGCTTTTCGCCAACTCCATAGAAAAAGCCAGTGTTTACACACTGACTTTCTTCCTATTTATTAGCTTACTCAGAAACCGGTACAACGGCACCTTTGTATTTATCAAGAATGAAATCTTGGATTTCTTTTGATTGAAGTACTTCTACAAGTGTCTTGATCTCTTTTCGGTTTTTGTCCTCTGAACGAACGACCACAAGGTTTGCCGGTACAACGTCATCGCCTTCAAAGGCGATTCCATACTTTTCAATGTCAATACCGCCTTCTAATGCATAATTCGTATTGATGACGACCGCATCACCTTCACCGCTATCGAATGAAGAAGCTAATAATTTTGCTTCAATTAAAGTTGAAAAGTCAAGGTTCTTTGGATTTTCGACAATATCCTCAACTCTTGCATTTGCGCCAACGCCTTCTTTAAGCTTAATTAAGCCTTCTTTTTCAAAAATAGGTAAGATTCGTCCATGGTCACTTAGTGAATCACTCATAATAATTTTTGCGCCTTTTGGAAGGTCTTTTAAGCTTTTGTATTTTTTAGAATAAATTCCGATTGGTTCCTTATGAATTCCACCAACACTTACAAAATCAAAATCCTTATTTTCTTTCATTTGTAGGTCTAGATACCCTGGTGTTTGAAAATAGTTTGCGTCAAGTTCTTTATCCTTTAACGCAACGTTTGGTAGAATATAATCTTGAAAAACTTGCACTTCTAGGTCAATGCCTTTTTCCTTTAATAAAGGTTTTGCCGCTTCAAGCACTTCCGCATGCGGTACAGCAGTTGCACCAACAACTAATTTCTTATTACCAGCTTTCCCTGCCTTTTCTGCAGTATCGTTTTTAGCACCACCACAAGCTGCTAGGGCAAAGGCTAATAACGCAATGACAATCAAACTAAATGCTTTTTTCATAATCTAACTCCTCCTGTTATCGTTTATCTGTTTTCTTTGTAAAATAATCCCCAATAAATTGGATGATAAAAACTAAAATTAAAATCGCTATTGTTGCAACTAACGTAACAATCGGTCTATTGCGCTGAAAACCTTCAAGGTAGGCAAAATGTCCAAGTCCACCAGCTCCAATGACTCCCGCCATCGCTGTAAAGCCGACGAGCGAAATAGCTGTGACTGTAATTCCTGAAATTAATGCCGGCAAAGATTCCGGTATTAATACTTTAAAAATGATATGACCATGTGTTGCTCCCATCGATTGCGATGCTTCAATAACACCTTTATCGATTTCCCTAAGCGCAATTTCTACCATACGAGCATAAAAAGGAGCTGCTCCAATAATGAGGGCTGGAAGCGCAGCATTTGCACCAAGCATGGTTCCAAGTAATAATTTTGTAAATGGAATTAATAAAACTATTAAGATAATAAAGGGGATGGATCTAAAAATATTAACAAAGGCGGCAATAACGACATTAACAGGCCGATTTGCCCAAATATTCCCTTTATCTGTTAAAAACAACAATAGACCTAGAAATAATCCTAAAATAAATGTTGTAAACACTGAAATGGAAGTCATATAAATGGTTTCACGTGTTGCCTCTAATAATTGTTCCCATTTTACCATTTCCATATAGTTAGCCATTATTGATCACCTCCACACCGACTTGCTGGGAGTGAATATAATCGATGGCATTCTGTATTTCACTAGTTTGCCCATCCAAATGGATAAATAATGTCCCATATGATCCGTTTTGTGTATGCGAAATTTTCCCTTGAAGAATGTTTACGACAACATCAAAATCCCGGATGACGGTTGTGATTAACGGCTGTTCTGTTGCTTCCCCAATGAACGAGAGCTGAACTACTTGTCCATGCGGATAAAGTTCGAGTAGATTTTCGATTGTTTCTTTCGTTTCTTCCGGCTCCGTTACTTGTTGGACAAACCGTTTGGTAATCAGCTGCTCAGGATTTTTAAATACTTCTAAAACCGAACCAAGTTCAACCACTTTTCCACCTTCCATGACCGCAACCCGGTGGCAGATCTTCCGGATGACGTGCATTTCATGAGTGATTAAAACGATCGTCAGGCCGAGTCTCTTATTAATATCCACTAACAATTCTAAAATAGAATCTGTTGTTTGCGGGTCTAGAGCTGAAGTTGCTTCATCGCATAGGAGCACTTTTGGATTGTTAGCAAGTGCCCTTGCAATCCCGACTCGCTGCTTTTGTCCACCGCTCAGCTGAGACGGATAGGCATTTTCTCTACCTTCGAGACCAACTAATTTAATTAGTTCACTCACTCTTTTTTGTCGCTGCGGTCCTTTGATTCCTGCGATTTCCAAAGGAAAAGCGATATTTTCACTAACTGTCCTCGACCACAGTAAGTTAAAATGCTGAAATATCATGCTAATTTCCTGGCGTGCTTTTCGAAGTTCTGTTCCTTTGATCTTGGAAATAACTCGTCCTGCCACCGTAACGGTTCCGTTGGTTGGCAGCTCCAGACCATTTAACATTCGAATTAAGGTACTTTTACCAGCCCCACTGTATCCAATTACCCCGAATATTTCACCCTCTTGAATTTCCAGGTTCACATCATCGACGGCTTTTAACTGCCCTTGTTTAGAAGGGAAAATCTTCTGAACATTTTTTATTGATATCACTTGAATCACCTGCTTTTTATTCAATTTACCTAACATTCTGAAATATTTTTATTCTAGTACACCGCTTAAATATAATATAGGATTTGATATTTTTAACAAAAAGATTCTATTTTAATAAAATAAAAAGCCTTTCTGCATAGGCAGAAAGGCATCATTAAAAATAATCCTTTCTCCCATCTCCCAAAGCAATCGCTTTGTGTGAATTGGCACCATTTCAATAAAAACTATTGACGGTTGCCGGGCATCATCGGGCACATCCCTCCACCTCTCTTGATAAGAGCATCAAGTATCCTATATTCAATTAAAACGTTAATTTTTTTAAGTAAATTATATTACGAGAGCAATCGTATCATGTATAAAAAGGGGTGTCAATGAAAATATCTTCATATTCGGAAAAATAAGTTTTGGTAGCTTTTAGGCATTTACCTTTAATGAGGTTTCACCCGTTGCAGCCAAAATAGCTGATTCAAGATCTTCGATGAGATCCTCAACATTCTCGATACCGATGGAAAGGCGAATCAAATCCTCTGTTACACCTGCAGCTTTCAGGCCTTCAGCATCTAATTGCTGATGGGTGGTGCTTGCCGGGTGAATAATTAAACTTTTTGCATCGCCAACGTTTGCAACATGCGCCCAAAGAGTAATCGAATCAATTAATTTGGCCCCGGCTTCTTTACCGCCTTTAATCCCGAAGACAACCATGGAACCTGCACCTTTTGGCAAGTACTTTTTAGTTAATTCATAATCTGGGTGCGATGGGTGCCCCGGATAAGAAACCCATTCCACAGCCGGATGATTGGTTAAATATTCAACGACTTCTTTGGTATTAGCCACATGCTCCTTCATGCGGACATGAAGTGTCTCTAGACCAAGGATAAACTGGAAAGAATTTTGCGGACTTAATGCCGGTCCTAAGTCACGCAGCAATTGAACTCGTGCTTTAATAATATAGGCGATTGCACCTAGGGCTTCTGCATAAACCAGGTCATGATAGCTTGCATCTGGTGTGGTGAAGCCAGGGAATCGCGGTGAATTCCAATCAAACTTCCCTCCATCCACAATAATTCCACCGGTAGTCGTTCCATTTCCTAGGAGCCATTTGGTGGCAGAATGAATGACAATATCTGCACCATGTTCAATTGGCCGGCACAGGTATGGTGTAGCAAAGGTATTATCAATAATTAGTGGAACGCCTGCCGCATGGGCAATCTCGGCCACCTTTTCAATATCAAGGATCCGCAGGCTTGGATTACCAATGGTTTCAGCAAAAACAGCCTTTGTTTTATCAGTAATCGCTTTGCGGAAGTTTTCAGGATTTTCAGGGTCCACAAATTTCACTTTAATCCCGTATTTAGGAAGCGTGACTGCAAAAAGATTATATGTTCCGCCATAGAGATTGGAAGCAGACACAATCTCATCGCCTGCTTCGGCAATATTTAAGATGGCAAGGGTAATAGCTGCCATCCCGCTAGCAACTGCCAGTGCACCGACGCCGCCTTCCAATAATGAGACTCTTTCTTCAAAAACAGTAGTAGTCGGATTGTGAATCCGTGTGTATATGTACCCGGGCTCTGCTAAACTAAATAGGTTTGCCGCATGCTCGGTATTCTTAAATTGATAGGCATTGTTTTGATAAATCGGAACAGCACGAGCACCTGTTACTGGATCTGGAGATAAACCACCATGAACACTCAAGGTTTCAAAACGATACTTCTTCTGATTTTCACTCATACTACTTCCTCCTCTTTTGCAATTCATTAAACAAAACCCCCGCTTCATAGAAGAGGGGGTCTCTCTCCTCATCTTCCAGAGCTTTGTTGCTCTGCTGGATTTAGCACCGTGTTATTGTGTTTAAAAACCGGTTGCCGGGCTTCAAAGGGCCAGTCCCTCCGCCACTCTCGATAAGTATGTTTATTGAATTGTTTTTATTATTAGATTATTTAACTAAAACTTTACAGCAAGTTTAATTCCGAGTCAATAGCTTTGATTAGATTATTTTCGAAAAATTTTCCTGTGATTTTGTCAAATAAAAGATCGATTCTAGCAATAATGTGGTGCGGATTGGAGCGGAAATAGTTAATTCGCCGTTCCGTTCAAGAGTTCTTAGTCTTTCCTTCCCTTCAAGCAGCTGCTTGATTGCCTGAAGGTCACCACGGATTTCAGGAATCGTTTGTGTCCCATCGCTATCATGAAGAATGAAAACTTCTCTATTCTTAATTACGATCTGAATGGTTGTAAGTTCACTAACCAAATTGACTCGCAAATCGCTATGCTCCAGTAACGGCAGAATATGCCCTTGCTGTTTAATCGCCAATTGAAACGCTTTCATTACTTCCTTCATTTCCACCACTCCGGTCTGCTCTCTTATATTAACTATACAGGAGGGGGACATGAAAACCTTTATAAAGTAGTCGACAATTATCTGCTTTTGGGAGCGAGGTTAGGGGTGATTTCCCGAGAAATATGTCGGAATGGGGGAATTTTTTGAAAAGTGTTGAAATTTATACATAGATGGCTGCTAGTTGGTGGTGAGTATTTTGTAAAATAAAGCTAGATTCGAAAATGAAAGGATGTGGACTATGAGTTTTAAACCTCGTATTGAATCCAATGAAATCAAAATTTTAAGGTCTTTAAACTTGCGAATGAATTTAGAAAGTAAACAAAAGCAGCGCTATCATAACCTTGTAAAGGGCTTTGAGGGGGAGGTTATGTTCGACGCATTGACAGAAAAGCTTCAGAGTCCAAGTTTGATTCTTAACGACCTGCTCCTTGAAGCTAACGGTAGTAAATGCCAACTTGATTCTTCGATTATATTTCAAGAAAAGATTATCCTATTTGAAGTGAAAAATTATGAAGGGGATTTTTATTTTGAAGGTAATAGATTCTATGCACTTCCCAAAAAAGAATACAAAAATCCACTAAACCAATTACAACGAAGTGAATCCCTACTCCGCCAATTATTAGAAACCCTTGGGTACCAAATCCCGATTGAGGCCTATGTCGTCTTTATCAACCCCCAGTTTACCTGTTACAATGCCCCGCTTAATGAACCGATTATCTATCCAAATCAACTCAATCGCTTAATGAAAAAACTAAATAGGGGATCACCCAATTTAAATGACATGCATAAAAAGCTTGCAGAAAAATTGGTTTCATTGCATCTAATTGAATCACCCCATGAGAGGTTACCTCCATATGAATTTGGTCAACTACGAAAGGGGAGTACCTGCAAAATATGTAATTCTTTTTTGATGAGTGTTCAGGGAAATAAGTTGGTTTGTGGTAATTGTGGGGGCGAGGAGTTGGTAGCGTTGGCCGTAATGCGCATTGTAGAGGAAGTTAGGCTACTTTTTCCAGAACGGAAAATTACTTCAAATGATATACATGAATGGTGTAGCGTGATTGACTGCAAAAAAAGAATAACAAGGATACTAAGGAGTAACTATACTTCTGTTGGGATTGGGCAATGGACTTATTATCAGTGATTTTAATAGTATATATAGCAGTTTCCATGGGTCTCGTCAGGGTTTCCTAAAGAGAGCTTATTTACATACAGTTCTTTTGGTTCTTCATCAGGTTTTGTCCGTAATAGACCTTATTGCGGACAGTTCCCTTGGTTCCTCAACAGGTTTTGTCCGTAAGGGACCTTATTGCGGACAGTTCCTTGGTTCCTCAACAGGTTTTGTCCGTAAGGGACCTTATTGCGGACAGTTCCCTTGGTTCCTCAACAGGTTTTGTCCGTAAGGGACCTTATTGCGGACAGTTCCCATCAATTCTCATTGGGGGTTGTCCTTAATAGCCTTGCTTACTCTTGAAAAAACAGATGCACTATGCGCATCTGCTTTAGGATATATGCTGTTTTATTTTTTCTAGCAAAAACGGAACTGATTGGAAAGCATAGAGAGTCTCCCGTACCTTACCAGCATCTACAAATAGTAGACAGGGGACACTTTCAATTTCAAATTCATTAGCAAGGTCAGGGTAGAAGTTTAAGTTCATTTTGCCCATTTCAAGTTCTACCAGCTGCTCAATGACCTGGAGCATTTTTGAGGCTACCTGACAGGTCCCGCACATGGGCGTATAAAAATAAACTAATCCAGTTGCCTCTCGATCAAGAAAGGCTGTTAAATCGGTTCGATTCCATTCGTTCATATATCTTTTAACTCATTTCTAAAAATTCGGTATGAACATCGATATTGGCTCCAATGAGAACAGTCGCCAAATGGTGAACTGGCGCAGTTGCTACCTCACGATACATCCGGTCAATATATAAATGTTCAGCTTGTGGAAATTCTCGTTTTAACTGTTTGCGGAGTTTCTCACCTGAGAAGTCGGCATCGACAAGAATATAGACATCCTTATTCTCGAGAAATTCAATCAATTCATCTAATTTTGTAATACTGATCGTACCATTGGTACAAATAATTTCTACTGGTTCCTTAACAATTCTTTTTACCTTATTTTTATCTGATTTTCCTTCGACAATAAGAACTTTGTCAACATACGAATCATTCATCATTCATCACCTGTATTAGAAGTTGTTTATGTTAACATATTCTAAAATATTGATTACGTGTGCCTTCTTCTGCCTATGTTAACTTTATCATTATTGTCATTTTAAGAATAGGAATTTGCCTGCGAGTTAAGCAGGATAAACGCCTAAATAACCCTCGTTAACACCAGCCTCCATCATCACAATCCGTATATTTAGCATCCGTACCTTCCGTTGTCGTAACATGTTGATAGATCTTTTGCTGCTCCACTTCAAAATGATGCTCTAATTCCACTTGCATGTGATCGGAGAGTTTCATTTTTCCAATTGGCGTATTATCAAGAAACAGTTCCATTTCTCCATTTTTCATTTTCCCAATGACTCGGTCAGTTACATCTACTCTTTGCTGCTTTAACGTCATGCTCCCACCCTCTTCAATATATTTATTATAAGTTTCCCTAAAATAGTAGAAGAAAAAGTGGGAAAATAAGAGAAAAAGCACCTTGACAAGGTGCCTTTCCGAATTCATTAGTCTTCTTTTGTCATTTCTTCATATTGTTCAGCTGTCATTAGTTTATCAAGCTCGCTGCTGTCAGTTAATTCAACAACAATCATCCATGCTTTTTCGTATGGTGATTCGTTGACAAATTCAGGGCTGTCACTTAAGTCTTCATTGACTTCCACAACTTTACCGCTGACAGGTGCATAAAGCTCAGAAACAGTTTTTACTGATTCTACACTACCAAATGGTTCGTCAGCTTTTAGTTCATCGCCCACTTCTGGAAGCTCAACAAAAACGATATCTCCTAATTCATGCTGTGCAAAAGCAGTAATCCCTACGCGGACCTTTTCCCCTTCAACCTTTACCCACTCATGTTCTTCTGAATAACGTAATTCCTTTGGTGTACTCATCTTCTAAATCCCTCCATTATTTTTTCTAAAAAATCTATCATCGAAATAAATCGATTTCCATAAGTAATGATGAAGAAGCGGCTTAACGCCACATTTTTTCAAACTCTTCTTCTTTAAAGCCAACAGTGACACGCTCACCATCCGTTAAAATCGGACGTTTGATTAACATGCCATCGGAAGCAAGTAACTCTAGCAGTTCTTCATCTGTAGCAGACTTCATTTTATCCTTTATACCTAATTCACGGTATTTCATACCGCTTGTATTAAAGAATTTTTTTAATTCGAGTCCACTTTTTTGATAAAAATCCTTCAGCTCCTCACGACTTGGAGGATGTTCCACAATATGTACTTCTTCATAGGAAAGATGATGGGCATCCAGCCATTTCTTCGCGTTTCTACAAGTGCCGCATTTTGGATACCAGTAAAACGTCAGAGACATTAATTTCACCGCCCTTTCCCGCAAAAATCAATGACTTGTCTTTCGTCACTTGAATATTATCATAACGTTTTTCAAAATCCTAATGCAAAAAATATGTTCAATATAATAAAATTCGACTAATTTTTTAAAAATCCTTCCTTTTCTAATATAAAATTTAAACTCCCTTCCGAGTTGGAAGGGAGCACTGTTAATTAAACAATATAGCGCTCAGCGTCGATAATAACATCTGCGGCTTCACGTTTTTTCGCAATCACATTAATTGGGGTATGACGGGTAAATTTACGAAGCGAAGACAACATCATTCGGAGCGTATCCCCCTGTTCAACCGCCACTAAAGTTTCTTTTGCAATCGCCTCAAGTTCATTGAAGGCTTCTTGGCAGTAGATTTGTGTATATAGAAGCTTTTGCTTGTTCTTATCTAAACCGGTTTTTGCAATCGCCTTTTCCGTACGTAATACAACTGATTCCATTGCATAGACGTTTGAAATTAGGTCGGCGATATTGGCTAAAACTTCTTGCTCTTTTTCAAGCGCTTTGCCAAATTTTTGGGCAGCTAATCCTGCGGCTAATAGAGCGATTTTCTTCGCATTTCTGACAAGATATTTTTCCTGTGCAAGCGGCTCATCACCTGGCTCTTCCGGCATTAACATCATTAATTCCTCTTGCAACGCCATCGCCTTTTGGAATAATGGAAGCTCACCCTTGAAGGCTTTTTTCAATAAGGTACCTGGCACCAGCAGGCGATTAATTTCATTCGTTCCTTCAAAAATACGTTGAATACGCGCATCACGATACGCTCTTTCAATTGGATACTCTTGCATGAAGCCATATCCGCCATGAATTTGAACGCCTTCATCTGTTACATGGGCTAATACTTCACTGGCGAAAAATTTATTAAGTGAACATTCAATCGCATATTCGGCAATCGAATTAGCCACTAATTTAATATCTTTTTCTTGATCAGTTGTCAGCTTGCCTTGGTTTTCTTCGTACAGGCCAATCGTACGATAGACCGAGCTTTCAGCCGCATAAATTTCAGAAGCAAGAGTACCGAATTTTTCTTTTGTTAAATTAAATTGTGAGATTGGTGTTTTGAATTGCTGACGGCCATTTGCATATTTAACCGTTAATTCAAATGCCTTCTTGGACCCGCCTACACTTCCAACCGCTAGCTTATAACGACCAATATTGAGGATGTTAAAGGCAATCACATGACCTTTTCCAATTTCGCCCAATAAATTTTCGACAGGAACAGGAACATCCTCTAAAATAAGTGTCCGAGTGGAAGAACTCTTAATGCCCATTTTCTTCTCTTCTGCGCCGGTAGATACGCCAGGAAAATCCCGGTCAACGATGAATGCGGTAAATTGCTCGCCATCAATCTTGGCATATACAACAAATACATCAGCAAAACCGGCATTAGTGATCCATTGTTTTTCCCCGTTTAAGATATAATGAGTTCCTGCAGCATTTAATCTCGCTGTTGTTCTAGCACCAAGAGCATCAGATCCCGAGCCGGGTTCTGTTAAGGCATACGCAGCTAGTTTCTCACCTGAAGCAAGGGCCGGTAAATATCTTCGCTTTTGGTCTTCATTCCCGAATAAAACGATTGGGAGAGAACCGATACCCACGTGTGCACCATGTGAAAGGGAGAATCCTCCGCCAGCTGCCATTTTCTCAGTAAGAAGTGAGGAAGTGACTTTATCTAAGGCTAAGCCGTCATATTCCTCAGGTACATCAACTGCTAAGAGACCCAGCTCGCCTGCCTTCTTAAGAAGTTTTACCGTCCGGACGAACTCATGGTTTTCTAAATGTTCCAGCTGTGGAACTACTTCTTTTTCCACAAAGTCTTCTGCTGTTTTCGCAATCATCAAATGCTCTTCGGTAAAATCCTCCGGTGTAAACAGTCTTTCATAGGAAATATCCTCAATTAAAAAGCTTCCGCCTTTAATGACTTTTTCGGTTTGGTTTGTCATTATTAATTCCTCCTAATCATTGATTAGATGGGGGCATCTAGCCGCCCCCTTGTAACAGGTATATGTCTAAGGGCAGCCCAAAATGATTTAGAGTAGTTCGAAGACTCCGGCTGCACCCATGCCGCCGCCGATACACATAGTCACAACTCCAAATTGTTCGTTGCGGCGTTTTAATTCGTGAATTAGCGTGAGTGTGAGTTTAGCACCCGTACAGCCAAGCGGATGTCCTAAGGCAATGGCGCCGCCATTAACGTTGACGATTTCTTCGTTTAGGCCAAGTTCACGGATAACTTGCAGCGATTGTGACGCGAAAGCTTCATTTAATTCGAACAGGTTAATATCTGATAGCTCTAGACCAGCAAGTTTGACAGCTTTTGGAATCGCGACAACTGGTCCGACCCCCATAATTTCAGGCGGTACACCGCCAACGGCAAAGGACCTGAACTTTGCTAATGGCTTAAGGCCAAGTGCTTCTGCCTTTTCACGGTCCATCACCATTAATGCTGCCGCCCCGTCACTCGTTTGTGAGGCATTACCGGCCGTTACGGTGCCTGACACTGAAAAAGCTGGGCGAAGTTTACCTAAGGTTTGGAGGTTCGTATCCGGACGAACACCTTCATCCATTGAAAATTGAATCGTTTTTTCGACAAGCTTATTGTCATTGCCAACGTTCCTGATTGTCACATCGACCGGAACAATTTCATCAACGAATTTCCCTTCAGCAATTGCTTTTGCTGCCTTCTGATGACTTCTTACAGCAAAGGCATCTTGATCCTCACGGGAAATCCCATACTTAATGGCTACTTGCTCGGCGGTGTGACCCATGCCCATATAATATTGCGGGGCTGTTTCTGCCAGTTTGATATTTGGACGGACCACATGCCCCATCATTGGAATCATACTCATCGATTCGGCACCGCCAGCGATTGCTGTATCGGTATGCCCTAGCATGATTCCCTGGGCTGCATAAGCAATCGCCTGTAGTCCTGAAGAACAAAAACGGTTGACTGTGATCGCAGGGACCGTATAAGGGAGTCCTGCTAATGCCCCAATATTGCGGGCCATATTGTTGCCTTGTTCTGCTTCAGGCATCGCACAACCAATGATTAAATCATCGATATTTCCTTCATAGTTTCCAGCACGCTTTAATGTTTCCTTTACCACCAATGCCCCCAAATCATCCGGGCGAACATGGGCAAGCGTACCTTTCTTCGCTTTACCTACCGGGGTCCTGGCTCCGGCCACGATTACCGCTTCTCTCATGTAATTCCCTCGCTTTCTGTCAAATTATTAATCTATTTTTCTGGTCGGGCTCATGTGGGTTGAGCCTGTAAAGTTAGTTTCTTAACGGTTTCCCCTTCACAAGCATATGCTGCATGCGCTGCTGGGATTTTGGCTCCGAAATAAGGCTTAAGAATGCTTGCCTTTCGAGATCCAATAAATATTGCTCATCTACTTCCGTACCAAACGGCACCTTACCGCCGGCTATGACATAGGCAATTTTTTTCGCAATTTTTAAATCATGTTCTGAAATATACCCTGATAGACGCATTGCTTCAGCACCGAGTAACAAGGTCGCATAACCCGTTTCACCAACGACTGGAACTTTGCGGCGAACTTTTGCTTTATAGCCTTTTTCATGTAAAGCGAGGACAGCCTGCTTTGCATCATAAAGCAGATGGTCGTTATTAAAGCTGATTCCATCAGACTTACTTAAATAATTATTTTCACGTGCTTCTTCAGCCGAAGTTGAAACTTTTGCGGTTGCAATCGTTTCAAACACTTTATTGGCGATCGTTTGCAGGTCAAACGGTACACCGTTTGGAAGGTTTTCTAAGTGCTTCATATAAAGCTCTTTGTTTCCGCCTCCACCTGGCAGTAAGCCAACACCCACTTCGACTAGACCCATATAGGTTTCTGCTGATGCCTGAATATGTGCAGCAGGCAGACAAACCTCAGCACCGCCGCCAAGTGTCATTCCAAATGGAGCAGCGACAACCGGCTTAGGACTGTATTTCACTTTCAACAGCGCACTATGAAGGTGGCGGACAATCATATCCAGTTCATAAATATTGTCATCCTGCACTTCCATGAGCATCATTGCTAGGTTCGCACCGACACAGAAGTTCTTTCCTTGATTGCCGATGACAAGTCCCTTATAGCTTTTTTCCACTTCTTCGACGGCATAGTTAATCATTTGAACGATATCAAGACCAATAGCATTGTTCGGTGAATGGAATTCTAGCAGTGCCACGCCATCTCCGATATCAATCAGACTTGCCCCGCTATTCTTTTTAATAACACCTTTTTGGTTCTTGATTTTTTTAAGATCGAGCGCCTTCGGATTGAATTCTACCAATCGATATTGTCCGTTATCATAGAAAAACAGCTCACCATTTTCTTCTAAATAAAAGGAGGAATGTCCTTTTTCGAGCATTTCCGTAACCCATGCTGGGACTTCAAGGCCTGCTTCCTTCATCTTCGTAACGGACTTTTCAACGCCAATTGCATCCCATGTTTCAAATGGGCCTGTTTCCCAGCCAAAGCCCCATTTCATCGCACGGTCGATGGATACAATATCATCAGCAATATCGCCTAATAGCTGGGCAGAGTAGACAAGCGACTGTGCCATTGTATTCCATAAGAATTGTCCAGCCCGGTCGTCGGCATATACAAGCGCTTTCAATTTATTGGCGGTGCCTTTTTCCTGTTTGCTAAGTTCAACTGCAGGTGTGGACAGCTTTTTACGAGGTCCATATTCTAATGTCACAGGATCGAGTTCAAGAATTTCTTTCCCTTTTTTCAAAAAGAAGCCCTGACCTGATTTACTGCCAAGCCAGCCTTTTTCAACCATTGCTTTCAAAAAGGAAGGGATTTCAAAAACTTCCTTTTCTTTGCCTTCGACTTTTTCATAGACGTTATTAGCGACATGATAGAAGGTATCCAATCCAACCACGTCAAGGGTACGGAAGGTTGCACTTTTTGCGCGGCCGATTAACGGTCCTGTAATCGAGTCAACTTCACCGATACTTAAGCCTGCCCTCAGCATTTCCTGTACAGTAACGAGGAGACCGTAAGTTCCGATCCGGTTAGCGATAAAGTTTGGCGTATCCTTCGCCACAACCACACCTTTTCCTAAGACATCCTCACCGAAAGTTTTCATGAATGAAAGTACTTCCGGCGCCGTATATTGAGTAGGAATCACCTCAAGTAATTTCAGATAGCGCGGCGGGTTAAAGAAGTGTGTGCCAAGGAAATGCTTTTGGAAATCTTCAGAACGCCCTTCGACCATTGCTTCAACTGAGATTCCTGATGTATTTGAACTGATAATGCTGCCTGGTTTACGGTATTGATCAACCTTTTCAAACACCTGTTTCTTGACGTTGAGGTTCTCTACGACTACTTCAATAACCCAGTCTACGTCTTTCAGTTTGATTAAATCGTCTTCTAGATTGCCAGCTTCAATCAATGCTAAATTCTTTTTCACTGCGAGTGGGGCTGGTTTTTGCTTTAATAACTTTTGAATGGACGTTGCACTCATACGATTGCGAACTTGTTTATCTTGTAATGTAAGACCTTTTGCTTCTTCTTCTTTTGTTAGTTCTCGTGGCACAATATCCAATAATAGTGTTGGGATGCCGATATTTGCTAGGTGGGCAGCGATTCCTGACCCCATAACTCCGGATCCTAGGACAGCTGCTTTTTTAATTAATTGGTTCAACATTGTCTCCCCCTTCGAATTTGAATGAATACTCATTCATTTTTTAGTCAAAAAAAATTCACAATTGAATGAGTCTCGTTACTAACTACTATAGAATATTTAGAAAATTTGTGCAATCATTAAACGTGGAATTTTTAAATTTTTTTGAAAAATAAATTTTTAAATATTTATTTATAAATGGGCATCCTATTTCTTGAGGTGATAACAATGGCGAAAATGAAAAAGGATCCTTCAAAAGCGGGCGTTAGTGCGGCAAGTGTGAAGGGCAATGGCGGTCCGGGCAATGAGGAAGCGCACGTTGACAAAAAAAACAGCCAGAATAACCAATTTAAAAGAGGATGAAGATAACAGGCTGAGCACATCGGCCTGTTTCTCTTTTTGCATAAAAGTTCCTGTTTGAGAGACCATAAAGTCGTAAAGATTACATTGAATTAGGAGGGTTATTATGCAGCAACAAAATATGAATATGCCCAATATGAATAACATGCAAAGTCAACAGAATATGAATATGCAAAATCAGCAAACGAGGATGCAAGAACCTCCCGGAGTCGTATCAACAAAGGATGCTCTTTATTTAACCGATATGATGTCATGGAACTTGCTGTCTGCGAAGAAAGCACACTTTTTTGCTGGGCAATGTCAGGACCCTGAAATTAAAGCCGCAGCGGAAAAAGTTAGCCAAATGCACCAGCAGCACTATCAACAGATCCTAGGTCACTTAGGTCAACATGCCAACCAGCAGCAGCCCTTAAATAATATGCAATAACGAAAAGGAGGAGAGAATGACATGAACCAAAATCAAAGTCAACAGCAAAAGATTAAAAACCCTGAGACCCAAGTACCAAAAACCCCGCAAATGAATGACCGTGATTTTATTAATGATTTATTGGCAACGGAAAAATATTTAACAAGTGCTTATACAATGCCTTTGCATGAAGCAAGTCACGAAGGATTATATCAGGATATTATGAAAATCTTTTCGGAAACACAAAACTGCCAGCGTGAACTTTATGATTTGATGTTTAAAAAGGGCTGGTATGCTATCGAAGCCGCGGACCAGCAAAAGCTGCAGCAGTCCTACCAGCAGTTTCAAGGATACATGAATCAGCTTCCATCTGGCGGCACCCTTCAATAATGGCAAAAACCGGAGGCAGTGGTGCTTCCGGTTTTTGTATATACTTATTTTTGAGAAGAGGAGCGATGCTGTTCGTTCATCACTTTAATTTCATTAATGATTTGCTTCATTTCTTCCTTTGCATCTGGATAGAGCCCATTCCAATGCTTAGCTAATGCAGGCATTGACTTGGCGATATGGGTATACAAAGCCCACATCTTTACCTTCTCCTTCGTCTCATCGGTGGCTTCGCCAACCAATAGTTCACTATATTTTTCAAGCAAAGCTTCGAACTGCTTCGCAAATGTTTTCTCCATCATGACACCTTCTGTCTTTAGCAATATGGGTACATGGGCATGTTTTGCAGCGTTTGTCCGCCGGCAGTTGATATGTAAAGCAACAGGTCTTTCTTACCCTTACCTCTGCATCGCATTCTTCCAAATACGTTTTTTCTGCAAAGTACTTTTGCAGAGGATTTAAGTTGTAGCTGCCAAACAACGACCCTTGGGCTTCAGAAATTAAGTAGTGGAAATCCTCTGCAGCCCGATCATAATCTTTTAGTTCCGTTTCATAAAGCCAAAATACGTAGACAGCAATATTTTCCCACAGAATTAACTTCGAAATTCCGACTGTTTTTTCCAGTTGGAAGATTAGTGGATAAATGTTATTCGCAAACAAGTCATTTAAAATGCTCGCACGCCATTCTGAGCGGTCGTTTCCATCCCAGTCCTGTAAGGCAGCATCCTTTAATGCGATCCCTGGCAGCCAATCTTTCCCCTGTTCGGGTAATTCCATTTTAATATTTTCTAATGATACATTTATTTTTTTATTCCAGGCAGTCATTGCATAAAGCGACATGACGGCTAAAAAGGCATAGCGTTTAATAAAAATGGAAGCAGCCACTTTTTCGGACGGTGCCGTAATGGCGGAGGATAAATTTTTCAAAAAGTCTTTAAGGAATGACTCATCTAAGAGATCAGTAACATTAAATGATTGCTTTAAGCTGGGATTGAATCTGTACTTTTGCAATTGATTTTCCCTGAATAATTTATCCATTCATCGCTACCGCCTTGTTAAGGATACATCTCCCTTTTCCATAAGGAATGCAGAGTGGTGTCCCAAATAGTGGGTCCACTGTTACTTCACATTCCATGCCAAATACATTTTTGACGAGGCTGTAATTGATCACATGCTCCGGTTTCCCTTGGTCATATACCTTTTGATCCTTGATAGCCACCACATTATGAGCATAACGGCAAGCTAGGTTGAGATCGTGAAGCACCATGACAACGGTTCGCTTTTTCATTTCATTTAATTCAAACAGCAAATCGAGGATTTCGATTTGATGGGTCATGTCCAGGTAAGTGGTTGGTTCATCAAGGAGGATAATATCCGTATCTTGAGCCAGTGTCATCGCAATCCAGGCTCGCTGCCTCTGACCGCCTGATAGCGAATCAACCGTTCTTTCTTTCAGGTCCTCTAATCGTGTCGCTTTAAGGGCGTCATTGACCTTTTTCTCATCTTCCTCAGACCATTGCTTTAACCAGGTTTGATGCGGATAGCGGCCCTGTTTAACGAGCTGAAGGACCGTTAATCCTTCCGGCGTTGAAGGCGACTGTGGTAAAATCGCCATTTTTTTGGCAATTTCCTTCGTGGACTGCTTGGCAATGGCCTTCCCTTCAAGCAAAACAGCACCAGACTTTGGCTTCAAGAGACGAGCGATTGAACGAAGCAGCGTTGATTTTCCGCAGCCATTTCCGCCAATAAACACGGTGACTTCACCTTTGGGAATCTTCAAATCTAATTCATTAATTATGAGAGTTTCTCCATAGGAAAGTGATAAATTCCTCGTTTCAATCGCATTCATCATCTATGCCAGCTCCTTTTATGAATTTCTGGTTTTAAAAAGTAAGTAAATAAAGTACGGTGCCCCAATCCCAGCAGTGAACACACCAGCTGGAACCTCTAATGGTGAAAACAGGGTTCTACCAATTAAGTCGGCAATCATGACAAGAATGCCACCGATTAAGGCGCTCGTCGGAAGTAGTGCTCCGAACGAGGAACCAACCAAACGTCTCGCCATATGCGGTGCCATTAAGCCGACAAAGCCGATCCCACCCGCAAAGGCAACGGAACCACCAATCAAGGCGGTGCTAATCATTAATAAGAGAAAACGCTGTTTTTGGACCTTACCGCCTAATCCTGTCGCCACCTCTTCACCAAGCTCTTGAATATTAATCGTACGCGCCACTGCCAACCCAATAATCACGAAGATAACCGTCCACGGGACAAGAATGGCTACATTTTTCCAATTGGATCCGTAAACAGTTCCTGTAATCCAGATATTCGCTTGGCTCGCCTGATATATCGGCCCCATAACCATCGTTAATGTGGTGATTGCTTGCATTAAAGTGGAAATCCCGATCCCAATCAGCACCAGCCTGATTGGTGACACTCCATTTTTCCAAGCAAGGAAATAAACTATAAATCCGACCACTGTTGCACCTATAAAAGCTGCTAATGGCAGCCATGCAATACTAACCGTTAAGGAATGATTTTTATCACTAAAAATCGCTAAGAAACTAACAACGGCAGCTGCTGCTCCCCCGGTAATCCCTAATACATCCGGGGAAGCAAGTGGATTGCGAATCATACCTTGTAAAATACCACCGGCAATCGCTAAAGATATACCCACCATTAAAGCAACAATAATTCTTGGGAGGCGAAAGGATGTAATAATCAGCTTTTCCATCTCAGGACCGCCGCCAAATAATACTTTTACCACAGTCAGCGGGTTAATTTTCATTTCACCGCTTCCCGTGCTTACGACAAAAACAAGGAAAGTAACTACAAGAAGGACGGTGAGGGTTATAGTAGCTTTTCGATCCAATAAAAAGGATAATTGGCCATTAAATAAACGGAAATTTTTATACTTACTCATCGTCCATTGAACCCCCTTCTTGCGATGTAAATAAAGAATGGAGTTCCAATGATAGCTGTCATCACACCAACCGGCACCTCAGATGGCATGAACATGTATCGTGCAGCGATATCTGCAGCGATTAATAGGATTGCCCCTAACACACCTGAAAATGGAATGATCCAACGATGATCAATGCCGACAATCGATCTCGATAAGTGAGGGACAACAATGCCGACAAATCCAATTGGACCAGCGACTGCGACGGAACCACCCGCTAATAAAATCACTATGATACCAATCGCGATTTTGATCAGTCCGGTGTTTAAACCAAGCCCTTTCGCCACATCTTCCCCCATGGACAAGATATTCATTTTGCCGGCAATTAACACGGCACCAATCCAACCTATCCCAATATAAGGTAAAACTGAGACAAGCGTCTCTAATTTTCTGCCTTGAACAGAGCCTGCCAGCCAAAACAACACCTGATCAAGCATGACCTCATCCAAAACAAGCAAACCTTGAGTAAAGGAAGAAAACATCGCTGACATCGCAGCCCCTGCTAATGTTAGTTTCATGGGCGTTAAACCTTCACGGCCAAATGAACCAATACCGTAAACACTTATCGCTGCAACGGCAGCTCCTATAAATGCAAGCACGCTAAACGCTTGTAAACTATTTACTGAAAACACAGTCATCGCGACGACAACAGCAAATCCACCACCGGCATTGATCCCAAATATCCCTGGTGATGCGAGTGGATTTTTCGTTAAGGTCTGCATGAGGACACCGGCAATGGCGAGACTAGCGCCGACGGCTGAAGCAATTAACGCTCTCGGCAGCCTTACGGTTTGAATAATGATATGTTCATTGGATCCATTATTATTTGTAAAGGCATCAACTGCCGTCTGCCAGCTGGTATCGGTATAACCATAAATGACACTGGCACACATGGACAATACCATCACTATTATGGCAATTATGAATCCCATCCATTTTAATGAAGTACTTTTTAAGAGCATATTATGGTAACCTTTCTACCCTTTTAATAGTTTTAATCAATTTAAGTCTATCTCCAATTGATAATTATTGTCAATGACTTTGAAAATCATTTTCAATTAAAGCGTTGACATAAAGGTACTTGTCATTTTATGATTAGGTTGTCATTGAAAATGATTATCATTAACAATTAGCTAAGGGGGCTACATAACCAATGAAGGCAATCAAGACCATACTTACTCTTTTTTCTGTTATGACAATTTTCTTATTAGCCGCGTGCGGAGGCAATGAGGAAAAAGCTGGTGAGGGAACCAAAACTACCGGTGAAAAATCGTATACAGTAGAACATGCGATGGGATCGACTACTATTAAAGGTACTCCAAAAAAAGTCGTTATTCTTACTAATGAAGGAACTGAAGCACTGCTAGCTTTAGGTGTGAAACCAGTGGGTGCTGTCCAATCTTGGCTTGGAGATCCTTGGTATGAACATATTAAATCAGAAATGAAAGGCGTAGAGGTGGTTGGGGTTGAAAGTGAAGTAAATGTGGAGAAAATTGCCTCATTGAAACCGGATTTAATTATCGGTAACAAACTACGCCAAGAAAAGGTGTATGACCAACTAAGTGCGATTGCTCCGACTGTCTTTTCTGAGACGCTTAGAGGTGATTGGAAGGATAACTTCCAATTGTATGCAAAAGCTTTGAACCTTGAAGATAATGGGACTGAAGTGTTAGCCGCTTACGATAAACATGTTAAGGATTTAAAAACCAAGCTCGGTGATAAAGTAAATCAAGAGGTTTCTGCCGTTCGCTTCATGGCAGGAAAATCTCGTATCTATTACACGGATTCTTTTTCAGGAGTACTTTTCAATCAATTAGGCTTTAAACGTGCGGCCCAGCAGAAAGCACTCTTTACTCCAGATAACAAGCTAGGTTTACTGGCTGTAGAGGTTGGTAAGGAAGTTATTCCACAAATGGATGGAGACCTTCTTTTCTACTTTACCTATGCACCACCAGGTGATCAAGCAGCCATAGATACCGCAAAGGAATGGACAAACGATCCACTTTGGAAAAACTTAAATGCCGTTAAGAGCGGCCATGTATATGAAGTTAGTGATGCAACTTGGAACACTTCCGGCGGCGTTCTGTCCGCTAATATTATGCTCGATGACCTTGAGAACCTCTTACTTAAGAAATAAGTAAATTTTTATAAAAAACCTTACCAGTGTTTTTATAGTAGAAAGAGCGAGGCTTGCCATGGCTTCGCTCTTTTCATTATGGCCAGCGGGAGATTCCGCCAATTTTCTGGTTTATTCCGCCAAACTCCCTTTTCAGAAGCAAAAAAAAAGAGTGAACAGTCAAGTCACTCTTTTATCTACCTATATTAAGCCGTTGTTGAAAACATGTATTTTTTATAATGATAACGAATTGAAAAGATTAAGCCGAGTCCGAGCATATTCCCCATTAAGGCACTACCGCCGTAACTGATAAACGGCAGTGGAATCCCTGTAATCGGCAGAACGCCTATTGTCATCCCGATATTTTGGAAGACGTGGAAGGTGATCATGCTGATGACGCCGACACAAATATACGTATAAAAATTATTTTTTGTTTCCATTCCGACCTTTGTAATATGGTAAACCAGCAAGAAAAACAAACTAATCAGCACACTAGCCCCAATAAAGCCATATTCTTCGCCAACCACGCTAAAGATAAAGTCGGTTTGACTCTCCGGCAAATAGACTTCACGGTTACCAAATCCCTTACCGCCCGTTTGCCCGGATCCAATCGCAAGCAACGATTTGGTCAACTGATACGCATCAGAGCCTTGGTAACTATAGGGATCGAGCCATGAATAAATTCGACGGAGTTGATACTCCCCTACCCCAAGGTACTTCGCGAGTAATTCCGGTTTCCACAATACAAAGTAAAAAATCGTTCCGATTAACGCAATTCCAAATGTAAACAATGGTGCAAGCAGCTTCCATGATATTCCCGATATAAAAATCATTCCGATTAAAATCGCCAGAAACACTAGCGATGTACCTAGGTCCTGCTTGATGATAAGAACTAATGGCCCCATTGTGACGGCCCCCATCTTAACTAGCAGCCAGAAATCAGTTTGGATCGTTTTTATCTGATGCTTATTATGATGATCCTCTATCAAGCGAGCAAGCGCAAGAATAATGAAGATTTTAACAAACTCAGACGGTTGAATTGTACCCACACCGGGAATTTTAAACCAGTTTTTCGCTCCATTGATAACTGGTGCGATACTTTCAGGCGCAACAATCAAAAAGCCGAGCATCAGAATTCCAAATCCATAAGCATACCAGGTGAGCTTTCGTATTTGATCGGAGTCGAGCGTCATAACTACTGCAATAATTCCACCGCCAACCGCATACCAAAAAATCTGCTTAATTAAGAAATTCTCCTTGTATTGCCCGCTCGCCTGCGCACTATAAATCGCTAAACAGCTTGCTAGAAATAGTAATATCAATATAAAAACAAGATTGTAATCAAGTTTTGAAGTTTTATTCGTATTTGAAGTCATATAGGTTCCACCTTACAAAGAAATACCACATTCCTTCATTATATTTTTATTATCAACAAATCACAACTTCTAAACCGTGAATGGTTTGATTTACCTAGAAAGTCCTATTCCTTAAAGTAAATACTCCTCAATTCCCCTGCCATCCATTCCAAATTATTTGGCACCTGCGGGATGCCGTATCCAATATAAAGCGGAGTAGTAACAAAGCGCGAAACAACCTTTGCATAGATTTTATGATCGATATGATGAAAAAACAAATTATAGCTCGTTGCTTTGAATGGAAAATGGTTCAAAATATAATGCACAGCCGTTTGCAAAAACTCCGAAAATTTTTCCTGATAACCTGAATCATCCATTTCAATATTAAACTCATAAAAACCAACACGCGGCTTTGTCGATAATGTAAACCTAGCTTCCGCAGATTCAGCAATCTTAATCCCTTCAAACATCTCATGGCTTACCTTTTCTTTATAGTCAATATCCTCCAAGCCGACGATTTGCATATGGGGATGGGAGAGCGTCCCTCCCGATAAGGGTCCATGATTTTTGAAAAAAATTACCGATTGATAGCGGCCGGTTGCCTCCATCGCTAGCCAATGTTTGATTCCAAACCGCATCAATTTATGTAGATGTTCTTTTGAGTAGGTGGATAATTCACCGTGACAATCATCTGTTTCAATTAACACCGTTTGATAGGTATTTTCCAATACAGGATATTTATTTTTCAAAAGAATAATTGGATGGTCTACAGCGATGAGGTTAGTAAGTTGGTCTCTTTCGCAAAATGGACAGGCTTGGTCTTTGTTTCGAATGTTTTCAGGCTTCATAACACCGATCGACGTATTAAAATGAAGATGTGAATTTTCCAAATGCGTTTCTCCTCTCGAACGAGTATACTTCTATTTTATGGGAGATTGCCTTTCAATTGCACTTATTTTGTTTAGAGATAAGATATTTTGATTGCCTAACTGGTAAAGGCATCCTAAAATAGAATAGAATTTCATTAAATAGGTAATTTTAGCATATCATTTAATTGTACAGGCTTATCATTTCTTTAGAATGTGAGGGTAATTATGTTAACAAAATTAGAAGCACTAATTCTCGGGATTATTCAAGGTTTAACCGAATTCTTGCCAATTAGCAGTACAGGCCATCTTTATTTAGGAAGAAATTTATTTGGCTTGCAGGAAGCGGGACTCTTGCTCGATACGATGCTACATGTCGGTACTTTGTTGGCTGTGTTTGTTTTTTATAAGGATGAATTTATAAAAATCATCAAAAATCCGTTTAGCAAATTGACCTTTTTGTTGATTGTTGGGACGATTCCTGCCGTAATCTTTGGACTGGCGTTTAAAGACTATATTGATGAAATTTCGAAGACAGGTGTGACGATTGGCTGGGAGTTTTTGATTACGGGGATTTTCTTGTGGCTTGCTGATTCCGCAAAAAATGGTTATAAAAAGATGGAAGATATCAGCTATAAAGATGCTCTCATCATTGGTACCTTTCAGGCCGTTGCGATTATGCCAGCAATTTCTCGTTCAGGGATGACGATTGTTGCGGCACTTTGGCGGAAATTAGACCGTGAAACAGCTGCTTACTTTTCCTTCTTATTGTCCACACCAGCGATTGCCGGCGCGATTGTCCTGCAAACGAAGGATTTACTCGGTGGGCAAGGAGAAGCAATCTCCTTGTCGGCGTTGCTCGTTGGGATTGTCGCATCTGCCATCTTCGGGTATGTTGCCGTTAAATGGATGATTGGCTATTTGAAAAATCATTCATTAAAACCATTTGCGATTTATGTGTGGGCATTAGGTTTACTGGTTTTATTTTTCCAATTTACAGGTAAATTTTAAAAAGAAATGCGGAAGCGCCCGTTTAGCTGCGTATGGACTGGAGCACTCCAACTGAGATAAAGGAAACACGAAGAGCGGAGCGATTCGATGTTGACTTATCGTAGGGCGGAGGGCGAAGTCCACTAGCAGTTGGGCGCTGGAGCTAGACAGTTTTCTAAGTTCAAATATACTTTCTATTTTTTAGAATAAAAGGCGCGGTTCGAGTTCATCGATACCGCGCCTTTATTATATTTAGATGGTAACTGTCTCTTGCGCCATTTCTCTAGCCGCTTCTGCTGCTTGTTTCTTCGCTTTTTCCATAATTTCAGGAATCTGTTTTGGAAAATGATCCATTCCTTCTGCATAGACGGTTTCCATTAAATCAAAACCGAGGAATTCTAGCGCTTTGCTCAAATAACGATCACCCATTTCAAAATCGACCATTCTTCCAGTGGAATAAATACCTCCGCGCGTTTGAATATGAATGGCCTTTCTTCCAGTTAGAAGTCCCTCTGCACCATGTTCAGAGTAGGTAAAGGTCTTACCCGCAATAAATAAACAATCCATGAACGATTTTAAAATTGCAGGTGCACCAAGGTTCCAGATTGGGGTAACAAACACATAGTAATCTGCATCAATAAAACGGTCGGCGAGCGCATGCATTTTTTCAAGTTTGGTCCGCTCTTCCTCGGAAAGTTGCTCTTTTGTATAACCCATAAATGATAATTTGGCACGTGCATATAATAAATCCATGTCTATCTCAGGGATATCCATGCTATATAGATGCATATGCTCAATCTCCACATCTGGCTGAACATTTTTAAACTCTTCTAAAAATGCTTCCCCAATTTGCAGCCCTTTTGAACGACTAATATCATTTTTTGGATTTACTGTTATATATAGAAGCTTTGACATTTAAATCCCTTCCCTTATCCGCAAATTTAATATTCTCTCCTAATAGTACAATATATCTTTATGCTCACGAATGAACAATCAGTGAAGTTTTTGAAAAGAATGTGAACACTACTTAGGTTTTTGAACAATTCATGACACTCCCAAACAAAACTAGACGAAACTCAACAAAACTTAACAAAAATCACTTTTAGTATGCTATTCTTTTATTAAAATAAAAACTGGAAATAGGAGGGTGACATATGGAAGAGAAGGCGTACACACCCGATGAAGTGGCCCAAATCTTTCAAATCTCAAAACATACCGTTTATGAGCTGATTAAAAGAGGGGAATTGCAGGCGTTTAAAATCGGTAATAAAATGCGAATTGAACACTCAGAACTGGAAAGATTTAAAGAGAATACGAAAGCTCCTGCAAAAAAAAGTCCTACTGAACCAACAGGAACTCCGAGTAATCCTGCCCATTCGATCCGATTATCCGGCAGTCACGACTTTCTAGTTGAACATTTCACAAAAGAAGCGGGACGTACACTTAACTTGCAAATCCATCCTTCCTATATAGGCAGCCTCGAAGGGTTAATGATGTTATACCGAGGTCAATGCGATATTGCCGCCATTCATCTATTAGATCCGACATCGCAGGAATATAACCTGCCATTCATTCGTCAACTCTTTGTCTATGAATCCATTTTGGTACTTAGATTAGCAGCTAGACAACAAGGCTTTATTGTCGCGAAGGGTAATCCGAAAAACATTCATGATTTTACTGACCTGACACGACACGATGTTCAATTTGTTAATCGCCAAAAGGGTGCGGGCACAAGATTTCTGCTAGATTCCAAGTTATCCATTAATGGAATTGAACCAAATAAAATAGCTGGGTATAGCAATGAGGAATGGAATCATTTATCTGCCGCTTCCTATATTAGCAGGGGCATGGCAGATGTAACCTTCGGAATTCAGTCGGCAGCAAGCCATTTAGGACTGGACTTCATACCCGTAGCTAAAGAAAATTTCGACATGGTTTTCCGCTTTACCACTGAAAATAAACAAAGCTTAACCGACCTAATTCAGTTTTTACAATCTGCTAGTTTCAAAGACAGCTTAACGGATCTAGAAGGATATGATATTTCAGAATTAGGTAAAATCACCTATCAAACTAGTCAAATGGAGGAAACAACAACATGTTAAAAAATCGTTATTTTGCATTCTTATTCGCGATGATGCTGTTAGTTTTAGCAGCGTGCGGAAATGCTGGCACAAAAGATTCAGCAGAAAAAGTGAAAAAGGAAGAACCTAAAGCAGCACCAACTGAAATGATCCTAGCAACTACAACAAGTACCCAGGACAGCGGCTTACTAGATGTTATTATTCCAATGTTTGAAAAAGAAAATAACGTCAAAGTAAAAACGATTGCTGTAGGTACTGGTCAAGCATTAGAAATGGGGACAAAAGGTGAAGCAGACGCTCTTCTAGTTCATGCTCCGGCAGCTGAAAAAGCAGTGGTTGATGCAGGTGATGGGATTAACTACAAACGCGTAATGTATAATGATTTTATATTAGTTGGACCTAAGGAAAACCCAGCTGGTGTTAGCGGCGATGACATTATGGCTGCTTTCAAAAAATTAGCAGATTCAAAGGCTACTTTCGTTTCTCGTGGGGACGATTCAGGTACACATAAAAAGGAACTGGGAATCTGGGAAATGGATAACATTAAGCCAGCAGGTGATTGGTACGTTTCAACAGGACAAGGCATGGGTCAAACCTTACAAGTAGCTGCTGAGAAAAAGGGTTACGTCTTAACGGACCGAGCTACATGGTTGGCACAAGAGAAAAATTTAGACACCCTTCAAATCGTCGTTGAAGGCGGCAAAGATTTAATGAATATCTATCACGTAATGCAAGTAAATCCTGAAAAACATGATAAAATTAATAGTAAAGATGCTGAAAAATTTGTAGAATTTATGGTAGATCCAAAAACACAAGATGTGATTGAAGAATTCGGTAAGAAGGAATATGGTCAATCATTATTTAAAAAATATACAGAATAGTTGACTAGGAGGCCCTTATTTAAGGGTCCTTCTGTTTATACACCTATAGAAAATCTTGGAGGCACTGGAGATGGACTTACTCATTGATGGACTTAAAAAAGCAATAGACATGATCCTTTCTGGTGATCAAGAAGTATTTGCGATTACTTGGCTCACTCTTAAAGTGTGTCTTATTTCCATTTTGATAAGCACCCTGATAGGATTGCCGCTGGGAATTATTCTTGGATTAACTAGATTCAAAGGCCGTAGACTGCTTCTAATGTTCATCAATATTGGTTTAGGGCTGCCTCCTGTAGTTGCCGGACTTTGGATTACGATGCTGTTATGGCGCTCGGGTCCTTTAGGAGGGCTAACCCTTCTTTATTCACCCACTGCGATTGTCATGGCCCAAATATTAGTCAGTTTACCGATCGTCACGAGTCTGACCTGCTCGGCTTTTCAGCAAATTAGTGAAAAAATGCTTTTGCAAATAAAAGCCCTTGGCGCAACAAAGCTGCAGACCTTATGGTTACTGATCAAGCAATTGAAAATCGCTATTATAGCGGCTATCATGGCCGGGTTTGGCCGGGTCATTGCTGAGGTTGGTGCCGCGATGATGGTCGGCGGCAATATCCAAGGCGACACGCGCATCTTAACGACGACGATTGTGATGGAGGTTTCAAAAGGGAATTTTGATATTGCCTTAGCACTCTCGTTCATATTATTATCGGTTGCCCTGTTAATTACTGCAGCGTTAACATTTTTACAGCAAAGGAAGCGAATATCATGAGCCCGTTACTGGAGTTGAAAAAGCTAACCTATCAAGCACAGCGTAAAATGATTCTTGATATTCCTGAATTTCAGATTGAGACGGGTGAATTTCTCGGCATCATGGGACCCAATGGTGCAGGTAAAAGTACGCTCCTCAAGGTGCTGGCATTTCTTGACCAGCAAATGAGTGGTGAAATTCTTTACCGCGGGCAGGCGATTCCCAACGGAAATGCACCGCTTGAGTTGCGAAGGAAGTTCTCAATTGCTCTCCAGCAATCCTTACTGTTAGATGGAACCGTTTTTGATAATATTGCGATTGGTTTAACCTTAAGAAAAGTCCCAAAATCGACCATCAAGGAAAAAGTAGAACAATGGATGGAATTGTTTGCGGTCAGTCATCTAGCGAAAAAAAATGCGCTTTATCTATCCGGCGGCGAGGCACAACGGGTCAACTTAGCACGAGCAATGATTGTCGAGCCTGAGATTCTGTTTTTAGATGAACCCTTTTCTGCTTTAGATTTTCCTACAAAAATAAGGTTAATGGAAGATTTCAAGGGTATTATCGAAGAGGCTCAAACAACGACCGTGTTTGTCAGCCATGATTTGATGGAGATCCATTACCTGACGAATAAGCTTGCCATCATCGTAAATGGTAAGGTCAAACAAGTGGGACTGACTCCAATGGTCCTCGAACATCCGAATTCTTCCACCGCGTCCTTCCTAAATGAGTGGAAGAAGTTTTATCCTGTAGCCCGCTAAATAACAGTTCCGTTTTGGAGCTGTTTTTTTGTTGACCGCAATCACTCCATGCGCTGACGCAGTATAAACGCTGTTCCGTTTCACCCATTTTTCGTGCATCAGAGGTATGCATATTAATACAAAAGGCACAGCCATTAATTTGAGAAGCACGGATTTTAACTAGTTCACGGACGCTGAAAAATTGGCATTAGAATTAACTGAACATGTGACGTTAGTTCCAACTAAACATGTACCTGATGATCTTTATAATCGAGTGCGTATACAATTTAGTGAAAAGGAATATGTAGATCTTGTTATTTTAATTAATCAAATTAATAGTTGGAATCGGCTCTCCATTTCAATGGGAAATTTCGCAACTGGAGCAAAATAATTTCATAAAAAAAATGGCACCCTCCATTGTAGGAAGATGCCATTTTTTAGTATGACATTTACCTCTATTTTACTTTTCTTGGCCACTACATACTGTACAGCCTGCTGTTGTGTTATTCAGGGTTAATCTTCCTTTGGAAACCACAAGGTAACGCTCGTACCTTTATTTAACTTGCTTTTCACTTTAATGACGCCCTTATGCGCATCCATTAAAGCTTTTACAATCGAGAGGCCAATCCCGACTCCCCCCGTTTTGCGGTCTCTTGATTTATCGCCACGATAAAAGCGTTCAAATATATGAGGGATATCGTCCTCTGCCATTCCTGATCCTTCGTCTTGAATCTTGAAGCCAACATAGCCGTCCATATTGGTTTCTACAGAAATGGTGACATTTTTTCCAGCTGGTGTATACTTTAGGGCATTATTTAGGATGTTCGAAAGGATTTGCATTAAGCGATCCTTATCAGCCTCAAACAGTTCGTCCTGCACTGGTTCTTCAATCTGGAGCTGAACCCCCTTCTCTTTAAACAAGGGCAAAAACATCTCAAATAAAGCAGCCAGTACACTTCCAGCATCTAATTCGATTTTTTCTAGCCGAATCTGTGGATTTTCAGCTGCGAGAAGCTTTTCTAATTCATTAACTAGCCTGACTAACCTCATTAACTCTTCATGTGTGGTCTGCAATCGCTGCGGAGTCGGCTCCCAAATGCCGTCCTGAAACGCTTCAATCTGACTTCGGAGTGTCGCAAGCGGCGTGCGGAGCTCATGAGCCAAATCGCCCGTAAAATGCTTTCTTAGGTTTTCTTCCTTGGCTAACGACACCGCGAGATTATTAAAGGAGATGGCAATGTCCTTTACCTCCGTTGGCAATCCTGATAAGGGGATGCGAATGTCAAGATTATGATTCTGCAGCTCATTTGCCGCAAAGGATAGCTTCTGTAAGCTGGAGGTTAGCTTTTTCGAAAAAAGCATACTGAAAACAATTGCCAGCACGATCGTCAAACAAACGGCAGCATAAATGTACAATTGAATCGTTTGGATAAACGTATATTCATCATCAATTAAGCCCTTCGGATAAATGGCGACGAGTTTTCCAATGACCTGATTATCGACTCTCAGTGTATAGGTCTGGGAATGCCATTCTTCCCCGTTTGGAGCAGGTTCAGCTAATCCAAAGCTATTTAATAAGCCCCGGATATTCGAGGAATCCATTTGCAATTGACCGAAGCGATCATACAATTGAAAATAAAGCTGCTCGGTCATCGCATGTTCGTGCAATAGGCCAAATACCGGGTCACTGGTAAAATGACCATTTAGTTGATAATCTTTTTCAATTTCGGTGATAATTCGATCAATCTTTTTTTCCCGATTGTGATCTAAATAGCTGCTAAAACTTTCTTCAAACCCATACTGGATAAAAAAGCTGACAATGATAATGGCAATCATCGAGATAAGTATTAAATAGAAGAGTATTTTAGACCGGAGCGTTTGCAGCATCTAATACCCCTCCAAATTTGTAACCCATCCCGAAAACTGTCACGATAAAATCCGGCTGCCGTGAATCCATCTCAATTTTTTTTCGAAGATTTTTGATATGGGTATCCACACTGCGTTCATAGCCTTCATAATACATGCCTTCATCCTGAATCTTTTCAAGCAGATCCATCCGGCTGTAAACCCGGCCTGGATTCACGGCCATATTGGTTAACAGCTTATATTCAATAGGTGTTAAGGTAATGTAGTCTCCGTTAACGGTTACTTCTTTTTTTATTAAATCGATGACAAGCTTTTTGCGATTGAATTCAAGTCGTTCCACTTTCTCCTTCTTCTTCACACGTCTTAAAATAGCTTGAACGCGAACAACGACTTCGCGCGGGCTGAACGGCTTGGTTAAATAATCATCTGCTCCCATGACGATCCCGTTGATACGGTCATCTTCAGCTGACTTAGCGGTCAGCATGAGAATGGGTACGTCCGATTCTTTACGAACTAGGCGGCAAACTTCTTCACCGGAAATGTCAGGCAGCATTAAATCTAATATAATTAAGTCAGGGTTTAGTGATTTTACTTTTTTCAAGGCATCGATTCCATTATCGGCGCTATGAATTTCATAGCCTTCTCGTACTAAATAGGCTTCAAGAACTTCTATGATTCTACGTTCATCGTCTACTAATAATATCTTCATTTTTACCACTCCCCACACAATAACTATATCATTTCAAGTCTGTGATGTTTGTAACTTCACAAATTCACCACAAGTTCTTCATAACATCTTCAATCTTTCTCGGTAAGATGTGAGTGTAGTTAGGAATGAGGTAATAACTAAAAGGACTCCCAAGTTTTTATTATTACCTCATTGATGCAGTATTTGGTACCCAACCATCTTACTCATCCCAAATTTAACCTCTCTTTTTTATATAGTTCAGGCGTCCCGGTCGATGGGGCGCCTATTTTTTTGGGGGAAAAGGTGTCAGGCACCAGCTTTTTTAAAAAATTGATACAAAATGAGGCACTCCTGCGGCAAACTATAATGTATGCTTAAAGGAGTGAGGTGTATGTTGATATGAATAAAATATCTGTTAAAATAGCTGGACTATTTTTTATGGCAATATTTATCTTAGAATGTATTTCGATGCTTTTCTTGCATAATAATATCATTCATTCCAGGGTTCATGAAGAGCTATTTTCGCTTCAGACACGTGGAAATAATCACAGCGAGATCCTTGAGGCTTCTTTCCATAACGATACGATCAGACATATCGCGATGATGGAAGCAAGTACGGATACGCAAGTCATCTTAACCAAGCCAGATGGAACGATCTTTATGTCATCCAATAAGGTGACAGATGAAATGAAAAAAATCATAAAAGCAGTCCCGAAAAATATTCCGCATGAGGGATTAATCTTAGAAGATGACTGGAAAAATGCTCCCTATATCGCCTCCATCAGTCCAGTAACGGTTGATAAGAAAATTACAGGTTATGTCTATATGTTCCAAACTACACAAAAAATTAAAGAGTTGATTTCAGGACTTAACCAGCATTTCCTGATTGCCGGTCTGCTTTCTGTTCTGTTTATGATTATTATTATTGTCTTTTTGACAAGGTTTGTCACGCACCCGCTTATTCAAATGAGTGAAGCAACGAAACGAATCAGCAGGGGGGATTTCACTGTATCCTTGCCAAAGCTTGGCACAGACGAAATCGGCGAGCTCGGAGAATCCATTAAGGTGTTAGCAAGCGATTTGGAAATTTTGAAAAATGATCGGAATGAGTTTCTAGCAAGCATCTCTCATGAACTCCGCACGCCGCTGACTTATATTAAGGGCTATGCTGACATTGCCCGCCGTCAAGAAACAAACAGTGAGGACAGAGATAAATATTTAGGAATTATTGTGGAAGAAACCGGTAAGCTGGCGACACTTGTGAAGGAATTATTTAATCTCGCAAAAATGGATGAAAATACTTTCTCGATTGAAAAAGAGGTGATTCATTTATTACCTTATTTTGAAATGATGATTGAAAAAGTTTCACCCGCTCTTCAGGAGAATCGTATGTCACTCCACCTTGAGTGTCCGGATAATCTATACGCTCAAATTGACCCGGTCCGTTTTGAGCAAGTCATCCTAAATTTGCTTGATAATGCGCGGAAATATTCGGAACCCAATACAAGCATTTTCATCGATGTAGCTTTGGTAAACGAAAGGATTCATATGACGTTAAAAGATGAAGGAAAGGGCATTCCGGAAGAGGATTTACCACGAATATTTGAACGATTTTACCGTGTTGATAAATCCAGAACTCGGGCGCTCGGTGGAACAGGGCTGGGGCTGGCGATTGTGAAACAATTAGTGGAGGCCCACAAAGGAACAATTACGGTAAAAAGCAGCCCGGATCGTGGGACAGAATTTGAGATCATTCTGTAATCCGCAAAAAAGGGAAAGACACCAGACTTACACAGTGTCTTTCCCTTTTTATTTATAAATCATATTTTACTTATGAATCCAAACGGCACCAGCGGAGTTGTCTTTCGCTTCGCCGATAACTTGGAACTTAAGTGGGTACTGAGCTGGAACTTTAACTCCGGCATCAGGAATAATTGTGTTAATGTAAGTCTTTGTAGAATCAAATTCAGTTACACCTGGAAGACCTTTGTAATCATAGATTCCACGAGTCGGTGAATCAATATACCATGCAGGTGCCTTGTCTAAAGAGAATGCTGCATCGGCAACCTGATATCTTACACTTTGATTCGTTGATGGTTGGCCGTTTAATGTACCCATGATTGCTTCAGGATGCGCATCGACTACGTTCAGGAAGCCTTCACCTGGGTGAATTCCTGTCCAGTTATCTGTAAACGTATCATCAGCATACCAAACTACTAAACCAGTATTATACTTAACACCGCGAGAGAATTGCAATGCTGTATCAGAGCCAGCATAGTTTCTCCACTCAAGGTAATAGTAATGTGGCTTTTTAATCCAGCCGTCAGATACTTCGAAACCGTTTAATGTAACTTTCGCTGTTCCTTCTGCATCATCAGAGAATGTCACATTGCCATCTACTGTTAGTTGCAGATTATCCATAGCGAAACCATTTGGAGCTAGTCCGCCGTCAGTTACATATTCAAAAACAAGTTTCACTTTTTTGCCTGCAAATTGGCTTAAGTCAAGGGATTTATCTAACCACTTGCCTTGTGATGTTTCCAAACCACCTGCAGTGTTCTCATCACCAATAACGTCAAGTGATACTGGTTTTTCAACCCCTTCAACATATGCATCTACATATAGGTAGTCATAGTCAGTTTCAACTTCATACCATTGTTTGTAATCGAACTTAGCTGAGGTAGCACCTGTTAAGTCAAACACTGGTGTTTCTAGTACCGTATCAAGGCTATCGCCTTTCGTACTGTAATAGTACTTAGCACCAAATGCTGGAGCAATTCCAGGGACTTTCTTTTCAGGAAGGTTTACCTTAACGATACCAGGGTTCTTAGATTTTGTAACACTTTGGTCAACAACAGCTGCAAGGCCATTTTTATCGATATCTGCATAGTTTACTTCCGTAATATTAGCCCAGTTACCACCAATTGTTTTCTGATAGAATTCTTTAACTTGTGGTGAGAAGCTTGGCGCTTCTGTACCAGCAATCTTACCGTTCCAGCTTCCGCCGCTCATGATTGACCATTGAGAAACAGTATCGCCATGTCCAGTATATTGAGTATCATACTCATCTGGAGCACCTAAGTCATGACCATATTCGTGTGCAAATACACCGACTGCACCATCTTCAGGCTCAATTGTGTAGTCAAATGCCCCCATCTTGCCGCCCCAATAATCTACCTTTGCAGTAGTATTAGGAATCGCGTATACTCCACCTAAATCCCAGCGGTGAGACCAGATCGCATCATCCCCAAGCTTTCCGCCGCCAGCTTCCTGACCCACACCTGCATGAAGAACCATCAAGTGATCAACCAATCCGTCAGGCTCGTTTTGATTGCCGTCTCCGTCCATATCATATTGGTCAAATTCATCGAAATTAGACAAATCAAGCCCCGATGCGACTGCAGCTTTTAAGGAATCGGCTACAAGATTACGAGGACCCTTTGGTGCTAGGTTGTCATGACCACCTTCTGGATTATCATCACCATACTCTTTTGCTGTACCTGGTACTGTCAACCAATCAGTAACTGTACCATCTACAGTATAGCTGCCACCAGACTGCTCTTCATAATATTGTTTGAAGGTCTTTACTTTATCACCATTGAAAAGGGTGAAATCTTCATCACCAAACAGCATCTTTTCATAATGCTCTTTGTTAAAGTTGTCTGCATACATATAACCCGGTTCTTGATCAATATTATTGTGTTTAAAGTCTGAATACTCTACTAGTAATACAAGCACTTTATCTTCACGAACATCGCCGTTATAGTTTGCTTGTTTAGCAGAATCAACTTTTACGGCGCCAGTTGGCTTGCCTTTTTTATAGTTTTCGTGCCCTTTTTCAAGCTGCTTCGCTAGCTTGTCCTTTTGCTTTGTAACGAAGTCTTTTGCTTTTTTGTCAAAAGCCTTTTGTTCTTTGGTAAGGGCTTTGTCAGTTTTGCCAGGCTTTTCACCTTGCTTCTTTTTGATATAAGCTTTTACAGCTTTTGTTACTTCTGCCTGACTAGCATTCTTAGAAATTAGACCTCTTTTCTGTAATGCTTTCGCCAGCCTGTCCTGATCAATAATATTCAGGTCAAATGGAGCAGATTCTGCCGCAGATACTTGTTTGGCCAACACCGGTGATGCTTTCGGCCCAGCAAAAGTGCCTGCGAATAATGTCGTCGCTAGTAGCGTAGTAGCCGCGACGCTGGAAAAGACCTTTAAGCCGCTTTTCTTCTTCAACTATGTAGCCCCCTAATTATTAATATGGTGTCGAATATTTTCTGAAGAGTCTGATTTGAATTCTACCAATTCTTCTAAATATTGTAAATAGTTTTAATATACTAATAGTTAGTCATTTTTTTCAGCAAATCTACTGACTTTTTACTCATTTCATCAAAAACCTACCTATTTAGACCTATATTAAATTCATGCCAAAAGTATTTAATAACGTAAGAATCGCTTTTTTTGTCATTTTATCGCGAAAGAAAATTACTTCGTAACCCTAAATTTAAGGCTTTTTACCTACTTGAAAACTACCATTTTAGTAAAAAAAGCGAGGATTGAAAAAATCCTTATCGATTGCCGATAAGGATTTTTCTCATTTATTCTACTTTTTTCTTCACTTCGTCTGTTAATTCCTCAATGCTCTTTCTGACATTCGACTTGCCGGAGTAGTTTTCAATTAATTCTTTGACATCAATTCCACTTGAGGCCTTTAATGATTCTTGGAGGCTAGCCATTAAATTGGTTGCATAACTGGTGATTTTATTGGCACCGCCATTCTCACTAGAACCGCCCGTATCGACAACGGTAATTTTATCAATATTGGATAATGGGGCTGCGACTTGCTTCGCGTATTCAGGCAGCATTTTGATGACCATGTCGAGGATGGCCGCTTGACCGAATTGCTCGAACGCTTCGGCGATTTTTTCTTTTGCTTCAGCTTCTGCTAACCCTTTGAGGCGAATAATTTCTGCTTCTGTCGAACCCTGTGCCTTTTGTGCTTCTGCTTTCGCTAGACCATCCAAACGGATCCGCTCAGCTTCCGCTTTCGCCATCGCTTCGATTCGATATTTATTCGCTTCAGCTTCTGCCATTTCCTTGGCCTTATTGGCGGCCGCAGATTGCTCGACAGAATAACGGTCGGCATCCGCTTTTTTCTTTACTTCCGAATCGTATTGGCGCTCGCGGCGTTGAATTTCTTTTTCTTCCAATTCAATTTGTTTCTGTCTTTCAATAATTTTGATTTGCATTTCCTGTTCCATTACTTCTTGCTTTGAACGTGCGCTTTCAAGATCGTAGGCTTGGTCAGCACGTGCTTTGGCAACATCTTGTTCACGGCGGTATTCGGCAATTTTCAATAGATTGATTTTTTCCGCTTCGGCAATTTCTGTTGCCCGTTCTAATTCATTCCGCTTGGCTTCCTTAGAAGCTTCTGCTTTTTTAATTCGGGTTTCTTTATCTGCCTCAGCTGTGGCAATATCAGCATCCCGTTTTACTTGCGCGATCCGCGGTTTACCTAGGGATTCAAGATAACCATTTTTATCACGAACATCCTTAATCGTAAACGAAACGATCACTAAGCCCATTTTAGCCAAGTCCTGCGAGGCAACCCTTTGAACCTCTTGTGAAAATTTATCGCGATTTTTATAGATTTCTTCAACGGTCATAGAGCCAAGAATCGAACGCAAGTGGCCTTCAAGGACTTCCCGGGCCTCACTTTCGCGGTCTTCCTTCGGCTTTCCAAGATACTGCTCAGCAGCAGTCGCAATTTCACTGATTGAGCCGCCGATTTTAATAATCGCTACCCCATCGGCCATGACGGGCACACCTTGCTCGGTATAGACCTCTGGAGTCGTGACTTCCAGTTTACTAGATAGCAAGCTTAGCGGTTTTGCTTGTTGGAAGACTGGTAAAATAAACGTACCGCCGCCGCGGATAATTTTGATTTTGTTTCCCGATTCGTCAACGTGAACATTTCCGTTGCCTAGAAAGCTTCCTGTCACAATCAACGCCTCATCCGGCCCTGCTGTCCTGTATTTTGTAATAAAAACGCCAATTAATGCAACTAGAATAAGAACAACAATTCCGATAATCACCCAAATAATATTAAATTCCATCTCCTAAAAACCCCCTATAAAAAACTCTCTAATTGATGATGAACCGTTACTTCTAGAACCCCATTTTTCACCTGGACCACAAGGACACTCGTACCATTGGGAATCGAGTCCCCATCAAAGCTTAATGCCGGTTTCGCAATTCTTCCGCTTATACTATCAATCATGACCTCGCCAAAGCCATCGGCCGGAATCGAGGTAATTACTGTTCCAACCCTGCCCTGTAAATCCGATTCTTTATAAACCAGTGATTCCTCCGCACCAGACAATGGGACGAGAACAAAGACATTTAATAACGTCACAACGACCAAAGCTGCAACAGCTGAAATACCTAGAATGAGTAAATAATGAATGGATGAAAGCCGCTCAAATAAATATCCACTTGCAGACAGAATTGTCACGAACGCAAAAATTAGAACAGGGTTAAGAAAATCGAGTCCGTCTCCAGGCCCGTGAAAATGAAAGACATCGGCAAAACAGACATAAATAAAGGTTAATACTCCAGAAATGATTAACCCATATAAATAAATCGTTTCTAAAGGAATGCTGAAAGGTTCCATACACATCAATCCTTCTTATTCATTTTAAAAACTACCGTTTCATTTAGGTAGTTAACCACCACTCCTCATCCATAAGCATCTGTCCTTTCCTATGTATATAACTTACTTACGATTAAATTATGGTAAAGTTTCACTTTTCCTAAAAAATTTCCAGATTTATTAAAATTTCGATAAAACTTGTCGAAATCCTGCCGTGCTAATAAGGAGAAATTATGAATTTTTCCTTATACTGAGATCTTTTAGAAATACTCATTTCCAAAATTTTGTGTTTTTTTAGATTCGCTCGTAAAAATCTAGATTCGCCCATTGAACACCAAAATTCGCCTATAAAAACCTTAAATTCGCCCATTGAACTCAAAAATTCGCCCATAAGAAGGACAAGTCGCTAAAAAATCATTAATGTCCAAATATCTTAGTGTAATTTTACATAAAATATGATTATCCTTGTGTTTTTAACAATATTCTATGCGAAAACAGGCTTTAAAAAACAAAAAGTGCCATAGCACATGGCTACAACACCTTATTGAATCATATTCAAGAACTTCCTTGTTCGTTCTTCTTTTGGATGGGTAAAAATCTCATCCGGCTTGTTCCTTTCGACAATCACACCTTGATCCATGAATATCACTTCATCGGCTGCTTCGCGGGCAAAGCGCATTTCATGGGTCACAACAATCATCGTCATGCCTTCACTGGCAAGGTCCTTCATGACTTTTAATACTTCCCCCACCAGCTCAGGGTCCAGTGCGGAAGTCGGCTCGTCAAAGAGCATCACTTCAGGCTCCATTGCCAGTGCCCGTGCAATGCCGACACGTTGCTGCTGACCGCCGGAAAGCTGGGCAGGGAAGTAATCAATTTTATCACCAAGTCCGACTTTTTCAAGCAATGCATTAGCTTTTTTCCGAGCCTCATCTTTACTCTCACCTTTAACAATAATAGGCCCTTCCATGACATTCTCAAGAGCTGTTTTATGCGGAAAAAGATTATAGCTTTGAAAAACCATCCCTGTTAAGCGCCGGAACGACGCAATATTTTTTTTCGGTACAGACTTTGAAAAGTCCATGCTTTGACCTTCAATGGAAATAACACCTTTAGTCGGAGTTTCGAGCACATTCAAACATCTAAGCATCGTGGTCTTACCAGAACCCGACGGACCGATGACAACGACCACTTTTCCTTTTTCAACGACGAGGTCAATCCCTTTTAAGACCTCTAATTGACCAAATTGCTTATATAATCCTTTAATTGAAATCATCGTAAAACTCCCTCATTAAGACGTGTACCGGTCCATTCTCTTCTCCAAATATCCTTGCAAGATCGAAAGGAAAAAGCAAATGACCCAATAAAGAAATGCTGCCTCTACGTATACCAATAAAAATTCATAGGTGGTTGAGGCAATTTCTTGGGCCCGGCGGAACATCTCTGTTACAAGGACAACTGACGCAAGAGAAGTATCTTTTACAAGGCTGATAAATGAATTCGATAATGGCGGTATGGATACTCTTGCAGCTTGCGGAAGAATGATTCTTTTTAACGCCTGGGTATAGGTCATTCCAATCGAATATGCGGCTTCCCACTGCCCCTTAGGAATGGAGATAATCGCAGCTCGAATGATTTCTGAAGCATAGGCTCCGACACTCAGCGAAAAACCAATCACTGCGGAAATAAATGGATCCAAGGTAACTCCGATATTAGGAAGTCCATAGAAAATAATGAATAACTGAACAAGCAATGGCGTTCCGCGAATCGCCGAAACATAAAATCTGGCAATCCCCTGAAAGAATTTCACTTGAGAAATTCGGGCAAGGGCTGTTAACACCGCCAGAATAATCCCAATGATAAACGAAATAATTGTTAATGGAATGGTATTCATAACAGCACCCTCCAGCAGCGGCCGGAGGGAAGTCTTTGCAATCTCAATTAACCTGTCCATTCTTTCGGGGTCAGCAAAAATACTATTTAAGTACATCTTCACCAAACCATTTCTCAGAGATTTTTTTGTAAGTACCATCATTAATGATATCGTTTAGCGCTTTATTTACTTCATCCACAAGTTTTCCACTTTTCTTTCTAAACATAAAGCCGCTTGAAGAAGCGTCATCCGCGGTAGCGACAACCTTGATAGGCGCATCCGGCTTTTGCTTTTTATAATCTAAAAATGAAAGCTTATCGTTAATGGTCACATCGACACGTTTTTGGGCAAGGAGCTCAACTGACTGCTGGAAACCATCCACTCCAACTAGTTTAGCCCCATATTTTTTAGCCATATCTCCGTAGTTACTAGTCAACGATTGAGCCGCATTTAATCCTTTAATATCTTCAAATGATTTCACCTTATCGTTATCCTTATGAGCAATCAAGACACCTGAAGACGTAATATATGGATCAGAGAAATCATACTTTTCCTGACGGTCTGGACGAATCCCAACTTCGTTAGCAATTATATCAAAACGCTTCGCATCCAAACCTGCAAACATCGCATCCCACTGTGTTTCTTTAAATTCAGGTTTAACCCCGATCCGTTTAGCAACTTCAGTCGCAAGATCCACATCAAATCCGGTCAGATTACCACTTGTATCATGGAAAGTGAAGGGAGGATATGTACCTTCTGTTCCTATTAACAGCGTTCCTTTATCTTTTACCGATTTCAATAAATCATCTGCCTTTTCAGCAGTCTTGTTGTCAGTTTCCTTTTTATCTTTACCGGCATTATCCTTACCGCATGCTGCTAATACAAACATAAAGCTTAATAAGAGTGCAAAAATAATTGTTAGTTTTTTCACTGATGAAACCCCCTAATTCTTATTGTTTTTATCGGATTTAATCATATTACACCGTTCAACATCTGTCAAAGGAAAAGTTGTGAACGAAATCAAAATTATTTTACCCTGTTTAATAAAATAAAAACCTATCAGAGAAATTCTGATAGGATAAAAAATTAATTATGCTGATAAAGCTTTCTTTCTTGCCACATTAGTTGCCTTTGCTTTCCTCCAAAGCGGTCCGTAAAAGAGAATTCCGCTCGCAATTAGCATCATTCCGTAGGTGAAGGTTTTAATATCAGCCGTACCTGCAATAATAACCCAAACCGAATATATAGTGGACAGCCCAGCAATAATCCCATCAGTGACCCTTGAATGATCATCTTTATACGTCTCCCCTGAAATAACTAATTTCAGCTGATAGACTGAAGAGATAAAGTAAGGTACCAAGTAAGATAACGTTGCGATGACAATAACGAATCCAAAGGCATCAGAAATGGATTTTGACACGGTTGATAAAATAAACAGTTGGCCTAAACCATTCGAAACTATCATCGAAAACAATGGCAGACCCTTTTTATTTTCTCTTTTGAAAGAAGGTAGGAATAAGCCCTGTTTTGCTGCTTGATAGGGAACTTCTGCACTTAACATCAACCAGCCAATAGTGGAACCAAATAAACTAATTAACCCAATACCTGCTAATATTTTTCCTGCAATTGGACCTAATACAGATGAAATGGCATCAATTAGCGGCTTATCTGAATGCATAAGGGTGTTTTGGTCTAACATCCCCATGACAAGCGTGCTTATACCAACATATATCCCAAGTGCAATAAATAAGCCTAGGATTGTCGCTCGTTTTACTTCTGTTTGTTTTCTGGCACGCGATGCAAACACAACGGCAGATTCTACACCAATAAATGCCCATAATGTATTTACGGCTGCACCATTAATTTGACTCAACATACCGATCGCATGACCGGCCTCATCCATTCTAACCGCCATAAAGGGAAGAATATTACTTTTTTCAAAAGCAAATAACCCGACAATAATAAAGATAATAAACCCGGCAACTTTAGCTGCAGTTGCAACAAAATTGAGTTTCCCGGCACTTTCCATCCCTCGCAGGATGATGAAGTGAGTTCCCCAAAGCAGTACGGAACAGACTAGAAAGGTTAACCCATTTCCGACCTTAAGGGTAAAACCTCCAACCGTAAACCAATCTGCCTGACTTGTTAGAATGGGGAAAAAGGTCGATAAATAACCGGCAAAAGTTGTGATCATCGCCACATTCCCTGCAAGATTACCTATCCAATAACCCCAAGATGACATAAAGCCTGATAAGGTAGAGGCATGGGAACCTGATTTAAACAGTTCTTTTGCATAAATTTGCGGACCGCCCGAAATGTTTGGTTTGCGAATCGCAAGGTTTCCAAACACAAGTGCTGTCATTAACACACCGAGTCCTGTGATAAGCCAGGCTGAAATGACGCCGGCAGGACTTGCAGCTTCTGATAAGGAGCTTGGCAGCATGAAGATTCCCGAACCGACCATATTTCCAACAACAAGTGCTGTTAACACCCAAAATCCTAATTTATTTGCGTTCCCCATGGTGTAATCCCTCGCTCTATTGATGAATTATTTATTTTAAAATAAGGTTTTTTAGTCTACCTATTGATTAAATATAAAATTACCCCATTAAATATAAGACCCGCTCCGAGTTATGTCAATGATGAATTTTATTCTGATAAAGTAGTAGGGTGTTAAAACAAAAAAAGGAGCCTGTAACCGTTAGAAATGGGTTACATGACTACTTTTTGAACATTTCTCGTATCTCGTTTTTCATTTTTTCTGGGAACGGGAAAGTGATGGACTCCCGTCATATCGATAACAGTTCCTATTATAGTCTCTTTTTGCCCCTCTTCAAGAGTTGGTTTAATGGAAATAAGCAAAGTTTTTTCCATGAAATCCATTTCAAAGCGGAGGCTTTCTTGAAGACGAAAGGAAAGATGGCAATAATCATTCAAGGTCCCGCTTTTCGGCGAGAAAACCTCTGTTAGCGGCCTTGTCACCAGTTCTTCATGGTTTAACCCCAGTTGACGAAGCAAATCACCTTCGATAACCGTTAGTGTAAAGTCATTACCTTTTTTAACTGCTGTAAAAATAAAACCGGGAAGTTCATTCAATAGCTTGTTGGTCCCCTGTTCGTTTTGGGAGCTTTTATCCTTCTCAGGTGCAAAATAGAAGCTTTTTAAGATGAAATAAAAACCCAGCGCTTTAAAGATATGACCCGAGAAGTTATCCAAATCAAATACACTTTGGTAGATAGTAAAAACTAAATTTGTTAATAGCAGAAAGACAAAGGCTAAGGCCATCGCTAATTTTTCTTCACTTTTTTCTACATGGTATTGGTATAAAGTAATCAGTAATGAACCGAATTGAATAATACTTACTACATACTCGATTCCATTTTTCAAATAAGTTGTTCCTTTTCCTTCCACGACAAGCAACGGTAGATTATTTTCATATTGAATAACAATGAATGCGATGGAACCTGTGATGATATAGCCTAAGATAATGGCCGCCACTCGGTAATCCCTTGTTAATTTCCGATCTGGGATCAGCAGGATAAAAAATATGAATAGGGCCTGAAAGAACCTTGCGGAAACCCAAAACCAAGTTGCTTTTGCAATGGAACTTTCCGTAATAAAATAGGGCATACTTTTGAAGGATAATGTGTGAAGCAAATCAAGGGTCCCAACTAAGAAAAACGTGATTACGATGAGAAGCATCCGACTGGACCTTGTCACTCCAAATTGTTTCAGCCCATATAACATGATGGCAGCTGAAATGGAAATACTGAAAGACTCTAGAAGTGTATGGAAACCAACGTAATTTTTAGGATTATAAATGGCGTATATTTGAGGTTGGAAAATATGGATAGCCATCAGGAGAAGCACTGCTAATGTTGAGTAAATAAGTAATTTTCCCTCTGTTAAACTCGATTTCAAACCATTACACCCCCTTTATAAGGAAATATTTGTTTATTTCATTATAAAAGCTGATTGCTCTCAATAATCTGAATAAATATAGATTTTTTATGAATTTTTTTGAAATTATTTCCTTTAAGAAAAGCGCAAGCGCCCTGTTCAGCGGCGTATGGCCTGGAGCACTCCAACTGAGATAAAGGAAACACGGAGAGCCGAAGGCGATTCGATGTTGACTTATCGTAGGGCGGAGAGCGAAGGACACTAGCCGCTAGGGCGCTGGAGCTGACAATTTTCAAAGTCGAAAATTATACTTTTTAATCTCTTTTAACAAAAAAGAGACTGCACTAGGCAATCTCTTGATTATTTCTTACTTACTTCCACCATTCATCAAACATGGTAGCCGGAAGTTGGCGTTTATGTTCTGTCAGCAGATAACGCTGTTCAATTTTCCCTGCAACCTCTTTTGAAACCGGCTTTCCTTCCAGATAATCATCGAGTTCATCATAGGTAATGCCTAATTCGGTTTCGTCGGCCTGGCCGGGTTTTTGGTCAAGTAAGTCTGCCGTTGGAATTTTTAAATACAAGCGTTCATCTGCACCTAATTCTTTTAACAAGGCTTTCCCCTGCCGCTTCGTTAAGCCGCTAAGCGGAAGGATATCAGCCCCTCCATCGCCATATTTTGTATAAAAACCAGTTACTGCCTCGGCTGCATGATCAGTCCCAATCACAAGAAGTCCTTCCATACCGCCAATCGCATATTGAGCAATCATTCTCATCCTTGCTTTTACATTACCTTTTTGATAATCGCTTAATGCCGCCCCTTGATAACTGGCATCATATTCTTTTTGAACATCATCTACCGCAGTTTTGATATTAAAGGCCGTCTCTCGGTCGGCACCTATAAAAGCTAATGACCGCTTAGCATCTTCCTCATCCTGCTGGACTCCGTAAGGAAGACGAACAGCAATAAATAAGGCATCCACTCCTTCGCCCCGCAGCTCCTCTACCGCCAGTTGAGCAAGGCGGCCTGCTAGAGTAGAGTCTTGACCACCACTAATCCCCAAAACAAAACCCTTTGCCTTTGTTTTAACTATGTAATTTTTCAAAAAATCAATCCGTTTCCGAATTTCTGCTTGTGGTTGAATGTTCGGATTAATGTTTAACTCCTTCATGATCTGTTCTTGTAATCCCATTTAGTGTTCCTCCTGACAAACAATTGATATAGTAAATAATGTACCACAAATGACTCAATTTCACTAAAAACGACAAGAAAGTTAGTGAACTGGGTAAATTATAAGAAACGGTTCTTGGAGGGATTGGATGGAAACAAAAACATGTAATGAATCTCGCGTCGTCAGAACGAGCAGGATTTTTCCAAATGATGTAAATAACCATAATACCTTGTTCGGTGGAAAGTTAATTAGTGATATTGATATGATTGCGTCAATTTCGGCAGTCAGACATTCCAGGGCGGAATGTGTCACCGCTTCGATTGATTCGGTCGACTTTCTTAGCCCAATTACCCCGAAGGATTCAGTGTGCATCGAGACATATGTCTCGTCAACTGGAACGTCTTCGATGGAAATCTTCGTCAAAGTGATTGCCGAGAATCTAATGTCCGGTGACAGAAAAATTGCCGCGACTGCCTTTTTAACGTTCGTGGCTTTGGATGACAACGGTAAGCCAACAAAGGTTCCAGGAATCGTCCCGGAAACCGAAGAGGAAAAAAAGCTGTTTGAAACAGGAAAAGAACGAGCCGAAAAACGGAAAGTCCACAGAAAAAGCAGCAAAGAACTAGCAAGCGTGCTGACAGTACATAAACCTTGGGAATAGGAAAAGCGCAAGCGGCCCGTTTAGCGGCGTATTGACTGGAGCGCTTTGACTGAGATAAAGGAAACACGGAGAGCGAAGCGATTCGATATTGACTTATCGTAGGGAAAAGAGCGAAGTCCACTAGCCGCTGGGCCGCTTGCGCTAGACAATAGGAAAAGCGCAAGCGCAGAAAAGGTTCGCGAAATGATTCGCGAACCTTACAATTTCTGTAGATCCCTTCGACTTGGTGCATGTGGTGGCAACTGGGCCCAGCCACGTTCAACCATTAGGTCAAACCCCTTAGCCGAATAAACCAAAATATCTAGAATGTACTTTTGATAATAAGCAGTCAGGTCTGATCTCATGGATAATGATAACGCATGGCCGATAAGCGCGATATCAATTGCGTTCAATGAATGGAAAAGCGTGACTACAAGTCGATCGGAAAAAGGCGAAACCGTTGAATCCGTCACTTCAATACTTGTTGATATATTCCCAAGTAGTTCCTCTTTCATTAGAATATCATTGAAGGTTTTGATTTGCTTTTCAGATATTTTCTTGCCTTCCTCAATATAATTATGTATCTCCTTGTCTGTAACCACTTGAAGTAACCCCATACATAGGAGGACTGAAAAATAATTCCGCTCCGTATTAAAAAAGATTTCTGTAATTTCAGCTACGTTTATCGGCCTTTTTTTCCCGAACCCACTTAAATAAGACAGTTTTTCAATATATTTCACTTCTTTTGGATAGGGTATCATTGGCGGACGATCATAAATTCCCTTCGAGAGCATAAGGTTAGTCGATTGCTGATATAACATCGAGGTTTGCTGGACCATCGTAACAAAAAAATCCATCACATCTTTTCTTGCCACATTTACCGTTATAAACCCTGTGTTAATCATACTCATTCGGCTCATCGAATAAACGAAACTGAGGCCAAACATATCATAAAATAATGGCGGTGCTGATAAATTAAGATCCTTTTCTGAAAATCCATCAGGGATAGGGAAACCTTCGTCATGTAAAATAGCCGTGACCTCCCGGACATGCCCCTCAGAAATCTCATAGGCCTGTTGGAGAATTTTTTTAATTTCTTCATCTTGATTGTGATGAAGAAAATAGGTAAGTAAACAAACAGACATATTCTCCTGAATATAGATAGCCCATAATCCACCGATTTCCGCACTGGTCAACCGTATTTTGTGTTCCATCCTACCCTACCTCCTAAATCGCTCATAAGAATAGATTTCCACTTAAAAAGCGCTTTATTCGTCCATCAAGAGAGAAGCCTTCCAAGTTGCTTCTTTATCTCTAATCTACCGTTGACTCAGTGCGTGCCTTCCAAGACATGACTTCGTCTTCTTCATCAAACTCAATCGTGACATCGACGACACCTTTTTCGGCCATAATTTTTTCGTGTAAACGGTCTTTAATATCATCCGCCGCAGCTACCGTTAATTTCGGGTCTACTTCGATTTCTAGCTCGACATGCAGGTCCTCCCCCTCCTTAATAACGGTGATCCCTTGAATATCCTTTACATCTGGATCTTCCATTACCATGACACCAATCTTATTTTCCATTTCTTCATCTGCTTGTCCAAGAACTCCAGCCGCATTGTCCAAAAAGACTCTTCCAACCACAAAAAACATCATTGCCCCAATAAGCATCGAGGCGAGTCCCTCGATTTGATGGAAGCCTGTAAAGCGAGAAATGACGACGGCAATAATCGCTAACAAGCCTCCTAAGGTTGCGACAAGATCCTCCATGAAAACCAGCTTTGTCGCCGGTTTAGCTCTCCCCAAATTGGCCAAACTTTTGGAAAACACTTGAAGTCCGCTTGCTTCTATCTCAATATCATGTAAAATCTCCTTCATTGCTTTAAACAGGACAAAAGTTTCTAGGAGTGTGGAAACGGCTAACACAATAATATTAATGGCAAAACCACCAGACTCGGTTGGATGAATCACATGGTGGTAGCCTTCTTTAATGGTTTCAAACGCCATAATTCCGACAATCAGCACCGCACCTAAAAGCACTAAGTTTACTAACCGGCCAAACCCGTTTGGATATTTTTCCGTCGGTGCCTTCTTACTTAAAGCGGAACCGACAAATACAAAAAACTGATTAGCAGCATCGCCAAGACTGTGCATTGTTTCAGCAAACATCGCCACATTGCCTGTGTACATAAAAGCTACACCTTTAATAATCGAAATAATTGTATTAATGATAGCTGCCAGCATGGCCGATTTATTGCCACGTTTTAATAATTGAAATAATTCTCCCATCGTATCCTCTTTTCTTTAAATAACTTTGCTTATTTTAATATTTTCAAAAAAAACCCTTTTCATTATAAAAAAGAAAAATAAACAAGGCCCCACTTATTAAGGGGCCCCGATACTTATACGTTTTTCAGCACTAAATATAGGCGGTTGTTTCTGTTGGCTTGTTCCTCTTTTGTAGCTAAATCGTATTTTTTTAGCAAATGGAACATCTCGTTTAAAAGGTCCTGGGTATGCTCTTTTTCAAAGAATTGAATAAATAATGGTTTCAAATCCTCAGGCAAAAAAGCGGCAATCGATTCGTATTTACTCTTTACATCTTCATGGGTATGATCTAATTTGCATTCGCTCAAAGTGTCATCCTCCTTAATGGTTTATATTTTTAGTATAAACAAAAAAGCCCACAAATGGGCTTTTTATTAACGCTTCTTACTTTCAGTTACTTCTAATACGTCCAAAAAGAAAACAAAGACAGGTATTCCGACGATCAAGCCCCAAACACCAAAAAAGTGCTCGGAAAAAATCAAGACAATAAATGTATAGAAAACTGGAAGATTTGTTTTGGAACTCATTAAATTTGGATTGAGGATATACGCCTCAATTCCATGAATAATCATAATGGCAATACCGACATAAAGGACTTTGATCAAACCGCCGATACTATAAGCGATGATTGCAAGTGGAATGATTGAAATAATGACACCTGCGACTGGAATGAGCCCCAAAATGAAAATCATGATTGATAACCCGCCAAGCTGTGGGAAATCCAATATCCATAGGGAAATGGTTGTCAAAATGCAATTCACAACAGCAATGATTAGCTGCGCTTCAATGACTTTACCAAACGTTCCTACAAATTTCCGTGCAAAAAATTCAATTTCAGAGTAAATGGGTGCAACCTTACTGGTTCTGAATTTCTTTGTAAACACAATCAAACGCGGTTTTTCTAAAAGGAAGAACAAACTCATTAGCAGTGCTAATAAAATTTGCAGACCAATTTTACTAATATCCGTAAAGTATTTTAAGACAAAGGTAAAGCCTTGCTCTAAATAGCTTGAGATTTTTATTTCTTCCATTCGACTCATCACGTAATTCAACACAATATTATCATGCTTCGTTGTATAGAAGGCAGTTAATTGCTTAATTAGTGCAGTAATTTCGCCTGCAATCATTGGCAGGTACATGACTAAGCCATAAGAAAGCAGACCGACAATACTCGCATACGATATCACAACAATTAACTTTCTGTTAAGCGGTATTTTTCTTTCAATGAATTGCACTAATCGATCCATTAAAAAAGCAAATATAAACGTCAGTAAGATTAAATTAATCATCGACTTCATTGCATAGATAGCAATAGCAATGACGACAAAGATTGATATTCTCTTGAAACTTGTGCTCTGCAAAAGTTTATTCATCATAGTCCCTTATCGATCCCCATTATCTTCACTATAAATCACATGAAAAAATTTTTTATCCTATCGTTATTATACCAAATCGGGAGGTATTTTGTCGTATTTCAAAATTGAACAGGAGCAGTTGTCTTTTCAATTGGTTTCCCTTCATATCCTTGTTTCTTTAAATAATCCAGAAGCTTTGGTAAATGGGCAAGTGTTTCCTTTCGCTCGTGTAAAAGGATAACCAGTGGTCCATTATTGTCTTTCTTTTGTTTAATTTGCGCGATGACACTATTGACATAGCGTTTATCCTTATAGTACCAATCCTTACTATCAATATTCCAGTCCCACATTATATACCCGTTTTGCTTTACAGCCTTTTTATACTCGGGAGTCATGTTTGGGGCACTGCCATAAGGTGTTCTCATGATAAAGGAATCGACTCCAGACACTTTCAATAATGTGTTTCGATTTTGGGTTAATTCACTTAGCACTGTTTTTTTAGATTTATAAAATTTCTTTTGACTATGAGATACACTATGTAATCCAACCGTTTCTCCTGATTTGGTCATTAATTTAACTGATTCTGGATATCTGCGTATATTCCCGTCAATCATAAAGAATGTCGCTTTAAATTTATATTTTTCAAGCAGCGCGATAATCTGATCGGAAAAAGCTGCTGGACCATCATCAAATGTTAAATAGACTATTTTCTTCCCACTTTTGCTAGGTTGTGTATTTTTTTGTTTAATCGGAGTTGCATTGGATTCCTTTGTCGATGGTTGAGAAGTAGTTTTATCTTTTGTGGTGGGGTGTGCCGCAGCTATATCTGTAGTAGTATGGTTTGGCACCTTACTCGACTCTCGTTCTTGCTTATTTCTCCAAATCACGGCTTCCTCTTGTTGCTTTCTCATCATTTCTTTTTCCAATTTTAAATCGTTTGTGTTCCGAACAATCATTTCTGCTGACACATTTTTCTTCATTGGCAGATTTGTAGCTTCACTTTTTGGAGGATTTGTAGATTCATTGCCTACAGCCTTTGCTTGAATATAATTACTAACAAATATCCCTGCAAACAATAAAGTAACCCCAATGACGGCAATTAACGTCCCCTTCGTCCAATTGCTTTTAAAATTCCCCATCGATCAATCCCTCTTTGATGTTTTTTATATTTCTTTCTCCATTATAGACGAAATTTTTGCCAAAGTGTTACCAAACTATTAAATTATTACAATATAAGTAAAAGGTTATATCTACATAAATTATTACTAAATTATCCCAAACAAAAAAAGCCATTGGAGTGGCTTTTTTTATTTTTACTCCTCTTCTTCTTTTCCTAATAAGCTCATTAATTCCTGAATTTGCTCTATTTTTTTCCTATTCATGTCATCTTCAGAAAAACTAATTTCTAACTTTAATGTACTTCTATAGGGATTTTTATTTTCTGTTGGCAAAATCAAATAATTCATATCGACTTCTAACACTTTAGCTATTTTTTTGATAATTTCAATGCTGGGATTTTTTTGAATACCCCTTTCGAGCAAACTTAAATAGGATTTTGAAATTCCTGTAAGTTTACAATTTTCACTGGGCTGAACTCAAATTCAAACTTTGGGCTCAGTCCTTTTTATGTTGTCTTTGTTAAATATGTTCACGATTTGTACATACCCATCTCCACCATTTGGCAATATGATGGGAATGAAGAATCTTATAGAAAGTGAGCGTAGCAAATGAATAAAGAGATGAGATTGCAAACAATTTCAAAACTTATTTCTGAGCATGAGATTAAGACGCAGGAAGAGCTAGGAGAATGGCTAAATAGTAGTGGCTTACAGGTCACGCAGGCGACCATTTCAAGGGACATCCGTGAATTGAAGCTGATTAAAGTTCCTTCCAAAGATGGTACTCCGAAGTATAGCTTCAAGATTGACCAGGATCATTTTATTTTTGAAAAACTGCGCCATAAATTGAAGGATGCCCTTATTTGCATGGAGGTCATTAACTATTTTATTATCATCAAAACACTGCCTGGCCATGCCCATGCGTTTGGAGCACTGTTGGATTCCATGGACATTGCTGGTAAAGCTGGTACTATTTGTGGAAATGATACATGCTTAATTATTTGCAGGTCTCCTGAAGAGGCTGTCATCATCAAGCAGCAAATTGATCTATTGCAAGCGTAAATGGAATAGGAATCACATGAAAAGGAGAGAACTTCTATGCTCAACTCATCTGTGATAAAAATGGATGTGCTATCTGATTTACAGCAATTCGATGTCTTTTCCTGTCTTACGGCAAAGAAGCTGCAAACGTATCTTCCCAATTTTTATTTTCGCAGCTATAAGAAAAACCAATGTCTATTTATGCAGGGTGACCCGCGTGACAAGATCTTCTTTTTGCTAGATGGGTATGTAATGTATGAACGGGGCAGCCAAGAGGGTAATATGCTTTATTTAGACTTTATCAAAAAAAATCAAATGTTCCCCTATGGCGGAATATTTCAGGATAAAGTATACCAGGACACAGCCATTGCCGTTACCGACGTTCATTTATATTTTATTCAGACCCATGTCCTTGAAGAGATGCTCAAAACGAACCCAAGACAACTCTTATATATCATACATAAACTCTCAGAAATTCTAAACCTTCATCAAAAGCGAGTCCAAAGAATCCTGATTCCCAACGCTCAGGAGCGTGTCTTACATACCATTCAATTTTTAATGGAGGATCTCGGCGTTAAGGACGGTAAAGAAATCGTTATTCCTTGTCCCCTTACTGCCATCCATATCTCCAAATTATCTGGAACAACCCGAGAAACGGTTAGTCTATTAATCAATCAACTAAAAAGAGAAAGGATTATTTCTGTTACTTCCAAAAAAATAAGAATCCATCACCCAGATTATTTTAAAGAAATCTAATACGAAAAAAGGCTGGTACCTCATTAGAGTGTCAGCCTTTTTTTTATGGGTTATTTTCTTAATTTTACAACTTCATCTGTGAACTTATTATGTCATTCAGAGATTATTCAAGTGGTTTTATTCAAAAACATCAATTCCTATAGAAAAATACATATTTATACAGAATCATTTATGCGATCGACAAAAAAACGTTAAGATTATTACATTTTGTCTGTAAGGGTTATTACAATAGGAAACGCTTCCTTCACTTAGAATGAAGGTGTAGCAAGGATAGTTTGAAAAAAGGAGGAAGCAAGATGAACAGTATAGTGGAAATGACTTCTCAGCGTGAAACGCAAACCAAATTAAAGCACCCGATCCATGTTACATCGGAAATCGGTACGCTACGGACGGTTTTGCTTAAACGTCCTGGCAATGAAGTTGAAAATCTGATACCTGAGTATCTTCAACGACTTTTATTCGATGATATTCCTTATTTACCTATCATTCAAAGAGAGCATGACTACTTTGCCGAAACATTAAAAAACAGAGGCATAGAAGTCCTTTACCTCGAAAAATTAGTGGTTGAAACACTAAGTAATCCAGAAATAAAAAGACAATTTGTTGATGATATTCTACGAGAAAGCAAGGCGAATATCAACGGTGCTAGAGAGGTGTTAAAGGAATATCTACTATCCTTCTCGACTGCCGATATGGTTGACAAGGTGATGAGCGGCATTCTCAAAAGGGAAATAGAAGAGAGTAAAAAAACACATCTATATGAATTAATGGAGGATCACTATCCCTTTTATTTAGACCCCATGCCTAACCTCTATTTTACCAGAGACCCGGCAGCCAGCATCGGAAATGGTTTATCGATTAACAGAATGCGCGAACCAGCGCGACGGCGTGAATCGTTATTCATGGAATACATCGTGAAGCTTCATCCTCGGTTTGCCGGCCATAATGTTCCTGTCTGGCTGGACCGAAACTATGAATTTCCGATTGAGGGCGGAGATGAACTTATTCTAAGTGATGAAGTGGTCGCAATTGGTGTCTCAGCACGTACCTCCGCACGTGCGATTGAAAGATTAGCACTTAACTTATTCAAGAAACAAGATTCTTTCAAAAAAGTGGTGGCTGTCGAGATTCCAAAATGCCGCGCCTTTATGCATTTGGATACGGTATTCACCATGGTCGATTACGATAAATTTACGATTCACCCTGAAATCCAAAGTCCGCAAGGTAAGATGAATATTTACATTTTAGAAAAAGGTTTGGATGATGAACACGTAAATATCACCCACCGGACGAACCTCCAGGAAACGCTGAAAGAGGTTTTAGGTTTGAATGAGCTGGTCTTAATTCCTTGCGGCGGCGGCGATGAAATTGCTGCATCCCGCGAACAATGGAATGATGGTTCAAATACCTTAGCGATTGCCCCAGGAGTTGTTGTTACCTATGACCGAAACTATATCTCCAATGATTTATTGCGCCAGCACGGCATGGAGGTTATTGAAATTTTAAGCTCGGAATTATCCCGCGGCCGTGGGGGCCCGCGCTGCATGAGCATGCCAATCGTACGGGAAGATTTAAATAAATAATATTATAAAAAGGAGATTGATTACGATGTTACTAACTGTGCCTAAATTATATGGAAAAAGCTTTCTATGTGAAAAGGATTTTTCAAAAGAAGAGTTCGTTTATTTAATTGATTTAGCGATGCAATTAAAGGATGAGAAAAAACACGGCATTCCCCACCGCCATTTGGCGGGCAAGAACATTGCCCTTTTGTTTGAAAAACCATCTACACGCACTCGCTGCGCCTTCACGGTTGCCTGTATTGATTTAGGGGCCCACCCGGAATATTTAGGGAAAGATGACATCCAGCTTGGAAAAAAAGAATCGATTGAGGATACGGCAAAAGTATTAGGCCGGATGTTTGACGGCATTGAGTTCCGCGGCTTTGAACATAATAAGGTCGAAATATTGGCTGAACATTCCGGTGTTCCGGTCTGGAATGGCTTGACCGAATTATGGCATCCAACGCAAACACTTGCTGACTTCTTAACGGTAAAAGAAAACTTTGGACGCTTAGAAGGAATTAAATTTGTTTATGTTGGTGATGGTAGAAATAATGTAGCCAACAGCTTGCTTGTTGGCGGAGCACTCGTTGGGATGGACGTCCGTATCTGCGCTCCTGAATCGTTGTTCCCGGCTCCAGAGATTGTGGAATTGGCTCAGGGCCTCGCGGAAAAGTCCGGCGGCCATGTGACTGTGACGAGCAACGTCGATGAAGGTGTTGCCGGAGCAGACGTGATTTATACAGATGTATGGGTGTCCATGGGCGAAGAAGATAAGTTCGCTGAAAGGATTGCCCTTCTTACTCCATATAAAGTCACGATGGACATGGTGAAAAAGACTGGCAACAACCGGATGATTTTCCTACATTGCCTGCCTGCTTTCCATGATCTAGAAACCACCTACGGCAAGGATATGTATTTAAAACACGAAATCCCTGAGATGGAAGTAACGGATGAAGTTTTCCGGAGCGAACATTCAAAGGTATTTGAACAAGCAGAGAACAGAATGCACACCATTAAAGCAGTAATGGCGGCAACACTTGGACATTTAGAATAAGCGTTATCTGAGGCGAGTGGGAGGAGCGCACGCTTGGCGTGTCTTCTCCCTCTACTTAAAAATTTGGATTCGCTGATCGCCGATAGACTCGCGGAATTCGCTGATAAAATAGAAAATTCGCTGATAGGCTAAATTTTTTCGCTGATTAAGCAATAAATAGATGATTATTTTTCTTAAAAAGCTGTGATGGAGGAATAGCATGGACCATATCTCCGAACTTTTACTACCGGAACTTCAAAAAATAGAAACAGATTTTCATCAAGCATTAATGGAGCTCATCGAAATTCCAAGTGTCATCTCTGAACATGATGGCGATTATCCTTTTGGAAAACAGATTGATTTGGTACTTAAAAAGACGCTTTCGATATGTGAGCAGCTGGGTTTTAGGACGTTTTGTGATCCGAAGGGCTATTACGGCTATGCCGAAATTGGCAACGGTAAGGAAATGATTGGCATCCTTGGGCATCTGGATGTAGTTCCTGCTGGAAAACTTGATGAATGGGTGACACCTCCCTTCCAAGCCAGCATGAAAGAAGGAAAAATGTACGGCCGGGGAACACAGGATGACAAGGGACCCACACTTGCTGCCCTCTTTGCTGTAAAAGCGTTAATGAATCTCGGTGTTCCATTTACCAAAAGAATTCGCTTTATCTTTGGCACGGATGAAGAAACATTGTGGCGCTGTATGAATCGCTACTGCGAAATCGAAGAAATCCCAAACATGGGTTTTAGCCCAGACTCCGTCTTCCCGCTCGTTTATGCCGAAAAAGGCCTGCTCCAACTGCATTTAGAAGGTAAGAACGAAACAGATTTACGGTTGATGTCAGGTAATGCTTTCAATGCGGTGCCTGACACCGCACGTTATTCCGGTGAAAAGCAAACCGAGTTAATCGCTGCATTAAGAGCGTTGGATTTTCCTTATGAAACGGATGAAGACGGTATTGTCGTCCTCGGCAAAGCGGTCCACGCCCAAGTGACGGAAAAAGGAATCAATGCGATTAACCGTTTATTGATTGCTCTCAAACAAATCGGTTACACATCCAAAACCATCGAATTCGTCAACGATTTAATCAAGGAAGATCCGTTTGCGGTGAAGATTTTCGGTGAATGTGAAGATGAAGCATCCGGAAAATTGAAATTCAATGTAGGAAAAATCGAATGTAACGAAGAGGTCGAAAGGTTATCGATCGATATTCGCATCCCTGTGACAGTTGATAAACAAGAGATTGTGAACAGACTCTCGCAATTTGCATGGGAATACGGATTGGCCTACGAAGAATTCGATTACTTAAAATCCATCTATATTCCAAAGGATCACTTTTTAATCAAAACCTTAATGAATGTGTACCAGGAGGTTACCAATGATTTGGTTTCAGAACCGATTTCCTCGGGCGGTGCCACCTATGCAAGAGCGATGGATAATTTTGTTGCGTTTGGTGCTGTTTTTCCACATCAAACGAAAACCGAGCATCAGCCAAATGAACACATTGAATTAGCAGAAATGTTTAAAGCGATGCTGATCTATGCAAAAGCCATCTACGATTTAACCCGCTAGGTATACCCATTATGTAATGGAGGAATTGATATGAAAAAGTTCAAGATGCCTACAGCGTATACGTTATTATTTTTAATTATTGTTGTTATTGCGGCACTAACCTGGGTAATCCCAGGTGGACATTACGATATGAAGCTTGATAAAGCAACGGAAAAGGAAATTCCAGTCTCCGGAACTTACCAGCAGCTACCCGGGGATGAACAAACTCCACAAGGAATCTGGGAAGTTTTAAATGCTCCGATTAATGGATTCTTTGATGCAAAAGACATTGCGCTATTTGTGCTAGTTATCGGTGGTTTCCTTGGGGTCGTTATGAAAACGGGGGCGATTGATGCCGGTATTTCGAGGGTTATTCGAAAATTAAAAGGCAAGGAGCAATGGCTGATACCAATCCTTATGATCCTTTTTGCCATTGGCGGTTCGACTTACGGGATGGCGGAAGAAACCATCGCCTTCTATCCTATCCTCATCCCCGTTTTAATTGCAGCTGGTTACGACGCGTTAACGGCTGTTTCAATTATCGCACTTGGAGCTGGAATCGGCTGTTTAGGTTCAACGGTTAACCCCTTTGCCACTGGGATTGCCTCTGGATTTGCCGGTATTTCAATCGGTGATGGGATGGGGCTTCGTTTAATCATTCTTGTAGTGACATTGATTGTAACGATTATATTCGTCATGCGTTACGCAAAAAAGGTCAAAGACAATCCATCTAAATCACTGATTGCCGATATGAAGGTGGAGAATGAGAAGCATTTCTTATCACAAAAAACAGGAGAAATCGAATTTACCGGACGACATAAAGCGGTACTTTGGGTATTTGGCTTGACCTTTGTCGTGATGATTTTAGGGGTAATCCCATGGGCTTATAAATTTAATATTACTATTTTTGAAGATTTGACTAAAGCGGTTGCAAAAATCCCATTCATAGGTCATTTATTAGGCGGCATCATGCCGCTTGGGGACTGGTGGTTCGGTGAACTAACGATGTTATTCTTAACCTCTTCGATCATTATTGCATTTATCTTTAAAATGGGAGAATCAGAGTATACTAGCACGTTTGTTAACGGCGCGAGAGACCTATTAGGCGTTGCTCTCATCATTGGTATTTCTCGCGGGATTACAGTGGTCATGGATGCTGGCGGGATGACCGCAACGGTTCTCCATTGGGGCGAAGGAATGCTAGAAGATATGGGTTCAGTCTTGTTCACGAACCTATCCTTTCTATTCTATTTGCCACTTTCTTTCCTAGTGCCATCCACTTCCGGACTTGCGACGTTGTCCATGCCGATTATGGCGCCGTTGGCAGATTTTGCAGGAGTAGGCAGAGATATCATCATAACCGCTTACCAAAGTGCATCCGGGGTCGTGAACCTGCTTACACCAACTAGTGCTGTAATAATGGGTGCATTGGCCATTGCTCGTATTCCATATAGTACCTACCTTAAGCATGTTTGGAAATTGGTTATTTCACTCTCAGTCATTGTTATGGTAATTATGAGCATTGCGACATTAATGAATTAATATTCTATTCGGCTGATTATTCTAAATTGATAAGGGGATACCGATATGAAAAAGCAAAAAGTAGTAATTGCCTTAGGTGGCAATGCCATTCAATCTGGCGATGCAACAGCAGTTGCACAGCAGCGCGCCTTAGAAAAAACTGCCCGCCAGCTGGTTGATTTTATTGAAAAAGGCATTGATATTATTATTTCGCACGGAAATGGCCCACAAGTTGGAAACATTTTGCTGCAGCAGGCGGCCGCTGACTCCGTCAAAAATCCAGCCATGCCACTTGATACATGTGGTGCGATGAGCCAGGGCATGATTGGTTACTGGATGCAAAACGCGATGGATAAAGTTCTAAAAGAACGCGGCATTTTCAGAAATGTAGTGACGGTGGTTACACGTGTCGTCGTCGATCAAAATGATCCAGCTTTCCTAAATCCAACCAAGCCGATTGGTCCTTTTTACAGTAAGGCAGAGGCTCAGAAAATGAGGGAAGATACCGGAGCATTCTTTAAGGAAGATGCGGGCCGCGGCTGGCGCAGGGTTGTTCCCTCGCCAAAGCCAGTAAGCATTCAGGAGCATTCAGTGATTAATGCCCTAGTCGAACAAGGAAGCATTGTCATTTCTGTCGGCGGCGGCGGGATTCCTGTCGTTGAAACGGAGGAGGGCCTGGTCGGAATCGAAGCAGTTATTGACAAGGACTTCGCTTCTCAAAAGCTGGCTGAACTGGTTGATGCGGACGCGTTAATCATTCTCACAGCCGTCGACAATGTGTATATTGATTTTAATAAACCCACACAAAAGAAATTAGAAGATGTCACAATTGAAGAGTTGAAAGCCTATATCGAGGGCGGGCATTTTGCCGAGGGGAGCATGCTCCCGAAAGTCGAAGCAGCGATTCATTTCGCCGAGACCAATCCTGAACGGAAAACCATCATTACTTCTTTAGATCAAGCCTTTAACGCGATTGAGGGAAAGTCTGGCACAGTAGTTACCCTAAAGGGTGCTCCAGTTCTAACCTAATCATGAGTTTCAACCAACCCAATCATGGAAAAAACCTCCTTGAATTCAGGTTCAAAGAGGTTTTTACTTTGCCAAGATGAGCAATAAGTATAATTTCTGGTTCAGCCTATATTTCTAGTTAAAAAAATCATCAACAAAATGTTCAAACAACCTCCACATTTTGGTGCCTGACACCCATTGACAATGATTCTCATTATCTTTAAGATAACATTATAGAGATTACATTGGAGGGGGATACAACATGTTTAACATGCTATATGGGTTGAAGGATATTCACACGGTTATTTCTAATCAACGTAAAATCGGTGGTGCGGCTGAAGCTGATTCGATTCGGTTATCATCAGGTGAAACCTATCTAAACCCTGTGTTTACCAATGTTGATATCTCCAAAGGTAATTATGTATCGGTTGGCTTCATCGACCAAGATGGCGCAAATGTCATTGCCCATGTCGATCAAATTGCTGTCATTAAAGGGTTACAGCACAAATTAATTTGCCAACTGAATAATACTTATATTAAACAATACTTATTGAACGATACATTGAAATATTTACAAAAGTTATGTGAAGTGAATGCCGGTTTTGTAACAAGTTCGTTTAAAAAAGAGGCACTGAAACTTGTTCGTGATATCAGTGTTAAAGAATTGAAAAACCACAATATTTCACTACCATTCCCAGTTGAAGATAAATTAGTTCAATTATTTGCTTAGTAAAAACGCGGTCCGCCTTGTGATGGACCGCGTTTTGTATTTTATAGAATAACAGCTTGGCAGGCCAATCGATAGCCATTGTTTACTTCATTGCCAAGTTTTTTTTGCTCTTGTTCATTTGGCTTTGATAGTCCTGGACCTTGCAGGACCTGTACGGTACATTGTCCGCAGGTTCCTTTCCGGCATTTAAATTTGATGGGCTTCCCTTGGTTTAGAGCGACATCAAGCAACTTTCCTTTAGCTGGTGTGATTTCAAATGTAGCCGACCCCTGAACCACAATTATTTTTTCGATGTGATTTTTGATTTCACCCGATTGCTGTTTTGGTTCTTTTTTTTCATAAAAAGTACTTGTGGGAGAGTTCAGTACCGGTGCAATTTTCCCAGGAATGAGTGAGCCTACCGTAAAAACTCGATTATTCACAGGTTAATCCTCGATTGCCTCTAGTGTGCAAATAGCCCCAGGCCGCTTGATTCGTAATACCGCTGTTTCATAAACGCGGAACGGGTGATTCATCCCTTCCACGCCCAAGTAGGCTGTATCAAAATCCTCTGAAACGGCAAGATCCAAGTTGTTTCGCCCTGTATTAAGAATCACTCCCGTCTTCCCTTTTAAAACTGGGGATTGGAATACTCCATCAGTCACTAGCTCACGGATATGTTCTATTTCCAACACATTGGTATCCTTATGTACACGATGAATGAGGGAATAGAGTTCTGGTGAAAGGACAAGCGCAAACGGTCCATGATGATTCATTTCGAGCAGTTTATTTCTTGCTTCGACAATATCCTGAAAAGCCGTCCCTGATTCATACCATTCCCCAATTAGGTGCGTCAGCCGGCCTTGAACATTCATTAAACCAGGGATATCAAATTCTCTTGCGCCGTGAAAAATCATTTGATCCTCGAGATTAGCGACGTTGCGGGCCGCATTAGCAGCCGGGGAAAAATCTATCGGTATATCGAGTGTCTTGGCCTGTTCGATATCACGCCAATAGAGGATAAAATCCTTATAGAGTAATGGAATCGTGTGATTTACACGTTTACTGGATTCAACAGTGGTATCAAAGGAACCCTGGAAATCCATTTTGGCTTCCATATTTTCTAAGAAGATATCATTTGAAATGCTTTGCATGCCTCGACCAAGCGGTCCATAAAGTTCGATAAAACGTCTGCCTACTAACTGCCTGCGGGCCGATTCAATGACAGTTTGATCTAATTGGTTAAATTCTTGATCATTTAACGGTGAATCTGGATATAAGTGCAACTTGTTCATTGTTTGATCCTCTCTTCTATTCGTATATATTTTTCTATTTTGTTCTTGTGATGTGGATTTGTTTGGATTAGGGAGAATGGGATTCCGCTGAGTTTGGGATTTATTCCGCCGAGTTGTGCGGGGATTCCGCCGATTGACCAGTTATTCCGCCAAACTGGAGATGGATTCCGCCAACTTCACTACTTATTCCGCCAAACACCAAAATCAGCTAAATTAAGACTGTTCACTTATGTAAAAACTACCTAAATTAAGCTCCCAACCGTAAAACCCTTTTTATATTTAGCTGCAGATACAACTGGAACAGCAGCTGAAGTGGTTCCTGACCGGTCTAAATGGTCATGATCGTGATCATGATGGTCGGACGGGTCTATGTAGTCATTATCAAAACGTTTATTAATCTCCAATAGCATCGCTTTTACCTGCTGATAATCTGAGTAAGAAACTTCCCTCAACTGGTTCAACATAGTGCTACGTTCTTTATCGGTAAAACGAAACAAAGCTAAATCAAGATGTTCGACAAAATTATGTAATCCAAATTTTTCAAGGTTCAATTCCTGCAAAAGTCGATTAAACTCATTATTGGTCGGAGCGAAATCCATCTCGTCTTTTTCACTTTCAAATTTACTAATCAATGGAATCAGCTCGACTAACCGAGACAGCCGCTGCTCTTCTTCCTCAAAAATATGATGATAATAAAGTCGTTCATGGTCATCTGTGGCATTTTGAATGACTGGATCAAGCATGTTCATAAATTTTTCAATCGCATCTTTGGTCGTCGTAAAAATATGATAAAAAATCTTTAATTCTTCTTTCATTAAATGCACCCCCGGATTTCAACTACTTGTCATTATTGACTTAGGAAAGCATTTTTAAAACCGTTAACACAAATAAAAAAAGACTAGTAGCCAAGTCCTACTAGTTAAAATTATTTTTACTTGTAAAATCGTGTTTAGTTGTTAAAACTACAAATTTGATATGAATTATCTTAAATGGTAAAATTAAATAGGAACATATGTTTCTTATCTTATCATTAAATAACTTTACGGAGGTGCACTAATGGAAGATTGGGAGGCAGCTTATCTAGCTGGTATTATTGATGGTGAGGGCACAATTACCTTAACAAGAATGCATGTAAAGGAACATCGCCGCCCATGTATAACTATTGCATCTACGGACAAAGAACTTTTAACTTATCTACAGAAATTAACCGAAGGTACCATAAATAATAAAAAAAACTATAATCCTGACAGACATAAAGATTCCTACACACTAAATATTAAGAGTAAAAATACTGTCCTATTTTTATTAAATCGTATTACGCCCTTTTTAAGAGTAGATAAAAAGAAAAATCGTGCTTTATGGATACTCGACAATTATGAAATTGTTACTCCGAGGAACGGAAAATATAACAAAGACTCCCTAGAAAAGAAAATCACCTTCGAAAATTCCTTTTTCCAGATATAAGAAAAGACCAGCATCTCTGCTGATCTTTTCTTTCCACTATGTAGTGGAGACGGTGGGACGTGCTCTTCCATGCTTTCGTCATGGCACTGACTATATCTTGAACCTGTCATCTAACAGGTCCTCCGGCGTCTTATGCGAATCATAAATTTACCTCTTCAAGGCAAGGATTTCGCATCCTAGTACTACCATTTCCATGGCAGTCTATAAGTCGATACACGGCTGTTGGATTACTCCACATACCGCTCGGCATTGCCCTATCACAATGAAGTGACTTAGGTTTCACCGATAAAGCCGAATTTTCACTTATGTGTTACCACATAAGGCGACTAATACTAATCGAACCCACGTCCAAAGATATCGCCACTTAAGCTTCTACGAGTGTAGTCGATATATTGGTGTTTCGCTGATTCATCTGCCTATCGACCGGCGTCCGGTCAGCTAGCCTGGTTGTTCTCTTCCTTCATCCTCAGGCGGTGGAATCCGGCGTAGCCCACTTAGAGTGAGTCCCTTACCCTACCACATGGGCAATGGAGGGAGGAACCGCTATGCAGTATTAAGCTGCGAAAGCGAGGTTGTTGTTAGTTTTGCCAGTTATGGCTTTGACGTTTTAACGAGGCCGATCCCCTCGACTCGCGACCTAAGCTCAAACTACCCCTGTCGAATCCGTAGCGTCCCCATATTAAAAGGAGCTGCAATCTAGTTAAAGATTAAAGCTGTAGACGTTAGGAAGCTCAACAATGTTCTTTGAGCAAATGTTACCGTCGCTCTCTTGGCGACAAACTTATTATAACACACTGTAAGGATTTTTCAATTGTAAGTATCTGTAAAATAATTTTCAATTCAGTTAAACGTCGAATCACCTTACATCTTCTGACGATCACGGAAGGCCCGTTCGATTTCACGCTTCGCTTCTTTTTGCTTCAAAGATTCACGCTTATCATAATTCTTCTTACCTTTTGCTAGACCAATTAACACCTTACAAAAGCCATTTTTTAAATAAAGCTTTAATGGAACAAGTGCGTAACCAGCCTCTTTTGTTTCTCCGATTAGTTTATTAATTTCGCGCTTATGGAGTAATAGCTTTCGTGTTCGTAATGGGTCATGATTAAAAATATTGCCTTGTTCATACGGACTGACATGCATCCCGAAAAGTATGGCTTCACCATTTTGAATCCGTGCATATGCATCCTTAAGATTCACTTTTCCCCCACGAATTGACTTAATTTCGGTCCCCTGCAGAACGATTCCAGCTTCGTAGGTTTCTTCAATAAAATAATCATGGTAAGCCTTTTTGTTTTGTGCACAAACTTTTCCTTCACCTTTTGGCATCTTTTTCACCTCATCTTAAAATTTATTTTAGCAGAATATTATAGCTACTACAATTGAAAGAGAGCCCTGAATCGAGGGCCCCCGTTAGGATTATTTATTTTTCCGCTTCGTACTTTTGTTTTTAGGCACATTATCATAAAATTTACGTTTCTTCTTCACTTTATTTCCTTGACCGCTGCCGCCTTCAGACTTGGCATTCGAACCCCCGCCTTGGCCCTGACCACGACCACTGCCGCCACCTTGACCTCGGCCACCACTGCTGCCTTGACCTTGGCCGCGACCACCACTTCCGCCCTGCTGTTTATTCCTCCGTGGCTTCTTGGTATCACTGCCCGTACTGAAGACCCTTGGCGTTTCTGACCGTTCGCGACGAGGAGTACCCTTCATGCCGACAATTTCAAAATCAATCGCACGCTCTTCTTTATTAACTTTTACAACACGAATGGTAATTTCGTCGCCAATTCGGAACACATTCCCTGTCCGCTCGCCAATCATCGCCAGTTGGCGCTCATCATAGCGATAATAATCATCGGTCATATAGCTGACATGGACAAGTCCTTCAATTGTATTTGGCAGTTCCACAAACATACCGAAATTCGTTACAGAACTGATAATGCCGTCATACTCGACACCAATCTTGTCTTCCATAAATTCAGCTTTCTTCAAATCATCAGTTTCCCGCTCAGCATCGACAGAGCGGCGCTCCATTTTTGAAGAATGATCAGCAATTTCAGGTAAGCGCACATTCCATTTTTCCTGGGTGGTTGAATCAAGCTTTCCTTCGATTAAGTACGTCCGGATTAAACGATGAACGATGGTATCCGGATAACGACGAATCGGAGAGGTGAAATGGGTATAGAACTCCGTTGATAAGCCAAAATGTCCGAGACTTTCCGGATCATATTTGGCCTGCTGCATCGAGCGAAGCATCACCTTCGAGACCACCATTTCCTCGGGTTTACCTTGAACTTCTTCAATAATCTCCTGAAGTGCTTTCGGATGGACATCATTTGCCGTACCTTTTACAATGTACCCGAAGTTGGTGATAAACTCGAAAAATCTGCGCAGTTTATCTTCCTTTGGGTCCTCGTGGATACGGTAAATAAAGGGAACTTCCATCCAATGGAAATGCTCTGCCACTGTTTCATTGGCGGCCAGCATAAACTCTTCAATTAGCTTTTCCGCCACCGAGCGCTCACGAAGAACCACATCAGTGGGCTTTCCTTCCTCATCGACCAGAATCTTTGATTCTTTAAAATCAAAGTCGATCGCGCCCCGCTTCATCCGTTTGTTCCGTAAGATAGCGGCTAACTCCTCCATCATTTCAAACATTGGCACGAGCGGTTCGTAACGCGTGCGCGTTGCTTCATCATGTTCAGCCAGAATCAGATTCACATCTGAATAGGTCATCCGCTCTGTTGTTTTAATCACAGATTGAAAAATCTCATGCGAAACAACTGCGCCCTCTGAGTTAATTTCCATTTCGCAAGATAACACCAGACGGTCTACTTTCGGATTTAAGGAACAAATCCCATTCGATAAACGGTGTGGAATCATCGGGATAACCCGGTCGACTAAATACACACTCGTCGCCCGTTCCTCTGCTTCGAGGTCAATCGGCGTGCCTTCTTTTACATAATAGCTAACATCAGCGATATGGACGCCCAGCTTATAGTTGCCATTCGCAAGCTTGGTCACCGTTACCGCATCATCAAGGTCTTTCGCGTCGGCACCGTCGATTGTGACAATGGTTTCATTCCTAAGGTCACGGCGATTGGCTAATTCACTTTCATCAATGGTGTCAGGCACCTCGTTTGCCTGTTTTAACACCTCGTCAGGAAAGGCCATCGGTAAACCGTGTTTATGTATGACGGAAAGAATGTCCACGCCTGGGTCGTTTTTGTGCCCGAGAATAGTAATGACTTCGCCCTCAGCACTTTTGCGACCTTCTGGATAGGTTACTAGCTTCACAACCACTTTATGTCCCTCGACTGCCCCTTTAGACGCTGCCTTTGGAATGAAAATATCACTCGCAAATTTTTTATCATCTGGAATGACAAAGCCAAAGCTTTTGCTTTCCACATACGTTCCAACAATTTGCTGGACACCACGTTCTATAATACGGATAATACTGCCTTCCCGGCGCTGCCCCGCGCTTTCAGAAGAAACACGCGCTAAAACGATATCCCCATGCATGGCCGTATTGGTTTCATTTGGCGGGATAAAGATATCATCCATCCCTGGCTCATCTGGTGCAACAAAGGCAAATCCCTTCGCATGACCGATAAGTTTACCACGAATTAAGTTCATTTTCTCTGGCAGTCCGTAACGGTTGCTGCGCGTTCTGACAACTAACCCTTTCTCCTCCATTTGGACGAGTGCTTTCACAAACTCTTTAAAATCGCTTGAATCTTGGATGCCAAAGGCAGTCTCAAGTTCCTGTACGGTTAATGGCTTGTAAGCCTCATCCTTCATATATTGTAGTACCCTATCAATATGCATTTGTATATTATCTTCCAAACTAATCCTCCTTTATAGGTGCTTTATTAATCGTGCCAGTCGAGTTTTTCTAAAAAGGCATAAATGTCCTCATGCAATTGCTCCCGTTCTTTATCAAGCGTGATCACATGACCAGACTCCTCATACCATTTTAATTCCTTCACAACTGATTCGATTTCGTTGTATATAATGTTCGCACTTTCTGTGTTAATCATGTTGTCATGACGTGCCTGAACGACAAACGTTGGAGCATAGATCATATCCACATTTTCACGCACATCGGCGATTAATGCCTGTAATGCTCTTAATGTTTTCATCGGTGTTTTCTTAAACTCATTCATTTCCATTTCGATTTGCTCGTCTGTTTTTCCTTCACGTTTTTTAAATTCACGAGCATATTCGAGAATTCCTTCATACATGACCTCTTCACTTTTTATATGCATCGGTGCGCACATTGGTACAATCGCTTTTATAGGTACAGTGTATCCCAATTTCAAAGAAAATACGCCGCCAAGCGACAATCCCGCCACTGCAATTTCTGCGTGGCCTTTATTTTTTAAAAAATCATAGCCCTTTAAGACATCCTGCCACCAATCCTCAGGACCTGTGTGAACAAGCTTTTCTGGTGGCACGCCATGACCTTTGTAATGAGGGGCATGACAGGTGTAGCCTTTTTTTTCTAAAAAACGCCCTAACATGCGAACATCAGCTGAATTTCCAGTAAAGCCATGTAAAAGGAGAATCGCTCGTTTTCCTCCTTTAAAGGTAAATGGCTTCGGTGTAGCAACTTTCATGATAAAAACTCCCTTAATTTCATTTCATTAGTTTAGTTTTAGCAAAGCAAGAATGAACATGCCAGAAAAACGCTTATGTAATCGGTAATTATTTTACCGAACGCGCCTGGTGAGGAAATCTACAGACTATTTTTTACAAAGAAAACAAAAAACCTGGCGCTGTGGCCAGGTTGAGTGTACATATTAGATTTTAAAGTAAGTTACTGCAATAGCAAGCAGAATAAATAATACTGATAATACAACCGTAATACGATGCAAAATCAAGTCAAGTCCTCGAGCTTTTTGCTTACCAAATAGTGATTCAGCACCACCTGAAATGGCACCGGATAATCCAGCGCTTTTACCTGATTGAAGTATAACAACACCAATAAGTCCGATACTTACGATTACTAATAAGATTACAACTAATGTATGCATAAAGGCCACCTCCTGTTAGTCGTACAATTCACAGTATATTAAATTTATCACATTTTGTCCTTCAAAACAATACGGTTCACAAAATGTTTAAAAGGCACACATCCGAAAATGTGTGCCTCTATATTCACATGAAAAATTATTTGCTTAGGTTGTAGAAAGTTTTCTTACCTAAGTATTGAGCAGTTTCACCTAATTGATCTTCAATGCGAAGCAATTGGTTGTACTTTGCAACACGGTCTGTACGAGATGGCGCACCAGTCTTGATTTGACCTGCATTTGTTGCAACAGCGATGTCAGCAATCGTATTGTCTTCTGTTTCACCAGAACGGTGAGAGATAACAGCTGTGTAACCAGCACGTTTTGCCATTTCAATCGCATCAAATGTTTCAGTAAGGGTACCGATTTGGTTAACCTTGATAAGGATGGAGTTACCGATTCCTTTTTCAATACCTTCAGCAAGCTTACGAGTATTGGTAACGAATAAGTCATCACCCACTAATTGAACTTTTTTACCAAGGCGTTCAGTTAGAAGTTTGTGACCTTCCCAGTCATTTTCATCTAAACCGTCTTCGATAGAAACGATTGGGTATTTAGAAGAAAGTTCTTCGTACCAATCAACCATTTCTGCAGATGTTTTGACAACACCTTCGCCAGCAAGATGGTATTTACCATCTTCCTTGTTGTAGAACTCAGAAGATGCAGCATCCATTGCAAGCATAACTTCTTCACCTGGCTTGTAGCCGGCTTTTTCAATTGCTTCAACAATTGTTTGAAGAGCTTCTTCGTTTGATCCTAAGTTTGGAGCAAATCCGCCTTCGTCACCAACAGCTGTGTTCAGGCCTTTGCCTTTAAGAACAGATTTTAGGGTATGGAAAATTTCTGCACCCATACGAAGTGCTTCTTTAAAGTTTGGAGCACCAACAGGCATAATCATGAATTCTTGAATATCTACGTTGTTATCCGCATGTTCCCCGCCGTTAACGATGTTCATCATTGGCACTGGAAGCTGCTTAGAATTGAAACCGCCAAGGTATTGGTATAAAGGAATATCTAAGTAATTTGCTGCTGCATGAGCAACGGCCATTGATACACCAAGAATTGCATTTGCACCTAGTTTACCCTTGTTTTCTGTGCCATCAAGCTCGATTAAAGCTTGGTCAATTGATACTTGGTCTAGAACGCTGAATTCTTCGCCAACAAGATGTGGCGCGATAATTTCGTTTACATTGTCTACCGCTTTAGTAACACCTTTTCCAAGGTAACGTTCTTTGTCGCCGTCACGTAGTTCAACCGCTTCATATTCACCAGTAGAAGCACCACTTGGAACCATAGCGCGTCCAAACGCACCTGATTCTGTAAATACTTCAACTTCAACTGTAGGATTCCCGCGGGAATCTAGTACTTCACGAGCGTATACATCTGCAATAAATGGCATGTAAAATCTCTCCTTAAAAATTAAGTTATTTTTGGTTTACTTTATCAATGATTTCCCAGTCATTTCGACTGGCTGTTGAAGACCTAATAAGTCTAACATAGTTGGCGCTAAATCCCCAAGAATCCCACCATCTCGCAATTGAATTCCTTGTTTTACCACAATTACCGGCACAGGATTTGTTGTGTGTGCGGTCATTGGATCGCCTTCAAGTGTGATGACTTCATCCGCATTTCCGTGGTCAGCGGTAATAATCACAGATCCACCTTTTTCAAGGATTAAATCAACAATTTTCCCTAGACATTCATCGACGGTTTCAATCGCTTTAATCGTTGGCTCAAGCATACCTGAGTGACCGACCATGTCTGGATTCGCAAAGTTTAGCAAAATGGCATCAAATTTGTCTGCTTGAATTTCTTTTAAGAGTGCATCCGTTACTTCGTAAGCACTCATTTCAGGCTGAAGATCATACGTTGCAACCTTTGGAGAGTTGATTAAAATCCGCTCTTCGCCGGGGAACTTTTCTTCACGGCCGCCACTCATAAAGAACGTGACATGAGGGTATTTCTCTGTTTCAGCAATTCGTAATTGCTTCATGTTGTTTTGAGCTAACACTTCACCAAGTGTGTTATCTAAATTCGATGGTTTAAAAGCAACATATCCATCCACAGATTCACTGAAGTGAGTTAAGCACACGAAGAACAAATCCTTTGGATGCTTCGGTCCGCGGTCAAAGGAACGGAAGTCATCATTTGTAAACGTATTGGAAATCTGAATTGCCCGGTCCGGACGGAAGTTATAGAAAATGACAGCATCGTTATTCTGAATCGTAGCCACCGGTTGCCCATCTTCTTTAGTAATAACAGACGGGATAACGAATTCGTCAAAGATTCCATGAGAATAAGAATCTTCCACCACTTCTAAAGGATTTGTGTAAGTAGGGCCCTCACCATAGACCATCGAACGGTACGATTTCTCGACACGCTCCCAGCGCTTATCACGGTCCATAGAGTAGTATCTCCCTGAAATTGTTGCAAATTCACCAACACCAATTTCCTTCATTTTATCCAAGGTTTGCTGGATAAACTTAGCAGCTGTTTTCTGACCGACATCACGGCCGTCAAGGAATGCATGTACATATACCTTTTCGACGCCTTCTTCTTTTGCCAGCTTCAGTAAGGCAAACATATGTTGAATATGGCTGTGTACACCGCCGTCAGACAACAATCCGAATAAATGAAGGGCGGTGCCATTTTTCTTGACGTGCTCCATTGCGCCTGTAAAGGTTTCATTTTTTTCAAATTCACCTTCACGAATCGCAATGTTCACTCGTGTTAAGCTTTGGTAAACAATCCGGCCGGCACCAATATTCAAATGTCCAACCTCTGAGTTACCCATTTGTCCTTCTGGAAGGCCGACTGCCTCACCAGATGCGGTTAAATGAGAATGTGGATACTCGCTCCAAAAACGGTCAAAATTAGGTTTTTTTGATTGTGCGACCGCATTCCCTTTGGTTTCGCCCCTGCATCCAAAGCCATCAAGGATGATCAGAGCAACTGGAGATTTACTCATAGCTGCCTGCCTCCAGTAGTTGTAAAAAGGATTGTGCTTCAAGGCTTGCTCCGCCTACTAAAGCACCATCAATATCTGGTTGTGCCATGTATTCTTTAATATTTTCAGGCTTGACACTGCCGCCATACTGAATTCTTACCGCATCCGCAACATCTTGTGAAAATTGTTGTGCGACAACCTGACGAATATGTGCACAGACTTCATTCGCATCTGCTGAAGTTGAAGATTTACCAGTTCCAATTGCCCAAATTGGTTCGTAGGCGATGACGGTTTGCTTAACTTGTTCATCTGATAAGCCTTTAAGTGCTTTCGCTACTTGATCCCCAACTAATTGGTTGGTTTCACCATTTTCACGCTGTTCTAGTGTTTCGCCACAGCAGACAATCGGTGTTAAATTGTATTTAAAAGCTGCAAGAGTTTTCTTGTTTACAGATTCATCGGTTTCATTGAACATTTCACGGCGTTCTGAGTGTCCGATAATGACATATTGAACAGTAAGGTCAGCCAATGCATTCGGGCTGATTTCACCAGTGAATGCTCCGCTTTCTTCAAAGTGCATATTTTGGGCACCAATTTTTACATTGGTTCCTTCTGTTACTTCGACAAGACTTTGTAAAAATAAAGCTGGTGCACAGATTACAGAGTCCATTTTTTCTGGCGCTGGTACTAGACCTTTTACTTCCTCAGCGAAGCTTTTTGCTTCAGAAAGTGTTTTGTTCATTTTCCAGTTACCTGCAATAATTGGTTTACGCATACTACTACACGTCCTTCCATGATTAACTAAAAATATTATTTATCGTTCAAGGCCACTACACCTGGCAGTGCTTTGCCTTCCATGAACTCAAGGGAAGCGCCGCCTCCTGTGGAGATGTGGCTCATTTTGTCGGCTAAATTGAATTTTTCAACTGCTGCTGCTGAGTCTCCGCCGCCAATAACGGAGTATGTACCTTCTGCTTCGGCAAGTGCTTCCGCAACGGCTTTTGTGCCGCCAGCAAATTTATCGATTTCAAACACGCCCATTGGTCCATTCCAAATCACTAGTTTTGATTTTTGAATGACATCACGATAGATTTCGGATGTTTTCGGTCCAATATCAAGTCCTTCCCAATCAGCTGGGATTTCTTCGATTGCTACAACTTTGGAATTAGCGTCTGCAGAGAAATCATCAGCAACTACTGCATCCACAGGCATGTAGAAATTAACACCCTTTGCCTTCGCTTTTTCAATAAACGATTTTGCCAAATCAATTTTGTCTGCTTCCAACAATGATTTTCCGACTTCATGTCCTTGTGCTTTCACAAATGTATAAGCAAGTCCACCGCCAATAATCAAGTTATCAACTATTTCTAAAAGATTTTCAATAACACCGATTTTGTCCTTTACCTTTGCACCGCCGATAATCGCTGTAAACGGACGTTCAGGATTGGAAAGTGCTTTCCCAAGTACATCCAATTCCTTTTCCATCAATAAACCTGAAACCGCTGGCAGGATATGAGCAATCCCTTCAGTAGAAGCATGGGCACGGTGTGCGGCACCAAATGCATCATTAACATATACATCTGCTAGTTCAGCAAACGATTTCGCCAACTCTGGATCATTCTTTTCTTCACCAGGATAGAAGCGAACATTCTCAAGAAGCAAGACATCGCCTTCTGTCATCGTTTCAATCAACGCCTTGACAGATTCGCCATAAGCCTCATCTGCCTTCTTCACGTCTTTACCAAGCAGTTCAGATAGTCTGACACCAACTGGAGTTAAGCGCATTTCTTCGACTACTTTTCCTTTTGGACGGCCGAAGTGGCTGGCTAGAATGACTTTAGCGCCTTGATCAACTAGATATTGAATCGTTGGAAGTGCGGCACGAATCCGCGTTTCATCGGTAATTTTTCCATCCTGCATTGGAACGTTAAAATCCACTCGACAAAATACGCGTTTACCTTTTACATCGACATCTTTGAGCGTTTTCTTATTCATAAAGGACCTCCATTATGTGTTTGCTTTTTAGAAAAATCTTCATCTAATAAGTAAAAAGGGGAGGGGGGCATATACTCCCCGCTCCCCTTTGGAAAACCTTTGTATTTATCAACTTCCTATGATTGGAAACCAATCATACTTCCGTTCCGATATATTAAAGTCCTTTTTCTGCTAGGTAATCAACAAGGTCAACAACGCGGTTAGAGTAACCAACTTCGTTATCATACCAAGATAATACTTTTACCATGTTGCCTTCAAGAACCATTGTTGATAATGCATCAATAGTTGAAGAAACTTTTGCTCCGTTATAATCAGTTGAAACTAGTGGAAGGTCGCTGTAAGCTAAAATTCCTTTTAATGGACCTTCAGCAGCTGTTTTTAATGCTGCGTTAACATCTTCAGCTGTTACATCTTTTTCTAACTCCATTACTAAGTCAACGATTGAAACGTTTGGAGTTGGAACACGCATTGCCATACCGTTTAATTTACCTTTAAGTTCTGGTAAAACAAGAGCAACCGCTTTAGCTGCACCAGTTGAAGTTGGGATCATGTTTTCAGCTGCTGCACGCGCACGACGGTAGTCCTTGTGTGGCAAGTCAAGGATTTGTTGGTCATTTGTGTAAGAGTGAATAGTTGTCATCATACCGCGTTTGATTCCAAACGTATCATTTAATACTTTAGCAAACGGAGCAAGACAGTTTGTAGTACAAGATGCGTTTGAAATAACATGGTGGTTATTTGCATCGTATTTGTCTTCGTTTACACCCATTACGATAGTGATATCTTCGTTAGATGCTGGTGCAGAGATGATAACTTTTTTAGCTCCTGCTTCAAGATGTTTCGCAGCATCTTCACGCTTTGTGAAACGGCCAGTTGATTCAACAACAACGTCAACACCTAGACCGCCCCAGCCTAATTGTGCAGGATCGCGCTCAGCAAGAACCTTCACTTTGTGTCCGCCAACTACTAGGTATTCACCATCAACCGTAACATCTTCTTGAAGTGTTCCGTGAACAGTGTCATATTTTAAAAGATGTGCAAGCATATTTGCATCGGTTAAGTCATTAATTGCTACGATTTCCACATTGCTATTCCCTAAAGCCGCACGTAATACGTTACGACCAATACGTCCAAATCCATTAATACCAACTTTTACTGTCATGATAAATTTCCTCCTTTAAATTGGGTAAGGATGTTTTTTATTTTAAAAAGGATTTACCCTTTTAATAAACTTCTTACTGCACCTTCGTCTGTGATTAAAATAGTTGAAGCTGGTGCTTGTTTTAAATAGGCTTTAATGGCTTTTGCCTTCGAGCCTCCGCCTGCTACAGCAATGACATTCGGAATGTTGACTAGGTCTTCTAATTGGAGGCCAATCGTTAAAACCTTGTGAACAATTTCGCCTTGCTCGTTAAAATAATAGCCAAAAGCTTCCCCCACAGCTTTACTGCTTTCAAGCTTATTTAATATCTCAGGGTTGGATTTTCGCCGTTCAGCCATTGTGATAGCATCTCCAATTCCATGGAGAACCATGCTTGCTGATTTAATTAATGTTAAAACTTCATGAATGCCGGGCTCTTTGATAAGCGATTCATAGATATCGGTACTGACTTGATCAGGGACATAAAACACACGATGTTTGGTCCGGGTGTTTCTCGACATAATCGAGCAAATCGTATTCGCCTGATTTTGAACATCCTCACCTACTCCGCCTCTGGCCGGGACAAACAGTAAATCCTTTTGAGTAAGCTCTGGTAATAGTCTTTCTGCGACAGCAGCCATAGTTGAACCGCCAGTTACAGCAATGATATTTTTTCCGCTGAGAAGCTTTTTCATGCACACCGCACACGCTTTACCAAGTTCACTTTTCACCATCAGCGATTCATCACTATCGCCAGGAACAATGATAACTTTTTTAATGCCCAGCTTGTGCTTCAATTCTAACTCCATTACATCAATACCCTTTAACTCACGCATAAAACCTTCCAAGTCTTCTAACAAATTTTTCCCTTCGGTCGTTAAACTCATTCCCACATTATTCGTGTAAATTAAATTTTGCTCCCTTAGGAAATCAACTTCGCCGCGAAGGACTCTTTCGGTATACCCCAGACTTACTGCTAAACTCCGTCTTCCTACTGGCTGCATAAAACCTATGTATCTTAGGATAGAATATCTCTTCTGTAGGACCTGTAGGAGGTCGGGTAATAATCTTTTTTGGATATCGATTAATGACTGCATGAATCTCATGCTCCTTTATTATATGTAGTTGGCCTTAAAATGTCCACCATAGACATATTATGTCCCACTACATCGAAAAAAAATCACCCCTGCTACATTTTTCATTCTAACAGGAGTGTAAATTTATTTCAACTGTTAAGATTAGCTTTTTTTTCTTGCAAACGGTTACGTATGTCAAATTTGTTAATAACACCAAAACCGGCTTCTACTCCGTCAATATATACGACCGGAATCATTAAACCATATTGTTCGGTTAAATCATCATTGGATTCAATATCAATTTCTTCTAAGGTGAATTCCCAGTCTCTATTTAGTTCAAGAAGCGTATCCTTTGCTTTGTCACATAGTGGGCAGCTTTTTCTTGTATATAATGTGATTGTCGTTTGCTCCATCGTTTTTGTCCTTTCAGTCAAACCTTTTTCTTTTCGAAGAGGAGGGAATTCCAAGTTGATCCCGGTATTTGGCAATCGTTCTTCTCGAAACAACCATCCCTTCGTCTCTTTTTAATTGTTCAACAATTTCTTGATCCGAAAGCGGCTTTTGTTTATTCTCTTTTTCTATTAAAGTTGCAATTTTCTTTTTTACCTGTGTGGATGATGTATTTTCATCATCTGATACGGTTTGTATTGTACTAGTAAAAAATGTTTTTAATCCAAACGTTCCAATCGGTGTTTGCACATACTTTTCCCGGACCGCTCGGCTAACCGTGGATTCATGGATATCAAGTTCCGCAGCAACTTCCTTCATTGTCATTGGCACTAAATATTGTGAACCTTTTTGAAAAAAAGAAGCCTGTTTTTCAATAATTTTTGCAACAACTCTTGTCAGTGTCTCTTTCCGCTGCTCAATACTTTTTTGGATCCACTGGTAATCCTGAAGTTTATCCTGTAAAAATCGGCTTACCTGCTGATCTTGATCTTTGAATTGATGATAATACTGCTCATTGAGGCTAATTCTAGGAAGTGACTCATCAGACATCCTTACGGTTAACCCGTCGCTCGATTGCTCGACAATGGCATCCGGGATAATATAGGTCGTTGCTTCTTTTCCTAAAATTGCAGCTGGCTTTGGATTTAATGTTTGCATTTGGTCAAAGATATCTTGTAATTCCTTAAGTGTTACCTTCAGTTCTTTCGCAATCGGTTTCCATTTCTTTTCGGCGAACGGAATGAAATAATCAGCGATGATCTTTTGCGCTAATTCGTTATCGGGATTTAGATAATATATTTGCATCAACAGGCATTCTTGTAGGTTCCTTGCCCCGATACCCGCCGGCTCGAGTGTTTGGATGATTGCCAGGCATTCTTCGACTAAATCCTCCTCTATTCTCAGCTTTTGGGCAATTTCGGTTTGTTCACCAAGAAAGTAACCGTTTTCATCTAAATTCTGGATAAGATGACGAATCACCCGTAATTGTTCCGCCGATAAGTTGGTTATTTTTAATTGAGAGAGTAAATAATCTTCAAGTGAGAATGGTTTGTCAGCAATTTGATCAATCCAGTCTTTTTCTGCCTTTTGATGTTTGCGTCGATTGCGGTCAATGAGCGGATTCATAGGCTTTATATTGCTATTATCAATCTGCAATAGGGGATTTTCAAGTGCCTTATCTTCTAAAAAAGCAGTTAACTCATGGGCAGAGTACTGCAACAATGCAATCGCCTGTGAAAGCTCCTGAGTCATCGCCAATTTTAAGGTTTGCTGCTGCCATAAACCAGCCTTTAAGTTCATTCGTATCCCCCCTGTTTTCTATTCTACACGATGTGGTGAATTTCGGGAATGAAAAATAAACAACTGATTAATCGTGAAGTGATTTTTCGTAGTTTTGCGGGATTTTTTATAGTTTCTAGTTTCCGTGCCATTTTTGAAGAGTTATGTGCCATTCTGGAGAATTACGTGCCAGTTTCGGAGGGTTTCGTGCTATTAACCATTTACCGGAAAACAAAGTCCTTTTCACAATTAAAAAACCCTGTTTTAAAAAAACAGGGGTTTTTCATGATGCGCTCGGCGAGAATCGAACTCACATTTTAAGCTTCGGAGGCTTACGTGCTATCCGTTGCACCACGAGCGCTAATTTGTTGCGACTTACATATTATATGCCAGTTCCCCTCACATTGCAAGTAAAGAATTGGTTTGAAAAAAGGCAAGAATGGTTATGCTGAAATATGGAAAGTTGTCGAACAATTTTAAAGAGGTATTGTTTGACCTTTATTGACCATCAGTGTATGATAACTATACATAATACTTTATTCTTTACAATCAAAGGAGGAAGAAAAATGAATTTAATCCCTACAGTTATTGAACAAACAAATCGGGGCGAGCGTGCCTATGACATCTATTCCCGTCTGTTAAAAGACCGGATTATTATGCTTGGCAGTGCGATCGATGACCATGTGGCTAACAGCATTGTCGCACAATTATTATTCCTAGAAGCGGATAACCCTGAAAAAGATATTTCGCTATATATCAACAGCCCGGGCGGAAGCATCACTGCAGGTATGGCGATTTATGATACCATGCAATTCATTAAACCAAAGGTCCAAACCATCTGTATCGGTATGGCAGCATCCATGGGTGCATTCTTACTTGCTGCAGGTGAAAAAGGCAAGCGTTATGCGCTTCCAAATGCTGAAGTCATGATTCACCAACCACTAGGTGGTGCTCAAGGACAAGCAACTGAAATCGAGATTGCTGCAAAACGCATCCTTTTCCTCCGTGAAAAATTAAATGGTATTTTAGCAGAGCGTACTGGACAGTCGCTTGAAGTCATCGGTAAAGATACAGATCGCGACAACTTCATGACAGCAGAACGTGCAAAAGAATACGGTCTAATTGACCACATTATCACTCGTAATCTAATCGAAGACGAGAAGAATAAAAATAAATAATAAAAGCAGAAGCAATCGGCACAAACCGATTGCTTTTTTTATAAGAAAAGCGCTGGAGCTGGACAATATCCAAAGTCAAAATTGATATTTTCTTATCTTTCAAAAAAAGGTCGGTTCCAATTGGAGCCGGCCTTTTCTAATCAATGTTCTTTTTGGATAAAATCTGCTAACGCTTCAATCGCAGATGCTTCATCATCGCCATCAGCTACTATATCAATCATGACACCCGAGCCAACGGCAAGGCTCATTAAGCCCATAATGCTTTTTGCATTTACTTTCTTGCCGTCCTTTTCCAGGAAAATATCTGCAGAAAACCGGTTGGCTTCCTGAACAAAAAGAGCTGCCGGTCGTGCTTGAAGACCCGTTTTTAATTTTACTTCCACTTGTTTCACTAACATTACACAATTCCTCCTCATGGTTTTTACTCTATTTTTCTTGGATCTTTGTTCATATTATGTTCTTAGGGTCACTCTTCATTCGATACATGTTATCTCTTTCACATGTTATCCTTTAAATGAATGATTGTACTCGAGCATTCTCTATTCCCGAGCAACGATATCCCCAGAGCGCAATTTCTCAGCAATCGCATCAATTTTACGCAACCGATGATTAATCCCGGATTTGCTGATGGTACCACCGGAAACCATTTCCCCCAATTCCTTCAGGGTGACATCTGTATAATTCAAGCGGAGTTCTGCAATTTCCCTCAATTTTTCCGGTAAAATTTGCAGCCCGACCGTAGCATTGATGTAACGGATATTTTCAACTTGCCTAATCGAAGCACCGATTGTTTTATTAAGATTGGCGGTTTCACAGTTTACCAGACGATTAACCGAGTTCCGCATATCTCGGACAATTCGTACATCTTCAAAGCGAAGCAGGGCGTTATGCGCTCCAACAATATTTAAATACTCGGTGATTTTCTCCGCTTCTTTGAGATAAGTAATATATCCTTTTTTACGCTCAAGTGTTTTGCTATTTAGTTCAAATGTATTCATTAATTCGCATAAAGAATCATTATGTTCTTTATAAAGCGAAGCAATTTCTAAATGATAAGAAGATGTTTCCGGATTATTGACGGAACCGCCGGCTAGAAATGCACCGCGGAGATAAGAACGCTTACAACATTTCTTCTTTATGAGTTCCGGTGCTATATTATGGATGATCGTAAAACCCTCACCAATAATTTTTGTATCCTCGAGAATTTCCCGTGCCCGCTGTGATAATCGGACAATATAGACGTTGTTCTTTTTCAGACGCATCTTTTTCCGAACAAGCAGCTCGACTTGGACATCGTAACTCTTTTTTAATAATGTATAAATCCTTCGAGCGATCGCGGCATTTTCAGTTTGAATATCAACAACTAACTTACGACTTGAGAATGAAAGGGAACCATTCATCCGGATTAAAGCTGATAGTTCCGCCTGAATGCAGCAGGTTTTTACTTCTAAGTTGGTTAATTCTTTTTTCGTTTCCGAAGCGAAAGACATCCCTTCACCCCCTTTTACAAACTCGTACTTTTTTAGTAAGTACTATATTTACGTTTCATAACGCTTTTTGGTTTCAATTAAAAGCAAATTATATAAAATTTTTGCGACCTTTTTTGGATCATGCCTTAGTGCCCCATTTTCCTGGTAAGCGATATCCGCATGGACTACCTCGAGCCCCAATTCAAACAGGCGCGGAAGATCATATAGAACAGGGTCAGCCAGCTCTTCATTATAGCGGAGCTGAATATCCTGTGGAATCTCTTCATTATTTACAAGAATCGTATTAATAAATGCACAGCTCATATGATCATATAAGGCCTTTACATGGTCACTCGCTGTAAAGCCATGAGTTTCCCCAGCCTGGGTCATCAAATTACAAATATACACCTTTTTGGCGTGTGACCGGCATAGCTCATCTCCAATTTTCGGGACGAGCAAATTTGGAAGAATACTTGTATATAGACTTCCTGGCCCAATGATGATTAAATCAGCCTGACGGATCGCTTGAAGGGTTTCTGGTATCGGACGGATATTTTCCGGTGTCATAAACACCTTTTTAATCCTTTTTCCAGAGTAAGGAATTTTTGATTCACCTGAGACAATCGTCCCGTCCTCCATTTCAGCATGAAGAACGACACTCTGATTAGCAGCAGGCAGGACCTTCCCGTGAACATTTAAGATCTTGCTCATTTCCTGAATCGCATGGACAAAATTTCCCGTGATGGAGGTCATTGCTGCTAAGATTAAATTTCCAAGCGAGTGTCCGGAAAGTTCATTTGACGTTTTAAAGCGATGTTGAAACATTTCTTCAACGAGCGGCTCTACATCCGATAAGGATGCTAACACATTGCGAATGTCCCCGGGAGGAGGGATATGAAGATCCTCGCGCAAGCGCCCTGAGCTGCCGCCGTCATCCGCGACTGTCACAATGGCGGTAATATCCACAGGATACTGTTTTAATCCACGCAATAAAACCGGTAACCCTGTTCCCCCGCCAATGACGACAATTCGAGGCTGTCCGTAAATGCTCATGTTGTTTTTTCCTTTCTCCTCTCAATGTCACGATGGGAAATACATGTCTTATAATCGCTTTGGAAAAATTTACCCAGATATTCAGCTAATGTAACCGAACGATGCTGGCCTCCTGTACAGCCAATCGCAATCACTAACTGTGCCTTGCCTTCTCTTTTATAATGCGGAAGCATGAAGGAAAGCAGGTCCGTTACCTTTTCCAAAAACTTATGCGTTTCATTCCATTTTAATACATAACTAGAAACATCCTCATCGAGTCCTGTTTTCGGTCTCATATGCTCGATATAATGAGGATTCGGCAAGAAACGCACATCAAACACTAGATCCGCATCAATAGGAATTCCATACTTAAAGCCAAATGACATGACATTGACTGTGAAGATTGATTGTTTATTCGCCGTAAATTCCGTTAATATTTTCTCACGAAGTTCCCGTGGTTTCATCTGGGAAGTATTGTAAATTAACTGTGCCCTGCCTTTTAGTTCTTCTAGAAGCTCGCGTTCAAGCGTAATTCCTTCAAGTGGCAGTCCTGTTGGTGCTAACGGGTGCGACCTCCGAGTCTCTTTATATCTGCGCACTAATGTCGCATCATCTGCATCTAGAAATAATATCTGCGGAGTTACCCATGAGGTTTCGGCCAGTTCATCTAATCCTTTAAATAAATGTTCAAAGAATTCTCTCCCACGCAGGTCCATAACAAGGGCAACTTTATTCATCTTATTCCCGGACTCCTTCATAAGTTCAAGGAATTTTGGAAGGAGTGTTGGAGGTAAATTATCAACACAGAAGAATCCTAAATCTTCAAAACTCTGAATGGCCACAGTTTTTCCTGCACCAGACATTCCTGTAATAATGACCATTTGGATGTCACTTGCAGCACCGGTACTCATTAATAATTCCTCCTATAAGTTAGCTTGGATCTAATCGATAACTGATTAGTTGAAAGTCTTTTGTATAAGTAAAAGTACCGTAAATGATTCCTTTTCCGTGAATCATGTAATCAAGAATATGATAATCGCCGGCAGCCATTGGCAAATTTTTTAATTGGTCAATCATTTGCCATTCTAGCTTACCTTCCTCGGATTCGTCTAAATCGATACCATCTGAATCTGTTGCTACAAATGAAAACATCATCCACTCGGAAACAAGTTGGTCGTTTTCCTTCATAATCATTGTAAAAATCCCTTTTAGCTGCGGATTTTTTAAATAGATTCCCGTTTCTTCGCGGTATTCCCTGATGCAAGAGTCTCGAACCGATTCGCCCGGCTCCATTTTCCCACCGGGAGCTACCCACCAGCCGCGTCGCGGTTTTTGCAGCAACAATATTTTTTCGTCTCTGATCAATACACAATTGGTGACACGCTGCACAACATTCACCCTCTTAATAAAGCATACGCTATTTAGCCGTTCACGCGGTTCTTGATAAAGAGTCGCATTCGACCCTAGGAGCGGTAATGCTAAATATCCTAATATAACTTTAAATTCATTCTTATTATTATACTATTTTTAGGATACAGTCACAATGAAACAAAGTTGATATTTCTGTTAATTATTATTAAGTTTGTTACCATTTCTAACATACATTTAATAAAAAAACACGGACAGGCTTGACCAGCCTAAAAAAAATAGCACAGGCTACGAGCCTGTGCATGAAAGGAATATATTTTTAAAGGGGGTCAATTACTGCTTTTATCATACCCTAAAAATATTGCGCTTTTGTTACAGAAGAATTAAAACATAGTTACGTTTTTGTAAACATCACTTTTTTTCTATTTGCTGCTTTTTTGTTTCAGTTCTTCCTTAAGTTCTTCGACAAAATGCTGGGCACTTTGAGCGGCAATACTGCCATCACCGGTTGCCGTTACAATTTGGCGCAGTGTTTTTTCACGAATATCCCCGGCTGCATAAATTCCCGGTACCTTCGTCTCCATACGGTCATTTGTTTCAATATAGCCGTTTTCATTGGTAATACCTAGGCTCATAAATGGTTTCGATAGCGGCACCATGCCGATATATATAAACACTCCATCAGCAGGCAGAACTTGTTCTTCACCATTTTCAGTGGAAACTAATGTCACACTGCCGACTTTACCATCTTTGTCATTAATCGACTTAATCGTGTGATTCCAAATGAAATCTACTTTCTCATTGGCAAACGCACGGTCTTGGAGTATTTTTTGCGCACGAAGCTCGCTTCGGCGATGGACGATCGTTACTTTCGAGGCGAAGCGGGTTAAGTAAACACCTTCTTCGACAGCCGAATCCCCGCCACCGATGACAAAGAGTTCTCTTTCTTTAAAGAAAGCCCCGTCACAAACCGCACAATAGGATACGCCGCGTCCGCCCAGCTCTTTTTCACCTGGAACGCCAATTTTCTTATACTCTGCACCTGTTGTAATGATTACAGCGTAGGCTTTATATTGTTTGGATCCGGCCACGACAATTTTATAGTCGCCATGATCAATGATTTCCTTAATATCGCCATAGGCATATTCCGCACCAAATTTTTTCGCATGCTCAAACATCTTTGTTGATAAGTCCGGGCCTAAAATACTTTCAAAGCCGGGATAATTCTCAACGTCTTCGGTATTAGCCATCTGACCACCCGGCATCCCACGCTCAATCATTAGAGTCGAAAGGTTTGCTCTAGATGTATAAACAGCCGCTGTCATCCCCGCAGGGCCAGCTCCGGCGATAATGATGTCATAAATTTTATCTTCAGACATAATTTGTCACTCCTTATATAAAAAAATACGATTAAGTATATTGTTCCCTTACTTAATCGTATATAACAATCGTTTTATCGTCCACCAATATGCTTAATTTAAATAGTTATTCACTATTTTTACATACTTACCAATGGTCGCAATGGAAATCCCGTAGCGATCGGCAATCTCCTGCTGGGAAACTTTTTCACTGCGCAGCTTATGCCACATATACTCGACTGCTCCAGCCCAGGCATGTTTATTTTTCAATTGTAGTTTGTCTTTCGAAACCTCGACATATACGGAAAACCACATGAGGAATAAACCGGCCTCTACCGTTCCAATCGGTTGATAATTCTCATAAAAAAGCTCGGCAATTTCCTGTGCTTCAGCAGTCTTTGATGGTTTACCCGACCGAATAAGTGAAATATATTCCTTTTCTAAAGACGTAAATTTTTGATTTTGAAACAGCCGCTTGGAAGTCATGATTTCTTCCTTTTTACTTGAAACGGTTGTTAAGAACAGGGCGAATAAGCGCTCTTCCACATAGTCACTATCAAGTTTTTGAAAAATAGATCCGGAAAGGTCTTCAAAACCGGTAGCCAGTGCACCTTCTTTATTCCATGGTTCCGAGCCTTCTTTGTCCGGATTAAGCTCCAGCACCTTTTTCCAAATACTTTTTGCAAAGTTTTCATTGCCTGTGAAATAGGCCGAATGTGAAAGCCAATAGTAAAACGGACTATCCCCATCAAAACCGTGCTTATATAATTTTTTCAGCCATAAATAGGCAAGTTCATATTCTCCCACTAAAGCAAATGAGGCACCAAGCTTAAATTGCTGCTCACTGAGAAGCGGTTGGATTTTCTTCAATATTTCTGTTAGCCCGGCAACATTTTTTGCTTGGCCCTGATAATGGGCAAATACCAGCCGATTACATAAGGCATGAAGATTTCCGGGATTTCGCTCCAGTACATCGTCTAAAATCGATTCAGCCTTTTCCGTTTTCCCTAAATAAAAATAAGCGAGCGCCAAGTTATTGTACGCCGACCAGTACTCCGGATAATCTTTAACAACATCTTTGAGAAGTTCAATCGCTTTCGGAAAGTATCCTGACTCAAGCAGGTCACGTGCTTGTTCTTGTTTGACGATTAAGTCATCCTGCTGATAGAGGTCATCGTCCAGATCTTCTGCCTCAAATGTTAGCACATCAAGCAAATCCTCTGTATCTTCGCTAAAATCACCATCCGGATCTAGCTGTAAATACAGCTTGGCGTGGTGATAAGCATCTTTAAAAAATCCCATATGGGCATAATTATTCGCCAAAAAGTAATGGCATTCCACCATTTCTTGATCTAGTTCTTCAAGGATGAGGTGCAAGAGCCGGTTGGAATTTTCAAACTCGCCAAGTTCTGTTGACACAATCGCCAACTGGCATATAATCATCGGTTCACCCGGCTCAAGCTGCATCGCTCGCCCAAGATATTTTTTTGCTTTGATAAAATCACGTCGATGGAATGCCTTTAAACCCTTCGTGAAATAATATTCCCCCGTAGGAACAAATGTAAGTAATTTTCCCATATGCAGTCTTGCTTTCGCGTCTTTACCCATGAAGTCCTCCACAATTTTTAACATAACTAATGTAGTATACCACAACTGGGAGTTGTTCGAGAAGGGAACTGGGGTTTTTAAAAGAAGTACTTCCCAAAAGTTAGGAAATTTGTCGCTGAAACGTTGGCAATTACATATTTTTACAGCAAATGTCGTAAGTTTTCAAAAATATGTAGTAAGTTCCTAAAATTATGTAGTAAGATTCGGGAAATATGTCATAAATGCCGGGAAATTTGTAATAAGTGCCACCATACCTCCTAAAAAGCAAAAAACCGGTCGATTTACGACCGGTCCTTGTGTCTTTCTTCTAATGTCCGTAAAACTTCTTTGAATGGAAGGCCTTGTTCGACCAGCAATACCTGCAAGTGATAAAGTAAATCGGCTGCTTCCCACCTTAACTCCTCGGCGTCACGGTTCTTGGCCGCAATAATCACTTCCGCCGCTTCTTCGCCGACTTTTTTCAAAATTTTATCGACGCCTTTTTCAAAAAGGTAGGTAGTGTAGGCCCCTTCCGGACGCTCCCGTTCACGGTCGACGATCACTTTTTCAAGCGATTGTAAGATTTGATAGTCCGCTAGGCTGGATGTTCCGGTGTAGCCTCGTTCTGAAAAACAACTGACTGCACCCGTATGGCATGCCGGACCTTTTGGATAAACAAGCACTAATAATGCATCTTGATCACAGTCATAATTGATGCTGACAACCGTTTGTGTATTACCGCTTGTTGCCCCTTTATGCCATAATTCCTGACGAGAACGGCTATAAAACCAGGTTTCTCCCGTTTCAATCGTTTTCGCAAGTGATTCCTCGTTCATATATGCGAGTGTTAACACTTCTTTCGTGCCGGCATCCTGGATAATGGCTGGAACTAAGCCTTTTTCATCAAATCGTACATTCATCGAACCGTCACTCCTTTTTCCCGTAAATAGTTTTTTACTTCATGAACAGAAGTCTCTTTATAGTGAAAGATAGACGCAGCCAGGGCAGCATCAGCTTTTCCTGCTAAAAATGCTTCTTCAAAGTGTACTGAATTTCCTGCCCCACCCGATGAGATGACTGGTATCGGAACGGCTTCACTCACTGCCTTGGTCAGTTCTAGATCAAATCCATTCTTCTCGCCGTCACTGTCCATACTTGTTAATAAAATTTCACCTGCACCAAGCTTAGCCGCTTCCACTGCCCATTCGATGACCAGTTTATCAGTAGGTGTCCTTCCGCCATGCGTAAACACGCGCCACGTCCCAACCGCTTCATCAAATTTTGCATCAATTGCAACGACGATGCACTGCGAACCAAAGTAGCCGGCGCCTTCCTTGATAAGCTCTGGATTCAAGACGGCTGCTGTATTCAGTGAGACCTTATCCGCCCCGGCACGAAGAATTCTTTTCATATCCTCCAAAGCATTAATGCCCCCACCTACCGTAAACGGAATCGCTAACTGGGAGGCAACTGCCTTTACGACGTCCTCCATCGTTTTCCTGCCTTCAACTGATGCAGAGATGTCTAGGAAAACTAGCTCGTCAGCGCCCTGTTCATCGTAAAACCGTGCCAATTCAACCGGGTCGCCTGCATCGCGCAGCTGGACAAATTGAATGCCCTTTACCACTCGGCCGTCCTTTACATCAAGGCAGGGAATAATTCGTTTCGTTAATGTCATACATTCTCACCTTCCAATGCCTCTTTTTGCAGGGAATACTATGTAAACTCCTGTGTCATACGCCAGCCAATGCTAATGCTTCCTTCAGCGAAAACCGATTTTCGTATAGTGCTTTCCCAACGATCGCACCTTGAATTCCATTTGCAGCGATTGCTTTTAAATCGGCCAGACTGCTAACCCCGCCTGAAGCAATTACATTTTTTCCAGTTACTTCAGCCATTTCACATACAGCCGCAATATTCGGCCCCGCAAGCGTTCCGTCCGTGGCAATATCGGTAAAAATAAACGTCTCTGCACCGGCTTCGGCGAAGCGCTTGCCGAGTTCGACTGCCTTTAGCTCGGAGGTATCCAGCCAGCCATGTGTCGCCACATAGCCATTTTTCGCATCAATCCCCACGGCAATTTTTCCACCGTATTTCTTAATCATCTCAATTGCAAACTCCGGCTTCGAGACTGCAATACTTCCGATGATAACCCGGTCGACCCCATTTTCAAGATAATGGACGATGTCCTCTTCGGAACGAATGCCGCCGCCAATTTGAATGTTAACCTGTAACTTTTGCGCGGCTTCAATCACAAACCGGTCATTGACACGCTTGCCATCCTTTGCCCCGTCCAGGTCGACCATATGAATCCACTCGGCGCCGTCAGCAGCAAAACTCTTGGCCATATCAAAGGGCGAGTTCCCGTAAACCGTTTCTTGATCATAGTCTCCTTGAAGAAGACGGACACAATTGCCTCCCCGCATATCAATTGCGGGATAAATTGTTAAGCTCATCGAACTGCCTTCCTTTCCTCCACCATTTGTAAAAAATTATCGAGAAGGGCCATCCCAAGCTTGCTGCTTTTTTCCGGATGAAATTGCATCCCCATCACATTGTCCCTGCCAACAACCGCTGATACTTGTTCGTGGTAATCAGTCTTTGCCAGTAAAACATCGCTGTTTGTTGCATCCACATAATAGGAATGGACGAAATAGACGTAATCCTCTTCTACATTTTTTAAAAGAGGCGATTCGTTGACGAATTCAAGCCGGTTCCAGCCCATATGCGGAACTTTGTAAGTTTCGCCTTCAGGTGTTCGGCCTGGAAAGCGGCGAACATTTCCCGGTAACAATCCTAACCCTTTCGTTGGACCATTTTCCTCACTTTGCTCAAACAACAGCTGCATCCCAAGGCAAATGCCAAGAAGCGGTTTACCCGTTGCCACAAATTCCTTGATCGTCTCCACTGGCAGGCGTTCCATCGCATCTCGAAAGGAACCAACCCCAGGAAGAAGCAATCCATCAGCTTGAAGCAATTCCTTCTTATTGGCAGAAATAAAATATTCAGCACCAAGTCGCTCAAGTGCTTTACTCACACTGAACAAATTCCCCATCCCATAATCAACAATGCCAATCATCGAAAACATCCCTTTCCTGGTGCATTATCCTGGTGCCTGACACCCGAATTTCTTTGGTGCCTGACACCAATCGTGAATGGTGCCTGACACCACTATTTTTCCTATCTTAGAGCATTCCTTTGGTCGATGGTACGCCTTTGATGCGCGGGTCGATGGTGGTGGCTTCGTCGAGAGCACGTCCGAGTGCTTTAAAGACGGCTTCGATCATATGGTGTGTATTTTTCCCGTAATGAACAATGACATGAAGATTCATCCGCGCCTCTAAGGCAAACTTCCATAGAAATTCATGAACAAGCTCGGTGTCGAAGGTACCAACCTTTTGTCCCGGAAATTCTGCCCGCATTTCGAGATGCGGACGATTGCTGAGGTCGACGACTACCTGTGCCAACGCTTCATCCATTGGTACAAAGGCATTCCCGTAGCGCTTAATGCCGCGCTTGTCCCCCAGGGCCTCACGAAGCGCCTGCCCTAAACAAATCCCGATATCCTCTGTAGTATGGTGGTCATCAACTTCGATATCCCCTTTGGCATCGACTGTAAGGTTGAATTGACCATGCTTTGTGAATAGATCAAGCATATGCGTCATGAACGGCACACCCGTTTCAAGATTAGACTGACCTTCACCATCTACCTCTAATCTCAATTGTATTTGCGTTTCATTTGTAATCCGTTCCACACTTGCGATTCTTTCCATGTACGCGACCCCCTTATGTGATAAAAAACTATAACTTTCCGTCATTTTTCAAACGAATTTCCACTGCCCTGGCATGGGCCTCTAACCCTTCCATCCGGGCAAATTCAGCAATTTTTGCGCCATTCTCAGTTAAAGCCTTCTCACTGTAGATAATTACGCTTGATTTCTTTTGAAAATCATCGACATTAAGCGGACTTGAAAATCGTGCTGTACCGTTTGTCGGCAAAACATGATTGGGGCCTGCAAAATAGTCCCCCACGGGTTCAGAGCTGTACCGGCCAATAAAGATGGCCCCAGCGTGGCGAATTTTCCCAAGCAGCTCGATGGCGTTCTCGGTGATAATTTCTAGATGTTCAGGTGCCAATTGGTTTACCGTTTCGACTGCTTCGTCGATATCAGCGGTGACGTAAATGGCACCATAATCGGAAATGGAACGTGCGGCGATATCTTTTCGCGGCAACGTTGATAGCTGCTTTTCAACTTCCTCAGCCACTGCTTCGGCCAGCGTAATCGATGGAGTAACGAGGACACTGCATGCGCGCGGGTCGTGCTCCGCTTGTGAGAGCAGGTCTGCCGCTAACTCGTCTGCCTTCGCCGTGTCATCTGCTAAAATGGCAATCTCGCTCGGACCGGCGATCATATCAATATCGACATCACCGAAAACTTCTCGTTTTGCGAGTGCCACAAAGATATTTCCCGGACCGGTAATTTTATCAACAGATTGAATCGTTTCAGTTCCATAGGCTAGGGCGGCAATCGCCTGTGCCCCGCCAACTTTATAGATTTCTTCAACGCCTGCTTCTTTCGCGGCGACAAGGACCGCTGCTGGCAATAGACCTTGGTCGTCCGGAGGTGAGACCATCACAATCCGTTTCACTCCAGCCACTTTTGCCGGAATAACGTTCATGAGAACGGAGGATGGGTAGGCAGCTGTTCCTCCTGGCACATACACTCCAACCGAATCAAGCGGTGTTATTTTTTGACCAAGAACGGTTCCATTTTCTTCAGTGGTCATCCAGGATGGCCGAAGCTGCTTTTCATGAAAGTTTTGAATATTTTCGGCCGCTTCCTGGACGATTGAGATAAAACGTTCATCCACTTGCTGGTAGGCAGTCTCAATTTCTTCTTCTGTGACGGAAAAAGAAGATAAGCTGACTCGGTCGAATTTTTCCGTGAATTCTCTTAACGCTTCGTCACCACGAGTGCGAATTTCCGCGATAATTTTTTTGACAACATCCAACTGCTCTGAAGTCCCCGTTTCGATCGATCGTTTTATCGAAACCAATTCACTCACTTTTAGTATTTTCATGTTAATCCTCCACTGAAACAACTTTACTAAGTCGTGTCACTAAATCGTCGATCTGGTTGTCTTTGATTCGATAGCTGACCGGATTGACAATCAACCTTGATGTGACATCGACAATTCTTTCGTACTCGACGAGGCCGTTTTCTCTCATCGTCCGGCCGGTGGAAACAATATCGACGATTCGATCGGATAACCCGATAATCGGTGCCAGTTCGATCGAACCATTTAGTTTAATAATCTCAACCTGTTCCCCTTGCTCACGAAAATAAGCCTCGGCTACATTTGGATATTTAGTAGCAACTCTAGGTGCTACATCATTCATTTTCGTATTGGGAAGTCCGGCAACTGCTAGATAGCAGGCGCTGATTCGTAAATCGAGAAGTTCGTAGACATCGCGCTCTTCCTCAAGCAATACATCCTTGCCGGCAATCCCGATATCAGCAACCCCATGCTCGACGTATGTTGGAACGTCTGTCGGTTTTGCTAAAATAAACCGCAACCCCTCATTTTCAACCTCAATAATTAATTTTCGTGAATCATCAAATTCAGGCGGAAGTTGATAACCGGATTTCCTGAGCAGGTCAGCTGCTTCTTCAAAAATCCGCCCCTTCGGCATCGCAATCGTTAGTACATTATTCATCGGCACGTCCTCCGAGTAAGTAAGTAGTATCCGCAAATTTCTTCGTGTATGCATCAAGATTCTTAACACCATTGATGTCCTGAAGTACGGTCCGCTTTCCCTGTTCATGCATTTTTTCAGCTAATTGAAAAGCTTCCTTCCGTCGCTCCTGACTGAAAAAGATACAGGTCACTGTGTTTTCGATGTCGTAGCTGCCGAGTGCTTCTAGGAGTCGATCCAGATGAATCGCAAACCCGGTTGCACTTGCATTTTTCCCGAATTTCTCAATTAAGCTGTAACGACCGCCATTTCCGATTGGAAAGCCGACTTTTCCTGCATACACTTCAAATAAAATCCCAGAGTAGTAGCTCATATGGCTGACAATCGTTAAATCAAACTTCACTTGATCCTGTACACCATAATCATTGAGACAATCCCATAATTCTTTTAATTGTAAAATAGCTTGCTTGCCTTGTTCATTTTCAATCAAGTCGAGTGCGGTACCGATGATTTCTACTCCGCCCCTAAGGTCAAGGAATTGCAGAAGTCTTTGCTTATCAATCGATGATAGCGATAGTGAGTTAACATGCTCACGGTAACCGACATAATTTTTTTCATAGAGGAATCTTCTTAACGAATTGGCTCGTTCATCTGTGCCAAGGATTTGTAAAAATAATTCCTGAGCAAAGCCAATATGGCCAATCGATACTTGGAACTCTGATAATCCTGATTTTTTCAAAGAGGAAATGAGCAAGGAGATGACCTCTCCATCACAAGAAACCGTTTCGTCATTCAAGCATTCGACACCAATTTGCTCAAATTCAGCCGGACGACCGCCTTCGCGCTGCTGTGCCCGGTAAACGTTAGCGGAATAGGCTAACCGAAGCGGCATGTCATCCTGCAGTAGTTTGGAAGCTGCCACTCTGGCAATCGGTGCGGTCATGTCGGGCCTCAACACAAGCGTATGGCCCTCTTTATCAAGCAATCTAAACAGCTGGGCATCCTGAATGGCCGATGCGGTTCCAACGGTTTCATAGTATTCAAGTGTAGGTGTTTCAATAAATTGGCAGCCCCAAAGTTTGATCGTATCCTCCATTAAGGTACGAACACGATGTTTCTTTTCATATAACTCTGGCAGCGTGTCTCTCATGCCCAAGGGTTTTTCAAACATAAATAAGCGACTCATCCTGCTCATCCTTTATCGTTAGATTACTTTATTAGTATATTGAATATTTTCTAATTACTTTAGTCTGCTAATGTGATAATGAATTAAAGTAAGTTTAGTTTACTCTTAGGGAAACATTTCGTCAATCAAAAAATTGAAACGATCTGGAGGGTATTCCGCCGAACTCGGTGAGGATTCCACCAACTTTTAAAAAAATTCCGCCAAAACCTGATTGAATTCCGCCAAAACTCAGAAAATATTTGTTATAGGGAGGGCATTCGAATGGAATTCCGCCGTACTTGAGGAGGATTCCGCCAAACTTAAGGAGGATTTCCGCCAACTTGACCAACAATTCCGCCAAATTCAGTTTAATTCCGCGAAACGACAATTTTTATAGTAAGTTTACTACAAAAAAAGCCTGGTTGCGAAAACCAGACTAAAAAATTTACAATATTTTACTTTTTCCATCCATAAATAAGAAGCACCCCTGAAAAGTTTCAGGGGCACTCCGAGTTACAAAGCTAGTTTTTTACCAGAACTTTGAATTGCTTTTAACAAGAGTAACGGAGGTAACTTTGCTTGTATTCCCTGCTGCATCCGTTGCGGTAAAGGTTAGTACTTTTCCATGGGTTTGTGCTGATTTAAATGATATAGTGAATACTCTGTTTTCATAAGAAACAGCACTGCCTAGAAGTGTATCTCCTTCAAAAACCTTCACAGTTGAACCGATCTCTGCCTTTCCTGTCACACTCTTTGTAGGGGCAATGATTTGTCCAACTTCCGGTGCGTCTGGAGCCGTTACATCTTTCACTACTACCTTTGTTTCTGCGCTAGTGTTACCAGCAGCGTCTGTAGCTGTAACCGCGACTTCAATTCCTGCTTTTAAAGATGAAATGTTGATAGCATACGAGCCATCAGCTTTTGCTGTAGCTGTGCCAATAACTTGACCATTAGCTTTTGCCTCAACCTTAGCACCATCTTCTGTTTTTCCAGTGATTTGTGTCGATTGATCGGTCACTTCATTAACAGTCGGTGCTGCAGGAGCCACTTCATCTAGTACAATTCTTCCTTCAATACTTGCAGTAATTGGGCCTTTAATCGTCTTCACGTAGTCAACTAAGGCTTCTAAATCTGTTGTCCAAGTGGTACGTTCTTTACCTTGTTTAAGGATCGTGAATCCGTCACCGCCATCAGCCATAAAGTTATTTACGCTGACACTATATTCCACTTTAGGATCTATTTTGGATCCGTTTGGAAGGTAGATGTCGATAACTTTTTGTCCTAGTGGCAACTTATCTGACCAAGTATATTTTAAACCGGAAATTTGCATGATACGGTAACGATCTGCTTGGAATTGTTGATTGATTAATGTTCTAACTTGATCACCAGTAATCTTTAAGCTAACAACGTCATTACCAAATGGCTGGATGGCGAATAAATCACCCCAAGTCACGTTGCCTGCATTTTTGATTTCATCACGGATGCCGCCAATATTCATGAAGGCAAACTGTGTGCCAGTTTTAGCACGCATGCTGTCTGCAATCAGGTTACCCATAGGAGCTTCCCCAGCTTTATTTTGCGTACGAGAAATTGGTGCAGTTGTCACTCCGACTATTTCGCTTGTTTGTGGAGCAATATCTGCTTGGTATTTATTAAGCTCTGCCTTAATTTTTGCATCTGGTGTAATGCCGTCTTTGAAGGTTGAGGCAACCTCTGCTGTTTTCGTTACGATTTCTTTCGTTACTGGGTCAATCGTAAGCTCCACATCAGAGAATGCTGTACCATAAGAATAGGATTGAACTAACAATTTACCATCCACTGTTGAGTTCAAATACTTGTGGTCATGGGCACCATAGATTACGTCAACTTCGTCATCAATCGCTTTGGCCATATCAACCACTTTACCGGTTGGATTATCACCATTTGATGCTGAAGTACCGGGATCATGGGCGAGAACGACAATTGATTCTACCCCTTTTCCTTTTAACTCAGCTGTATATTTGTTAACTGCTTCAACTTCATCTGTGAATTTAACGCCTGCAACACCGCTTGCAGTAACGATTGTTGGTGTTTCCGTTGTAACGACACCGATAAAGCCAATCTTAACGCCATCCACTTCTTTAATAGCATATGGAGGTAAGATTAATTCGCCTGTTTTTTCATCCTCAACGTTGGCAACAATGTAGTCAAAATCAGCGCCTTCAAATGCACCATATTTTGCTACAGTTTTAGGATGGGCACCGCCATTGATTAGACGCTTCATTTCTACTACGCCTTCGTCAAATTCATGGTTACCAATGGTACCAATATCCATACCGATTTCGTTCATAAAACGAATCGTTGGCTCATCTTGTAAAAGAGCTGATACCGGACGGCTTGCACCAACCAAGTCACCCGCTTGCAGCATAAGGGTATTGGCCGGGTTTGTTGCTTCTCTTTGCTTTAAGTACGCTGCTAAGTAATCAATTCCACCGACAGCGCGGCCAGAAACGGTTGTTGAATAGTCTAATTGTCCGTGGAAATCATTGATTCCTAATAATTGAACATGGACATTTTGGTCTAATTCATATAGGTTGTATCCAGCTTTCGTTGTGGATGCACCAAGGTCTTTGACATCTGGTTGTTGTCCAAGGTATGCCTTTGCCTCTGGAGCAGAGTGGAATACTACTTTGGCAACGCCGCCAACAGGAGCAATTTTCCAGTTGTTGTCTGCGACAGGGTTAATTGTCCCCTTAGCTGAAATATAATCCATTAAGATTTGACGGTTTTCAAATGGAGAATCAACGACTACTTTCGCACTCTTCAATTCTGCTAAACCGCCGCTTCCGCCAGCACGGTAGTTATTTGTTGCTACGATGAATTTTTGCGCTGGGTCAACAGGTGTTCCATCCATCATCTTTAAGTTAACAACGCGCTCGCCTTTTGGCTTCGTGACATCAATTTCATACTTCACACCGTCTAGAACATCATAGTTGTATGGACGGAAATCATAATCTAGTAAATCTTGATTTCCCTCTTTATTTGGATCAATGGTATTGAATTGTTTCGCTGATTCTTCGATCCATCTTTTTACTTGATCGCCTGTTACTTCAACAGCTTTTAAGGTGTTATCGAATAAGTACAAGTCAGCTGCGCTCTTAATTGTAACGTCACCTTTAGCAATATTTGTATAATCAGCTACACCGCCACGGCCGCCTTTAAATGGTGCTGCCGCTGAAAGAACAGGTACGTCCTTATACTCTGGTGCATTTGTGTTAATCCATTTTTTCACATAATCCATTTGCGCTGCATTGACAATTTGTGTAGAAGCGTCATCCATTACGCGAGTAAAGAAGCTGTGCATTGGAATCTCAGTCGTACCAATTTTTCCACGTACATAGGCTAGTGTTTGATTATGGATTGCTTGTGCATCACTTACAATTGTTGCATCAGAAGCGGTATCAGCCAAAACTGGCCGGTTAACAGATTTAGAATTAGCTTTATCAACCGTCCATTTGCCATCTGTATCCTGAACAAGTGCTAAATCAAGGACGCCAAGGTTATTACCCCAGAATCCTGCTTCAACAGCTTGTACTCCATTGATTGTACCCTTGGTGTTGTCGATTCCAGTCTTGCCGGTAAATGATGCATCACCAGGGAAGTTTACGTGAGCATGTCCAAAAAGCATGGCATCAATGCCAGCTACTTTGGTTAGATCGTAAACAGCATTCTCTGCGAGTTCTTTGTCTGCCTCAGCGATGTCACAGCCAGAGTGCGCAATCGCAACAATTACATCTGCTCCTGCTGCTTTCATTTCTGGAATGAATTTATTGGCTTGTTTCACGATATCCTTAGTAATGACTTTTCCATTTAGGTTATCTTTATCCCACTGCATAATTTGCGGTGGAGCGAAGCCGATTACACCAACTTTAATGGTAGATTCATTACCCGCACTGTCTTTAATGGTTTTATTGATAATTTGGTACGGTGTAAAGTAGTTTACATCATTATCAGGGTTGGAATCATGATCGTCTTTATAAATGTTAGCGTTAACAATCGGGAATTGTACTTCTTCCTGGACATCTTTTAAGTAATCTAAACCATAGTTAAATTCATGGTTACCAACAATACCTGCATCATATTTTAAATAATTCATTGCTTTATAAATTGGATGAGTCTCATTTGGTCCAAGTTTATTAACTTTGGCAACATAACTTGCTAGCGGATTCCCTTGGATAGTATCACCAGCATCAAAAAGCATTGAGTTATCAGCTTCAGATCTAGCTTGCTGGATTAGAGTAGCTGTTTTTGCTAAACCGTAATTTGTTACAGCTGTATCTTTGAAATAATCATACGGCAAAACATTAGAATGCAGATCCGTAGTTTCTAAGATTCTTAGAGTAGCTGTCTTTTCTGAGGCAGCTTTTACATTATAAGGTATTGCTGGTGAAACAATCGTACTAAGTAGCAAAGCTGTAGTAGCCATTTTGCTTAATTGACTAATCTTCTTTTTCTTCATACTCCCTATCACCTATCCCTTTGGATTATTCTTTCTATTAAGAACACACGCCAGAGATTATGTAAAAGTAATCCTCCCCTTTTATAAAGATCCAGACAAAAAACGGCAAATTTTTAATAGATTACTACTATTAAAAACTTGCCTTCTATATAGACTGAATCTCCAAGTATGTACGCTATATTATTATAACGTTCTTTGACAAGAACGAAAATGTGTCTTATTTCCTATCTTTGTACCCAATTTTAAGAGAAATAAAAAAAATCTGGTCGAAATGGACCAGACTAGTCTTTTTTCCCATAAATTGCATCATCAGCCCATCGCTCGGCTAATTCTTCCTTCGTGTAAATGACCCGCATTGGATTCCCTCCCACAAACGCTCCTGGAGGAACATCCTTATGTACCAGCGTCCCGGCCGAGACAATTGCGCCATCACCAATCGTGATCCCAGGCAGGATTGTCGAATTGGCACCAATCATTACTTCGCTGCCAATCACAACCGGACCCAGCCGGTATTCTTTAATTAAATACTCATGCGCTAGAATTGTCGTGTTATATCCGATAACCGTATTACGGCCGACACTGATTTTCTCCGGAAACATGACATCCAGCATGACCATCAACGCGAAGGAAGTCTGCTCACCCACCTTAAGCCCGAGAAAAACGCTGTACAGCCAGTTCTTCATCCCCAAAAAAGGCGTATAGCGTGCGAGCTGGATGACGATAAAATTTCTGACCACCTTCCAAAAAGGCACAGTCTTGTAGACGTGCCATAAAGAATTTGCCCCTTCAACGGGGTAGCGGGTCGTATTTCTCACTCAATTCACTCCCCGAGAATGGTTAATAAGTCAGCCATGTTCTCTAGAATATAATCCGGTTCATATTTGGCAATATAGTCTCTGCCTTTAATCGACCATGCACAACCAGCCGTTACCGTCCCAGCATTTTTACCAGCTAAAATATCATGGTAATTATCGCCGACCATCATTGTCTCTTCAGGTGTTGAATCCAGCTGTTCCAATGCTTTAAAGATTGGTTCCGGGTCGGGCTTGGTTTTACTGACATGATCGTAAGTTACAACCACTTCAAAAAATCGTTCAAGGTCCATCAAACGCAGACCCTTCAGTGTCACATCATGACGTTTAGTCGTGACGATCCCAAGTTTATACCCCTTATCCTTCAATGACTGCACCGTTTCAAAGACACCGGCAAATTCCGTCACCAACTCATCATGGTTGGCAATGTTAAAGGCACGGTATTCTAAAACCATTTCCTCTACCAGGTCAGGGTTGATACTGCCAAAAGCTTCATGCAGCGTAGGTCCGAGAAACGGGAGGACGTCCTCACGCTGGTATTTGCTAGGGTAGTATTTTTCCAACGTGTGCAGATAAGTCGTAATAATTAACTCATTCGTATCAATTAATGTCCCATCTAAATCAAAGAGAATTGTCGTAATTTTGTTTTTCATAGGTTGCTTCCTTTCTCTTCACAAGCCCCGATCGTCTCCAAATGGTACCGACAATTAAGGTTAACACAATTGCCACCCCAATCCGGATGAGAAACAATGGCACGATCGGAATGCCGAGTGGTAAAAAGATTAATGTATCTTCAACGACGGCATGGCAAGCCATTAGAAAAAGAAACGCCAGCGTAATATCCTTTTTGCTGACTCCATCTTCTTTAACCGCCTGAATCATCACACCGGCCCCATAAGCTAAGCCGAACAAAAGTCCTGCCGCCATCGTGGTCGAAGTGTTTTCCTGCATGCCGAGCGTTTTGGTAACCGGAGCCATCGTTTTTGAAAATTTATGTAACCATTGTAAGTCTTTTAAAATTTGAATTACAATCATGAGCGGAATGACAATCATGGCCAGCTGCATAATGCCCAGCCCTGCCTTTTGAATCGCCTCGAGGAGAATCCCCCCCACTCCCACTGCAGGTTCGGAACTCTGCTCAATAAATCCATATTGAGCGGTCTCTCCGCCGCCATGCCAAACTAGATTAATCACTGCCGCAGAAAGCAAGGCAAGTCCCGGTCTGGTAACGAGAACCACCCACAGCTTAACACCGGCTTTCATAGCAACGCTCGATTCGATGAATAAATTATGGGAAAATGAAAGCATTACTGCTAAAATAAACACTTCTTTTACCGAAAAATCGAGCGTTAAAATCGCTCCAATTGCGGCATACAGATTAAGAAAATTCCCGAGCACAAGCGGAATGGCCGCATCCCCTGACAAGCCAATCAGCTTCATAAGCGGGGAAATCAATTTAATGATCCATGGCAGTACAGGTGTATACTGCAGAACCGCCACAATCAGGGTCACTGGAAAGATAATTTTCCCCAAGGTCCATGTAGTTTTAAAGCCAACCAGTAACCCTTTTTTTAATGAGCTAAGTAGCATTTCCCCTAAACTCTCCTTTTAAAAAAACAATTAAAGATTCTCTTGATCTAAATAACGTCGCTCCGTAAGCTGCTTAGTTCGACGATAGATGAGGATAGCTAATGCACCAATCACCAATGCAATCGAAATCATTTGCGCCATTCGAAGACTTCCAATCATTAAACTATCCGTCCGTAAGCCTTCGATGAAAAAGCGGCCCACAGAATACCAAATCACATAGGTAAGGAACAGTTCACCGCGCCGGAAATTGACCCGGCGAAGGAAAATTAATAGGAAAAAGCCTGCAAAGTCCCAGAGAGATTCATAAAGGAATGTGGGATGATAATAGGTTCCGTTAATATACATTTGATCAATAATAAATTGAGGTAAATGCAAGTTTTCAAGGAAAGACCTTGTCACTTCCCCGCCATGGGCCTCCTGGTTCATGAAATTTCCCCAACGGCCAATCGCCTGTCCGAGAATAATACTTGGTGCGGCAATATCGGCAATCTTCCAGAAGGATATGCCTCGTTTTTTTGCAAATACATAGGCGGTTAAGACAGAGCCAATTAAGGCACCGTGAATGGCGATGCCTCCATTCCATATTTGCGGTATATCTGCTGGATGTTTGGCATAATAATCCCATTCAAAAATTACATAATAAATTCGCGCTGAAATAATCGCGATCGGTATGGCCCACAGCATCAAATCGGCAAATGTGTCTTTATCAAGTCCCCGCTTGTTCCCTTCCCGGATCGCAAGGTACAAGGCAAGTGCCAGACCTGATCCAATAATAACTCCATACCAATGCACCGAAATCGGCCCTAGTGTAAAGGCAATCGGATTTAGCGGTTGAATAGTTTCGTTCATCTCTCTATCTCCTCTTCCCCTTAAATCTCTTCATGGTCACCGTCTTCAATGACATCTGACAAGCGCTCCGTAAATTGCTGCGCCGCATTCACACCCATTCTTTTCAGACGGAAATTCATGGATGCAACTTCAATAATAACAGCCAGATTTCGGCCTGGACGAACAGGGATGGTCATTTTTGGAACATCCGTGTCAATAATTTTCATCGTCTCTTCATCTAAACCAAGACGGTCATACTGTTTTTTAGAATCCCAAATTTCTAAATTCATAACGAGCGTGATGCGTTTATTACTGCGCACTGCACCGGCTCCAAACAGAGTCATCACATTGATAATCCCTAACCCGCGGATTTCTAATAAATGCTCAATTAAATCCGGAGAAGTTCCGACTAAGGTATCCTGATCTTCCTGACGGATTTCCACACAATCGTCGGCAACGAGGCGGTGTCCGCGCTTAACCAATTCTAAGGCGGTTTCACTTTTACCTACACCGCTTTTTCCGGTAATTAACACACCAATTCCATACACATCTACTAAGACACCATGCACAGCTGTGGTTGGTGCCAGCTTGCTTTCTAAGTAATTGGTTAAACGGCTAGAAAAACGGGTGGTTTTCATGCCCACTCGTAGAACAGGGACGGATTCACGCTCTGACGCTTCAATTAGCTCTACAGGTACCTCAATATCTCGGGTGACGATGATCGCCGGAGTGATATCCGTGCATAAACGTTCCATTCGTGAAATTCGTTCATTTTCAGGCAGCATTTCAAAAAAAGAAAGTTCGGTTTTACCTAACAGCTGAATGCGTTCCGCTGGATAGAATTCAAAATATCCGGCCATTTCAATTCCCGGACGGGAGATGTCACTCATTGTAATCGGGCGGTTAATTCCTTCTTCCCCGCTCACCAATTCAAGATTAAATTTCTCGACTATATCTTTCGTACGTACTTTCGGCAAGAAGCTTCCTCCTTAAACGGATTAAGTTTTAATCTAAAAATTCCATTTCCATTTATTTTAGCATTTTTTGAGGAATAACCATACTTTCCTGTCTAAAAAATTAGAATAGGTAGATTCGGATATTTTCATAAAAAAAAGTGCACACCGTTTTAGTGTACACCCTTAACATTAATCCTTTGATTTCCTTGATGGCTGTAGCAGTGTTTTTTGAATAATCAAATTTATAAGCGACATCAGTATCGCGAAAAAGAAGGCCATCCCAAAACCAGAAATCTCAAAGGCGTCCCCCATTAAATAATCCGTCAGCTCAAGTGTAATCGCGTTGATAACAAATAGGAACAATCCTAATGTTAAAACCGTCACTGGCAAGGTAAACAGAATCAGAAGCGGGCGCACCAGTACATTTAATATTGATAATAAGATACTTGCCTGAAGTGCGGCGCTAAATCCTGTTAGTTGAAAGCTCTCGTGAAAATAACCGGCCAGAGCCATAAATAAAACCGCATTAATCAAACATCCAATCAGCCATCTCATTTTCAGTTCTCCTAGTTATACTTCTTCTGATTTATGAATCGCGATAGAACCGGTTTTTGTGTCAGCATAGATTTTCACCATATTTTCCGGATGATTGATGGATTGGAAGCGAAGCGATTTCTGAATCATTTCGCTTTTCTCCTCCAGAACCTGCACCCCGACAAGCTGCAGATTAAATCCGCCCAGGTTGGTCTTAAGCTCCCCATTAACTGGCAGCCCTTCAGGGACAAATAGGTCGATCCCGCCAGTGGTCGCTTTTACTTGAATTAATTCTGTGCGATTTCCGGTTATTTTATAGCTGATGTTTCCATTAAAGGATTGTGCTTCTACCTTTTTAAAATCGCCCTCAAGGTTGATTCCACCGTTAATGGTCTCCGCTTCAAGATTATCAAATCGACTACTGATAATGTTGATCTTTCCGTTCGCTGTTTCAACCTCTGCTCTGTTTCCATAGATACGGTCTAGGTTTATTTTCCCATTCGCAGTTTTCACCCTTAGGTCAGAAACATCCATCACCTCTCCCGATACAGGACCATTAAACATTCTGATGCGAACGCGCTCATACTGAGATTTCGGCACATAAATAACGGATTCAACTTTCATCCACTTTTGCTGAGTCATAAAACGTAACTTCTGATTTTCAACTGAAAAAATAACATCTCTTAAGAAGTTCTGGCGCGCTTGGTCTGAGTTTTCAACCCTAAATACCTTCGCTTGGCACTCAATTCGTACATCTGGCTGGTTCCATGCAGCAATCTTTATCGAACCATTCGCCACATCAATGTCCATATTTTTCAAATCAACCTCACCTTGGTGAAAAATATGCGAAATTTCGACGGATTGGCCAAAGTTCAAATCAAAATCAAAATCTTTGATTTTTTTCAATGCGGAATCGACAAAATCAAAAATCTTCTCCTTTGTGGATTGATATTTCGCCTGTAAGGGGTCTTCCTTTTTCGTTTCTTCAAAATTTACGGCAGTCGAGAGTTCATTCACAATTTGTTCCTGCTTCTGCTCCATCGTTTGCTGGGCCTTTTCCAGTTCATCTAGGAGCGTTACTGCCTCATCAACGGTCAGCTTTCCTTCTTCAACCATTTTTAAGATTCTCTTTTTTTCTTCTTTCATCGTTTTTCACCCCGGAATCTGTAATTTTGTCTCATTTAATGCTTATTCAGCAACCAATACCTTTACGCCTTTGATAATGTTCCAGATGACGACAACAATCCAGATGAGGATCAGGACAACAATACTTATAATCGTAAAAGCAGGCACACTGTCTGGCGTATTGGACAAATCATAGTAGACGGCAAATATAAGTAGTGGTGTTGGAATCAGCGGGATCAAATGTGATAGTAGCGACTTTTTGGCATGTCTTTTTGTCACTTCATCCCCCGTCGCGATGTAAACAATTAGGGGAAAAATAAAACCAGCGAAAAAAATACTAAAATAGCACAAGCTTGATAGAACTTTTCTCGTTTCCATTTCTGCGCCCAACTCCTTTATCCTTTATTTACGTGTTTGAATATGGAAAGTTTCGTATTTTTATAAAAAAGTAATTGGTCGTCTTGGTTGTTGTTTGGATAAGGCAGCTTTTTTTGTGGATGGGGGTGGGTTGGAGTGGGATTCCGCTGAGTTGGTCCGGGATTCCGCTGAGTTGGTCCGGGATTCAGCCGAGTTGGTCCGGGATTCAGCCGAGTTGGTCCGGGATTCCGCCAAACTCTTTATTTATTCCGCCAACTCTCGAACTTTTTCCGCCGATTCAAGCCATGATTCCGCCAAACCCCAATATATGACTCTCATTTCCAAATAAAAAAGAGCCAAATTCTGCAGGCGCTAACCCACGAATTTCGGCCCTTCTTTCCAATCTATGCTTTTATCGCACTCTTATCTTCAATTTCTTGTTTCATCCGTTGACGTTCACGCTCAAGGATAGGCTTTAAGTATTTTCCGGTATAGGATTCAGGGACTTCGGCCACTTTTTCTGGAGTTCCTGTGGCGACAATTGTTCCGCCCTTATCGCCGCCTTCTGGTCCAAGATCGACAATATAATCGGCAGCTTTGATTACATCAAGGTTATGCTCAATTACCAGAACGGTGTCTCCGTTTTCAACCAAGCGCTGCAGTACAACGAGCAAGCGGGAAATGTCGTCGACATGAAGACCTGTCGTTGGCTCATCAAGAATGTAAAAAGATTTCCCTTGCGAACGACGATGCAGTTCAGAAGCTAGCTTAACGCGCTGAGCTTCCCCACCAGATAATGTGGTCGCCGGCTGACCAAGTTTAATATAGCCAAGTCCGACATCTAAAATCGTTTGCAGCTTGCGGCTGATTTTTGGATGATTCTCGAAAAATTCAACCCCTGCTTCCACTGTCATTTCAAGAATATCAGAAATGTTTTTCCCTTTATATTTCACTTCCAAGGTTTCACGGTTGTAGCGCTTGCCGTGGCAGACTTCACAAGGAACATATACATCCGGTAAAAAATGCATTTCAATTTTAATAATCCCATCGCCGCGGCAGGCCTCACAACGTCCACCCTTTACATTAAAGCTGAAGCGGCCCTTTTTATAACCACGCACCTTCGCTTCGTTTGTGTTCGAAAACACATCACGGACATCATCGAACACGCCGGTATAGGTGGCCGGATTCGAGCGTGGTGTTCGGCCGATTGGCGACTGATCGATATCGATCACTTTCTCTAAATGCTCAATGCCCTTAATGCTTTTATGTTCACCAGGTTTTGTTTTTGCTCGGTGCAGCTGTTGCGATAGTGCTTTATGGAGAATCTCGTTGATCAGGCTACTTTTCCCCGACCCTGATACACCAGTTACAGCAGTAAACACACCAAGCGGCAGCTTCACATTGACATTTTTTAAGTTATTTTCAGAAGCACCTTTGATTTCAATATAGCGACCATCCGGCTTGCGGCGCTCGAGTGGCAGCGGAATAAACTTCTTCCCCGATAGATATTGGCCTGTCAGTGAATTCGGATCTGCCATCACCTCAGCAGGGGTACCGGCCGAAACGATTTCACCACCATGAACACCCGCCCCCGGGCCGATATCAATCAAATAATCGGCAGCAAGCATGGTGTCCTCATCATGTTCAACGACAATCAAGGTGTTGCCGATATCGCGCATGTTTTTCAATGCTCCGATTAAGCGATCATTATCCCGCTGATGCAGTCCGATGGACGGTTCATCCAAGATATATAGGACACCCGTTAAACGCGAGCCAATTTGAGTAGCCAAGCGAATCCGCTGGGCCTCACCACCGGACAGTGTTCCTGCCGTCCGGCTCAATGTTAAATAATCGAGACCGACATTCACTAAGAAGCCAAGACGCTCACTGATTTCTTGAAAAATCAGCTTGGAAATCTGCTTTTCTTTTTCTGAAAGCTCTAATTCTGCAAAAAATTGATTAGCCTCGATAATGGAGAGGTCGGTGATATGGGCGATATGGCGTCCATTAACGAGCACAGCCAAGGTTTCTTTTTTCAAACGAAAGCCTTTACAGGTTGGACAGGGCTGGCGGCCCATGTATTTTTCCATTTGCTCGCGGATGTAATCCGAGCTTGTCTCTTTGTAGCGGCGCTCAACATTGCGAATGACGCCTTCAAATTCAATATTACCCTCACGAATTTGACCAAAATCATTTTCATAGCGGAAATAAATCTTTTCACGCCCGCTGCCATAAAGCACTTTTTCCAAAAGGTGCTCAGGGATATCCTTCACCGGGGTATTCATATCCACCCCGAAATGATTGCATACGGCCTCAAGCAGCTGCGGATAATATTGAGAACTTGTTGGCTCCCACGGTGCAATCGCATGCTCTTTTAAAGTCAAATCTCGATTGGGAATGACCAGATCGAGATCGACGACAAGCTTCGAACCCAGCCCATCGCATTCCGGGCAAGCTCCAAAAGGACTATTGAAGGAAAACATCCGCGGCTCCAGTTCTCCAATTGAAAAACCGCAGTGTGGACAGGCATGATTTTCACTAAATAACAGCTCTTCTTGGCCGATTACGTCAACAATGACCTTCCCGTCGCCCAGTTTCAGCGCAGTCTCGAGTGAATCGGCAATCCTTGCTGAAACGCCTTCCTTGACAACAATCCGGTCGATAATTACCTCGATGGAATGCTTTTTGTTTTTTTCAAGTTCGATATCATCGCCAAGGTCTAGCATTTCCCCATCGACACGGACACGGACAAACCCTTGTTTCTTAATATCCTCGAGCACCTTCACATGTGCTCCTTTACGGCCTGAAATAACAGGCGCAAGGATTTGCATTTTGGTCCGCTCAGGGTATTCTAAAATCCGATCGACCATCTGCTCAATCGTTTGCGAGGAGATTTCTATCCCATGAATCGGACAGGTTGGATGCCCAATTCTCGCAAATAATAACCGTAAATAATCATAGATTTCTGTCACTGTACCAACCGTCGAACGGGGGTTACGGCTGGTTGTTTTTTGATCGATAGAAATGGCCGGTGAGAGCCCCTCAATTAAATCCACATCCGGTTTATCCAATTGGCCAAGAAATTGGCGCGCATAGGCAGACAGGGATTCGACATAGCGCCTTTGCCCTTCTGCATAAATCGTATCAAAGGCAAGCGAGGACTTTCCTGAGCCGGAAAGTCCCGTCAAGACAACAAGCTTATCTCTCGGAATAGTGACATCTATATTTTTCAAATTGTGGGCTCTGGCGCCTTTCACAATCAATTTCTCCATCGCCATCGTTACGTCATCCTTCCGCTTTCAGCTCTAAAATTAAATCACGAAGCTCAGCGGCACGTTCAAAATTAAGCGCCTTGGCCTCGAACTTCATTTCTTTTTCCATCGTCATAATCAATTTCTCTTTTTCCTTCTTCGACATTTTACTGAACGATGCCGATGGTTTGTATTCTTCTTGCTCTTCGGCGGCATGGGTGGCCCGAATGACATCACGAATTTCCTTCTGAATTGTCATCGGGGTAACTCCATGCTTGCGATTATACTCTTCCTGGATTGAGCGACGGCGTTTTGTTTCACTGATCGCTAATGCCATCGAGTTTGTGATTTTATCGGCGTACATGATGACATGCCCATGGGCATTTCGGGCAGCACGGCCAATCGTTTGGATTAGCGACCGTTCGGAACGAAGGAAGCCTTCCTTGTCGGCATCGAGAATCGCAATCAGCGAAACCTCAGGTATATCCAAACCTTCCCGGAGCAGGTTAATCCCGATCAGAACGTCATATTTGCCAAGGCGTAATTCGCGGATAATTTCAATCCGTTCGAGCGTCTTAACCTCCGAATGCAAGTATTGAACTTTGATCCCGATTTCCTTCAAGTAATCGGTTAGGTCCTCGGACATTTTTTTCGTCAAAGTGGTCACAAGGACCCGTTCATTTTTACTTACTCGATCATGAATTTCACCAATCAAGTCATCAATCTGCCCCTCAATTGGGCGGACTTCAAGGGTTGGATCCAAAAGTCCAGTCGGACGGATAATCTGCGATACCATTTCCGGTGTATGCTCGAGCTCATAGGGTCCCGGCGTGGCCGAAACAAAAATGATATTCTCGATATGCTTTTCGAATTCGTCAAACATTAGCGGCCGGTTATCAAGCGCAGAGGGCAGACGGAAGCCATGATCAACAAGCACTTGTTTCCGCGCCTTATCCCCATTAAACATGCCTCTCACTTGTGGCAAGGTAACATGCGACTCGTCAATCACCATCAAAAAGTCCTTTGGAAAATAATCAAGCAGGGTATAAGGCGTTGATCCTGCATCCCTTAAGGTTAAATGGCGTGAGTAATTTTCAATTCCTGAGCAAAAACCCATTTCGCGCATCATTTCCAGGTCATAGCGTGTACGCTGCTCAAGCCTTTGGGCTTCGAGCAGTTTATTGTCCTCGCGCAGTTCCTCCAGCCGTACTTCTAGTTCTATTTCAATATTTTCAATCGCTTTAAGCAGCTTTTCTTCCCTTGTAACGAAGTGGGATGCTGGGAATATAGCGACATGTTCACGTTCGCTGATAATTTCTCCAGTCAGTGCATCGACCTCACGAATCCGTTCGATTTCATCACCAAAAAACTCGACACGAAGGCAATGTTCATCACGAGAAACGGGGAAAATTTCAACGACATCACCACGAACACGAAAGGTTCCGCGCTTGAAATCGATATCGTTTCGGTCGTATTGGATATCAACTAACCGGCGCAGCAGTTGATTGCGCTCCACTTCCATTCCTGTTCTAAGTGACAACACCATTTCACTATATTCTTCAGGCGAACCCAAACCGTAAATACAGGATACAGAGGCGATAACAATCACGTCTTTGCGTTCGAATAGGGATGATGTCGCCGAGTGACGCAATTTATCAATTTCATCGTTGATGCTTGCATCTTTTTCAATGAAAGTATCTGTCGATGGTACATAGGCTTCTGGCTGAAAGTAATCATAATAGCTGACAAAATACTCGACGGCATTATTTGGGAAAAATTCTTTAAACTCACTGTAGAGTTGTCCAGCAAGTGTTTTGTTGTGAGCAATGACAAGGGTTGGTTTATTTACCTCTTTAATCACGTTTGAAATTGTAAAAGTTTTACCCGTACCTGTCGCACCAAGCAGGGTCTGTTGTTTTTTATTGTTTCTGATTCCATCAACTAATTGTTTAATCGCCTCGGGTTGATCCCCTTGGGGCGAGTACTTTGAAACTAATTCAAATTGATCCTTCACAATCATTTACCTCCCGAAAAAATCAATCACTTTTCAGCATATGTACCTTGTTAATGGACCGGGATGGTTGCTTTCAAGTGTATCCTCTAAATTCATATTACCATTTTACCACAATCCCCTAGAATCAAACCAACAATATGCGAACGAATATTCGTTTTTTTGGAATTTCAACAGAAAAAGCCTGTCATTTTTCTGACAGACCTACAAAATCATTAAATGGATTAACTCTTTTTAATGACCCTCTGCTTCATTTTTTCAGCCATCCAAAAGCCTGCTGTTAGCGAAAAAGCATCGACGACGATGAGCAAAAATGTGTTGGTATAACCTTTATATACAGACGTAGCAATCAGGGCAACGGTTAATATTAACCCGATGACCCGGTTGTAAGTAACTCGTGTGAAAAGCAAGACGAGCAGCCCCGGAAAAATAAGCGCTGATAAATGTCGAATAACGGTTTCCAATGAGTTCACCTCATTTTTTAATTGCTGTTAATTCATTCTAAAAATTAATTCCCAAAATTGCAACAAAAATGGTAACGGAACATCGTTTCAAAGAACTCAGCTTATTTTTCCATCTCAACATGCATACTACCTTCGTTTTGCTGAGTAAACAAACTAGTTACCACGAATGCGGCAAGAGAAAGGAGGATGGGGAGGACCACTGTGTGAAAACCAAAGGCATTCGGATAAAATTGATCGATTATAATATACGAACCCATCCCAATAACCATCGAAGTAATCGCCCCGTATTTATTGCCCTTACTCCAATACAATCCTAAAATAACCGGCCAGATAAAGACCGACTCGAGCCCCCCAAATGAAAATAGGTTCAGCCAAACGATTAGATCTGGTGGACTCAACGAGAACAGGATGACCACAATTCCAACTACGGCGGTCACACAAAAGCTCACCTTTTTCACTTGGTCATTCCCTGCATCTGGCTTGATGTAATTTAAATAGACATCTTTTACTAGAGCGGAACTAACCAGAATTAATAGAGCATCGACCGTTGACATGATTGCAGCCATTGGGGCAGCGAGAACGATTCCTGCGGCATATGGGGGCAGTACTTTCATCGATAACAATGGCATGACGGTATCGCCAATTTTCACACCTGGCAGAACTGGTCTTGCGAACACGCCAATGAGATGCATCCCCAGCATGATAAAACCGACCACGATCGTTCCAATAATAATCGCACTGTGCATAGCCTTCGAATTTTTATATGACATCGCTCGGACAGCTATTTGCGGCAGGCCGACAACACCAACCCCAACTAAAATCCAAAAAGAGGAGACAAAGGACGGCGTTAAACTTCGATCTGCGCCAAACGGACTGATTAGGTTCGGATTTTCGGCCGCTAAGTCGGAGATAATCCTCGGGATTCCTCCACCTGCTTTAATTGTGGCGATGAGCAGGATTAACGTTCCCCCGAACATGACCACACCTTGGATTGTGTCTGTTATGGCAACCGCACGAAAGCCGCCGACAATCACAAATACAAGCACGGAAAAGGCAAAGATTAATAGCGCCGTTGTATAGGGAAGACCCGTTAAACTTTCGACCAAACGTGCCCCGCCAATCCATTGTGCGGTCATTGAAGAAAAAAGAAAGATGATAATACTTGCTGCCGAGAATAGAACAACTGCTTTGCTTTTATAGCGCTCTTTAAGAAAGTCAATTAACGTGATTGCCTTGTACTGACGGGAGATAATTGCAAATTTCTTCCCCAATACCATTAACGTAAAATAGCCGGTTGCTAATTGGGCCATGGCAAGCAGGACCCAGCCTAGTCCTTTCGTATAAGCGATTCCGGGACCTCCAATAAAGCTGCTAGCACTACCGTAGGTCGCCACCATCGTCATTGCGAGAATGAATCCGCCCATTTGGCGTTCCCCTAAAAAGTACTCCTCCAAGAAAGAATGAGATTTAATAACAAACTTATTTGACCACATGCCAACAGCAAAGATAATCAATAAGAAAATTAGCAGCGGGGTAATGACGGCCCAGTTCATTTGGTCTCCCCCTCTTCCTCTTCAAAGGAAACATCCTTGAATAAAAATTTGACTGTAAAAATAACGAGTATAATCATAACAATAAAGCCCAATATACAGCTGTAAAAAAACCAGGCGGGCAACCCAAATATGTACGAATATTGTTCTACTTTTGCCGATCCAAGCCCGTAGGCAAATCCATACCACCAAATAAAATTAATTAAAACAAGAATAATTCCAATCAGGGCTTCCCTGTGAGCAATTTTGAAACGCTTGTCCTGCGGATAACCACTTTTCTTCATTGTATTCCTCCTAGATGAAAACTCTCTCCAACATATTCATGTTATTTTTAACCATTAAAGAAAAAATAACCTATTTAATCCTATCGGAAAAAGAATGATCACGCAAAAAAAAAACAGCCTAGATTGGTGAAACATTTCTAGGCTGTTTTATAATTTATTATATTTTCTCTTGACCTAATGATGTGATGGAAGAAATCGCAAGAAATAATGAATCCCCACCATTCCTAAAACAACAATCAGAGCGACTTTTCCTTTCGGAAGGTTTTTCGATTTCTTCCATAACAATTCATAAAATGTGACGTAACCCATGGTTCCAATAGTCATTCCCATCATGACGGTATTCCATTTTATTGAATCCACTCTCATATTCAGTCCTATAAAAATATTCATACCGATTACTGTGGATAGTGCAAAGCAAAAAATTGTAAATAAGCTGTTTTTTTCTCTTTTATGGGGAATCGATGCCATGATAATCATTCCTTCGGGGAAATGGTGGAGAATGAATGCAGCCAATAATCCATAATCTATCAGTTGACCCTGTTGAAGGCTTACCCCAAAGGTGAAGCCTGTCGGGATGCTATGAATGATTAAAGCAACTAATAAAAGAAAAAGCGTCTCTTGATTACCCTGTTGAAGATGAGTATGATTATGTAAGAAAACTTCCATTGTAAACATAAGAAAGATACCGAGAGATACCCGTAATAATACCGATGGTCTGAAAATGACTGAATATCTCAGGAAGTAACTCAAATGCAAACAAGCCTGTTAACATCCCTCCGCAGAGAATTTGTAAGTACATAGAGTTTTTATTTAGCAACTGGAACATAAGACGAATTGAGTTTCCACCTAAAAACATCGCCCCAAAAATTAGTAAGGTAATCAAACTGCTTATCTTAATTGCTTCAATCATTCATAGCCCCCATTTTCAAACCGTCATGCTTGAACGACTTTTAAATTTAGCATATGCTATCTCCGAAATATCTAGAAGAAGCCAAAAGCGATGATTACACTAGCCCCCAATCTGGATTTTCCTTTCACCAATAAAAAAACAGCAATCCCATAGTGGAATTCGCTGTTTTGCCAAATAGTTAAATGGTACCTTCAGGTTGCAAGGAACAACTAAATGTTCCTTTTTCAATCTGTATTGTGGCATGTTCTATGCCGAATTGATCGTGTAATTCCTTCGTCAACTTTTGAAGCAACTCATCATTATCTTCAATTTCCGACCGAATTAAATGAACGGTTAAGGCCGCTTCAGTCGTACTCATTCCCCAAACATGTAAGTCATGCACCTCTTGAATTGTTGGTAAATAACTTAAATAGTCCTTTATTTTAGTAATGTCAATTCCTTCTGGCACAGCATCCAGTGATAAATTAATTGATTCCTTCAATAATCCCCATGTTCCAATGAGAATGACAATAGAAATCACAAGACTTACTAATGGGTCAAGCCACTGCCATCCTGTCCAAAGAAGCACAAAGCCTGCTACGACAACACCTAGAGAAACTAAAGCGTCAGCAGCCATATGCATAAAGGCTCCACGAATGTTTAGGTCATGTTTTCTTCCTGACATAAAAAGTAACGCAGTAAGAGTATTAATCAAAATCCCAATGAAAGCTACGATGATGACCGTTTTTCCAGCAACTGGCTGTGGCGTAGAAAACCGTTGAATAGCCTCCCAGGCAATTGCACCAATCGCTACAAGTAAGAAAACAGCGTTGAATAAGGCAGAAAGAATCGAACTTCTCTTGAAGCCATATGTCCGCCTTTCGGATGGTGCTTTTTTCCCAAGATACATGGCAATCCAAGCAATAACTAAACCAAGTACATCACTAACGTTATGTCCAGCATCCGCTAGCAATGCTAATGAATCTCCCAAGATGCCATATATAACTTCCACAATAATAAAAATGGTGTTTAAGATAATTCCAAAACCAAATGCAAAACCGAAATTAGCTGGGGCATGGCTGTGTCCATGTCCATGTCCATGTCCGTGTCCATGTCCGTGATTATGATTATGATTATGATTATGATTATGTGTCATTCTAAATTCCCCTCATATTATTTGTCCTTTACTCTGAGAAGTCGCAAACCGTTTAATGTAACAATAAGTGTAGCACCCATATCAGCAAAAATCGCAATCCAAAGCGTTAACCAGCCAGGAATGACTAATAACAATGCAACAAGTTTAATCCCTAAAGAGAAAGTAATATTTTGTTTGATGATAAATAAGGCTTTTCTGCTTAATTTTAATGTGAATGGCAATTTACCTAGATCATCTGCCATTAAAGCTATATCAGCCGTTTCTAAAGCGGTATCTGTTCCTGCACCACCCATGGCAATGCCAACAGTCGATGCAGCTAAAGCTGGTGCATCGTTAACACCGTCTCCAACCATTGCCACACGATCATATTTATTTCGTAATTCTTTAATGAAGGATAATTTATCTTGTGGTAAAAGATCCGCTTGTATATCAGAAACCCCTACCTGCTTTCCAATCGCATTGGCGGTCCCTTTGTTATCACCTGTTAACATGATTGTTTTTTCAATACCTAAAGAGTGTAGTTTCTGTATAACTGATTTACTGTTCCCTCTCACTTCGTCTGCAACTGCAAGTAGTCCCAATATTTCTGTTCCAGTACCAGCCACCATAACGGTTTTCCCTTGATTTTGAAGTTCGGAAATAGTGCCTTTCAAATTTGAAGGAATCCCATTTGGTAAAACTTCATCGAATAAATTAGGACTGCCTACATAATATATCTTTTCATTGACTCTTCCTTTGATACCTTTACCTGTAATGGAAGAAAAATCTTCAATTGTTTGGTTCTGATAAGCTAAGTTTTCCTGTTCTGCTTTTTTCATGATAGCTGAAGCCAAAGGATGTTGAGAACCATTTTCCAAAGCTGCGATTATCAAAAGAAGCTCATTAGAATCTTTATTTGTTTGTGGAAGATAATCCGTTACCACGGGAATTCCTTTTGTTAACGTTCCTGTTTTGTCAAAGGCAATGGCTTTTATTGCCCCCATCTCTTCTAAATGAATCCCACCCTTTATTAAGACACCATTACGTGCCGCATTTCCAATTGCCGTTACAATCGAAACAGGAGTGGAAATAACAAGTGCACAAGGACACCCAACCACTAATACAGCTAGACCCTGATAAATCCATTTACTCCAATCCCCATCGAACAATAGTGGTGGAAGTACAGCGACCAACAGAGAAATGAACATGATGACTGGTGTATAATACTTGGCAAAGCGATCGACAAATGCTTGAGAAGGGGCTTTTTCAGCTTGAGCTTCCTCGACAAGATGAATGATTTTTGCAATGGTAGTATCGTCCACATGTTTGGTAACTTTGACTTCAAGCAGTCCCTCTTCGTTAAGAGTTCCAGCAAATACTTCATCATCCACTGTTTTGGAAACTGGAACAGATTCCCCTGTAATCGCAGCTTGATTTACAGATGATAGTCCTTTTAAAACCGTTCCATCCATGGCGATTTTCTGTCCCGGTTTTACAATTAAAATATCCCCAATTCGAATATCGTCCACTTCTACAGTAAATTCTTGATTGCCCCTTCGTATTAAGGCTTCTTTAGGAGCAATATCCATTAAAGAACGTATCGATTGCCTAGCTTTATCCATCGAATAGGACTCTAGAACCTCACTTATGGCAAACAGGATGACAACCGTTGCTCCTTCTCCCCATTCACCGATAAATGCAGCTCCGATAACGGCAATCGTCATCAAGGTTCTCATATCAAATTCTAGGCGGATTAAGTTCTTTAATCCTGTGGTAAAAAGGCGAAAACCTCCAACTAAAATAGCCGCTCCGTACGCTAAAACCGATGGGATACTCTCTTCACCATTCATTTGCCCTGAAAACCATCCGATGAGCAAGAAAACAAATGAGGCAATAACCGTCGAATGTTGTTTCATAAACGGCTCTTTTTTCTCTTCAAATTTTTGTTTTTCAGGAATGACCTTAATATTTTCAAAAGCCCCTGCTTTTTCTAGTTCTTCTATTGTTGTTTCACCATAAACCGTAAGTTTTGAAGCCCCGAAATTTACACTTGCATTAGAAACACCATCCAGGTGTTTTACGTTCTTTTCGAACTTAGTGGCACAGCCTGCTCAGGTGAATCCCTGTACACGGTATACAGTTTTGTCAATTGTATTTTCCAAAGCGTTACTCATTATGTTCCACCTCCTTTTGATGCGTAAAAGCGATTTGAATCAGTTGTCTAACATGGTCATCATCCAATGAATAAAAGACTAATTTTCCTTCTTTGCGGTATTTGGCTAATCCCAGATTACGAAGAAGTCGTAAATGATGAGATGCAGTAGCTGTCGTACATCCAACAATGTTGGCAACATCACATACACATAATTCATCTTCTTCACTTAAGGAATACGCAATCTTAATTCTGGTGTCATCGGATAACGCTTTAAATATTTGTGAAACAGCCATTGTATTTTGCTCGGAAACTGACTCCTTTACCCGTTTTACTTTATCTTCATCCACGCAGGTTACTTCACATATATCATCGTGCTTCAAAAGTTCACCCTCCTTATTCAAATACCTATTTGAGTATTAGTATATGCAGTTCCATTTGGTTGGTCAAATATTTATTTGAATGTTTTATCATAAAATTTTAAATTTTCTATTGACAGAAAGAATGTCTCTGAAATAGAGTATTGACAAAGACAAATAAAGTTGCATTGAGGAAACTTTTTAGAGGGAGGTAAACAGCATGTCAGACAATAAAATTTCTCGACGGGATATTTTAAAAATAGGAACGACTGGAGCACTAGGCATAGCAGGAAGCATTTATTTAAATAAAGTTGCACCCTTATCCAAAGTGGCTCATGCTGAAGATCATAAATCGAGTCACAATAATCATTCTGCAAATCACTCAACCATGTATGATACTACAAAAACTGAAGGTTATAAGATGGCTAAACGTCTCTTAACTGAGTTTGATTACGGAAAAGTAACCAAACAACTAGACGGTCGGACTTTGCGTGAATATAAAATTGTCGCAGTTGATAAGGAAATCGAAATTGCAAAAGGAATTAAGTTTCCGGGGTGGACCTATAACGGAACGATTCCAGGTCCAACATTCCGTTGTACCGAGGGTGATTTATTACGATTTCATTTTATTAACGGAGGGAGTCATCCACATTCTATTCATTTTCATGGTATTCACCCACCAGAAATGGATGGATTAGACCCTATCGCTCCAGGTCAATCTTTCACCTATGAATTCGAAGCAAAGCCATATGGCTTACAACTTTATCATTGCCATGTTTTACCTTTAGCTCGTCATATTCATAAAGGGCTATACGGAAATTTTATTATTGATCCAAAAACACCAAGGGAGTCTGCACGAGAATTAAATATGGTCATGAATGCATTTGACTTAGATTTGGACGGTGCAAACGAATTTTATACAGTGAATGGGTACGCGTTTGCCTTTATGAATCATCCAATAAAAATCAAAAAAGATGAGCTTGTCCGTATCTATTTAAGTAATTTTACCGAGTTTGACTTGCTAAACTCCTTCCATTTACACGCAAATTATTTCACCTATATTCCAACTGGTAGAAACGACAATCCGACTCAATTCACTGATACCATCATGCAATGCCAAGGGGAACGTGGAATCATTGAAGTTCGCTTTCCGTACAAGGGAAAATATATGTTTCACGCTCATGTTAGTGAGTTTGCAGAACTTGGCTGGATGGGATTCTTTGAGGTTGAGTAAAAAGGAGGTGTAGATAATGAAATTAAAATGGCTGATTACTGGTCTCATACCACTTGTTCTTTTAATGCTTGTTTTGGGGTGGGTATTTAAAAATGGGGCTGGTGTGGAGCGAGATCCTGCTGCTCCAATAGAGGTGCTAAATGTTGAACAGATAAAAATTGTACCAACAGGTTTTGAGCTGGATGTCAGTAATACTGGCCCCGAGACATTGACCATATCTCAAGTGATTGTTGATGATTCAGTATGGAATTTTTCTATGACTCCTGATTCTACACTTAAACGATTTGAAGATGGAAAAGTAACGATTAATTATCCATGGGTTGAAGGTGATCCCCACACAATCCTATTAATCTCCGAAAATGGAATTATAACAGAAGCAGCAATAGACGCTGCCACCTTAACGCCTGAATTTTCATGGGATAATGTCTTGAACTATGGATTTATTGGTTTTTACGTAGGGATTGTTCCCATTACTTTGGGATTACTATGGTTTCCATTTATGAAGCGTTTGAAAAAGGGCTGGATTAATGCCATTCTTGCTCTCACAGTAGGGCTGCTATTATTCTTATTTTTTGGTACCTTATTTGATGGATTTGAAATCGGAGCTGAAGCACCGTCTGTATTCCAGGGCAACATGGTTGTGATCATTTGTACGGTTCTTTCGTTTCTTTTACTGGTTGGATTTGATCAATATCAACATCAAAGACAAAAACGAACAGGTTATTCTCCACTGGGAATTTCATTATTGATGGCTACAGGAATTGGTCTTCATAATTTTGGTGAAGGATTGGCTATTGGCTCTTCATTTGCTCTAGGTGAAGCTGCATTAGGTACATTTTTAGTGATTGGATTTACTCTGCATAATATTACTGAGGGGATTGGGATCGCTGCTCCATTACTGAAGAGTAACCCAAAGATTAGCCAATTTGTGTTATTAGGCACGATTGCAGGTGCCCCTGCGATAGTGGGCACTTGGTTCGGTGGGTTTATTTTTTCACCAATTTGGGGTGCAGTATTTTTAGGTGTTGGTGCAGGTGCTATTTTACAGGTAATATTCGTTATTTCCAAAATGCTGATGGAAGAACACAAAAAGAATAATGAGCCAGTTGTATCATGGATGAATTTTACTGGATTTACGCTTGGAATATTAATCATGTATTTTACGGCTTTTTTCGTAAAATAATCAGGAGGAATTTGAAATGGCTAATATAGGAATTGGTGGTGCATTATTAATATTTGTGATTGCATTAATTGTTTTTGGGCCGAAAAAACTTCCAGAGCTCGGTCGTGCCGTAGGATCCACACTTAGAGAATTTAAACAGTCAACAAAAGGCATATTGGATGATGATCACGATAAAAAAAATAAATAAACTTCATTATACGAGGTGAGATCATCGTGTTAAGTCGATGATCCACTTTTTTCATTTATTCCTTATCCGTTGTTTTTGATGACGGAGTACCACAAAATAATATGGTAATTTTTATTTCCAGCATTTTCTTATTAAAGCTATTGGATAATATTTATTTCTGTGTTCGAGAGGTCTATTAACAACAGGAGGAATTTTTTATCTCTACCTCGGTAGGTGGAGTTGCACAGCATGTTGATTGTTGAGTCATGGTCTCTACGTCAGCTTTTGTATAGAAGAATTCCCATTCGTTCCCGTCCGGATCAGTAACCCAAAATTTATCTTGAGTAGCGTAGCAGCAAGTAACATCCATTTCTTCCCTTGCAAAAAATCCTAGTTTTTCTAAACGCTCTTTATGTTGCAGAACTTCTTCTTTTTTTTCCGCCTGAAATCCAAAATGTCCGACTTGATTTCCAGACACCTGTTCTTTTAAGTTGAGGGTGAAATTAAGACCTGGGTCATCAAGTAAAAACTTTGCATAATCTGGCTTTACTTTCACTGGTTCAGAATTAAATACTTTAGAATAAAATTCAATCGATTTTTCTAAATCTGTAACATTTACACCAACATGCATTTTCATTAATAAAACCTCCATTATAGTTTATTTTTTCAACTTAACAGCAAGTAGATTTTTGCTCTGTAGAAGTACCACAACATGCTTCCTCTTGAGGTTCCTTCACCTCTTTAATCTCAACACCACAACAACCTGAGGATTTTGACGATCCCTTACCCGACAATATTTTCATGAAATTCATAGTCCCATCTCCTTATTATTTAGTGGTAGTATAAATCAATTAATTTTGATTTAAACATTATAAATCAACTTTTTTTGATTTATTTTTCAAGTATATTAGCAATTTTTTCTAATTACAACCCCTTTATCAAAAAAATTTGTTTTTACTAA
>JAANMP010000069.1 GCA_011250595.1 Bacillus sp. MM2020_1 | reverse complement strand
CTATTCAACAAATATAATATACCTTATTTTACTGAAGTAAATGCTAATAACCATTACGTTCTCGATGATTTCAAATTTAGGTTCTGAGGGGAAATATTGTTTTTTTTGCAAAGTCTTTTTACTACTTATTTAAAAAAATCTACATCCCCAATATTTTTCTCCAAAAAATCACCCCTTATTATTAACTTTTCTACTTATATCTATCTTAATCCAAATATTACCTTATTCAACTAACCTGCCCGTTAGTACAATAAGAAAAGCCGCCAAGAATGGCAGCTGGTTCTTCAACTCTCGTACCCGTTAGCTTAAAAATAATATTAACACTGATATTATCTTAAAGTTATTAAGATATAGATTTTTTTTTTATTTTATTTGATAAAAAGAAGGATACGATTCCTAATAGAAGATAGATTATTACTGTGGTAATCATACTGCCCATATTGTACCCAACTGAAATAGGTAGAATAACGGCAAAAGAAGATAACAAAAACCCAATTATCATATATTGCTTTGAGTTTGGACAAATAATACCTTGAATAATAAAAATGATTGGGAACAGTAAATAGATTCCTAACAAAATATATTTATTTTCAGGAAACAATGAATCGAACCATATAAATGCGAATATCACCATACTTGGTAAAATGGTTGAGAGTATTTTCTTCATTAACATCAATCCTTTCGGTAAAAACAATTTACGATACTATGCAATTGTTACTGCTTGCTCCGTAAGCACAATAAGAAAATAACCACAATTGCAGCTCTGAACTTCAACTCTTGACTTGTTAGCTTATTTAGAACCTCTATTTTAAGGCGAAAATATGGAGATAAATTTCACATCCACAAATTCGAAAATAGCAAAGGATATAATCAAAAAAGTATACATTATTCCTTTGGATTTATTACTGAGATACCCGCCCAATCTTAAACCAATAAATCCTCCAATTATCCCATCAATTAGTCCAATTGGTATAAGGAAAAGTATGTCAGGAATCATTGGTGAAATCACTTCTAACAATGCGTTGAATATACCAGTGGGGATTAAATGCAAGAGGTCTGATGCTAAGTTTTCTGCCTGTTTTTTTAATAAAAACATAAACAATAAATTTAATAGTAAAGATAACACAAAGTATGTAACGAACCCTTTTTAAAAGTTGTTTTTCCTTTTTAACAAATTAACTCCCCAAAAAAATTTTATCCATTCTACATTTAGTGTAATTTTACACCAATATTGTAAATAAATCCATTCTTTGGAAGAAATTTTTATTACACTAACCTGCCCCGTTAGTGGAACAAGAAAAAGGGTGCCGCAGCAGCGACCCCTTGTTCAACTCAAGCACTCAGTTTGTTGAACAAGAACTCATTAAACCCACTTAGCAAACCAAGCTACATAATATGCTGCAGGGATAAACAGGAGTTGTGCAACAATTGTCCCTAAGAATTTAGAACTAATCATAGTTAAAGAATAGCTTTTTAAGTAAATATAATCCGTTTGTTTTTTCATTACTCTATCTGCTAATACGGAAGCTTTAGGGTCAATAAATAATGTCAATAATATAGTTGCTATACCATTTATTATCCCAGATGACATTAATGCAGCCTGAGCATAATCTTTTGGAACTAGCATTGATGCGTAAATGGAAGCTAGTACCCCAATGGTAAAAACAGCCGAAATGATAACATTAAACACAAAAAGTCGTTTTGGAATTGTTTTAAAGGTAATTCCCTTCAGATATGAAAATCTCGGTAGCCTAAAACACATAAACAGTTTTCTAATGCCATTTCGATTGAATTGATTAACAAACAATGCAATTACTGAACCACGTTGATTTGAAAGTTGTACAATGGCTCTTGAAAATATACTGATGAATGTCGGAAATAGAAGTATGCCCAATAACACCCCTATTGAGGTTACACCAATTAAGATCCTATATTGTTCCTCTATGTAGTGCAATTTGTTTAAATCAGGTGCTTCTGCAATTAGTTTTGCTGTAAGAGGTTGTTGAATCATTGTAGAAAACCTTGAAACAATCACCAGTGTACTAAACAAAGATAATGCAGTTGCAATTAATTTTACTCTTGCTCCTGAAATCCTTGTTGAATAAGCTAATGTTTCAATCATTGTAATTATCAATAAAAATAGAGATATTATAATAACTTTACCTGTAATTAGTTCCATAAAAAGCCCCTTAAAAATAATGATAGCCGTATTATAAACTAAATAATAATTATATAGAAGAGACAAACACTCTTTTAATTTTGCTATACCTTCTTAAACTAAACTGCCCCTTTAGCTGAATAAGAAAAGAGCAACCTTCGTTACTGAAGAATCGCACCTGTTAGGTTAATAAGAAACTACAAAATACCAATTTTTATCTAATTTATCTATCTCATTAATATCTCCATCAAAGTCATTGTGATTTGGCTTTTTATCTTCAGGGGAATAAACAAAACCAGAAAATCCATCTAATACTCCACGCTGAGTTAAAAATAAAATGGAATATTGATTATCCTTTTTTTCGATGAATATTTCCCCACCGCCCTTAGATAATTGTTCATATTTTTCAGGTAAATGAATAGTAGAAGGGCTTTTTGGCAAGTTTTGTTTTAATGCACCCGTTTCCACCAATTGCACCACTTCTTCTCTTTCTGATTTATTCATTTTAAAATCCAAATCTAACATATCATGAGTGAAAAGAAAGAACCACCATAGTAAAATAGTCAAAAACTGTATGACGAAGGGTTTCCAATTTTTCTTTTCGAATAAATTGATAATTGTCTTAACTGCCTTTAGCACAACGTATTTTAGGCTTGGGAGAGTAACGGCTAATAAAAAAACACCATCCTTTCGTATAGTTCTACAAAAAGAATAGCGTTTTTCTTGTTTAGGGGATATGACTTTTCCTCAGCTGCTGGCTTAAGCTAGAATGTGACCGCCTTCTACATGAAGAATGGTTCCAGTCACGAAACTATTTTGTAGCAAGTATAGTACGCTTTGTGCAACATCTTCAGCTCTTCCTATTCGTTTCACAGGAAGTTTGTTTTTCACCGTAGCATAGAAATTATTACGAGCTTCTTCTGGCATTTTGCTACGGGAAGGTGTATCAATTATACCGGGTGAAACGATGTTCACTCGGATCGGAGCAAGTTCTAATGCCAAGGTCTGGCCTAGATTCGAAACAGCTGCATTGACTGCACCTAGAATTGCTGAACCAACCATAGACTTGTAGGCTACAACCCCAGAGAATAAAGTGATTGAACCGTTTGGTAAAATTTTCGAAGCACCGTATTTCGCTGCATAATATTGGCCCCAAAATTTGTTTTCAAACAGTTGTCGGGCTTGGGCTATATCCGTTTGGAGGAATGACCCGCCGGATGTTTCTGCCGCGCTTACTACAAGATGATCGAACTGGCCGGCTTTTTCAAAGAAAGACTGGACTTGCTGTTCTTGTGTTGTATCTAGCGTATAAGCCGTAGCTCTAACTCCTAGTTGCTCTTTTGCATTCCGTAATTTATCTTCGGAACGGCTAGCAATGATTACTTCTGCCCCTTGGGCTATTAGCTGTTTAGCTGATTCTAAACCAATCCCAGAGCTTCCACCGATAATTACAACTTTTTTATCTTTTAACATGTTTTTACCTCCCTATGGATTTACTTAATAGATTAAAAATTCAATACCTCTTGCAGATGTATATCAAGTTCGGATATAAACTTTTCAACCTTCGGATTTTTGATTACATCATAGCAAGTGAAACTCTTTAAAGGTTTCATTCCGAGGAATTTCTGTATACGGTGTAAATGACTTAATGCATCTTCTAGGCTGCTCCCTTCAAAAAATTGACTTGGATCGTTAAATGCTTTTTCAGGAGCATTCCAGGTAGTCGAAAACATATATTTCTTTTCAGTCAATAACCCGCCTTTTCCATACTGTTCAGCACCCTTAAAAAATAAACCATAAGCATATACTTCATCCATATACGTCTTCAATAAGCCCGGAACACTGAACCAATAGATAGGTGTTTGGTAAATGACAATATCAGCCCATAAAAATTTTTGTTGTTCTTCTTCGATTTTATATCCGTTTTGAATAATTGTTGTTTTTACATTGTTCTTTTCGCTTAAAAAACTGACCATCTTGTCCATCAATGTTTGGTTCAAATTCCCTTCTGCTGAACTATATTTCTGATGACCGTTAATAATAAGTATATTTTTCATCTTTTTTCTAGCCCCTTTAATTCTGTAGTCTTTTAAAAACCATAGGCGTTCAATTTTCAGATACTACTCCCAGCTGTTGCATTAATGTAAGATTATCCTCCAAATGCCAATCCTCAACGACTTTCCCATTCCTGATATGAAAAATATCAATGGCAAAGAAATGAACAGGCTTTCCTGTTGGCGTTTTTCCCATAAACTCACCTTTGTATGTCCCGTTGAATGAGAGACGAGCTGTTACCTTGTCAGCGGATACCACTAAATCCTCAATAGTACATTGTAAATCAGGAACAGCTTTACGAAAGTTGCGAGAAGCGAAGGCCAGTCCCTCCGGACCTTGAGGTCTTCCCTTCGGCAGTGTGTTATCGAAGAAGCTAGAGGCAACCGCTTGTGAAATAAGATCTTCATTGCCAGTATTCCAGAATCCGTAGGAACGTTGGGCAGTTTGAACCATGGCTGTAGCTTATTTTGATTTCAATAACGAATCTATGGTCATCGATTTTGGTTGAGGTAAATCCTTTATTAGTTGAATGTCAGCATGAGTTGTTTTAGCAGGTTTGTAGTCAGTGTTGGTCTTAGTACATGCGGCTACCCCAAGGACAATGATAATACTAACTATCGACCGGAATGTTGATCACCTCTCAATATAGGGATGGAATAATAGGTTCATCGATATTATATATGTAGTAAATTCATTTATGGAAGTAGTGATATTTAATTCATAAAGTTTCCGAAAGTATACTATTGTGATATGATAAGGTAAATTAGACAAAAAATTTTAGGGAGGATGTTTCAGATGAGTGTTATTGAGCCGGTCGTGCTGACCAAAGGAGCACCAGGTGAGCCTTGCCCCATTGCTAAAACGCTTGACATGATTGGGACTAAATGGACCTTTTTAATTATTCGTGATCTGCTTATTGAAGGAACGATGCGATTCAGCGACCTATTGAAATCAATGAATGGAATTAGCCCGAAAACACTTTCACTCCGTCTTAAGGAACTAGAAGATCATGGGATATTGAAAAGAAAGGTATTTCCAGAGGTTCCCCCTCGTGTGGAATATACGTTAACGGAAAAAGGAAAACGATTGGAAAGTATTTTCATTGAATTAAAGAGATTTGGATTAAATTTATAAAAGAATAAATATAGATTTAAATTTGGGTGAGTTAATTATGATCCTTATCAGAAATGCTTTGATTTATGGAGGACAATCGAATCAGCTATGGATAGTTAATTCCAGCAGACGAATTTAATGACTCGGCTGGGTGTAGAAGTTCAAGCTGAAATCGGAGGGTATCCATTTAATCCTTGGGGGAATATGAGTAGAAAAAAAATAAACAGGCCACTTAGTGGTATTTTATTACCATCAAGTGACCTGTTTTAACTTAATGATGGGTGAATTCCCTAACCATCAAGCTGATATTTTGAAGTAATCCCAAAATGAAAATTTATATCTCTACAGTAATTTAAGAGAATTCAGCTCATTTTTTACGTTTTGGGGAACAAGGAATTTCTTACCTTGATGGGCATGGTGTAATTCCAACATAAAGTAGTTATTTCCTTCTTCAACTAACCTGCCCGTTAGCACAACAAGAAAATAGCCGCCGAAGCAGCTGGTGATCCTTAACTATTGCACCCGTTAGCCATCCATGAAGCGCTAAAAATCAGCTCTTCACCACAAAGAATGAAAATGGTTAGGAGTCCATACTGATACTGACCTTATCCAGTCGACCCTAATCCATAGATTTTTTATTTAACGCTCTCCTCTTTTTTTTTCACGATTGAGCAGGGTCTTCTTAAGTGTTGTCTTTTTCCAATCCTCTAAGAAACTTATTTTCATGGTAGTTGAACAATTTTATTTTTTAATCCATTTATTTTTTTAACTTAAAAACTATGAAATCGGCACATCTAAAATCTTCTTCAAATGAAGGATATTTTTTCAGCATCTCTGTTGATGGCTTCGGTTCTACAATGCTTTCTAAAACAAAACCCGTTTTGATTAGAGTGTTTATATAACTTGTTAATGTTCTATGGAAGAATATCATTTTTTCTTTATCACCTAAACCTTGTTCATACGCACCTTCATAAAAATATTTATCTACGTTCCAGTGCAACTTTTCACCGCTTTCTGTTTTCTCCCAACCACATTCTGGAGTAACGAAACAAGGATGCAATATCGAAAATATAAAACTGCCTCCATCTACTAATAACCGATACATTTCTTGAAATGCTTTTTCATAATTCGCAAGGTCTTGAATAACCATATTGGACACTATTAAATCGAAACTTTTATCTTCTAAAGTATTCAAGTCCTCACAATTACCTTGTCTAAAATCAATTAAAAATTCTTTTGGAGTTCTTCCTTTAGCAATTTCTATCATTCTTGGAGAATAATCTACTGCTGTCACAGTGGCTCCAGACTTGAATAAAATCCTACTTAGATACCCTTCACCACATCCTGCATCTAAAACATTTTTATTTTTCACATCCCCCAAAAGTGAAAATAAAGTGGGGTTTAAAAAGACTTCTTTATGAAGGTCTCCTTGTTCGGTATGATTTTTGAATATTTATCTGCAAAGGCATCCCATCTTTTAATCGCTTCTTCAGTACCTACATTTTGTTTCATTCTTTAATTCCCCCAATGTCTTTTGCATTAAATCCATTCCCTTTACTTCTATAACCTCTTAAAGTATCCTGCCCAGTTAGCACAAAAAGAAAAGCCGACAAAATGACAGCTCCACTCCTTAACTCTTGCACCAATTCCAAAACAATGGGAGTGGGTCACCTCCTCTATAAATGATTAACTGTATAGTACAACTTACCCCCTATATTAATATAAAGCAGGGAAATGTGGTTTGATTTTCCATTTCCTACTTAAACTAATCTGCTCCGTTAGTTAAATAAGGATAAAAAAAGAGCGACTTCTCAGCCACTCTTAATTAACCATTTTTTGTTCTTTGTTTATTCTGTTTATAAATATAATCGATCCTGTTCATTGTCCTATATCCTAAAATACCAAGGATTATTGTATATATCGTTGTTAAAATTAAGCCAAGTATAGCAATCCAAAATAACGATGTTATCTTCCTTCTTTTGTTAAGCACAACAAATTACCTCCACGAATTAATCGTTATTATCTTGCACCTAATAAGGGAGATTATTACAAGATCAACAATTGATAAGAACGGCCACTCAAGTCATTCATTCTAATTTTAATTAAACTCAAGCACCCATTAGTTTAAGTACAAAATTTCACAATCTAAACCAATTCTTGATTTAAAAACTACACCAATTTGTTTATTCTCCTCCAAATCAATGAAGTAATTAAAAGTAATACACCAACCGAAGCACCAATTATCTGGTCTAATAGAAGTTCACCAGTTCTGATGTAACGGATAATAAAAGTTCCTCCGAAAATCACAATTAGAGTAATAGCTAACTGTAAAAGATAAGAGTTTATTTTCATTACTTCACCCCTCTTTTACTTTACCATAAATTTACACATACTTTCACTAACCTGCTCCGTTAGTGCAAGAACAAGAGCCGCAGCAGCGACCCTTTAGTTCAACTCAAGCTACCCGTTAGCTTAAGAACATTTCTTCACAATCCTTCTTGTTATTTCCCCCAAAATTGTGACCAAACCCCCGAATCATATAATGAATCTATTACAAGAAGTAAAATCATTATAAAAGCACAAATACTTACAATTACTGCCCCAATTTTGTTTTCAATTTTATCTTCTCTATTCTGTTGTTTTATCCTTCTATATAAGCCTTGAACCTTATTTTGCTTTTGGCTTTTATCTTGCTCGCTCTTACTCACTTATTTCTCCTCCTTTATCAAATCAAAGGCAAAATTCGAGTATAGAATCACCTCTATATAACAATTTTACCATATTCAACAAACTGCATTTCCAAATTGAACCAACTTCATATTAGATTCGTTTGGAATCAGTGGGGGAGTGAAAGGGAGTGTTTATACTTCATAATGCCCTCAGATTCAATCCCAACCCGCAGTTGAATACGAGAAGGAGGAATAGAAAGGGACAACTAAGAAGTCATACCGAGTCAATCTGAGCGTCTATGGCGGTTAAACCCTTCACATGACAAAAAGAGGCGTCCCTGCTTATTACAGAAATGCCCGCTTTAGCTTAAGTACATATAAGTATTTCCTTCTTACACTAAACTGCCATTTAGTTGTAGAACAAAAAGATGTGATCGCAGCAGCATTCCCATCTTTAACATAAGCCTCAGTTAGCGTAACAAGGCAATGCAAATTAATTTGCATTCTCTGTTAATTTAACTTTCTGCCGACTCTTTGTATCTCCTTTGTTCTTCCCTCATATAATCAACAGCCTTTTCAATTGTTACTATATCTTTTTCTAACCAATTCTTCCCCAGTTCCAAAACTAGGGAGTGAACAAAACCTAAACCATTAACAATTGTCACGTATTCTAGCAGGACATTTATAACACCATCATTAAGCCCAATTCTCTGCAAATCCTTCACAAGCGTTACATCAGCTTCAGAAATAACCCCATATTCTTTAAGTATTTCAACGGGTGTCAAAGACCTATACCTATTAATAACCCACTCATCTGGTGTTATTCCTATTTCAGCTTTAAATTTCTCTTCAAGTTTTGCATTCCATTCAGCTATTGTCATTCCGTGTGTAGCTTTAAATCGTTCTTCAAAACTTTCTTCCCGATTAACTTTTGTCATTTCCCCACCTCTAATCTTTTTCTATATTTTACCATAATCACCCTTGTTTTCTTCAACATACCTGATCGTTAGTACAATAAGAAAAAGGCTGCCGAAACAGCCTTGCTTACTTGAACATAAGCACCCTATAGTTTAAGTAGAAACCTTCACAATCTCTTTTATACTTAAACATAATCTCATACAAAAAGACGCCTTCTTATTAAAGAAAAGCGCCCTTTAATTGAATAAATAAGGAAGATCTTACTTGATTTGTATTGCTGTAGAAATATTTAAGAAAAGCCAGTTAGATTAAGTATAGTACTTCACATTGACAGAAAAGCGATGTAAGTATATAGTGTGTATTATAAGGATACACACTATAATTTTAAGGTAGGCAATATAATAATATGAAGATATTGATTTCAAACATATCTGATAAACCTCTATACCAGCAAATTAAAGACCAAATAATAGATGCTATTCTTAAAGGTGAGATTAGTGAGGGTGATCCTCTCCCATCTATTCGAAACTTTGCCAATGACTTAAAGGTAAGTGTTCTAACTATTCGTCGCGTTTACGATGAATTAGAAAAAGAAGGGTTTATTACAAGTCAAGTAGGCATTGGTACTTTTGTCTCTACTGGCAATCTTGAGCTGATTCGAGACTCCAAACGGCGTCTTGTTGAGAAAATAATGCAAGATTTAATTCAAACCGCAAAGACATTGAAAATTACTAAAGAGGAGTTAAATGCAATGATGAATATTCTATATGAGGAGGATGGACAATGAGTAGCATATTAGAAGTAACAAGGCTAAATAAATCTTATGGGGATTTTTCTCTTTCTGATGTTAGCTTTTCCTTAGAGGAGGATTGCATTACAGGGTTTATTGGTATCAATGGAGCAGGGAAAACAACCACAATAAGGACAATACTTGGACTAGTAACAAGAGCATCAGGCACTGTTAAATTTTTTGGTAAGGATATGGACAAATATGAACAGGAATTAAAAGATCGTATCGGAGTTGTTTTGGATGATGGAGGATTTTATGATGAATTGTCAATGGCAGAAATGAAAAGCATTATTTCCCCTGCGTATTCAAGATGGAATGAACAAGATTACAAAATCTTTATGGAACGCTTTTCTCTAAACCCACGCCAAAAGATTGCCACTCTATCAAAGGGAATGCGTTTGAAATTCGCATTGACTTTGGCACTTTCCCATCAGGCGGACTTACTAATAATGGATGAACCTACAAGTGGACTAGACCCCTTAATCCGGAGTCAACTTATGGATATCTTGAAAGATTTTATGAAACAAGGAGGGAAGGGTGTTTTCTTTTCGACGCATATCACTTCTGATTTAGATAAAGTTGCAGATATGTTAATTCTCATCGACAAGGGCAAGATTTTATTTGAGGAAGAAAAGGATATGCTGATTGACACTCACCGTTTGGTAAAAGGCGATGTAAAGGATTTGACTGATGAAACCAGAAACTTGTTCCTGTGTATTCAGGAAACAGGGTTTGGCTTTTCGGGTATTACCAATCAATTGTCAAAGGTTCAAAAAAACATGTCCAACATTCTGATGGAAAGACCTACAATCGAAGATATTATGCTTGGATACATAGAAGGTGGTAAAAAATAATGTTATTACATCTGGTTAAAAAGGATATTCTCCTTGTCAAAAAATACTTCCTATTTACGATGCTTGTAGTAATTGCGATTCCACTATTTATCATGTCACGTATTCCTGAATTTTTAGGTTTTAATGCCTTTCTGATTGCAGTTATTTTTGCGGAATTTATGCTGTATCAGTACGTATCGATGGCAGAAATGAAATACCCTAAAGCTACTGCGTTACTATGTGGTACGCCATATCCTCGCAGCATGCTCGTAAAGGCAAGATATGCCTTTCTCCTTTTAATTTTTGCCTATTGCTATGTAGCATATACCGTAGTAGCACTGTTCGTGCCAAAAGTTGAATATCTTACCCCGTTAAGCATACTTACTGCTCTATTAATTTTGACAATTCTATTTGGCATATATACACCCATACAGTATAAATTGGGTTATGAAAAAACAAAGTATTTCTTCTCAATTGTGATTGTAGTAACACCGTTTATCTTGCCGGCACTATCAAAAGTAGATATCAAACTTAATTTTAGTGAATTATCCGCAATGCCGATGTTGGCGAAATATTTGATACTGATTGTGGTTGTTATTGCTATTCTTTGTATCTCCTTGATTGTATCCATCAAGATTTATTCAAAAAAAGATTTATTGTAACTGCTATAAGAATATTCTCATTAAAAGGAGGATGATCGTATGCCTACTTTATCAACACCAATAGTAATACTTTTTGTATTATTTCCCTTTGTATATTTTGCATATAAGTTTTATAGAGATCATAGAAAATAGTAAACTTGGGAAATCAGGTTTACCACTTTAGAATAGATTGCCACATGGATTACGACTTCTGCTATTTTTAGTAAAGGAATCAAAAACGACACAGATTAGCTAGATAAAGTGACATATAAAGAGTGGAACCACCGTATATATGTGCTACCAAGTAGTAAACTTAGATTGGAATTTTATCAAAATACCTTTATGACTAAAGCAACGTTGCATAGACGTTGCTCATTTTTGATTATTCTGCCTGTTATAATAAGTGCAACATGCCAAATTTCATAATCCCCTATAAAATTTGGCATAGAAACAAATTTTTTATTAAAAGAGTTTCTCCATTAAATGGCCCGATTGCTGAACAAAGATCAATCTGGACTCTTCCACTAACTGCCCGTTAGCACAACAAGAAAAATAGCCGCCGAAGCAGCTAGTGATCCTTAACTATTGCACCCGTTAGCCATCCATGAAGCGCAAAAATCGCACTTCACCACAGAGAATGAAAATGGTCAGGAAGTGTCAATACTGATACTGACCTTAATCCAGTCAACCAATTCATAGACTTATTAATTAACACTCTTCTCTTTTTTTTAACGATTGAGCAGGGTCTTCTTAAATATTGCCATTTTTCCAATTTAGAGGAAACTTATTTTCATGGTAGTTGAAGTACATTTGTTCACAAACTTAAATGCTTTTGATTTTTAATCGTATCGAAAAAGAATCTAAGAAAGTTTTGAGTTGCTCTTTATCAGGGTTATTGCTATTGCTGTTCCACAACCAAGCCCTAAACCCATCAAACCATACTGGCAGTAACTTTTTTTAAGCTCACCTTTTCTAATATCTTCTCGTTCGGCTTTATCTTCTGCTGTATCATACATATGAATTACTGTTTCTGTTCTTTGTTTCATTCCATATCTAATGGTTTTTGATAAGTGTTTTCCTAAATCAGTTACGGATTTTACAGATTCCTTAAATGCTTCTGTGGATTTGTCAGTAATATCTTTTGCTGTATCTAATGCCTTTTTCCTAAATCCCTCTTTTTTCTCCTTTTTATCATCTAATGAAAACACATTTTCACTATTGCCCACATTTTCATCCCCTTTCTTTTATTCGTAAGTATATTTATACTACGTTCGCTTTTAGTAGAAGGTTTCAAATTTTTGTTGCTTGCTCGCTAACTATTGTCGAAACTCCTTCTTTCACTAGTCGAGTAGAAGGGAACCTTTCTACCTTGCGGTAGATTATGTTCCTCCCCCCTCACAGAACCGTGCTTGCGCTATTCACGCACACGGCTCCTCCTAGTTACCATTCACAAAATGTAGCTAATCTCTTAGATTCAGATTTTGCTAATTCTGCTATCCTTAGTAGTTTTGTTTCCATTTATCCCTACCTCTGAGTGTAGCAAATGTTTCCCTAGTAAGGGCGATAACTGGTAGCTAGCCTTTCCTCCATCGGCATTACCCAACTTCATTGGTACTACGCTGCTATCCGACTCCCTACACAGCATTTGGTTTCCTTGCTTTTTATCGCTTGTACACCATACTCTTCTTACAAGAAAAGACCGGTAGGGTCTCCCGAGTTGCCGTATCATATCGATGTGTAACGTGCCAAGGTCTCTGACTCCAGAGAGGTTTTATCCATTCTTGCCTTTAACGAAGGATAAAATGTAGCTTTCTGCTGCAGGTAAAGCATCAGCCCTCTCGATTTACTAACATTATGGAGCTCAATCCCTTCAACCATTTGGCTTTCGGCCCGCCACCTAACTGTCTACGCTTAAAGACTAAAGTTACCTTTAGTCCTCCAAGACTCGCTACGAGCGAATGGCTAGTTCTTACTCGACGGGAATCCCACCCGCTATATGATACGACCTAGGCTCGGCCGCACACCTGCTCCGTTACTTGAATAAGAAAAAAGCCACCAAAAGTGGCACCGAGATCTTCAACTCTTGCACCCGTTAGCTTAAGTACAATTCTTCACAATCTCAATCCAATTCGGGAAGATTAATCATATACATCATTAACACCTTTATTGTCTTTACTGGTTTAAATTTCGTTTACTAAGAATACTCTTTATCTTGGAAATAATACCGATAATCAAATAGAGTAAGCCATTACCCACGATGACTAAGCCTATAAATGCTGCTCCAAAGGCTCCACCTACACCGTCACCGCCCATACTCTTGTCAAGCCTTACAAAAATTGAACCTGAAATAAAAGCAATTATTGGTCCTAGAATAGTAATAATTAAACCAGAACCCCATAAGGGCATTTTGTTTTTTTTGTTTAAAGATATAGCTAGGATATTTAAAACTAAGAGACTAGTTAATAATACACTCCATATTACTCCATCCCCACTCATATAATCCTCCTAAATTCAAAGTTAGTATTTCATTTATACACTCTCTTTCTAATATTAAAACCTTTTTCAACTCTTAGTGTAATTTTACACAATTATATCAAATATCACCGATATTGTAAATATTTTCTATAAGGTCTTCTTAAACAAACCCGCCAGTTAGTGGAACAAGAAAGGGGGTCGCCGCAGCCATCCCGTTTTTAACATAAGCACCCGTTAGCTTAAGAAGAATAACTTCCTTAAGGCAAAAAACAAATCTATTGACTATTTTTTACATATTTCTTTCAACAATTTAATAATCTGTTCATTTTGTTCAATTTTCTTATCTGAGTTGACTTTAAGAATGTGTACCCAATAAAAAATGAATGCTAGCAATGCAAAAGGAAGCAAAAATAAAAATAAAGGAAAAATATTTCCTAATAATCCCATAAACTATTCCCCCGATAATCTTTACTAATTATCAAAATATTCCGTAATTAAATGAAAAATTCCTTTATTGTTCAATTTCTTTTCTTCAACTAAACTGCTTCGTTAGCTTAATAAGAACTTCAATAGAAAAGTGCCTTTATCCTTGTTGGATCAAAGCACTTATTGTTGAGTATTAAATACCTGCCTCCTGAAGTAAGTCACTAAGTCCTTCCTCTGAGACCACTCTTATTCCATTCCTTTTAAGAAAGGCGGCTGTGACACCATTACCAGGTATTTTCTTACCCTGAAACTCGCCGTTATAAATCATAGAACTTCCACAGGAGGGGCTAAACTCCTTTAGTACGACTGCCGTAGTATGGTACTCTTGAGCTTTTCTCAGAGTAATATAGGCTCCCGTTATATATAAATCAGTAACATCTCTACCTGATTTTTCTATTACCTTGGCTTTACCATCCAGGACATCATCTCCGTCACCACCAATTATCTCAGTAGGTTCTCGCCGAGTTGAAAAACCCCCAAGTAATTCAGGGCAAACAGTTATTGCCTTTTTCTGATCTATCATCTTACTTATCTTATTGTTTAAACAATGAGTACCGTTATATCTTACCTCTAACCCCGCTAAACAAGAACTTACTAATATCATTTTTATCACCTCAATCTAATTGTACCTCATTTCCTTATTGTACTAACCTGCTTCGTTACTTCAATAAGAAATGCCGCCTAAATGGCAGCTGGAACTTCAACTCTTGCACCCTATAGTTTAAGTACATTTGTTCACAAACTTAGCTTTTAACAAATATTTCATTTTCAACTATTACAGGAATGCTGCCCCTTTACTGTTTATATTTCTGTGGAATAAAATCCAATTATAAATAACTTCACTACGTCTACATTATTTTATTTTTAAATAACAAGTCTCAAATTGGAGATTCCTCATAACATAAAGTACTATTAAATTAATATTGTTTTTCAAAAATTTATCATGTTGCTACCAAGTGGCTCGTTTGTTGGTAAAACCCATCATACAGTTTTGTGAAATATAAATTTAAAATTATTATTCCCACAGAACTATTAGAAGGAGGATATTATGAGCGAAAATATTAAAACTTATGAAGCTGAAGGTATCAAAATATATTGGAAATCCAATATTTGCAAACATGCAGCAGAATGTGTAAAGGGATTGCCCAGTGTATTCAATACCCAGAAAAGACCTTGGGTATCACCACAGAATGGAACAGCTGAAAAAATCATGGAAGTGATTGATCGTTGTCCAAGCAGAGCACTTACTTATGAGCAAAAATAAACAGAACTAAAAAAGTTAGGAGAATGAGGAAATGACTGAAATTAAAATGGGCAAGAATGAATTCTATATTGAGGAATCTAATGAAATTATTGCAAGAATTCAATTTATCCCAAGCGGAAAAGATGTAAATGGAAGAAATTTAATTATTGTAAACCATACAGTTGTATACGAGGGACATAATGGTCGTGGATTAGGCAAAGAATTAGTAAACAAGATAGCAGAATATGCAAGAGATGAAAACTTATATATTATTCCTGTATGTCCTTACGCAAAAAGTGTTCTTGAAAGTAAGGAAGAGTATCAAGGTGTACTAGCAAATTGATGCCATTTTATTATATATGCATTGAATGAGCTACACTTAACTGGACAAAAAATAAGGTCCAGTAGACTAATCACTAAATCAAGGCATACTGCTAATTAGTATAAGAGATCCATACTAGCATCATTACTAGGAGAGGCGGGCATGCTAGCCTAGATAGCAAGCCAGATGTCTTTGCCTTCTGGTTTCCTGGCTGGCAAAGCATGCCCCTCCCTGGAGTCCCTTGTCAAGTTGCGGTGGTTACCCACTAAATTCGGAAGTCTATTATATCTTATTCGGTTATGGGGGAACGCCAATATGACAAGGACTAGAAGAACATTTACCCCTGAATTTAAAGCTCAAATGGTCAAATAAAACTCTTTGTTGTTTATCTTTATTAAAAAAGGATTTAACAATAATTTTTTCAATTTCTTTCTTCTCCCAACCCCTCCCAAAAATTAATTTTTCCATAAAGCACCATATATTTTCGGAATGCTTGTTCAACTAAACTGCTTCGTTAGCACAACAACAAAATGCCACAGTGGTCATCTTCATTAATAACGATTTAGATTATTTTATTAATGAATAACCATCGCTTAAATTGCTGTACTCCAATATCATAATCAACTTCTTTATTGTCGATGGAAAATATTCTGGTTCCATATGGTTGTAAAGTCAATTCGTTTTCTAGCGTAATATTATTAATCCCATATCCTTTAAAATCAAAGAATACATCCCATACATCCTCAGATTGTCTTTTAAAAGCTATCGACTCATAATCACAGTTATCCTCGGAATAACCTAAATGCAAATGATATTTATCATCATACAAAATAGCCATTTAGCACCTCTTTTGATCAGCATTTAAATTACAATTCGGCAGATCGGATTAGTAATCCTTCTTCAAGTAACCTGTTCCGTTACTTCAAGAAGAAAAAGCCGCCAATTGGCAACTGGATCTTCAACTCTTGCACCCTATAGTTTAAGTACAATTGTTCACAAACTTAGTTTTATTACAAGAATGCTGCCAATTTGGTACAAAATGTTAACCTATTTTTTTAGAAAATAAAATACGGTCTTCTCCTTTACCAGTATAATCCGTTCCTAAAGTTACAGAAAAACCCATTGACTTATGATATGCAACCGACCCTTCGTTAACTGGAGAAGTTATACATTTAACTGTATCACAACCTAAATTTCGAACTTTTGAGAAGAATAAATTATATATTTCTCTCGCTAATCCTTTATTTCTAATTTCAGGATTTACGCCAACAAAATGTATATAGGCTTCATTTGGATGTGTTTGAGAAACAAATCCAATAAGAAAAGCCGATAAACTATTGTTTTCATCTTCAACTATAAAACTCGTTGACTGAAAATGCTCAAAAAATAATCGAGGCAACAAATGTGTCATTTGTCTACCTCCCCACCAATTATTAATAACATCCATTACTTTAAAATAATCATCTACAATAACATTACGAGTAACCAGTTCAAGACATCCTCTCTCAATAAAAGTTTTTATTATCTTCCTCAATTCCAATTCTCGGATGAATCTCATTTGTCAACGGTTGCTTTTTATTAGAAATTGTTAGTTTAGTAAAGATAATAAAAAACAAGGTTAATTCAGCTATTATCAAAATATTGGGTACTACAATAATCAAATTAATAATAAAAAAGACGGTTAAAATTCCTAAAAATAACCCTAAATGATAAATTTTCAATCGGTGGTGCACATGTCTATATTGATGGAAAACAAAGGTAGTTGAAAGGAAATAGAGCAATACAGATCCAAAAGCAAAAAATAAGATAAATGAGTAATGGACCTCATGTAAAAACAATAGTCTGATAGATGCTGCAATCATGCTCAAAGACATTAAAATAAACAGATGACCATAAATAATGATTTGGCCGGATGTTTGTAAAGACTTGTCGAGTTTCTTCTCCATGTTATCGAAATATTGCCACCACATCGATATAATCAGGATAAATGAAATGATCGCAAAGCCTATTGAATCCCAATTTCCTTGTGTAGGCTGAATGATCGCAAGTGTACTAATAAGAGCTTCCCCAAAGAGAATAATGGTAAATAAACCAAATCGCTCTAATAAATGAGCCGTATTTGTGGGAACCTTTTCTAAGCATTTTCGTCCAAGCACCGGGACAATGATATCAATAAGGATTCCCGTATACAACACAGCATATCGAACCCAAGAATCAAAAAAGACGGACAATAATGAAATGACGATTCCAATCCAAAAATACCTTCCAAAAAAGAGGGCTGCTTGTTTTCGAACTCCCGTTTCTATACTCTGGACAATAAGATATTGGATCGCAGTCACTGCTCTTAAGCCAATATAACCAATTAAAAAAGAAAGATAATAAGGATCAAAATCAACTGATAAACTTGATGTCATAATTAGTACAAAAAACATTTGCAGGATTAAAAAGATACGTTGATGAAATAAATCTTTTCCAAACCGGTTAATAAATATGGTTTGCCCCACCCAAGCCCACCAGATAGGAATAAAAATTAATACAAACTTTACTAAATACTCTGTATGGATATGACCATCTTCAACATGAAGTAAAACATGAGTCGCAGCCGCAACCGCCGCCACAAATAACAAATCATAAAAGAGTTCTAACCAGGTCACTTTCTTTTCTTCCATTTCTGCACTCCCTCCAACTCATTATAGTTACTAGTATGATGGAAATATATAGTGATTGAAAGAGAAAATAAAATTGACATAGACCATTTGCCATAGCTTGCAAAACACGAGCCGAATAATAAGAAAACTAAAGAGAAATCCTTACATCCTTGATTTTTTGTAATAAACACTTCATTAAATTAAATAATCAGACAATTAGGTATAACGACACTCTTTTATTTTGGTATATTATGGTAACATTAAAACGATTTTAACGAGGAGGAAATGTATGACTAAGACCATCGGCCTTATTTGTGGTAGTTTACGAAAAAACTCTTATAATCGAATCATTGCTCAATCATTAACAGAGCTGGATGATTCCCATCAATTTCGTTGGATCGAGATTAATGATCTACCTTTGTTCAACGAAGACTTAGAAATAAGTGTTCCTGAAACAGTGACATCATTTAAATCTGCTATCCAGAACGTTGACGGTATCATTATTATAAGTCCAGAGTACAATTCTGGAATTCCAGGCGTATTAAAGAATGCGTTGGACTGGGCATCAAGACCTCGGGAATCCGCCGTTCTTAGCAGAAAACCGGTTGGTTTAATTGGTGCAACTCCTGGGGATTAGGTACTGCCTTTGCTCAATTGCAAATCAGACAAGTACTAGAGGCCATGCAGGTTCATGTTCTTCCATTTCAAAAAGTGTTGATTTCCAAAGTACATAAAAAGATTGATTCTGAGCAGAAAGTCCTTACAGACGAACAAACAAAACGTTATCTTCAACAATATTTACATCAATTTATTCATTGGATCGGACACATTCCAGCTCTAGATTAATTGAAAAAGTCCAAGCTCTTTTTCAATCATTTTTATTAAAAAACTACTAACACATAATGAGTTTTTAGAAAACGAATTCCAGTAATCCGTTCAATTACATTGGAACAAACGAAGGAGTTTAATATCCATTTTCCAATCTATGAATCTTCTTCGATTACTTATACTTAATTAAAGGGAGGACAATAAAATGTCTGATTTCTATTCTCGTCTTAATAAAGATGATGCTGCCGTTCTTTTAGTTGATCATCAAACCGGTCTTATCTCCGGTCTTGTGCGTGACTATGGTGTTGATGAATTTAAGAACAATGTTATGGCTCTTGCTAACACTGCTAAGTTTTTTGATTTACCAGTTATTTTAACAACAAGCTTTGAAAACGGGCCTAATGGGCCACTCATGCAAGAATTGGTTGAACTTTTTCCTCATGCGCCAAAAATAGCTCGTCCTGGACAAATTAACGCATGGGATAATGAAGATTTTGTCAAAGCAATCGAAGAAACTGGAAAAAAACAACTGATCATTGCGGGCGTAGTAACAGATGTTTGTGTTGCATTTCCTGCACTTTCTGCTGTGAACGCTGGTTATGAAGTATTTGTTGCTACTGATGCTTCTGGAACATTCAATAAACAAGTAGCGGATGCGGCATTAACGCGTATGGCCCATGGTGGGGTGCAACTTCTGAACTGGTTTAGTATAGCGTGCGAATTACAACGTGATTGGCGCAATGATGTTGAAGGTTTTGGCGCTTTAATTTCTAGCCATCTTCCTGGTTATCAAAATCTTATTGGAAGCTATAGGGGAGCTCAGAGAGATTTCAGCAAGCAGCCTAACTAGAATAGCAGCTTATTTATAACTCACTTTTTCCAATATAAAGCTTCTGGCTTATTCAAGAAAAAGGCGTTTTTCTGAAGTAACTAAAGCCTAATTTCTCACTTATAACACCTGAGAAATTAGGCTTTTTATATTTGTATTTCGTTAACGTTGTAAATCCGCGTTTTGCTGGTGGTACCCCAAAAAAAGCTAAGGACGATTGTTCAACTAAACTGCCCGTTAGCCATCCATGAAGCGCAAAAATCAGCGCTTCACCACAGAGAATGAAAATGGTCACGAACCGTCAATACTGATTCTACGGCTGGGAGAGGAAGGTCGCTGAACTATGGTGCGTTAGAGCCCATCCGTTAGTCTGACTCCACCGACCACGGTGCACCACTGACTGTCGCTCCCTTACGGGAAGCACACATGGTAGATTAATCCTATTCTGGTTGTTGCACCAGCCTCTAATTATCATGTTCGCCGTAGAAAGGATGTTTTCAATGGACGTAGTCATTGAAAGAGCATGCGGTATGGATGTCCATAAGGACAATATTACTGCCTGTATATTAACACCTGAAGGAAAGGAGATTAAAACGTTCTCTACTAAAACTGTATTTCTATTACAGTTGGTTGACTGGATTAAAGAACATAATTGTACCCATGTCGCCATGGAGAGCACGAGTGTTTATTGGAAGCCTATTGTGAATTTACTAGAAGCTGAGGATAATGAGTTCTTAGTGGTGAATGCTCAACATATGAAGGCAGTTCCAGGACGAAAGACAGATGTGAAGGATGCAGAATGGATCGCCAAACTTCTTCGCCATGGTCTACTTAAAGCCAGTTATATCCCTGACCGAAATCAACGTGAATTGCGTGAACTCGTTAGATATCGTCGAAGTATTATCGAGGAGCGTGCCAGACAACATAATCGAATCCAAAAAGTGTTAGAAGGCGCGAACATTAAGTTGGGATCTGTGGTTTCAGATGTGTTGGGTGTTTCAGCACGAGATATGCTTGATGCCATTGCCGATGGTGAAGAGGACCCTGAAAAACTAGCAAACTTCGCTCGACGTAGCATGAAAAAGAAGAAAGAAGAACTGGAACTCGCTCTTAAAGGTTATATTAATTCGCATCAACGTCTTATGTTGAAAACCATTTTAACGCATATTGATTTTTTGACTGAACAAATCGAGATGCTGGATCAAGAAGTGGCGGAAAGAGTAAGCACCCATCAAGAAGATATCGAAAGACTAGATTCCATTCCTGGAATAGCTACTAGAATGGCGGAACAAATATTATCCGAAATCGGGACTGATTTTAAAAAACAATTCCCAACAGCAGCTCATATGTGTTCCTGGGCAGGTTTGGTTCCGGGACAAAACGAGAGCGCTGGGAAAAGAAAATCAGCCAAAACTAAAAAAGGAAATAAGTATTTAAGATCGGCATTAACGGAAGCAGCTCATTCAGTAAGAGGATCTAAAAACTATCTCGGAGCACTGTATAGGCGTACAGCATCACGAAAAGGCAAAAAACGTGCAGGCATTGTAGTCGCTCACGCGATGTTACGTATCTCTTATTATCTCTTAACCCAAAAAGAAATGTATGTAGACTTAGGCGAAGACTACTTTGATAAGCAGAGACAACAATCTCTCGTTCGGCATTCACTGAGACGACTCGAAAGTTTAGGATACACAGTTACGCTAGAAGAACCAAAAGCATCTTAATCCAGTCACGCTCTAAACCATAGATCCATGAATTTGGCGCTCTCCCCTTTTTTAAAAAATGAATGAGCTGCGTCTATTTTAGTATTGCCATTTTTCAGATCTCACAGAAGTTAATTTTCATGGTAGTTTAAGTACATTACTTCACAATCTTTAGTTTTTAGCGTTAAAAATCCTTTTACTTCTTCTAAACATATAATGTTGAGAACCTAACTAAAAGGAGTGAAATCATATGGGATATTTCCCACGCCAGGGGACAATGAGTCCACAATCCCCTCCTCCAACATTCATACCACCAAAACCTTCTGTGTCCTATATCGTCGACTGTCTATATCAAAACACTTATGTATGGCTTATAAATGGCAGTCAATTTTGGTTTTACCCTACTCGTGTGGAATATGGTGAAGTATCTGGATATAGATGGAACGGTGCTTTCTGGCAATTCTATGGAATTGACCCAAGACTTATAGATGCTGTTGCCTGTAATCCTACTCCTACCCTTTACTAATCCTAAAAGCCTTTTGGTAATTAAAAACCACAAGGCTTTTTCCTTTGTAATTGCATAAATTAAATACACATTTCCGCAATATAATCCATTCTAAGTAGTATTAAAAATTTTACTAACCTGCCCCTTTAGTTGAATAAACAAAAAGCCACCAAGTTTGGCAGCTGGATCTTAAACTCTTGCACCCGTTAGTTTAAGTGTACCACTTCACAAAGTTACATCGATTTTAACATATATACATTGAAACTTTTCTTACTCACATTTCATTTTATATCATATAGAGCACCTCCCAGAACAAAAGGTCCTCTATACACACGAATCATTGAACTCCTTGTTATTCTTTTCCGCTAAACTCTAAAATATTTAAACCCTCGGATGCCTCTGGTGCTTCAAAAAATTTAGTAACATGAATAAACACCGCTTCCGTGTCAAAAGCTACTCTTTCGGGTTGTTCGTTACGCCTTTGTGCAATTTGACGTAAGCATTGCTCGTTATTTAGATTAAGGAAAATTAGTTGATGGCTTGCATTGACCTCTGACGCCATATCCAAAAACCACTTTCGCAGTTTTTGAGTGTTAGCTGGAAAATCCATCACTACATCTGTACCGACACTTAATATGTTTTGGACATGCTTTTTCACCAACGGCTTAAGCTGCGCTGAGAATTTTAGATAGTCCTCAAATGATGCAATCTGATTGGGATAAAGAGATGAAAGCCATTCATCCTCAGACAACAGTACCGCATGTTTATCTATCGCCAATTGTTTTGATTTAGTTGATTTTCCAGCTCCCATTTTTCCACAGAAAAAGTATAGCGTCCCCAATTGTTTCATATTTTTTAACCCCCCTCGCTTATTTTAGTTTAAACTTTTTACTTCGTTAGTTACCATAGACATTCTCCTCTTATTAATATTTAGACGTTAAGATTTATATCCAATTTACTTATTCTACCAATTTCGTTTATATTCCTTCTTTAACAAACCTGCCCTGTTACTTCAATAAGAAAAAGCATTACCGCAATTACAAATATAAAAGTAAATGAATTATCGATTTTCATAAATATGATGAACAATGTAATGATGAAAC
>JAANMP010000068.1 GCA_011250595.1 Bacillus sp. MM2020_1 | reverse complement strand
ATATTTACATCACATATTGCAACCAGTTCAACATTAGGAAGATTAATATAATTACTCAGATGTTTTCTTTCTGCATTATTGCCGGCGCCAATTAAACCATATCTTAATTTCCTACTGTTCATTAGAATCCACTCCTCCCAAAATTTTAATTAAAATACCAGTTTCTTCATATAATCTATCGTGAAATCAATTCCCTTTTCACCCAATTCTCCCGTCCAAACCGGTGAATGTGGTTCAATACTTAGTCCACCAGTATATCCTTTTACTCTTAATAAGGAAATAAATGTTTTCCAATCCGTTTGATCCATCCCTGCTGGCGGATCATCCACTCTTTGACCATTGATAATCATTGAGCCCTTTAAATGAACATGATTAAATCGTTCGCCCCAATCCAAGGTTTCCTGCAAATAATCACCACCAAAATATCGGCTGTGAGAAGGATCAAATTTGATTCCTAAATCCTTTAAATGACCATGAACGATCTTCCAGGCTTCAGGATTGTGAATATAATTCACCTTCCTGCAGTTATAAGTAGAGATTTTCACTCCTTTGGGCTTTGCATAGTCAATCAGGAGTGAAAAAAATTGGATCGCTGCTGAACAGTTTTCAAAATACGATAATTCCTCCACATAATTACAGCCACTCACAAAATTAGTGCATTCCAATTCACTTGCCACATCAATGAGTTTGTAGCATTTTTCTAATTCTTCTACAATCACTTTTCCTTGTTGATCAATACGTAATGATTTCCATCTACCAATAGAGCCAATTGCCATACCATATTCATTCTTCCATCTATGAAGGTTTTCACGATTATGATAAAACCCCTCGACATCTTGACCTTCATTGACACAGATTTCTATAAAATCCAGTTCTTTTTGCTTTGCTCGTTGAAAACTTTCTTCAGTAGGAGCTGCAATCATTCCAAGCTGCATCATAGCTAAAACCTCTTTCCACATATATTATTAATCCATATATCTAACCTAATAGTTTAAGTAACGCTTACAAGTTTATTTTAATCTTGATACCGCTTTTCTTCTTCCAACCTATTAACCTCTTAATAGTGGATTTCATTCTTTTTGCATATTTTTATTAAAAATTAAAAAAAGAGATTAAAAATCTGCATTAGATTTTTAATCTCCTTTTATAAAAAATTGATTACATATCACTGTATAATAAATTTAGTTCAAATAGTCTGACTTCATGCGGCTGCAGTTCGCCCTTCAAAACAATGGAATGATCCTCCACCATGTGATGTTCAACCTTCATATATGGAACACAAATTTGCTTGAAATAATTCACTTCATCCGATTTGATGTCATCCACAGCACCAAATTTCAACCATTCATCAAGTACACTTCCATGGTCGCGATTGAGTTTTAATTCTTTTACTCGATATTTCCCATTCGTAATACCTTGTATTTCTAAGCTAAGGTTTAAAGGCTCGTTGTTTTCAAAAATATCATATTGCTCGTGGATTCCTGTACTACCCTCAGGATGTAAGTAATAAGAATAATTGAAATGTTTATAGTTAAAACACAATACTTGATAGCGATCACCTGACTTTTTTGTCACAATATAATTGTCACCCTTAGCAACTAAAATCTCGCCTAATTGTTTTAACAGGACAAATGCATGGAAGCTCGGTTTTTTAATGCTGTTTTTCGTCACCAGTCCGGCACCGCCATGCAGTATGTTCTTAGAATCTCTAAAATCACTAAAAATATCAGAGCATAACCAGTATCCCATCATTTTAAATTGATTTTGATTCAAATTTTCAACAATATTCTTTACCATGAAAGATGCTTTAAAGCTGCTATCATTAAGATAGTTACGATTAGATATGCTGATATTCCATTCCGTGACGTTAAGTTCTAGATTTTCAAACCCAGCTTTTTTCATAGATTTTCTCACATCATTCAACTTGTTAAGAACATAGTGTGGATTAGTTGAATGTAAATTTTTAATAGGAACGCGGTATTTATCACGATCTATTTCAATTGGATAAAGATAAATGGACAGAAAGTCAGGCTGGATTTCTTCCTGTTTCCATTTTTCCAATAACAAATCCAGTTTGTCTCCTTCTAAGTCCATGCTCAGACCACATCCGCCAACCTTTGCTCCAGGAACTAGTTCTTGCGCAGTCTTTTTAAATCCACTAAATATATTAAAATACTCACCAAATTGAGGATCCTGATTTTGATTACTCTTAATTTTAGCTAAGAAGTCTTTTTCTCCCTTTGTTTTAATGTTAAGTCCTTCCATTGGCCGCCACATTTCAAAGTACCAGGTCTCGACTTCTTCAATACCATAACGCTCGTTACATTGTAACAAAAATGCCTTCACGAGATTATGCCATTCCTCCAGTGTCCTTTCACTTGTCGTTTGGACAACAAGAGTTTCACCAATGGCTTTTTGAATGATTTTTGGTTTAGGACCCATTTCAATAAAGGGTTTTAATTTATTTTTAATTAAAAAATCCAATAATTTATTAGCATTGGAAAAATTGTAAGTAATGATTCCGCCAGAGCGATCTTCTAAAAGCATATCATCACCAAACAATCCCCAAAATCTAGCGTAGGTAAAACCGATTTCCGATTGCAGAAGGTTGATTTGCTCTTGCATTTCCGAATTCAATAAATCTTTTGCATATCCAATATTAAGTAATCTATTCCAATACTTTACAAAAGCATCCGTTTTTCCAATTTTAATAATTTCATTATCCGCAGTACTTCTGGATTGAGGTATGGCTTGAACACTTTTTTCTTCTGTACCTTTAAGATAAAGGCGCAGCTCGGTAAGTGCTTCATTCGTTTCTAGATTGCTACTATCATTTGAAAGTTCTTCTACTTTATCTGTTGTTCCTGCCATTTTCTTTCTATATTCAACTGGCTTTAATTGATAACTTTCATTAAATACTCGGTTGAATGCTGCTAAATTTGGAAATCCATTATCTAAAGCAATACGAGTAATAGGCTTATTTGAGTTCACTAACTCGTTAACGGCATGGGCTAATCGGATTTCATTAACGTATTGAGAAAAGGTTTTTCCTGTTTGTTTTTTAAAAAATTTAGACAAATAAGGAACCGAGATGTAATGCAGACCGGCAACCTCTTCTAACGTTAAAGGCTCGCGATAATTGGTCTCTATATACTCAATGATTTCCATTAATCGATCATTTTGTCCTTTACCGGACGAATAGCTTTTTATTTCCAACTGATTTGTGCTTTTTAAGTAATGTACTTTTAGAAATGAAATTAATTTAAATGTTTTCTCTAAAGCTTCAACTTCGGAATCCTGTCGTTGTTGCATATATACGGACAATAATTCTTCAATGATCATTTTAAGTTCCTGATTAGAAGAGTCATCCTGTTCCAGTGAGTTGCACGTGAATAATAGATTTTTTTGAGTTAGCAATGAACTTAATTCCATATAATTCAAATGAAAAACTATAAATAAATTATCTTTTTCAGAATGAAAAGAGTGAAATTCATTTGAATTCACTAAAATAAAATCAGCTTTGTTCAGAAGATAGGTATTACTTTTGATTTTCACCTGGAGCTGACCTTTTATCATATAAATTAATTCAACGTCTCGATGAGCATGTTCCAGGTTACTCTTGTTATTCATAACGGAAACAGTTATCAACTTTGAATCTATTGAAGTTTGAAAAATATGCGTACCACTCAATTCAATCACCGCCAAAAGAATAAACTACTATTTCTTAATATAGCATAAATTGAAAGAAGAGTTCGACAGTATTTTTAACATGGTGAGAAGCCAATTTATTTTTTCTAGTAGATCGTTACCATTTTTTAGTTCTTCAAATAATATTTGAATTTTCACGAAAGATTGTTTATTGTTTTTTGTATGAAGAATTAATCTTTACTTTGTATTTTCTATAATAATCTGAATCTCTGATTCAAGAAAGGAAGAAATAGTTTTATGCGTGATTCAGTCGAGGAGATAGAAAGTACAAGGAATACACCGTTACATTCAAGAAGGGCCGTGCTGGCCTTGATCTTGGGAACTTTAGCAGCCTTTGGACCATTGTCCATTGATATGTATTTACCAGCTCTCCCACATATCGCAAACGAACTTCACACTACTTCATCTCTTGTGCAGCTAAGTTTAACTTTTTTTCTACTCGGACTTTCACTCGGACAGTTGGTTTCAGGGCCACTTAGTGATGTACGTGGACGTAGGAAACCGCTGCTAATTGGCTTAGTAATTTATGCAATTGCCTCTCTCTTATGTGCGTTTAGTCAATCCATCTGGTTTTTCATTATTATGAGATTTATTCAGGGATTTGCAGGGGCGGCTGGCATTGTGATTGCCCGTGCCATAGTACGAGATCTTTACTCAGGGTCAGAGTTAACTAAATTTTTCTCGTTGCTAGCATTAGTCAATGGCGTTGCCCCAATTCTTGCCCCCATATTAGGCGGTCAGCTTTTACGGTTTGCCCCTTGGCAAGGTGTCTTTGTGGTTTTAAGTTTCATAGGTTTATGTATGTTCTTCGTTGTTTTGATCAGTTTACCCGAAACACTCCCAGTTGACTCACGGTCAGAGGGAGGCATTAACAATACACTTTCTACTTTTAAAAACCTATTATTTGATCGAAGCTTCATCGGGTATGCCCTAGCGCAAGGATTAATTTTTGCGGCCATGTTCGCTTATATTTCGGGCTCGCCTTTCGTTTTACAAAACGTTTATGATTCATCTCCGCAGTTTTTCAGTTTAGTATTTGCCATCAACGGGATTGGCATTATTATTTCAAGTCAATTGACTGGCAGATTGGCAGGCAGAGTAAATGAAAGAAACCTTTTTGTAGTGGGCATAAGCATCGCTTTCACTGGCTCCATTATATTATTGATTATGATTCTACTCCATGCTAGCCTGTACGTTATCTTGCTCCCATTATTCTTTGTTGTCTCAAGTGTAGGGATGGTTAGTACTTCAGGATCTTCAATTGCCATGCAAAATCAAGGAAGGTCGGCTGGAAGTGCATCTGCATTACTTGGAGTATTGTCGTTTGTCTTTGGGGGAAGTACAGCTCCTCTTACTGGTTTAGGAAATGCCCCAGCATTATCAATGGGAATGGTCATGGCAATTCTTAGTTTTGGAGCGGTCCTAATGCACATTTTCTTAACACCTCGACGACTAGGAAATTCCAACGGTTAATCTATATTATTTCAGGCGGACAATTGGCACGTATTGACCGTTCTTTATCAGCCCTAAAAAAAGAGCTTCTTTTACTTATTGGGTTACCACCCAATATTGCAAAAGAGGCTCTTCCTATCATGAATCTAATTTTCTATTTTATTTTGCTGAAAAACTAAACAGCTTTTCTAAGTTACGTACGATTTCATCTTTATCCGCCTCAACCACTTCTAGGTGCTGTGGTTTATTAAACAATTTACTTATTTGCTCAGGGAATGTCTGCTCGATATTACAACGTTCGATGGATTCATTAAATTTTGCCGGGTGAGCAGTCGCAAGTGTGACACAAACCTCATTCGGTTGATTACACTTTTCGTAGGCAGCAACTCCACAAGCCGTGTGTGGGTCTAACAAGTAACTTGTTTCAGCATAGTACGTACTGATGGTTTGTAAGCATTCTTCCCCTTCCACACCATGTGCCGCAAAATCCTCTTTTACCTGGAGGAGCTTCTCAGCATTCACGACAATTTTTCCTTCTGCCTTGAATTTCTCCATTAACACGGATACTTCATTTGAATTTTCTCCAAGCAAGTAATAAAGATAGCGCTCAAAATTGCTAGCTACTTGGATATCCATCGAAGGGCTAAAGGTGCTGCGAAATTCACCAGGCTCGTACACGCCATCACGGATAAAACCTTCTAAAATATTATTTTCGTTGGTCGCAACGATGAGTTTACCTACAGGCAGACCCATTTTTTTGGCTAGGTAACCAGCGAAGATATCTCCAAAATTACCAGTCGGCACACTGAAGTTTATATTCTTTAAATCCATCTCTTTTTTCAATTGGAAATACGCATAAAAATAATAAACCGTTTGCGCCATAATCCGAACAAAGTTAATGGAATTAATCGCACGTAAATGATATTTATTTTTGAATTCTACATCTGCGAACAATTCTTTGATGATTCTTTGACCATCATCAAACGTTCCTTTTATTGCTAAATTCAATACACTTTTGTCATCAACCGTCGTCATTTGTAATTCTTGCACCTTACTTACTTTGCCATGGGGATGCAAAATACAAATGCGAATGCCTTCTTTTCCTTTGACACCTTCAATGGCTGAGGCACCCGTATCCCCTGAAGTAGCGCCGAGAATATGAACCGATTCACCTGTCTTCTTGGATACATAAGAATATAAATTTCCTAAGAACTGCAGAGCAATATCTTTAAAAGCAAAAGTCGGGCCATGGAACAGTTCAAGCACATACATGTTATCCTTCAGTTTTTGAATAGGTGTGACCTCTGGGTGGCGAAACGTTGCATAACTTTTCTCAATTAATGCCTTTAACTCATCTTCCGGAATTTCACCATCAACATAATAGGAAAAGATTTCGTAAGCTAATTCCTGATAAGTTAACTTGGACATTGCATCCAACTTTTCTGCAGGAATTTGCGGGATTTTCTCAGGTACTAAAAGTCCCCCATCATTTGCGAGTCCCATCAAGACCGTATCAATAAAACCAATTTTACTTACATTACCGCGTGTACTAATAAAGTTCATAGCTTCCTCCAGATAAAAATTAGTTGTATGCTCATCAATTTTGGAGCGGGATGATTACCATATTATTTTGTGGGGCTTTAATATATAAAATTTATTTTACCACAATTGAGCGAATAGTCCATAAATTGTCGTTTATGAAAGCGTTTTATCACCTTTTACATGTTTCGATAGTAGATTTACTCATAATTTAGCAGGAACCATCGCATTTCATAAGAAAGTGACGATGAAAACTCTTCATACTTATACAGGAATGTGGAGAAAGATATTGAATTATACCCCTACAGGGAAAATAACCTTGTAACAAATCGGAAAGGTTGTGAGTTAATGAGACTTTCGGATCTGCAGCCTAAGAAAAACTACCACTACATCTTCGTTCAATTTCCGGGAATGAAAATGAATGTCCCTATTCGCTCGAGCGGCGAGGAACAGGCGGTGAAAGAAGATGTTGCTTTATGTGTCCAATTAAACAGCAAAGAAAAAGTGAATGATGTCTACCTTGTACACACACAAAGTATCAAACCATTTGACTTCACAGAAGAAGGTATCGGGGCAAAAGCATCTTATCGCGTCATTAAGCAAAAAGAAAACTCTCCAGACTCACATACAAAAGAACCCGAAGAATCCGTCACGTTTATCACAGATGAAGTAAGTATTATGCAACAGAAAACGGAAACAGGATATCACTTTATCTTGGTGGTAAATAACCGTGAAATGGGAATGGTTGCTTCGATGGAAGAGGAAGTACTCAGAACCGTGAAAGGATCATTGCAACTTAAAGAGAAAGTGAAAGAGCATGTAAATGTTAACACAGATAGAAAGATTGATATGGCTGTCTTCGTAGACAAGAAGAAAAAGAGGATCATCCGGGGAGGCAATATCTTTCAGGATCATGAAGTTTATGCACCAATCCGAATGGCTTTCGAGGGCAGTAAAAGAAAATTTATAGTATTTTCTCCTGCCGCATTAGATTTCATCGGTCCGGGTGATCAGAACCAATCCAATTTAATGATGAGGAGGTGTTGATTAGGATTGTCCTTTTTGAAAAAACTTCATACTAGTAAAATCGAAACAAAAGGATTAAATGGATAATCCTTTTCGATAATTAATCTTTAGGAAAGGAATAATGATTGGCTGTAAGCCTAATTGATTAAGGAAAACTATTGAATTCATATAAAATAAGGACTTAACCAGGGAGTTAAGTCCTTTTTACTGTCCAAATAATTACATATGCAGACATTTAAAGATGTGAAACACAGTACTTATATTACATTTTCCTCCAAACCTAAGTCATCTGTCTTTTTCCTTGAAAATAAATTGGCAAGTGCATCTGGGAGAGCGATCATTGCCGGCAAAAAGACAGGAAGCAGGACAAAGCAAAGCACTACAAGGCCTGTAATAACAGCTATTGCCAATTCAAACAGAAGCAATATTCCGGAAGGCATCAGAGTAGCAAAAGTACCGCCAAGTATGATGACTGCGGATATGATTACCCCGCCTGTCTGCCGCGAAGCCAGCACGATTGCCTCTTTTGGCGACAACAGTGGATACTCCTTAAAGCGCATCATCAGGAATATACTGTAGTCCACTCCCAGGGCCACAATGATAATGAATGAGAAAAATGGAACGAACGAAGAAATACCTTCATATCCCAGTACATCTATGAAAATATAATTGATCATGAACATGGCTGAATAGTATGCTCCTAGGAGAGACCCCGTGATGAAAATCGGTATCCAGAAAGATCTAATCACAAAGAACAGCACAAGTAATACTCCGATAATCACGATAGCTGTTGTTTTATTCAGATCACGGCTCAATATATTATTCATATCATTTGTTGTGGCACTTGGTCCTGAAACACCAGACTTTGCCTGTGAAAGACCTGTGCCCTTAAGTCCATCTGAAACGGTTGAGTTTATTTTATTGATTGTAGTTAAAGCTTCTTTTGAATAAGGGTCATCTTTTAATACAATAATCATCTTCGTAATTTTTCGATCCTTGGACATAAACGCGTCTAATGATTTTTTGAAGTTTTTGTCCGCCAACGCTTCCTTTGGAATAAAGAATGTTTTATTTGTTTTAAATTGCGTTAAGAAACCGTTCGTTTGTCCTAATCCGTCAGAAATTTGCTCTAACCCGCCATTAACATCGGACAGCTTTTCGCCAAAGGTACTGAATCCATTGAGGCCTTCTACAAGTTGCTGCTGACCTGATTTCATCTGTCCCAGCCCATTGGTTACACTATTCATATTTGTAACAATTGTGCCTATTCCTGAAGATGCTTTCCCAAGACCGTTTTCGAGTTTTTTCAAGCCATCGGTCATTTGGGATAGTCCGCTGCTTATTCTTTCAAGATTTTTATTGGCTGTACCAAAACCAGAAGTTACGGCATTATAATTTTCATTTAATGTTTGTATTCCTTCCGGTGTCATTTGATTTAAAGATGAAGATAACTGATCGATTGTTTGCTTTAATGCCTGGTAATTAGCATCACTCTTAGAATCTGAATAGCTATTTCCTAGAGCAGCCACCATTAGTTGCATTTGAGAAAGTGCACCTTTTACGCCAATAAGAGCGTTCGCTGCATCTTGGTAGTGAGTTCCCATCTCTTTGTATCCAGCCTGCATTTTCCCATAATTATCAGCTAATACTGCGACCCCATTACTCATCTTGGAGAGATTCGTTTCTATAGCCGCAATACCATTGCTGATTGTTTGGGAATTACTTGCCCCATCATCGATACCAGCCTGGATTTGCTTCAATCCATTGGTTAAGGCAGCCACACCATCTTGAAGCTTCGCCGTACCATCCACCATTTGACTTACCTTTGAAAAGTCTGCTGATCCCAGTTTGTCTTGAGCCAGCTTTAATCCATCATTTATTTGGTCCACACCATTTTGAGTTTTTGAAATACCATCTGTAACGGCCCCCATTTGACTATCGACGTAGAAATCCTCAATTTGCTTTCCTTGAGGTTGTGTTACGGAAGAAACCTGTTTCACACCTTTAATACGCTTCAGTCTTTCGGTTAAGTTATCAATTACGACAAGCGATTCATTCGTATCCAGGGCTTCACTATGTTCAATCGCAACAGTAGCAGGCATGGCCTGGCCTTTACCAAAATGCTCCGCAATTAAATTAAAGCCTTTTGTCGAAGGATATTTATTTCCAAGTTCACCAATGGTATCAAAGTTAAGCTTTTCCTCATGCAAATATACCATCGGCCCGATGATCAAAAGAATTACGAGCACTGGCAGGAGAGGATGCTTTGTTGCATAGGAGGATGTTTTACCCCAGAATTTGTTTTCCTTATGACCCAATACATTTTTGGAAGGCCAGAAAAGTTTTGGACCTAACACCTTCATGATGAAAGGGGTTAAGGTCAAGATTTCCAGTAAAAGGATCGTTACACCAATTACCACTACAACCCCGGATTTATAAATTGGTGATTCTGCAAAAACAAGTGCAAGGAAAGCAATAAAAACAGTGAGAATACTATAAGCAATTGTTTTTCCTGCCGTTTTATATGTGTTTACGATCGATTCATCGATCGAGTGGCCTTGAGATAACTCCTCTCTAAATCGATTAAATAGTAGGATGTTATAATCTGTACCTATCCCAAAGAGAATCAGTATTAGAAGCATTTGCGTCAGACTTGTAATCGGAAATCCTGCTTTATCAATTAATTGAGCGGCAATTCCCATCGAACAAAGATAGGAAAAGGCTACAGCTACTAAAGAGATCAAAGGAGTAACTACTGACCTAAAGGCAATGACCAGTACGACTAAAATAAAGATAACTGTCAATGCAGCACTTTTCTCGACACCACCTTGAGATGCCTTCAGATAATCATTATTGATAAAGTCTTCACCGCTTAGATAGTATTTCACAGGAACTTGACTGAGTTCTTTATCCAGTTCTTTTTTTATATCATCTATTTCTCTTGATTTCTTATCGAGCTTAAAGCTGACCATTAGAGTGGTGCCATCTTTAGAAACTAATGAGCTTTTGGCATCCGGCATACTAAAAGGATCAATCATCTCTGTAATCCCTAGCACTGTGCTGCTATCGCTAATATCCTTGACAGCATCACCGATTTTGTCCATTTCATTATCTGAAATTTTATCCTTATCATAAAAAACAATCAGATCGTTAGTACCTTTTGCGGTATCGATCTTCTTTAGAATATGATCTGCGACCACGGAGGGGCTGTTGTTATTTGCACCCTGCTGTCCTTTTTGTCTTAATATTGCATTGATGTCTGGCTGAATGACTGTAAGGACGATCGTCGCGATTAGCCATATAGAGAAAATAGCCCAACGGCCTTTTATAATCTTTCTCACCTTATATATCCTCCCAGCTAATTTCGTTATAAATTTTTTCATACAACACGTTAAAACAACGAGTTATTATTTAAACACGTTGTTGATTTAATGGCATGAAAAAAGTATATTAAATCTAATGGAACGTAACAATAAGCAATTTGAAAACATGTGTTATTAAACGGACAAATATTTGTTATATTGTTCAATAAAAGCCATTGAGAAGTTTTGGTTTTTTTTAGAGGAGGAGCAGAATATGGTTGGAATAAAAGGAAACCGGCGAACATTGTATAGCAAAAAAGTAATGATTGATGCTTTTTTAATGCTGCTTCAAGAAAAACCCCTTAATAAAATTACAGTTACCGATATTTGCAAGGAAGCAGATATTAATCGTGGAACTTTTTATTCCTATTACAATGATCCGTTTGATTTAATGAGAAGTATTGAGGAAGAAATGATAGAGAAAATGATGAGTACCATAAATATTTCTGGGGACGAATCTCTCCAAAATATGTTAAATGAAATATTCAATTTGATCCTTGAAAATAAAGAGTTTTGTAAAATACTTTTTAATGAAAAAAATAGCTCTTATGTGCTAAGCACCCTATTGAATTCTGCTTATGAAAAAAAAATCGAAGATATAAAAAAACAATTCCCAATGGCGAACGAGACTCAATTAGAATATTATTTCACCTATATAACGGGAGGAACAATTGAAATCATACGAAAATGGATAAATGATGATATGAAAATTCCTGCTGGAGAAGTGATACGTATCTTAGAAAGTTTGTACGAGACCTAATCACAACAAAAAGGCCACGAATTAGTGACCTTTCATCGTTGTAAGATTTATATAATACCCTGTGCAATCATTGCATCAGCCACTTTTACGAATCCAGCGATATTAGCCCCGACAACAAGATTGCCTGGAGCATCATAGTCTTCTGATGCTTTCATACTCTTATAATAAATATCTTTCATGATGTCTTGTAATTTCAAATCAACTTCTTCTTGTGTCCAAGATAATCTTGCACTATTTTGTGCCATTTCTAACGCGGAGACTGCAACTCCGCCTGCATTTGCTGCTTTCGCTGGAGCAAATAAAACTTGGTGATCGATAAACGTATCGATGGCTTCAAGTGTAGAAGGCATATTTGCACCTTCACCCACTGCTTTTACCCCATTCGAAACTAATATATCTGCCGCTTCCTTATTTATTTCATTTTGCGTTGCAGATGGTAAAGCAATATCGCACGGGATCGTCCATATGCCTGAACACCCTTCTTGGTAGATTGCATTTGGATGTTCTTTCACATATTCATAAATTCTTTTATTCTCGATTTCTTTTAATCGTTTAACTGTATCTAGGTTTATGCCGTTTGGATCATAAACATAGCCGCTTGAATCACTGCATGCTACCACTTTTGCACCAAACTGTATGGCTTTTTCGATTGCATAAATAGAAACATTTCCTGAACCAGATACTACCACTGTACTCCCTTCAAAGCTCAATCCCTTATCCTTGAGCATTTCTTCGACAAAATATACTAACCCATATCCGGTCGCTTCTTTCCGTCCTAAGCTTCCGCCATACCCAATGCCTTTTCCAGTTAGAACCCCTGCTTCAAATGCGCCTTTTAATTTTTTATATTGTCCGAACATATAACCAATCTCTCTCGCCCCAACTCCTATATCCCCGGCGGGCACATCGACATCCGGTCCAATGTATCTACTAAGCTCTGTCATAAAGCTCTGACAGAAGCGCATAATTTCTAAATCCGATTTCCCCTTAGGATCAAAGTCTGAACCGCCTTTTCCACCACCAATGGGCTGACCGGTTAATGAGTTTTTGAAGATTTGCTCAAACCCGAGGAATTTTATGATGCTTGCATTAACGGAAGGGTGAAATCGTAGTCCACCCTTATAAGGTCCAATCGCACTATTAAATTGAACACGAAATCCACGATTCACTTGTACCTTCCCTTGGTCATCCACCCATGGAACTCGAAAGGTTATCAATCGCTCAGGTTCGACTATTCTTTCTATAACTGCTTGTTTGATATAATTCGGATTTTTCACAAGAACAGGGACTAAAGAATCAAGTACTTCTTTAACAGCCTGCTGGAATTCCCCTTCATTTGGATTACGTAATTGAACAGTTTTATATAATCGATTTACGTAATTTTTAACGATTTGCATTTGATTCTCTTCTATTCTGTCCAGCATTTTCATCGCATTCAGCCCCTAATTTATTTTAAAGTTGAGAAGATTCCCTTTTTTTATATGTGTTTTCATTTTATAATTTTATAATTAATAGTTTCAATCTCGATTTTCGATGAAATTCATGCGTTTAACGCATTAAAATGGAGTGATAAAAAAATGGAGACGAGGCAAATTCAATATTTCCTAGAAGTGGCAAAAAGAGAGCATGTTACAGAAGCAGCAAATGCCTTACACGTTGCCCAATCTTCGGTTAGCAGACAAATCTTCAATTTAGAAGATGAATTAGGTGTGAAACTTTTTATCCGTGAGGGAAGAAGCGTCAAGTTAACCCCTCTTGGCAGAATTTTTTATGAACGGATGAAACAAGTGTGGAATTTGATGGAGGATGCTAAGAGAGAAGTAGAAGAAAATTTAAATCCTGAAAAAGGAACCGTTCGAATTGCATTCCCAATTAGCATGGCGGCCCATACCTTGCCATCCATAATATACGCTTTTCGCACTCGCTACCCAGAAGCGAAATTTCAAATGAGCAATGCCCTTTATTATGATTTAATTGATGGTGTTATAAATGGTGAATTTAATTTGGCCATGATTGCCCCCATGCCCAATCAGGAAAAAGAGACAAAAATTAAAGGCGCGACTCTTTTTACAGAAAATATCGTCGCCCTCCTCCCTCTTCATCATCCATTATCTGACCGGGAATCAATTCGTCTGAGGGATTTAAGAAGTGACCCTTTTTGTGTCCTTCCTGAAGGGTTTGTATTCCGCGAACAGGTTGTGCAAGCATGCTATGATGTAGGCTTTTCACCACAAATTTCCTTCGAGGGGAAAGATATTGATGCTTTAAAAGGGTTAGTCTCTGCAGGTTTGGGTGTAGCATTGATGCCAGAGATGACCTTGGTAGATAACACACCGCGGTCCACTGTCGTGATTCCCATTTCAGATGCGAACCTCACACGAACAGTCGGTGTCATCTACCCGACTCAGCGTAAACTGCTTCCTACCGAAGCGTTATTTTATGATTTCCTGCTTGAAACCTATAAACGATTAAATGAGTTTCGAAATTAAAAAATTGCACTGGTATTGCTAATGGGCATCTAGCCAATACTAGAAGTTACGGAAAAAAGGAAACAAATCAAAAAAATCAAGGAAAGATTCCATGTCTGACCGGGTGGAACGGCTGATTGATGAAGGGAAAATTGTGTTAGAGGAGGAATCGCAATGACCAAGGAAGAGGTAGTCAAGCTTTTAATACTTATTGAATCGGTTTATCCCAACTTCATATTTAAGGACGAGACGGTCCAGCTATGGTTCCAATTTTGTTCTGAAATGGATTATGAAAAGGTAATGGCGAAGGTGAAAAACTACATTCGAAAAAGTCCTTTTCCACCTGCGATTGCTGATATTGCTGTATTCCCCTTTGAAGAAAATGATTTTCCGGAAACATTACAAAAATGGATGAAGAAAGGACGGGAGAGAATTGAACGCCAACCTAACCAACAAAATACATTACCAGATTGGCTTGCCGAATATTCAGCTAGAAAATCTGTTTGAAGCAGAAGGCATCTTATTAGGCGCAGTCTTTCTCATTCCTGAACTGATTCATGAAATCACATTAGAGCCATGCCGTTTTCACCAAAATCACATTTCGTGAAACTTACGACTTTTACTGGATATTAATTAGAAAATGACTCGATCTTCTATTACTTATTACATATTTTTCGGAACTTATTACATATCTTCGGACTCTTATTACACATTTCACGAAACTTACGACATTTCCTGGATATTAATTGGAAACCAACTCGACATCCTATTACTTATTACATTTTTTTCGAAACTTATTACACATTTCCAGACTCTTATTACACATTTCACGAAACTTACGACATTTACTGGTTATTAATTGGAAATTAACATTACCTCCTATTACTTATTACATATTTTTCGGGACTTATTACATATTTTCGGACTCTTATTACACATTTCACGAAACTTACGACATTTCCTGGATATTAATTGGAAAATATACTGAAATCCTGTAACTAATAACATATTTTCTAATCTCGATAATTAGCTCCAAGTAATTCAGTACATAACATATAAAAAAGTCCCACTTTCCATACGAAAGTGGGACTTTTCCGTTAATCCTCAATTTATGTGTTATCTTACCTGAACAGCTTCCTCTCCCTGGTAAATCCTAAAGGCTGGAACAATCGTGTCGGAAACAATTTCTTTTCCTTTTTCACGAATGAAATCCAATTTATAATAGGCAGCGAATCTTTGGCTGATTTCCGTTTTCACCAGTTCCGGCGGTGTGACGACGATGAATTGGAACTTCAGTTTCTCGGCCACGGCAAATATTGGGTCAAGGACATGGGCCGATGCTGCTTGTCCAAACGGATTATCACAGACTAATGGAACCCAGCTTTGATCGGTTTCGCTTTTAACCGATAATAACATCATCATCATCACCATTCGAGCGGATAGCTTTTGTCCGCCGCTACCGTCGGATTTCGTCCTTGAACCTTGATTAATGGTCTGCCACGTTGAGTAATGCTCTTTTTGCGGTTTCCCGTACATAAAGGCATTATCTGTTCGCATATTATAGACGAGCAGCTCAGGATATCGATTTCGAAGGGATACAAATAAAATTTGCTCATCACTTATGAGTTGTTTTATTTCATCGTCTAATGCGCGATTATGATCATCAATCATATCAAATTGTTTTGTGATTTTGTTAATGGCAGTTACAAAGTGCTGCTTCAGTAATGGCTCAATATCTTCCGCCTTTTTAGGTAGGATGTCTTCTTTAAGTTGTACAAGCGGAAACGATCCTCGTTCATTTTTCAGCTTCATTTTCGCAATCATGGAACGAATTGCCTCAGCAATACTCATCACTTTCATGCTGGCACGGCTGGCCCAGAAGTTTTGCGCCTTTTCTGCCCGTTCCTTGTCGCGTTCTAATTGCTCCAATCCACTTTGTGAAAAACGCTTCATGTTTTTAACAATCGTCTGAATATGCGTATAATGCCTTGTATCCAAATGATCTAAAGTCGTTAATACTTCATTTTTAAACCGAATCTCCCAATCTTTGCCTTCAATCGTAAGCTTTAAATTCCTTAAGGATTGGTCGATTTTCGCATGCTTCTCTTGCCCTTCTTCCTGTATCGCTTGGTGTTCTTCACACCAGGACAAGATACATACTTTACCTAGACTGTTTATTTTTTCTAGATCCTCATTCGTAAATGCTGCCGCTTCCTCTTTAAGTATAACGGATAAGGTTAACAAATCTCCTTCGTACCCGGCAATATTGGTTTCCGTTTCTTTTTGGCGTTTCTCTGCCTGCTTTACTTCCTCTTTCGTTAATTTCGTTTGGTCTTTTATTTCTACTGCTTTTACTTCTAAATCAAGGTCTTCCCATTGTTCAGGCTGTTTTTCATACTTTTCGACTTTCTTTCCTGACTTATCAAGCTGTTCAGTCGCGTGCTTTAAGGACGTTTCCGCTACGGTAACAGCCGTTCCTTGTTCCCGTTCATCTTTTTCCGCAGACTTCGCTTCCTTCTGTGCCGTTTGCAACATATTTTCTAATATACTTAGAGGTTCATCTGGTTCTTTTGCTTGATTCCAATCTTGATCATGGGCATTGAGTTTTTTCTCTAATTTGTTTTGCTGCTTTTGTTCGGTTTCTTTTTTTGCTTGAAGAACGAGTAATTCTCTAGCCTGTTCTTCTTTCGATTTTTGAAGCTGTTTTAGCTCCCCGATACTTCCGTTAATCTCTTGTAATAAATGTGGAGATAGATGAGGGACCTCATCAGATAGGTCTGCTTTTTCATCAGCAGGAAAAACAGCTTCTTCAATATAGAACCTAATTTCCTTTATCGTTTGTTCGGTTGTAAGCTTCCATTCTACATAGGTTTGATTCCACTGGTTTTGCAGTTCAACTGTCTGTTGGTGCTCTTTTCCTATTTCTTGCTGCTGTAGACCTAAGGCTTCTTTTTGTTTCTCTTTTTCTAGTTTTACCCGTTTATTTTCTTGATGAAGAGTTTTTTCTTGATTAAACTCCCCTAACGTTTCTACATTTCTTGTAAGCTTTTCTATCTTACCGTTTGTCTTTTCCAGCTGTTCTTTTAGCCCAAGCTGTAATTCTTTTTCTTTTTGTTCTTGTGTTTTGATTTCTTGTAATTTCGTTTTCTTAGAAAGAAGAGCGTTTTGTTCCTGCTTGAAGGCTTTTTCGATATCACTAGAAAGCTCACTTGATGTAAAGCGATCGATTTCTTTTAAAATTCGACGTAAGGAGGTTTCTGTCTTTTCTAATTCAACGAGCGTATCTTTCTTTTCTTCAATTTGTTTCGCAATCGTTATTTTCCAACTGGTGAATTGATTCTTATCACTTAATAGTCCATTCTCGGTTCCATTAATGATCACAAAGGATGGTTGGTGCTTTTCTCCGTTCATTTCTTCACGCAAGAAAATTGGAACAGGACTTTTGAACATTCTTCCTGTAAGAACCTGCTGATTAATTTTTTGCCATTGCTGCCCGCTTACGACCAACCCGTATGGAAGGAGCGGATTCGTCATCAGTGAATGAGCCATATCCTCTGGACTTAATGATTGGAGAAATTGGGCTCCATAAAACACATCAATTCCAGTCTTCTCATCAATCCATTCCTTTAATTCTTTCACGTCTTTATTTGCGATCCAGAAGGGTTCATCGTTTAATGAATGGTCGAGTTGTGTTTCCCAAAGTTCCTTTTTCATTTGTTCAGCTTGTTGTCGGTTAGTGCCAAGTATTTCTTCTATTTGTATAGCGTACTTCGATAAGAGTGAGTGAGTAAACGGCACTGTGACGTCATCAATTAACCCATGAAGTTTTTCTAATAGTTTTGCTTCCTTTTGCTTTTGTCCTTCATTAGCTGTCTTTAATTCTACACATTTTTCCTCTGAAAACTGTATGGATTGGAAGAGCGTACCATGTGATGTCGCCAGTTGATTTTGCTTTTCATTAGAATCCTTATCTTTTGCTTGCAACTCTACTAATCTAGCCTGTTTGTCTTCAATTTGTTTAGAAAGACTCAGGGTTAAGCCCTTTAAGTCATAGGTTAAGCGATCGCCAAATTCTTGGATGAGTGCTGCTTCCTTCGTCTCAAAGGTATGCATTTGTGTATATAGAAAATCTATTTCCGTACTAAGCTGAGCAATGTCTTTTGTCTTTTGTTTATCCTGCTGCAACAGCCCCGTAGCTTTTTTATTTAAGAACTTTTTATATCCTAAATACTGTTTAACACCTTCTTGAATCGATAGATAGGATTGATTCCATTGCTTTCTAGCTTCTTGTTTAATTTCATCCATTCTTTGATTCACTTGCTCTAAGCCGCTATTTTGCTCCAATGTCGCGATTTGCTGTGAAAGAGCGCGAATACTTTGTTCGTTTTCATTCCACTCTTTTAATAACAGCTGAAAGTCCAGTTGTGCTTTTCGTTCCTGTTTCACTTTAACGATTGCTTGTAAGGAAGTATGCTTCTCTCTTTCTTCCACTAATTTCTTATCCCAATCCATGACATCTCTGTGTGCTTTTGCAAACTCTAGATTTTCTTTTTGAAAGCGTAAATCTGCCTGCCTGATGATTAATTTCTCCAAGTCCTTCTCTAAAGTAAGCAGCGTTTCTTCTTCCGATTGCTTTAAATGCTGCAAGGCACCAAGCAGTTGTCTTCCTGCCTGTATACTGGAATGAACAATTTCTTTATGTTCAACACCTTTAGCCAAGTGCTCTTCAAATGGAATAATGTCTTCTAAAAACTCTTTATGGGCTTGCTCTCTTTTTAAAAGAACAGGCAAGTCCTTCGCGATACTGGCCTGGCTCTTAAATATCTCCACAAGATCGTTACTTTGATGTTCGGTTCGATGTAAGACTTGACTAATAGTAGGTATGATTCGCTTTTGGAACAGGGAATGATCATCCTCAGCACCCTCGAAGTATTTCCCAACGCCGCCTTCATCCTTATTAATTTCCTTCATAATGTCCCAATCTTTACGGTTAATTCCGTATGTATCAAGGATGCGATAGTGTTTTTTCGTATCTCGATACACGTCATATCCATTCCATTTTAAGTAGTCCTTCAAGCTTTCCGTGTCAGCAACCTCACCATGCTCATAGAGTGGAATATGCTCAAGCGCTGCCTCTTCTTTCCGTTCAAATTCTCTTGTATAAAATGTAATATTAGGAACAATCTTTGCCTCCTGTTCCAATGTTTTACTTTCCATTCCACTTTCTTCACTCATGGAAATCCGCTGCTCAGCTGAGAACATTCCTCCAGTTACCAGAGACGCGTGGTCTGCACCGTCCAATTCCCACTGAATAAGTACATGAAAGGTATAGGGAATAAATTGCTCTTTATTATTAAAGAAGAATTGTTGATAATATCGATTGTTTTGTTTTCCCCATGAAGTTCCAGGCTTAAGTATTTGGAAAATGGTCTGAAGGAAGACACCTTTCCCACCCCCATTCATCATCGCAATGAGGCCATTTGTGGATGTCTCATCATTATGAAAATTAAAAGTGGTATCTTTGTATTGCTTTTGCATGCCATCATATTTCAGGCCGACAATTCTAATTCGATGGATTTTCGGCATGCATATCCTCCTCTGTAGTCATTAATTTTTTTAATAATTCATAACGGTCATAATCGTGATATAGGTATTCAATTCGCTCAAATAGTTCCGTTTTAGGAATCACCTTAGCTATATCGTCCCTATCCAGAATGACGATCAGCCCCTCCGTCTCTAACAAGCGCATGGCTATTGCTATTAAACCGATTCTGGTACGTCGATTGCCTTTTTTGATCCCATAATCATCCGTGTCAACCTCCATGTATTTCCAGTTGGTGACAACTTCCTTCATATCGATTCTTTCTTCTTCTCCGAAGCTGGGGTTCGTTTTAAGAATGCTATCCCAATTCATTATGAGGTCATTAACAGACCGCTCTAATGCGTAGTAGCTAATCCCTTCCCGCTTCGTGCGAATTTTTGCCGCCTGATTGCGGTCGATGGCCGCTAAAAAAGTCATAATGACAACGCTAATTAGATGAAAGTGCTTTTTCGTTTCGATTTGCTTATGCTTTTCTTTCATATGGGTAAAATTCGTAGCAAAAACAGAACCCGTTGGCTGGACAACTAATTGGATGCGCTTAGGCGATTCAATGATATATGTACCTGATTCGTCTGCTAATAAGAGAACTGTTTGTCTCACTTCCGGATCAAAATAAGTCTGAAAGTGTTCACTATTTTCGTCGATTACTTTATCTTTTAATAAAGTAAAATAGACAGCGGATGCTCTTTTAATACTTTCTGCACTCACGCTAGCGCCTCCTGAACACATATTTTAAAAGGGGACATTTTCATTCGATACCATTGGAAAGGCTCCGCTCGATGATCAAACTCAGTATAGATCTTTAAGCCTTCAAACGTTTGAAATTGCGGATATTCCTTCATTAATTTATGTAGGAGAATTTCCCTCTCATCGCTTAATGTCTCTTCCTTCCGATGAAGCACTTGAACCTTCAGCGGCTTTTTATCGAACATCATCCACAAATCAATCGTTTCCGATTCTTCAAACCATAAATCCTGCACTTCAAGCGGCAACTCCGCTAAATCAGCTATCGAAAACTCTCCGTTTGTTTGTAAAAATTGAAAAACATAACTCCATGCCTTGATAACAGAATCCCAGTTGGTCACTCGCAGACGAGTAATGCTTTCTTCTGCCTCATCTTCAATAACAACATCGATTAGTTGTTTTTCATCGAATTCCTGTTCACCCCAAATCCAATCGAGCGGCAAAATAAATTCATTCTTCGGTGAAAACAATGGAGAAAGGACTCTTTCTATCGCCTCGAAACTTTTGACCCCTTCCTTCATGAACCAATTTTCATAATAATGCTCTCGAAAGGAAACTAGGCTAGTTTCCCAGAACAATGAAGGGTTTTCAGCCTTTAATTTCATCTCATAGGAAATATTTTGAATAACCAGCTTCGCAAAACGATCATGCAATTGCCTTGTATGACCAATTTTTTCTTGGAGCAGAATCAATTCTTTCTGAATAGAATCTACCTCTTCATTCCTTCGTTTCGTTTTATCGATCATACTAGTAATGGTACGGAAATGATTTTTTTCTTCTTCAAATTGCTTTTCTATTTCAACCCGATTGTCGGCCCTTTGCCATTCCTCTTCAATCAATAAGATTTTGGGATTGTTGATCATTTCTTTTTGGAAGGTAAATTCCTTTGCCATTAAGCGGTTTACGCGTGAAATGAGGTGATCGAGGTTTCGAGTAGCTTTTCTAAAATTACCGTTTTTAATCAGCTGCATACTGTAGAGTTGTTCAATCGTGATCGAGAACTCCTCCGCCATTTCCCTGCTCATAAAAATCATTTCCTGCGCGACATCTGTTAGTTTATAAACAATCGACCCGCCCATTTCTAAATTCGTATATAATTCATCCATTGTCACATAGCGAAAGGTTTGTGTCTCCCAGGATTGTCTTATTTCATCATAATATAAGGCTTCAAAGGGCTTACTATATTCTTCTTTCCCCTGATATAAAAGCCCGCTTGTAATCCGTTCTATTTGTTTATCGTCTGCCAAAAGCTTCATTTGCTTAATTGATTCTTCGACCATATACTTGATATCTGATTTGCGCCTTTGATCATCATCATTTAATTCTCGATAAAATATGGTGAGGAGCACTTGCATGAGAATAGTTTGGATATTAGGTTTCAGCTCCCCAACTTCCATTCCCCTCCCAAGCTCAAACAGTGGATTTAATCGTTGCATTCGCTTGCCGAAGCCTTCCCATGATTCGTTCACGTCCATCTCCTCCATGTTTCTATGTTTAAGACTTCTTGTGGAATCCGCTTATTTTCCTGCCATAATTGCTGTAATAGTACTTGCTCCTCTTCCGTAAACCATTGAAAGAATGAATCACGGTATTTGATATTTTGTGTTTGTCCTTGTTTTTGATCATTTCTTTGTTCTAGATGCTCAAGCATTTTACGATATATTTTTAAGGCGGGCTGTATACAGCAATCCGGGTATTTTTCGATAAGCCGAATCATGATACCGTATCCCGCGGCATCAAGGTCTCCTGCGTAATAGAAAAGATAGGATTTAGCTGGAAACATTCGAAAGAAAAAGGAAAAGCTCCGCTCAATTTTAGTTCCTTCACCATAAATAATCAGTTCTGGTTCATAATCGAGTTGATTGGCTTCCAATAACTTAATGGAAGTATGGAAGAACGATAGATTCTCAACAATCAGTACCCGCTGAATATCTTTTATTTCTTTCCCTTGTTTCATCCAAAATACAAAAGGTTCCCCGTAATTCACCATTTTAAGCTGCGCTTCTGATATGCCAATTCTGGCTAAGAAGCCTTTTCCATCAGGAAAACTATCATTGTCGAGTAAGAATTTTTCATGGCCAAAGAGTTCCAGACTTCTTTCTTCGACTGACACAATTTCCCGTTCCAAACTGGACTTTAGAAAAGAATATACATTCTGGATTCGATTCCATTCATTTTTCGTCTGCCATTCGGGATGCCGTTCATAAAAGGAAAAATCAAACAGATCACCTAATTTCATCATCTCGAGACGATCCCATTTGTTATCCTGAACTTTTATATTGACCCAGTAATATAAGGCAAGCGCCGGGTTTCTTCCATTATATTGATTATTTTGGATGGGAATCAGTTGTCCTTCCCTTTGCAATGTTTCAACTGCACGGTAAAACAACGAATATCCGTCCATCTCAAAATAATTATCCAAAAGCCTGCGTAACTGAAGTTCTAAATCGTTACTATTTATTTTCTTCTTTTGGTTAGGGTGTTGAATATCAGCTATAAATCCTCTCACCCGTGTTTCAATGATGTCGATTGTACTCACCCACTTAAATCTTCATAGAGTTATAGAAATAGACTCTTATTATCCAATTTGGACATCCTTATATTATAAACTAGTTGCGTTATCGTTGGTAAATGAAATTTTTTTAATATAATGACCTGTTGTAACAAGACAAATAAAAAAAGCCCTAAATCAATGGATGGGGCTTTTAGAATCTAATATTGATTTATTTCAATTCTTGATCTGCCAATCTGTCATCTTTTGTTTTTGATTCTATAACATGAACAAGTTCTTCTATTATATCGTTTAAACTCATAATGCTTGTATCTTTTCTTAAAATGCTAGAAGTTTTGTATAGTAAAGTTCTTTCTTGTTCACTCATAAAT
>JAANMP010000067.1 GCA_011250595.1 Bacillus sp. MM2020_1 | reverse complement strand
GTTAATTTTTCCAATTCAATAATTTTTTTAAGATATTCATATTCGTTGTTTTCGAGAATATCAATTTCATTGTTGGTGGCAAGTAGAACTTGATTTCGACACTTGGATATTCTTTGAATCATCGGGTGTATGGTTAAGCTCGATAAATGAACAAAATCATATAAATCTGATAAACAAACAGGCAATTTATATCCCTTATTGCTGCTGGCAATTAACAGCCCGCTATCACGGAGCTTCGAAACGATGTTCGATCGAAAGTAGTGATGATTTATTTTGTTTACGCGGATGGCGTTCAGATTATCTAAAATTTCTTGGGTAAATACATATTCATTTGGATTTTCTCTCAGGTTAAATAACAGAAATTTGAGTAGATCTACCCGGATCTTTTCATCGGCATCCTCACTCTTTTTATTCTTTTCAAGAAATTGAAGGGTCAAATTCACCGATTGTTTAAAAATAACCTCATCAAATGGAGAGTCTTGATTCCTGGATATGTAATCATCAAGATAGTTTTTATAGTTTTGCGGCCATAAATTAATGGCAATGATTTTCTTTTTGATAATTTTATTAAAAAGTGGATAATATTCCGATGTCTGAGTTTGATCATAACCTTTCGCAATCGTTCCAGCGATGAAATTAGCCAATTGAAGAAGGGTTTCCGATTTACTTTGATTAAAACCAAAGGTGGAATAATTAAATAAATCGGGAACACTTCTTTCGGTGATATAGGTTTTAAATTCAGTCATGAATTCTTCCGTCCCTTGTTCCCTTAAAACAAGATCAAGTTGGTCAAAGGTTCGATTTAAGTCATCATACACCAATCGATTCATAAACTTGATAAACGTCTTCTCGAACGTAATGCCGCTATCTTCCCTAATTTTTCTTTTATCGACGACATAGGCATATATATTGAAGGGCAAATCCTTCAGTTCATTTAATAGTTGAATTCTTAGATGAGGGTTATCCATTTTATCAGATTGCATTTGTTCCGTTTGAAAATATTTTTGCCTAACCTTTTCAACTTCCTGTTCTAGCCATTCTTTATTCGACTCTTTTGCTAGAATAGCAACAAGAATAAAGTGGGTTGAAACATCATTATTTTCAAAATCAAAACTATAATCACCAGCTTCATCAATAAATGCAAATTGGATATCGTTCATGCTCCCACCTCACCCAATATTTCTTCCTTTAGATACTTATTTCAACAAAATATGATTCAAAACCTTCAAAAAGTTAATTTTTCCCTTAAAAATTCTATTGGAGGAGGTGGAAGATGCTTAAGTTTGTTTGATCAAACAGATAAACCGCACGAACATCGGTCTTTTCCAAAGACGATCGAATAAGCAGAAGGAAATTCTTGATTGACCCGTTGAACCTCACGGGCAAATTCTTCTTCATTTTTCGGTACTTTTGATAAGGAATCTGCTTTTTTCTGATTATCAATATGAGCGCCTGGCGGAACAAAGCTGTCAGGCTTAAGTGTCACTCCACCAGTAACAACGGCTTCCGAGGAAATGAAACTCCCCTCTCCGATGACGGCATGGTAAACGATTGCTTTAAAGCCAATAAATACTTTCCTGCCAATCTGACAGGGGCCATGAATCAATGAGCCATGGGCACAGGATACTTCTTCGTCGATATAGATTGAGTATTTCCGCTGATTAACCTCGACATGTTTATTTTTTAAGCCATGGAGGATCACGCCGTCCTGGAAATTACAGTTGCTTCCGATATAGAAAGGAGTCCCTTCATCTGCGCGGATACTAACGAATGGGCCAACGTAGGTATTGTTCCGGATCCTGACATCACCGACAATATAGGTAAACGGACTTAAAAAGGTCGTTTTATTTATTTTAGGAAAAATTGGTGTGGGATTGACAGAGGTTAATGGATTCGAGCCGACATAGTAACTATAAATATTAAAAGGACCATTTATATTATTGGGATACTGCCACAAAATAAATTCCCCCTTCTAATCACTCGATTCTTAATGATTCATACTACATATACGTAGATTTTTAGAAATCATACCACTTTCTAGAAAGAGTAAAGGGGCAAAGCAAAACTGTTAACTCTTTATTCTTTTAACTTTTATGAAAACCAGAAATACCAAACTTTTATTTCTCTATCTGCTATAATTAAATTATCCCAAGTCGACCATATTATGGAGTAAAGGATTTAAAACATTTGTTTCATTCTATTATTAATACATTCTCAAGGAGGTTGAGTTCATTTTGTATAAAATCAAAAATAAAGAAAAATTATTTATTTACACAGGGCCAGATGGTTCAGGTAGAAAAACGATTGCCAAAATGGTTGCAACTGCATTTGATATGGAAACCGTACTCTCTTACACCACACGTGCTCCGCGTCATTATGAAATAGATGGTGAGGATTACCATTTTATCAACGAAGAAACGTTCAAAAAAATGCAGGAAAAACAGGAGTTTCTTGAAAGTGTGGATATCGATGGAATTCACTACGGCATTCGTGAAGAGGATATTGTCAAGGCATTCGAATCCCATAACCTTGTCTACCTCACTTTAAATCCTGAAGGGACCGAAAAATTAAAACAAATGTACGGTGAACGTGTCATGCGTTTTTTCATTTTTGCCGACCGTGATACCGTTATCGAAAGACAAAAGGAACGCAAAGATAATGATCAAGATATTGCCCGTCATATGGCCCATTATGATGAAACGATGAGCTATAAAAACAACTGTGAACATGCCTTTGAAAACTATGATTCGCCCCAAGTATCCTTTCAAATTAGTGAAGTAATTGAAGGTTTTCTTGAAAGAGGCTACATAGTTACTGACTAATAAATAGGTAAAAAAAGAGTGTCAAAAAAAAGAGTGTCAGGCACCATTTGGTGCCTGACACTCTTTTGTAAAATATTAGATGATTACTTGCTTGTTAACTTTTCAAGTTCATTAAAAACTGCTTCATAATCTTCTTTTTTATCAGCTTTAAATGAGGTGTTTATGTAGGTTATGACTCCAGTTTTATCCACGACAAAGACAGAGCGAATGGCATTCTCCCCTTTTTCGTTATACACATGGTAACTCTTGGTCGTTAACTTAAACCAATCTGATAATAAGGGATATGGCAGAGTGCCCATACTCGCGGCAAAGACTCGATGGGAGTGGATGTGATCGACACTAATTCCAAGTACTTCTGCATCTAATTGTTCAAATCGTTTGTAATCCTCTTTCCAAGAGGAAATTTCCTTTATTCAGCCTGGGGTAAAGTCCATTCCATAGAAAGCAACGACGATGTTCTTCCTTCCACGATAATCAGACAAGGAAATCTTTTCCTTTGTCGTTGCGGATAATGAAAAGTCCGGGGCCAGCTCTCCAGTTTTCAAAGATGGTTCCATGATTTACACTCCTCTCTCACTCGATTTTTCTAATATTCTCAAATTCGACTAGTATATGTGCACTCTTGAATTATTTCCCTTTATTATTCGCAGAGTCCTGAATTGGAACATGCTTTGGCAGCTCTGGATAGGAAGCTTTCCCTTCATCGGGACCTGTTAGGTCATTTCTTTGGTCGAGGACTTTTCCAGTATACTCAATTGGATTATTTTTTGGCATTTTATCACCTCCCGCCATTTCCTTACCAAGTTAAAACTGTTAACTTTTTTTACTTGGAAATTTTAGCTTCTGCTCCGCTTCACTCATGTTTGGGTTCCTACTAGGTTGGCTTTTGTTTAATGCCTTCTTTAATTCTACATTGGCATCATCGCCTGTATTATACTTTTGGTCCATTGTGCACCCTCCTTTTTGTTATTTATTATGAACCTAATTGGACGGTTCATTCTTTCCTTGAAAAAGCTTCATAAAAAGAACTCTGAGAAACAAATTAAATTTGTTTCTCAGAGTTCTCTGCTTTTATTGATTAAACTACTCCTGCATCTTAATTTTTACCTTCCGATGGCGAGTTTCTTCCGGTTCTGTCTGCCGGCCTTTTTTAATAAAAAAGGAAAGGACGAGAGCCACTAATGAAAGGATCGACACGACCATAAAAGCCACATTGGCTCCGTGCATATCAGGATAAGAAATATCCGGGCGCCCTTTTGCATTTTCCGCAGTAGTTGTCATAACCGTGACAAGAATTGCGGTACCAACAGAGGCTGCAATCATTTTCATCGTATTATCCACCGCGGCACCATGAGGGATCAATTGTTTAGGTAACTGATTCAGCGCAGCGGTTGCAACAGGCATCATTACCATTGAAAAACCAAGCATTCTCACCCCGTATAAGACTGTTATATAGGTCATCGTTGTAGAAGGACCTAAATTAGTAAAAGCAAATGAAGATGCGGTCATAATCGTTAATCCAATCATTACTAACCATCGCGCACCGATCCTATCAAACACTCTTCCCACAATCGGTGCCATTATTCCGCTGATAAGCGCCCCGGGTAACAGTGCTATTCCTGCCTCCACAGCCGTAAATTCACGCATCCGCTGCATAAATAAAGGAATAATCGTCTCGGCTCCAATCAGTCCCATAAAGCCGATCATTCCAATCATAATGGCAAAAGGGAAAACGGAATACTTAAATACACCTAATTCCAGCATTGGATGCTTCAATTTTAGCTGCCTGGTAATAAACATTACCAGCGACAAACCGCCAAACCCTAACGTTAGAAGAGTTAACGAATTTGACCATCCGTAATTTCCTGCACATGTAAATCCATAGAGCAGGCCGCCGAAGCCAAGTGTTGATAATACAATGGATACTAAATCTACTTTTGGTTTCGACACCTCGGTTACATTTTTTAAAGCAATGAAAGCCACAAGAATATCGATAATAGCGATTGGTAAAATAATAAAAAACAGAACTCTCCATGAAAATTGTGATGTTATCCACCCTGACAATGCCGGGCCAATTGCCGGAGCAAAGGAGATGACTAGACCGACCAACCCCATTGCGGCGCCGCGTTTATTTACCGGGAAGATCATCAAAAATACCGTTGTCATTAACGGAAGCATGATCCCTGCCCCGCATGATTGGATAATCCTTCCTAATAAAAGAATTTCAAAATTAGGAGCCATCCCACAAACAAGTGTACCCACAGCAAATATACTCATGGCCGAAATGAACAATTGTCGTGTGGTAAACCGTTCTAATAGAAAGGCACTTATCGGAATCATGATCCCATTTACTAACATAAAAACCGTTGTCAGCCATTGCGCACTGTTGGCAGTGATGTGCATTTCTTCCATTATCGGAGGTATCGCAGTGATCATCAATGTTTGATTTAAAATAGCAATGAAAGTTCCTGCAAGCAACAGAGCAACAATCGTCGAGTGCTTATTTCTTGATATCGCCATCTATCTAACCCCCATTTCCCCTTTTAGTTCAATTGTGATTGTAAGTTTCGCTGTTAGTCTAACTAAAAGCGTACTTTTACAAATTATCTGATTTAATCATCAAGTGCCAATTAAATGCTTTTCAAATTAACTGTTTTCCATCCTTTCCGCTATGTTAACCTGAAATATAAAAAAAGAGTCCTCCCCCTACTCTAATTGAGTTTAGGGAAAGAACTCTTAAGTCCAAATAGGGCTAATTCACTCGCTTCGGTCCTGTCCAGTACATTTCTCTTAACCGAAACTTTTGTAATTTTCCCGTGGCTGTTTTGGGTAAGGCATCTACAAATTCAACCGCCTTCGGTGCTTTAAAGTGGGCTAATTCGGACCGGCAGAACTGGATTATTTCTTCTTCTGTTACTTTTGAATCCGGTTGTAACACTATAATTGCCTTTGCAACCTCACCCCATTTTTCATCTGGAATGGCAATGACGGCAGTTTCTAATACGGCAGGATGCTTATAAAGAACACCTTCAACCTCTGTCGAAGAAATATTCTCCCCACCGGAAATAATCAAATCTTTGGCACGATCGCGAATCTCTATGAATCCATCCGGATGAGTGACTGCCAAATCACCGGTATGGAACCATCCATCCCTAATCGCCGCTGCAGTTGTGATTGGGTCCTTGTAATAACCTGACATAACGACATTACCGCGGGTAATGATTTCTCCTAATTCTTCTCCGTTCCAGGCCACTTCTTCGCCGTCTTGATGGACAACCTTGGTTTCACCATTAAAAGCAAGTTCAATTCCTTGTCTTGCCTTGATTACAGCTTGTTCATCAGCAGACTTTCCATCAAACTCTTTTTTCCACTCACAATAAAGTATAAATGGGGAGGTTTCCGTTAGACCATAGACATGAATCATATTTAAGCCAAGAATTTCTTGTGCTTTATGAATCAAGGCAGCAGCCGGGGGTGCACCAGCCGTGGCCATCCTTGGGTTGGTTTGCATCTTAATTTCTTTCGCCTTTGGCTCGTTGACCAGCATATTCACGACTGTTGGCGCACCGCATAAAAGGGTGATCTTCTTTTTTTCAAATAATTCAAGAATAAGCGGCGGATCCACTTTCCTTAAACAGACATGTGTTCCACCGGCAGCCGTTAGTGCCCAAACACCGCCCCAGCCATTGGCATGAAACATCGGCAATGTATGAAGATAGACATCATCATGGCTAACACCCAGATGATACATGAAATTCGCAGCATTTAAATAATTTCCACGATGGGTAAGCATAACTCCCTTGGGCTTGGAGGTCGTTCCACTCGTATAATTTAGGGTAAGCAGCTGATTTTCATCGATATCCGGTTCCGACAGGGTAACCGTTTCCAAAGCATGTTGTAAAAAATCCTCATAATCAATGCCCTTTAAAGACGTTTTCTCTCCGGGTACCGATACAATAATGATTTCATCAAAGCTTAGGTTTTCAACTATTTGTTCAATCGGGCGACAAAATTCTTCATCGACAATTAACATTTTTGCATCACTGTGGCGAATGATATATTCCAAATCACCCGCTGACAGCCGGTAATTTAGCGGTACCATTACAGCCCCAAGCTGACAGATACCATAAAAGCACTCCAGCATGTAATGTGTGTTTGGCAGCATGACCGCCACATGGTCACCTTGACCGATTCCTGCTTGAAGGAGAGCAGCAGACAGTTGATCGGTACGCTTGCCAAATTCTCGATATGTAAATTCCTTGTCTCCATCGATGACGGCTATTTTATTTGGATAATACTTCACCGCCCTTCGTTTCCAGTCTAATGGGGTTAACGGGGAAAACATGTAACCAACTCCTCTTTAATAAAATGAGAGTGATGGGTAATATATTCGCGAATTGGTCCCTCTGGAAGTCTACATCACAAGTCTATTCTTGTCCCAAAAGGTGGATTTTGTCAATTAATAATTTAATTTTTCTGAATATAATTAGACACAAAAAAATGAGTGGAGATTTTTATCCCACACTCGACTTAATATGGTCAACTTTTTACTACTTAATTTTGTAATTTTTATGGTTTACAATGGTTGTAAGTGGTTCATCTTTTTCTTTTGAAAAACCATATTGGACCATAACAGAATTTTCCCTAATCCCGGAAACGACACCTTCATGGTTTTTTCCCTCCCGTTGAAAGGAAATCACGTCACCAACTTTTGCCGTGGCCATTCCATCACCTCAGCAATATAATGTCCATAAATTTCCGAAAAAATACTTTCTATCTGCAAGGAAACGGTGCAGAAAAAAAGCCTTTGTTTGGTCAAAGGCTTCGGTGTTTTTCAGAATATTAAAGTGCGATTGTGCTTTCTAAAATAGATTCGTTAATGGTTTTTCTAAATCCCCAGATAATGTCCGATAACATTTCCTCATCCATATCTATTTCTCTAATATCCCAATACTGTTCGTTTTTTCGGTGGTAGGTAAACATTCCATCGGGATATTTCATAATCGTAAGTGTTCCATTAGGACTGACCGTGTTTAAGGTAAGAAAATATTTCGTCCCATCCAAATTAGCATACCTTTCAAAATGATTGATAAATCCAGTAACTTCGTTAATTCCTGTAATCATCTCTGGTCACTCCTTAACTCTTATTCGCGAAAAGGAACAGGAGGAATGAAAATAACATTTCCTTCATTAGGTTATTGACTTGATTATAAGAGGGAATAAATGTAAATTCAACACTAATGTGAAATAACCAAACATTATTTTATCCACCATGGTGTCAGGCACCAACATAAATTTGGAAACACATTTTCGAGTATAAATCTGCTATAGTAGTCTTTATGATGGAATGGAAAGGAAATATGACAACTATGAAATGTATTTCGATTGATTTAGATGGCACCCTCTTAAACTCTCAGCATGAAATAAGCGTGGAGAATGAGAAAGCTTTAAACGAATTGAAAGAAGCAGGCCACTGCCTGATTTTAAATACCGGTCGCGCTTATGCAGATGTCATTAAGTTAAAAGCTGTTCAAAATATGGAGATTCCCATTTTTTGCATTAATGGTTCGGTTTTATATTCAGAAATGAGAGAAATGCTATACGAGGCAACTTTAACACTTTCAACCTATAAAAAAATTTTTACGATTTTAAAAGAGCTTGGCGTTGGAATTCTGGTTTACACAAATTATGGCGGTTTTCCTTCGACCTTGCCGCCATTACACGGGAAAACGAAGCAAGAGCTTGATACCCTTTTTCAAGAATTTGATTATGAGGAAATCCTTCGTAAAGACGATGTAAAAATCTATAAACTTATTGCTTTAGTACATCCGGACCAATTAGAAAGAATAAACGAGGTTAAAGCGGCATTAGCAGGAGAATTTGAAATTTCAATTGCATCTTCCTTTCCTAATAATGTGGAAATCACTTCAAACGAAGCACATAAAGGAAAAGCGCTCTTACGTTACCAAAAAATGATGAATCTATCTTTTGAAGAAATTATCGCATTCGGGGACGGCGGCAATGACCTTGCCCAGTTTGAGGTAGCTACCACTTCTGTTGCGATGGGAAATGCCCCTGTCTATGTTCAACAAAAAGCCGATCTGATCACAAAAACAAATGACGAAGATGGTTTTGCCTATGCGGTTCGAGAGCAATTACACTTATTGAACTCCGAAGAACAAACACCTGTATTGAAAAAGTAAAAACTTTTGTTGAAAGGAAATGCGTCACCGCAATAGAGGTGACGCTGTTTTTTGTCGATTAATTTTGTTACAGTCCTTGTGGCATGTCCGGTCATTTAACACAATGGAACGCATACCCTTCTTACTAAAGGGGGGGATTTTTATTAACAGAGAATTCTCGAATAAAACGTCTTCCAAATCTTCTGTTGTTTTTGGACTTATTTTTAGTGTTATTGGGATTGGATTCATGTTGATCAATGTTTTCATTGGGGCACTTATTTTTGTAATTGGGGTGGTTATCTTTTTATGGCTGCGTTACTTTGGTAACGACACCACCGTTTCCTGCCGGGAAAAAGGGTTTACTGTCTCAGTCATCAATAAACGAAAAGGGATTATTGTCAATGACTATACCTGGGAAGAAGTTACAGAAACCCTTTATTACGAAAGAGAATCTGCTGGTGAGAATAACACAACTACGTGTTATTTTCAGGTAAAAACAGAAAAGGGTGTTGCTTTTAATGTTTATGAAATGAAGAACTTTTATGAATTGATAGAAATATTCAATCAAAATACTACCCACTTGCCGTACTTCTGGGAAAAGCCAACAGGAATTCTTAAAACGCGTTATATAAAACAAGCCAGAGCTATCTCTTAAGTAAATAATTGAATAAACATTGCATGAGATTGGCGGAAATCTTACGAAGAATGATCACTTATAAACCTGTATAAAGGAACATACGTAAATAAAAAAAGGCCTGTCTCAAAAAAATTTGAGCTGGCCCTTTTTTGTTATGACAGTTACTAAAAAGTGAAGCAGTACTTTGGGAACCCCCCACTTTTTTAGTCATTTTATAATTCCACCCACATCCCTCATTTCTTCTATATTCTTGGACGAATGAACATCCCCTCCAATCCGTAAAGATGTAAATGCATAACAAGCGGCTCCCGAGCTTACTTGTTATTATCCCATTTGTTTCGATTCCTGAATTTATCCATCTAGTCCGGGTGCTGAAAAGTCCACCTCCTTGTTACGTGGAACACTACAAAGGGAATTCGCTTGTTTCTTGCATTTTCTTACACTCTTATTATTTCCATGGTATTTCCATTATTTCGCTATACATGTTACAGTCCTGTGAATATTAAAAGGGTGTCAGGCACCATGTGAAAAATTCACATGGTGCCTGACACCCAATAGTCCTAAAAAATATGATGAATATTGAAGTTCATTAGGGTTGGGATCAGAAAGGCACCCCAGATTAAGGTAATCAATGCGGCGAAGATCATGGCCAGGGAGGAGAATGTGGCTTCCTGTCTCCCGTATTCGATTGCTTTGTTTGTTCCAACACCATGTGCTCCCATGCCTAAAGCCAGGCCTTTGGCAATTGGGGTTTTAATTGAAAGTCCTTTAATAACCGATGGACCCACAACTCCGCCAATAATCCCTGTTATAATAACAAATACGGTTGTCAGAGTCGGCAAGCCACCAATTTCTTTTGAAACCTCGATTGCGATGGGTGTTGTAATCGATCGAGGGAGGATTGAATTAATAAAATCCGCATTCAAATGGAGCAATTTCGATAATCCAAATGTTGAAAAAATGGCTACTAGCGTTCCTGAAGTAATACTAATGATAATCGTGCCTACATATTTTCTAATGATGCTTAAGTTTTTATAAATCGGTACAGCAAAAGCGACTGTAGCCGGTCCAAGCAAGTGGGTAAGCCATTTTGAGTCTACAAGGTATTGATCGGCCGAAACATGTGTAACTGAAATTAGAATAATTAACAGGATCGGTGCTAGCAATAAGGGATGAAAAAAGAATAGGCTCCATTTTTCATATGTCTTTTTTGAGAAAAGGTAAATGAGAAACGTTAATATCGTAAATATAATCATCATCAATGCTGCTCACTCCTTTTCCAGCCAGTTATTTTTTCGGCAATCAGTGCCGTAATTCCCATGACAACAATAGTGCTAATTCCAATCAAGCCAACGATTTCTGCTCCCTGGACACTGAGAATTTCATCATAATTTACAATTCCTACAGCAGAAGGAACAAAGAACAAAAGCAGCTCAGCTAACAGCCAATTTGCGCCTCTTTCCACCCATTTCAATTTGATAATTTTGAAAAAAAGTGCGATAAAAAGAAGAAACAATCCAAACATTGAAGCAGGGATGGGAAGTGGAATGACCTCTTTAAGTACCGCTCCTAGAAACAAAAAAACATGTAAAAATAATACTTGTATGGCAATGACTCCAAGTTTCATCGAAATAATCCCCTCCATAATGCAAAAAAAGGAGCTAAAAACTCCTCTTAATTCCGAAACTAACTATAGAGTAATCGTACGCTGATTTTCATCATTCGTAAAATACATATTTTGAATGATTTCCATAACTGAAAGTTATAATGGTTCTTTTAAAATAAAGTCAATAAAAGTTCGCCCTGCGTTGGAGATATAGCGACCCTGTTTCGTGATGACAGCCAATTTCCACAGAATATCATCCTTCAGGTCGATGATCCTTAAATCTGGGTTAAACGCCCGGTTACTAATCGATCGAGGCAGAATCGTGATTCCAAGGTTAGCAGCCACCATTTCCGTCATGAGGTCCCACTGGGAGCTCAGAAACAAAATTTTCGGCTCAAAACCCACGGCAATAAACTGATTTCTCATGATTTGATTTAGGGCAAATTCCTCATGGTAAAAAATGAACTCTTCATCTTTTAACTCCTTAATATCAACCACTTTACGGGTTGCTAAGTGATGATCTTTGTAGACTAACAGTTTCATTTCTTCTTCGACAATCGGATACACATCAAATTGATGTTCATCAATTGGCAGTACCGCGACACCAAGCTCAAATTCCCCTTCCTCAACACTCTTTACCACTCTTGCACCACCATACTCGGTAATATTCAGTTCGATATTGGGAAAGGCATGATGAAATTTGGCGATGACTCTTGGAAAAAATAAACTGCCAATAATAGGAGGCAACCCAATATTGATCTGCCCTCTTGACAGGTTAGTGATATCATTTAATGTAGTTTTCATCTCATTAAGCACTGCTGCCATCTTCTGAGAATATTCAAGGACAATCCTGCCGGCATCCGTCAGATCACTTGTCTTATTGGTCCGAATTATCAAGGTCATGCCGAGCTCGTCCTCTAAGGCCCTGATTGATTTGCTTAACGCAGGTTGTGAAAGATGCATACTCTCTGCTGCTTTTGTCATGCTCTTATGCTTGGCCACTTCAAGGAATAATTGTAATTGTCTTAATTCCAAAGCTTACACCTCTGTATAATGAATGCCATCAATTTAAAAAAATTAGGGATTAGCATGAATGTATGCTATACTTTGTTTACCATTTACTTTACATTTTCACAACAGGCCCTACTCAACTGCAGAGTAGGGTTTTTTATTTTTTATTATTATGTACAAAAAAAGACTCTCAAAAGAGAGTCTTTTATATTTTGGTTCTTATTATGCTTTACGAACGTTAGTAGCTTGGGGTCCACGTTGACCTTGTTCTACTTCAAAAGTTACAGCTTGACCTTCGTCTAAAGATTTGAAACCTTCGCTTTGGATAGCTGAGAAGTGTACGAATACATCGTCTCCTGCTTCGCGTTCGATGAATCCGAATCCTTTTTCTGCATTAAACCATTTCACTTTACCTTGTTCCATTTGTTGTTTCCTCCTCGTGTGCTGTGCACACATTGTGTTACTATCCTTGCTCAGTTCTTCAAGACAGAAAGTTTAGCACTTATTATCCTACCAACTAACAAAAATAATTCTTCTTTACTATAACAGATAATCCATAGAATTGCAAATAGGTCTTATGAACGAAATCCTATAAGGCACTTTCTGTTTTGTTCTTTACTCGTAGTGCCGAGAAATTATGCACACTTACAAATATTCCAGTAATAAAGATTGTAATTAAAACTGGCAGCAGCCAACCGAGTCCATTTTTATAAAAAGGCAATACTCGTTCATAAAATGAAACAATATGTGCCAGCCAACCGAAATATTCCATTCCAAGCAGGTCGCAGAAGGTTTTAAATCCATCGATAATACTGATTAAAAACGCGACAGAAATAGCAGCAATATATACTAATCGCGAATGGTTAAACAGCTTCGACAAAAATGTCAACAGCATTAAAGCAACTGCCAAGGGATAAAGGAACATTAAGACTGGAATGGAATAATTAATGATATTTGATAAACCAAAGTTTGCGATTACAAACGAGACTAGCGAAAATAAAAGCACCCACATTTTGTAACTAACTTTAGGAACAAGTGTATGAAAGTATTCACCGCATGCTGTCATCAATCCGATACTCGTTGTAAGACAAGCGAGAAGGATAATAACCGACAACATAACCGTACCAAACGTTCCAAAATAATAGAAAGATGCCTTCCCAAGGACGGGACCTCCCGTATCAAAAAGCCCGAACGCGCCAGTGCTCGTCGCCCCTAAGTACGCAACACCAACATAGATGATTCCAAGAAAAATTGTTGCAATCAGCCCAGATTTAGCAGATGCCATAAGGATCCCGCGTGTAGAAGTTATCCCCATCGCACGAATCGAATTGATAACGATAATTCCAAATACAAGCGACGCAAGTGCATCCATCGTGTTATAGCCTTCCATAAAGCCTTTCATGAACGCCCCGTTAGCATAAGCCTCTTGCGGCGCTTCAATCGAACCAAGTGGTTTGACAATTACCATCACTAATAGGATAAAAATAAGCACAATAATTGCTGGAGAAAGAATTTTCCCGATGCGATCGACAAGCTTGGCCGGGTTTAATGAAAACCACAACGTCACAATAAAAAACAAAGCGGTGAAAACAATTAAGCCAATTTGACCATACCCTTCACTAACAAACGGTGCGATACCAATATCATAGGCTACTGCACCTGTCCTTGGAGCCGCAAAAAATGGCCCAATCGTCAAATAAAGAAGCGATGTAAAGATAATCCCATAGAGCGGGTGAACTCTGCTAGCCAGCTCCTCTAAGTTTTTGCTGCCCGATAACCCCATCGCCAAGATCCCTAGGAATGGCAATCCTATTCCTGTAATTAAAAAGCCGGTTACTGCCATCCACACGTTGGAACCTGCATTTTGGCCAAGTCCTGCCGGAAAAATTAAATTCCCTGCCCCGAAAAACAGAGCGAACAGCATTACTCCTATAACGAAATACCTTGAAAATGGTAATTTATTCTGCATGTGAGTTACTCACTCCTACCTTGATGTACTTTTTATTATTTAAAATATTCAAATTATATTTGATATATTCTGATAATAATAATACTATCCTATATAAATAAATTCAACTTATTTTTGTGATTAGTTAGATAATTCCAAAAGGGAAAATGATTATTTCCGTCCCATCTTATATTGTTTTCTGCAGAACGTCGTGAAATTAAATGTTCTTCATTTTTAATCATAATACTTTTTTAGAAAAATAAATTTCACAGAATGCGAGTAGCCATCGACCGACTGAGATCATAACCTCGTGGGATTTTCATCAAAATCAAATCACTTAAAAGGCCTTTGTCAGTTTCAACAAAGGCCTTTTGATTTTATTGATTACTTTTCAAATACAAACTTTTGGATCATCTTTTGTCCATCATCATTTTCCTTATATAAAAATGAAACTTGTTCGCCTTCCTTCAATAATGGTAATTGCTTAATCGCATCCTCCGTTAGCTGGAAGGCTACCTTCTTTCCTTCCATATCGATTTCAATTGTATGAGGATCCATTTGGCCAACGAGCACACCGGTTCCTTTGCTATAAGCATTTTTAACAATCAAGTCGGTCACTACTTTAGCTTCTTCTTCTTTTGCTGTAAGGAATACCTCAATTTTATAGCGGCCATTGGGAAGATCTGAAATCGTAAATTCTTTTACGATTTCTTGATTACTTTCTAACTCTAGTTCCTTCATCACTTGCGTTGACATGACTTCATCGGAAAATTGTTTTACTTTTTTTCCTTGTAAATCGTAAACAATATAATCAGCCTCTAAACCACTAGTAAATGTTAGTTTCTTAGTTTTGCCTGAAAGATTTTTAACCTTGTAATGGATAATCATTGAATTATTCTCAGCTTTTGTTTCAATCGTGGCATGAAAACTTGCCGCAATCTCGTCCTGAGGTGGAGAATCGTTCTTAGTGCCTTCGGCGGTACCCTTTGGAGCAGCACCCGCACCACAGCCTGTTAAAAGGCCAATCACCAATGCCGAACTGATTATAGGTAACCATTTATTGTTTCGCATTTCCATCCTCCCCTTTTCCAAAAGGAAATTAGTTGGTCTTAGCCATATAGTCGCCGAAAAGAGGAACAAAGTTACATGTTTTATATAATTAATAACACTCGACTCTTTCTCACAAACAAAAGTAGCCATAAATATAGAAAAATCCTATATTTATGGCTACTATACCTAATTCGCTTTTAATTTTTCTAATAAAGGAAAAAGCTCTTCCAAATGGGTAATCTCATAAGTAGGAACCACTTCATTTCTGACTTTTTCATGACGATTAATCCAAACCGTTTTGATTCCTGCTCGATTCGCGCCGAGAATATCTGTCATCAGATTATCTCCTACCATTAGGACCTCATCCTTCTGCACCGACATAAGGTCAAGAGCATGTTCAAAAATGGTTGGATCAGGCTTCCCTCTGCCAAAATCGCCTGAAATAACAATTTGATTAAAATATGGAACAAGTTCCGGTGTGATGTCTAGTTTTGTTTTTTGAAGATCAGGTGAACCATTGGTTAACAGCAACAGCCGATAATCTTCTTTTAACCGATCAAGAATTTCAAACGATTCTTCATAGACAAATGGCAACTTCCTGCGCTCTTGTGGAAACCGTTCAGCCAGTTCCAATCCAAAATCTGCGTCATCCACACCCATTGCTTTCAATCCAGCGGTCCAAGCATCTTTGCGGTAGGCAGGAACCCTTTCTTTCATTTTTTTAAAATCATCCTGTTCATCTAAAAAATTCCCCCATAGTCCCTCAAATGGATTAATCCCGATCATTTGCGTAAACGGGTAAAACTCATAGGAAGCGTAAAGGTTTCTAGCAGCTTCTCGAACGGCCTCTTCCAGCTGTTCCGCATCCACCCCGTACCGCTTCTCGGCTACTTTACACGTGGCAGCAAAGGCTTCCTTCACACTCTTTTGGTCCCAAAGCAGTGTATCATCTAAATCAAAAAAAATCGCTTTAATCATCGTGACCTTCCCCTTGTATAAAAAGTATTTTTACTAGTTTACCATTTTAAAAAGTGAAAATATACGATTCTGAATTTTTTATAAATTTTTCAGGGAAGGAAGCACCAATAAATGCGGTTTGCACCGCTTCCATTAGGATGAAACAGTTAATATAATGTTTCTCGATGTAAAATCATGTAGTTCCGGGTCGACGGTTACATTATTCCCGACCACCATTAAATGGGCATTGGAATCATTTGAGACGATAATAACTCCATTCTTAACGATCGTCTGGCTTCCGATGACGGCATTTTCAATCCAGGCGTTTTCTCCAACGATGGTATTTGGCAAAATGACTGCGTTCTTAATTCGTGCCCCCTTTCCTATCTTCACCCCGTTAAACACGACAGAACTTTCAATCGTACCGTATATTTCACATCCTTCACTCAATAAACTGTGATGGACCTTTGCAGATTCATCCAAAAATAGCGGGGGCGCATTACTTTCAACGGTATGGATTCTCCATTCAGGATTCTTTAAGAAGATGTTACTTTCCCTATTCAGAAGATCTAAATTGGCATTCCAATAACTACGGACGGTGCCGACATCCTTCCAATAGTTATTGAAATAATAGGCATATAATTCCAATCCTGCCTTTAGCATCGAAGGAATGATATCTTTGCCAAAGTCTCGATGTGTAAATTCCTTTTCCTCGTCTTGTAGCAAATAGTCCTTTAATACAGACCATCTAAAAATATAAATTCCCATTGATGCTACATTCGTGGTTGGATGTTCTGGCTTCTCCTCAAAACCGATAATTTTATAGCTTTCCTCATCCATTTTTATCAAACCAAAGCGACTGGCATCTTCCCAAGGAACTTCAACGACAGCAATTGTACAGTCTGCATTCGTTTCAATATGCTGCTCAAGCATTACAGAATAATCCATTTTATAGATTTGATCCGCCGATAGAATGAGAACATGCTCAGGCTTATGCTGTTCGATAAATTCAATATTTTGAAAAACAGCATGTGAAGTCCCTTCATACCATTCTACCCCGGAGTTATTGCGCTGAAAGGGCGGCAAAATGGTTAGGCCCCCATATCGATTATATAAGTTCCAATAGCTGCAAGACCCGAGGTGTGAGTGCAATACATAGGGTCTATATTGCGTTAAGATTCCCACATTCTCAATTCCGGAATTCTTACAGTTACTTAAGGCAAAATCAATGATCCGGTATTTCCCGCCAAACGGGACTGCGGGTTTAACTATCGATTTTGTAAGCAGATTTAATCTTGTTCCTCTTCCGCCAGCCAATAGCAATGCAATCCATTTTTGTTTTTTCATCGTTTCCCTCCTCGTAAAATTAGTCATTCGAATGAGATGGTCATTGCCACTACCTATACTCTTATTATCTCCGTTTTCTTCCATTTTTTCGGTGAACCTGTTACGGCTTTGTGAATAAAAGCAGCTTTTCTATCGACATAAAAAATAGGCAGACTCTAGAATTGACAACATTTGTCGCAGTACCTTTTTTGCATTTTCTTATCAAAAAAAACCTGCCATTTTTCGACGAAAACACTCGTCGTTAAAATGGCAGGTTTTTTATAGGTTATATCTCATTTAAAATCCGTTTTTCCCCTTCAATTGCTTTGATTGGATTTATATCTTGAGTGAATTCTAGAGTTCCGATGTACTTCCCGTTCTCATCGCGGACCGCAAAATAGCGAATATATACGTACTTATCCTTGAACTTTATCCAGAAGTCCTCACTCTCTTTTTTGCCCGCCTTAAAGTCTGCCAGCAATTCCTCTACCACATGAACACTTCTAGGTGGATGACAGTTTTGGACGGTACGACCAATGATAGCTTTCGTCCGGGCAAAAATCCTATCTTTTCCATGGGAAAAATAGCGAACCACATCATCCTGGTCGATGAAGGTGATATCGACCGGTAAATGGTTTAGTAGCAGTTCAAGCTGTTTTAGGGAAAGAATACCGGTTTCCATCTTAATATAGCCTTCAGAAATGGCCTTTTCTTCTAATGCTTTCCTTTCAGGCTTCCATTCTACAGCTGGAGCGATGAGACAAAAACCTATTTCGTCACTTTCATGGGCAATTTTCACCCATTCATCTTCAGTTAAATTCTTCAAAGCCATTGGGAAGAGAATGTTTTCTTCTTTATAGATCATCCCGGCTACTTCTTGAATGACATAATTAAGCACCCCGACGACCGCCTTTTTGTCGCCGTGATAATGGGTTAGTTTTTGTCTGCCATCCTTAATGGCATCTCGGATGAAATCATCGATGCGCCACATATTTGTTGTTGGGCCGTAAATCCCGTATTTTTCTAAATAGGGAAAAATCAAATTTTCTTTCCGGCTATAGTGCTTGTCAATATCAAGCAAAAGATTGATATCTTCGATTAATTTATAGATATTTTCTGTTGAATCTTCCTTTACAAACTCCGCTAAGTGCACTTGAAGACTGGATGTTAACAGTTTATCTAGTTCTTGATTTTCGAGCATAAAAGTATGAACTGGATGTCCCGGCTGATCTTCAGGTCTTCCGTTTTGATGGGTTTCTTCTTTAATTGTTCCTTGAAAAATAACTGAATGCTGCTTGTAGAATCGCTGGAGTTCGTCGGCAGTTATACTTCCCTCTTCTACAAAATCATGCTGCAGCTGCGTAATTTCATCGACAGTTATTTTCCCGATAAACGCGTCAAAATGCGCTTTTACTTCATCCAAGTTTCTTCCATTATGAAGATCAACAAATAGTTGTTTTAATATGCTTAAGCGTTCTGTATTTTCACTAATTAGTTGTTCACGGTTATTAATAAATTCACTCATATCAGGATTCTCCTTCACTGTTGCAAAATACTTTTGATATTTATTCTCATTAATAACTTAACACTTCCAAAAATGTTTGTTTGTGATTAACATCATTAGTAACAAGGTAATTGTGAAAACTTTATGGACGATAATTCATCTCTAAAACACAAAATGAACAGGGAGATAAACTCACCCTGTTCTGCACAGACCAACCTATTTATTGTTTTCATCATGAAATTTCTTTCGAATCAATATCCAGCCGTCTTTCTAATTTTCTTAGTAGATATGAAAATAACAAGACGAGCGCTAAATAGTAAATTCCTACCACCATATAGGTTTCTAATTGACGATAATTCGAGGCCGCTTCACTTAAACCAGATCCCCATAAATCGGCCATCCCCACATACGCTACTAAGGAAGAATCCTTTAACCCAATAATAAATTGATTGCCTAACGGCGGAATGGAAAATTTGAAAGCCTGAGGTAATATTATTCGCCTCATGGCAAGTGGATAGGTCATTCCAAGTGACCGCGCTGCCTCCATTTGCCCCTTGTCAATGGATTGAATGGAGCCGCGGAAAATCTCAGCAATATAGGCACCGTTATGGATGGCCAAAGCTAAAGCTCCTGCCCAGAACTGCGAAAAGGTAACAACGGAAGCAATTCCAAAATAAAGGATGGCAATTTGCACAATCAAAGGTGTACCCCTTATTAACTCAATATATATAGTCGCAAGTTTATTAAGCCATTTATTTGTAGAAATCTTAAAAAAGGCCACAATGAGCCCGATAAGAGACCCAATAATAAGTGAAGTTATCGTAAGCCTTAAGGTAAGAAGCGCCGCGGAAATAAATATTTCGTAGGTGTCCAGGAAGATTTGAACGATGATTAACACCCTCTCTACTATTTATTCAAAAGGGTGCCTGACACCCTTACAAAAATCCTATTCTCCTAAAATACTGCGACCAAACCATTTTTTACTAATTTCCTCATAGGTTCCGTCCTTGATAATTTCAGCTAGGGCCTTATTTAACTTATCGAGCAATTGTTTATCTTCTTTTCTAACAGCGATCGCCTGGTCATCATGTGAAAGCGGCTCGCCAACATCCTTAATCTTTATTGCCCCGTCCTTAATAATCGGAAGCCCAACCATTTGATCCGTAATAACAGCATCTAACCTTCCTGTTGGAAGATCCATAAGTGCCGTAATATCACTATCATATTCAACCACATTTTCCTTATCCGTGTTTTGCAGTGCCAGTTCCTTGTAGGTGCTAGCCTTGACAACTCCGATTTTCTTCCCTTTCAGGTCCGCAACAGATTTAATCGATTGATTATCTTTTGAAACAAATATCTGCGCACCTGAACGGTAATACGTATCGGTAAAATTCACCGATTTTTTGCGTTCATCTGTAACCGTCATACTTGCTAAAATGGCATCAAATTTCTTTGCCTGCAAGCCTTGAATAAGTGTTTCCCAAGGGTTTGTAACCGCTACTGGCTTCATTCCCATTTTTTCCGCCAGTGCTTCTCCAATTTCCACATCGAAGCCAGCTAGCTTCCCATTCTCTTTATAATTAAACGGCTTATATAACCCGCTCATCGCATAGGTGAATTCTTTCTTGTCACTTCCATTGCTTTTTTCTGAATTGCCACAAGCTGTCAAAATGATAGAAACGAAGAACAGTGAAACGAACAGTCCTGAAAGCCAACCTTTTTTCATAGTAACCCTCCATATTTTTAAAGAATGCTGTTTAAAAATTGTTTTGCTTTGTTATTTTGCGGATTCACAAAGAATTCGTTTGGCGGTGCCTCTTCTAAAATCTTTCCATCCCCCATAAAAACCACCCGATCTGCTACTTCCCTAGCAAAGCCCATTTCATGTGTGACCACAACCATCGTCATTCCTTCTTGTGCCAGTTGTTTCATAACCTGAAGAACTTCCCCCACAAGCTCCGGGTCAAGTGCAGAGGTCGGCTCATCAAACAACATGATTCTGGGTTCCATCGCAAGCGCACGAGCAATTGCTACTCGCTGTTTTTGACCACCCGAAAGATTTTTTGGATAAGCGTAGGCTTTGTCACTTAATCCTACTTTTTCGAGTAAAGCAATGGCTTTCCGCTTTGCCAGTGCCTTGTCCATCTTTTTTACGTAAAAAGGGGCTTCCATTACATTCTCGAGTACATTCATATGAGGAAAAAGGTTAAATTGTTGAAAAACCATCCCAACCTCTTCACGAACCTTGTTAAGATTGGTAGTCGTTGGAATAATCGTATTACCTATTAACCTAATTTCCCCCTGATCGAACATCTCGAGAAAATTAACACAGCGGAGAAGCGTACTTTTTCCGGAACCACTTGCACCAATAATGACCACTACCTCTTTTTCTGCAACCGAAAGATCGATGCCATTTAATACAATGTTTGAACCGAAAGACTTAACAAGGTTACTAACCTGAATCATGTCACCCTCCTTTTTGTGGCAAGATTGTTATTTCCAAAAAGTTAAATAAGAACCTGTTGATAGTTAATCCTATTAAATGAGAAATGAATATATTCGTTCATCGAGGTTATTATTGGAAAAAGGTAGAAAACATAATGTAATGTCTACCTTTTTTGTAAGAAAAACTATTCTTATCCGCCTTAGACTCTGTCACAATTTTGACAACATCTTTATTTCATGATATATTTATCTCGAATTAAAGATAAATAGTTTTAAGATAATATTTCAAAATGAATTAGAAAATACTTATAAAATAAGCCTTTTTAATATAAGTTTTCCTTAAAGGCAATTGGAGGATACACAATGAATGGATTAAAAGGTATGCACCACGTAACAGCCATTACAAGCAGTGCTGAAAAAAACTACGAATTTTTCACGGAGATATTAGGGATGCGCTTAGTTAAGAAAACCGTTAACCAAGACGATATTCAAACCTATCATTTATTTTTTGCCGATGATGTTGGCAGCGCTGGGACCGATATGACTTTTTTCGATTTTCCCGGCATCCCTAAAGGGGTTCATGGTACCAACGAAATTTCAAAAACTTCCTTCCGTGTCCCAACTGATGCGGCGATCGAATATTGGGTGAAACGCTTTGATCGTTTAGACGTTAAACATACAGGTATTAAAGAACAATTTGGTAAAAAAACACTATCCTTTGTTGATTTCGATGACCAGCAATACCAATTGATTTCTGATGAAAATAATCAAGGAGTGGCAGCAGGTACTCCGTGGCAAAAAGGACCGATACCATTAGACTATGCGATTACTGGTTTAGGACCAATCTTTGTACGTATCGCTAATTTTGATTACTTTAAAGAAATGATGGAAAAAGTTCTACTATTTAAAGAGATTGCACAAGAAGGAGCGTTTCATTTGTTTGAAGTAGGTGAAGGCGGTAATGGCGCTCAGGTAGTCGTCGAATATAATGTGGCTCTTCCTCAAGCACGACAAGGCTTTGGCACGGTACACCATGCAGCCTTCCGTGTTGACGATCGGTCCGTCCTGGAAGAATGGATTGGACATATGGAAAGCTTCGGATTCCAAACATCAGGCTTCGTCGATCGCTACTTTTTCGGATCACTTTATACAAGAGTTGCACCGCAAATTCTATTTGAGTTTGCTACAGACGGCCCTGGATTTATGGGAGATGAGCCTTACGAAACACTAGGCGAAAAATTATCATTACCGCCATTCTTAGAACCAAAACGGGATCAAATCGAAAAATTAGTTCGTCCGATTGATACCGTAAGAAGTACAAAAGAATTTATCAAAGAATAAGCTTTGATTTATCGACATGTGAACAAAGAGCGTAGCCATTTGGCCACGCTCTTTGTTCATTTTAACAAGATAATTTTCTATATCTTTAAGTTATCTATTTAATTCATTCCATTGTTTTTCAAAATTGATGAATGGATCAGTTTCTTTCTCTAAAATAACTTGCTTGTTACGATTCCAGTTTTTATAGACAAGATAGAGCACATAAGCAGCTCCAACACCAATGATTGCAGGAATATTATGAAGTGATGCCAAGAGGACAATCACTCCAATAATGCCTAAACCAATCTTCCAACCGGTAGATTCTGCTTTTAAAAACTGTTTATAAATGAAGTATAGAAGCACTAGACTAATAAGCAACGCTACCATTGGACCGATTGTAGTGAGTAGGATGATGGCTGCAATTCCTCCGGCTACTAGTAAACCAAATTTTTTCATTTTGTTTTCCTCCTTCGTTTAGCTACTCAGAATTTATATACATAAATTCTGAACGCATAAATTCAACTAAGCTTCTGTCTTCGCCCTTAGGGGCTCGCCAATCAGCAAGTTTTCATTTATCTTGATATCATTTTACCTTTTTTCTTGAAATAACATAATTGCGCTTAAGCTTGATTTTTAGCTCAGTCCTAAGACGTAGAAAGGTCAGTCCCCCACTACCTTAAGCGGTGGAGGACTGACCCGGAATTCTGGAAATTATCATGTTAATCGGCATATATAAAAAGCTTATGACCATCCGAAACCCAATCATCCTCTTTAAGATAAACACCTCCAACCCAGCAATCACGTTCCAAGCGCTCAAACCGTCCTTTATGTTTACCTAAGATTGCTAAACCATAGGGTGTTAACTTAAGCTTGGATATTGGTTCCGGATTAAGATAGTTAGGTAATGGATAATCACATTCCAACAATGGATTCGGTCCATTCATCAGCTCTTTTAGCATGGCAGCAAAATAAAGATCACTTATTCCATCGTTGATTCTTTGGTGAGTAATCGATTGAAACACATCCCCAAACGAACATGTATTTTTATCAAGATAGTTTACTACTAAAGTTTCTACTTCATTTAGCCCCGTATATATAGAAGGAAAGTAGCTTAAGTGAGATTGTAATGCTTTTTTTAAAAAAGGTAACTTTTCTTCTGATGAAGTCATCCATTTTTCAATCTCCGTGGGATCCTCAGATGTATATGCTCTCCAGCCGGAAATAGCTTCGTTTATTTGCTCATCTGATATGAGTTGCTTCTTTAGATAATAAAGTTCTTCTAATTGCCTGGATGATAATTGCCCAAGCCCATAAAAGGGTTCTATCCCCTCATACTCATTAATTGTCACCATGTATAGGTTCTTAAACTCGTTTTTCGATAAAACATTTAGCAAATATATTAACATCGTTTGATCATACCGATCATGTTCAAACCAGAGGACGATTTCTTTATTTTTTGGGATCTCATCAAGATAACGATTTTGGTCTTCACAAGTCCGAATAAATAAATCAGCAGGAATAGCTAACTTTTTTTCAAAAAAATGGGCCCTGCGTTGGATCCATGTTTCCTCCGTAATATCTGTGGATAGCGGACCAAAATCATACATTTCACGCCAAACAAGAACATCTCCCGGAAGATTCCCAATCTTAGAGCCCACCACATCTCCATTCACAATATGAATCATGAAAAAACCTCATTTCTAGTCATCCATTATCGTTCCTGTTACTAGCATTAATTTATTGTAGCACAGGAATGCATATATCCTTTAAATATATGAATAGATTAGTATGTTGTTAAGAACGGGTTGCATATTAGTCTTGGCAATTGCATATCGTTTTAAGACGGGAAAAGGAGTGATCTTATATGCTTAGTATCGAAGCAAGCAGGAAAATAGAGAGTATAGCTAATCCTAAGGTCCAAAACATTGTAAGAACATGTGTGGAACAAGGATGCGTGTTCAAACCCCATTCAAGTAACCCTAAATTAGTGAATTTATTTGACCCCGTACTACGGAAAAATATCATTGGAGACATTAACCTATTAAGTGAAAGAGGATATTTCACCCTGGAAGTCGAAAATGGACGCTTCAAAACTTTTAGAAATGAAATTATGGGATTGGATATAGATCGTGCAGATTTTGAAGATAAGGTATTAAGAAGATTAAAGCGGTAGTTTTCGATGTTTTGGGAGTGGAAAGGGCGATGATTCTTTGGATTCATTGCCTTTTTTTGTGACCGATCTTCCACGGGCACTGTAAAACCTAGAACTATATCTCATCACTTACTTCTCTGTTTACAGCACTACATACAACTGACTATTTAACAACAAGTTTTTTTCTTCGCATAAAAAAACAACCATTTCTGGTTGTCTTAAGTTTGCCTGGCAACGTCCTACTCTCACAGGGACGCGTGTCCCAACTACCATCGGCGCTGAGAAGCTTAACTTCCGTGTTCGGTATGGGAACGGGTGTG
>JAANMP010000066.1 GCA_011250595.1 Bacillus sp. MM2020_1 | reverse complement strand
CTGCTATTCTTAGTAGTCTGTTATTTGCACTTTATATATTTTGACACCGACGGAATGATATTTAGCATCTGATAAAGATTTTTATGATGATGGATTTCATCAGAGGTAAAAAATGGGAGCCTATCGTTTTTCGCCCGGAGATAATTCAGAAGAATTCAAGAAATGGATTCAACATCTATTCATTTAGTGAACAAGATTTTTCGAAAAAAAATGAGTAAAAGTTTAAAATGTGTCAGGCAAGGTGCTTGACACATTTTTATTGTGCTAAATATTTTCAATTAGCTTATGGGTATTTAAGATAACGGGACAATTCACGTATATTTTCATTGTGTTCTTATTTTGGTATTGTCATTTCTTGTTTAACTATGTTAATATAATTTAGAAAATTCCTTTAAACTTGGTCCAGAGAGGCCAAAAAGGACGAACGGACATATATACCTTGATTGGATATATGATACCCTTCTGTCCTTTGGATGGAAGGGTATTTTATTTTTGTCCGACTATCTTTTAAATCATAGTCCAGTGAGGCTTGAAAGGAGAATGTAAGAAATGAATTATCAGAAAAAAACAGTGGTAGCATCAGTAGCAGGTTTGACATTGGAAGGGATGGACATCTTGTTTCTATCCTTTGCGATGTCGATGATCATCGCCGAATTTCATCTCGATATGGCGACAGGGGGGCTTATATCCTCGATTACGAACTTAGGCATGCTCTTTGGGGGAATCCTTTTCGGTATTTTAGCCGATAAGTTTGGAAGAGTTAAAGTTTTTACCTATTCGATTTTATTGTTTGCCATCGGGACAGCGTTAACCGGATTGGCAGCAAATATCGAACAGGTCTACATCTTCCGCTTTATTGCCGGTATAGGAGCAGGCGGTGAGTACGGTATTGGGGTAACGCTTGTGGCTGAAGCTTGGCCAAAGAACAAACAAGGTCGCGCCTCTTCTTATGTAAGTATTGGAGCTCAATTTGGTGTGATTCTGGCAGCTCTTCTAAGTGCGATGATTCTTCCAGCTTGGGGCTGGCGTGGATTGTTCTTCGTCGGAATTATTCCGGTTCTATTTGCATTCATGGTACGAAAAAATTTAAACGAATCACCAGAATGGCTGTCATCTAAAAAAGAAAAAAAGCAAGCGACAAAACGGGGGAGCGTAAAAGAATTGTTTGCAACCCCAAGAACTGTTTTCACCACCATCGCCTTAGCCGTCATGGCAACCGTACAAATTGCAGGCTATAATGGCTTGATGATTTGGCTTCCATCGATGCTGCAGCAGTCACAAGGGCTTTCGGTTTCCGGTTCGGCTCTTTGGACAATTAGTACAGCTGTTGGTATGATTGCCGGGATGTTAACATTCGGTCAAGTGATGGACCGCCTTGGCATGAAGAAAGCATATGGATTGTTCCTGATTGCTTCTGCGGTGGCAGTATTCTTTTACTCTTTTGCGACGGGTGCAACTGGGGTGTTGATTGGCGGGGCGATCGTTGGATTTTTCTCAAATGGGATGTTTGCTGGATATGGGGCATTGATTAGTTATTTCTACCCGGCAGAAATCCGCAGTACAGCAACTAATATCATTTTCAATTTTGGTAGAGCACTAGGGGGATTATCTCCGATTCTAGTAGGATTTATTTTGCAGCATGCCAATGTTACCATGGCAATGATCTATCTGGCTGTTCTATATTGTATTTCGTTTATAGCTATGATTAGTTTAGGAAAAGGTCATGCATCTCGCGAACAGAAAGCTCTCCATACATTATCTAAAGCGATGTAACAAAATGATTAAAAAATGTCAGGTAAGACGGTATGAATGTTCAAAGGGGAAATGATCTTGAAAAAATATCAAACCTTACTTTTCGATGTAGATGATACGTTATTAGACTTTGCTGCCGCTGAAGCGCTAGCCTTGAATCTGTTGTTTGAAAGTCAGAATATCCCGCCAACAAAGGATATTGAAGACAATTATAAAAAAATAAATCAACGACTGTGGAGATTGTTTGAAGAAGGAGAAATTTGCCAAGAAGAAGTGGTCAATACCCGTTTTTCCCTTTTATTTAAGGAATTAGGACAAATGGCGGACGGTGTTTTATTAGAAAAGAACTATCGGGGCTATTTAGACGAAGGACACCAATTAATCAATGGTGCGTTTGAATTGGTTTCTGCACTACAGAACCAATATGAATTATATATTGTCACTAATGGTGTTTCAAAAACACAGGACAAGAGATTGCGTGATTCCGGTCTTCACCCGTTATTTAAGGAAATCTTTGTCTCAGAAGATACGGGTTTCCAAAAACCAATGAAGGAATTTTTTGATTATGTCTTTGATCGAATTCCTAATTTTTCACCAGAACAAGCTTTAATCATTGGTGATTCTCTAAGCTCTGATATTAAAGGCGGACAGCTTGCTGGGCTTGATACTTGTTGGTTTAACCCGTATGCCAAATCAAACAACACTGGTATTCTTCCTACCTATGAAATCCATGATCTGAATGAGCTTTATACAATTTTAAATTTGGAACAAAGATAATGGATAAAATCAATAGCCGTCATGTGGTTTTTCACATGACGGCCTTTTTTATTGTGCAAATGGAGCAGGTTTGTTAAAGAAGGAAATTTCTCTTAGTTCTAGAATATAGATGATAAATAACATTAAATCTTTCGAAAGTGGTGGGATAAATAAGACAAAACCTTACTTTCTCTTTAGATAATAAAATGAAAAATAGTATAATCGACAGACTTCGGAATGAGGGTTGTATTTTTGCTGAGGTAGAAACACAGTTACTTATCTTACAGGCTGGAAGTATCGAGAATTTAATGAAAATGGTAGAAATACGAGCTAGTGGCGTACCACTTGAATACGTACTTGGGTTTACAAAGTTTTGTGGGCTGAGGATAGAAGTAGAACAGGGGGTTTTTGTTCCACGTAAACGTACGGAGTTTCTCGTTCAGCAGGCAGAAGCATTGACCCATAATTGTGATATTGTTGTTGATTTATGTTGTGGGTCTGGTGCAGTTGGTGCTGCAATAGCAACTGACTTGAATATGATTGTATTACACTCCGTTGACATTGATCCTGTCGCAGTAAAATGTTCTTCCCGCAATATAACTAACATTGGTGGTCACGCTTATCAAGGAGACTTGTATGATGGATTACCCCATACATTAAGAGGTCATGTGAACATAATAGTTGCAAATGCACCTTATGTTCCTACGGATGCAATAAATCTACTTCCCCAAGAAGCACGCTTATATGAACCAAAAGTGGCACTTGATGGTGGAAAGGACGGACTAGACCTTCAGCGAAAGGTAGCGGAAGAGGCTCCTCAATGGCTTGCTTCTGGAGGGTATCTTTTGGTAGAGACGAGCAAAATACAGGCTGCTCAAACCTTTGAAATTTTTGCTAATGCTGGATTAACTACCAAAATAGCAAGAAATGAAGAATTGGATGCAACAGTAGTTATTGGAAAAAATTAAGGCAAAGAGTAACTTTTTGTAAACAAAAAGCACCGCAATTACGATGCAAAATTGAACTGCATTTTACTTTACATATTTAGATGTAAATTCACTTTTTACGTTAGGTAACGGAACCCGTTTTAAAGAGAGTATTTATTCATTTAGAATGTAAACGTCTTTGGACATATTAAAGGATTTTGCTGTTTTGAACTAAATAATAATATTATGTAAACTTACTTCGAAGTGGACTCTATGAGGAAGTGGGGAAATTGATTTGAAGCCCTACTCGTATCACTTGTTCTTGCCTATTTTCCTCTAAAAAATAAGATTGGACTTAAATTGTTTGGGTCACTCGCCATTTTTGGCTTAGCAACCATACTCTTTGCTATTTCAACCAACTTATTTGTTTCTTTGATTGCATTATTACTCATCGGTGGTTCAGACGTCATCAGCGTGGTGATCAGATCCTCGCTTGTGCAGCTACAAACACCTGATGAGATGCGAGGGCGTGTGAATGCTGTAAACTCACTGTTTATCGGTACATCCAACCAACTTGGCGAGTTTGAATCAGGGACGGTCGCCGGACTCATCGGTACGGTTCCGGCCGTCTTTATTGGCGGAATTGGGACGATTATCGTAGCAGGGCTGTGGATGTATTTGTTTCCTTCATTAAGAAAGATTCGATCATTGTCGGAGAGTTAGAGATCAAAGTCCAGAGGGTAGATCGACCAGAGTGGATCGACCAGAGGGGACGGTTCTTGTGGTCGATTTTATCCTTCCAAAAAAACCATCAGAACCGTCCCCTATGTCCTTCCAGATGAGTGGAGTTCTTTTGAAGATGTTGCCCTTGGGTGCGAGGTACTATTCATGGTTCATGATAGGTAGTATTTGTAAACAAGCTTAAATACATAAAAAAAGTTGGCATCGAACGCCTTGACTGATATAATAATAAAATATTAAGTGGAATACGATGAAATGTGGGGGAACCGGTGTTGCCGGTTGAGATTTAGTCCGTGAGACGATGACCCTTGGAACCTGATCTGGTTGATACCGGCGGAGGGAACATATTCTTAAACAATTAATTGTTTGCTGATATGCACTCAGGTTTCTTTACCTGGGTGCTTTATTTTTGTTTAAGCAAGTTTTTGCCTTTTAACCAACACTGAGGTTCCAGTCTATTTTATTTGTTTCACTTTAGATTTTATTATTACATATGGGGGATTCAACATGAAGAAATGGCTAGTACTAGTCCTATCAGTTTTTCTAATCACTGGATGTAGCAGCAAAAAAGAAACAGAAAACGCAAAAGAAAAAAACCAGCCGCTTAAAAAAGTCTCGGTTGTATTGGATTGGACGCCAAATACCAATCATACGGGATTATATGTTGCCAAAGAAAAAGGATTCTTTAAAAAAGAGGGCTTGGATGTGGATATTATCATGCCGGGTGAGGCCGGTGCTGACCAACTAGTAGCTTCCGGCAAGGCGCAATTTGGTGTTGGCTACCAAGAAGCGATTACCCAGGCTCGTATACAAGGGGTGCCGCTCGTATCGATCGCTGCCGTGATTCAGCACAATACATCCGGATTCGCTTCACCTGTTGGCAAACAGATTCAATCTCCGAAGGATTTTGAAGGAAAAACATACGGTGGATGGGGATCGCCAGTCGAAAAATCTGTCATCACTTCGCTCATGAAAAAGGAAAACGCTGATGCCAATAAGGTGGAAATCGTGAACATGGGGGATACGGACTTTTTTACGGCTGTGAAACGAGACATCGATTTCGCTTGGATTTACTATGGGTGGACTGGTGTAGAAGCAGAGCTTCGTAATGAAAAAATTAATATGGTTTACTTAACCGATTACTCAGACAAACTGGACTACTATACACCTGTTTTAGAAACCAACGAAAAAATGATCGAACAAAACCCTGAAACGGTTAAGGCATTCGTAAAAGCCGCTGCCGAGGGGTATGAATTTGCGATTAAAAACCCTGATCAAGCTGCAGATATCCTGATTAAAGCCGCACCGGATTTAGATCCAAAGCTTGTAAAGAAAAGTCAAGAATGGTTGTCTCCGAAATATCAGGATGATGCAAAGGAATGGGGAATTCAAAAGCAAGAGGTTTGGGAAAATTATGCCCAATGGATGTATGAGAATAAGCTTCTTGACAAGAAATTAGATGCGAAAAAAGCATTTACAAATGAGTTTTTACCAAAACAATAGGGGGTAGAAAAACATGGCGAATTCATTAATCAGCATACAAATCATCCCGAAAACAAAGAATGGCGAGGACGTTATTCCATACGTTGATGAAGCGATTAAAGTCATTGCTGAATCTGGTGTGAAATATGAGGTACACCCGTTAGAAACAACCATGGAAGGCGAACTCCACGAATTATTTTCGGTGATTTCAAAAATGAATGAACGAATGATTGAAATGGGAAGCAAAAATGTCATTTCTCAAGTGAAAATCCTTTATCAGCCAACAGGGATTACCATGGATGACTTAACGGAGAAATATCGATGATGAGGAAGAATCTTGTAAAAGGGTGGAGACCGATTTTGGTTCTCCTCCTTTTGTTTGTCATTTGGGAGATTGTCGTGAAAATAGCAGAAGTGCCGGAATGGCTTCTTCCGCCGCCATCCAAGATTTTCACAGAGGCTATTGCCGGTTGGCATGATTTTTATCCAGATGTGTTTTCAACGATTAAAATTTCATTATTTGGATTTGTAGTTGGAGCATTCTTTGGACTAGCAGTCGCCATTTTATTCCATCTGGTCCCTGTGTTAAGAGATTCTTTCTATCCATTATTGATTTTATCGCAAAATGTTCCCATTATCGTTCTTGCTCCACTGTTGGTGATTTGGTTTGGGTTTGGCTTATTGCCCAAAATGATTGTCATTACCCTTGTTTGTTTCTTTCCCATTACAGTGGCCGCCTTGGATGGATTTAGCCAAACCCCTTCAGAGTTGAAGCATTATATGAGGATGGCAGGTGCATCCAAAACACAGCTTTTTTGGAAATTGGAGCTGCCGTCATCCATGCCCTCTATTTTTTCTGGCTTTAAGGTTTCTGCCACGTATAGTGTAATGGGTGCCGTTATTTCTGAATGGCTGGGTGCTAAGCAGGGGATCGGTGTCTTTATGACCTTCGCATCGTCGTCTTTTCGAACGGACCGGGTGTTCGTTGCCATTTTTACCATCATGTTCTTAAGCCTCTTCTTTTTCTTTTTCATCGTTTTTATGGAACGAAGAGTGGTTCGCTGGCAGCCGAAAGGGGATGAGAAAAAATGAGCTATCTTCGTTTTCAAAACGTTTCGAAACGTTTCGGGCAAAAGGAAGTACTAAAAGACCTTGATTTTTCCATTCATAAAAATGAATTTGTTTCGATTATTGGCCCTTCAGGCAGTGGGAAAAGCACCATTTTCAATTTAATAGGAGGAATTCTTTCACCAGATGAAGGGGAGATCCTATTAGAAGGCCATTCCATTAATGGCAAGCGTGGTTTTATTAGCTACATGCCTCAAACTTCTTCTCTTTTCCCGTGGAGGACGATACTTGAAAATGTCATTCTTGGTCAAGAGCTTAAGGGAAAAAAAGAAGTAAAAGCAGCACGAGAAATGTTGGCGATTGCAGGACTCTCTGATTATGAAGACGCCTATCCTCACATGCTATCTGGAGGAATGAAGCAGCGGGCTGCTTTTATCCGTGCCTTATTGAGCCCACAAGAAGTGATCTGTCTTGATGAGCCTTTTTCAGCTTTAGATGAGATAACCCGGTTTGAAATGCAGAAATGGTTATTGGACATGTGGGAATCACATCGAAGGACAATTCTTTTTATTACTCACAATATTGAGGAAGCACTGTTTTTATCCGATCGAGTGATAATGCTTTCTGGTAAGCAAGCAAAGGTCGTTTCAACCCTAGAGGTTCCCTTTGACAGGCCGCGTCACGAAAGTATACTGCTAGATGAAAACTTTATTCAAAGGAAAAGGGATGTATACTACCAATTAGTAGGTGAAGGCAAATGAACATGATCGATGCTCATATCCATTTGGATCGCTACAGGGATGAGGAAATCAAACGGATTGTTTTGGATTCTGCCCGTATCGAAGCCTTGATTTCTGTATCCTTTCATTTGAATTCCAGTAAAAGAAACCTGTTGCTTTCACAAAAATATCAAAAGGTAAAACCTGCATTTGGATACCATCCAGAACAGGCATTGCCTTCTGAAAACGAGCTGAACGTGCTGTTAAATTGGATGGACGACCACCTTGACGAGATGATTGCTGTAGGTGAGGTAGGGCTGCCATTCTACTTAAGGCAAGAGCGCGGGATTTCGATTGCTCCTTATCTTGAAGTATTAGAAGTTTTTATAAGTAAGGCGAAAATATGGGACAAACCGATTGTTCTTCATGCTGTTTACGATGATGCGCCTCTCGTTTGTGACCTTCTCGAAAAATATTCTGTTTCCAAAGCGCATTTTCATTGGTTTAAAGGAGATCAGAAAACAATAGACCGAATGATAAGAAACGGCTACCATATTTCTATTACCCCGGATGTGGTGTATGAACAAGAAATCCAGCAGCTTGTCAGCTTCTATCCTCTCGAGCTCATGATGGTTGAAACAGATGGTCCTTGGCCATTTGAAGGTCCATTTGCAGGGAAAATGACCCATCCGAATATGATGGAGGAATCCATATGGAAAATCGCACTGCTCAAGAAGCTTTCCGCTGAGGAAGTTTCAGATGTCTTACATCAAAACACAAAAGGGTTTTACCAAATACCAACTTGAAGCTACCGATCAAACATTGGTAGCTTTCTTTATTTTTGTAAATAATGAACAGGAAACCAATGGATTCATAAAGTTCCAGTGTAAATAGGTAATAATTCACAAACACATCAGCGGTAAATCAACAAGTAAAAAACACAAAAAAGCTTACAATCAGACCAATAATCATTGGAACCAACGAACCAGTTGGAATGAAGAAGCCATTTCCGTTATCTGTATATTCGTGATGGAACATTAACCAAGGAATAGTAAACAAATGAGGAACCAGATAAAGTATTCCTGTTGTCAATGCAAACGAGGAAAAGATAACTAGTGAATCATTGCATTAATGTAACGGTGGACGATTACTATACATTAGAACCGTCCCTCCGGCTTGGAAATTAGTAGTTTAAGAAGCAGGAAGAGGAACCTAAGAAAGATAAAATGCCTTGATTTAAAAAATGCTAAAAAATGACCAAAACATCAAAAAAGGCCACCAAAAATCAAATTTGGTGGCCTTTTTTGACGTTTTGACCCCTAAATGGGCTTCAAATTTGATTTTTGGTGATTCGCATTCAACTGCCAATCTCGCTATTGTAAAAGTACGGGACGGGGCTTTTACTTAAGTCTTCGTAACGGACAAGGTAATAAAAAGGTGTCATAAAATATTCACTTCTTAATGAAAATTCTATGACCTTTTTAATCAGTTATTTCTATATAAAGATGAAGGTATTATTCAGAAGAAGGGTAGTGGTTGAGGATGGCAAAGTTTAGAAAAGTGCGTATTGATTTTTGGATGGACCCAATGGTTTCGGAGGAAATGACACCAGAGGACAGATACTTTTATTTATATCTTTTAACGAATCAGCGTAGTACTCAAATTGGAATCTATCAAATTACAAAAAAACAGATGGCCTTTGATATGGGCTATTCGATTGAAAGTGTTCATTCATTAATGGAACGATTCATCACCCATCACCAGATGATTCGCTACAACCCTGAAACGAGAGAACTTGCCATTAAAAACTGGGGGGAAAATAACTTTGATAAAGGGGGGAAACCAATGATTGATTGTATTTGTTCCGAATTAAAAACTGTCAAGGATGCTTCATTAATTCAATATGTTTCAGAGTTGATTCTAAAAAAGGATATCCGCAGCCTATATGAATCTTTTTGTAAAAAAGAAGAGTTTAATTTCAGCAAGGATGTAAGTGACCAAAATGAGAACCTTACCGATCAAACTCTTGATTGGAAAGAAATTGACGATACGTTGACCAATCTACATACCATACGTGGACAAGAAGAAGATAGAGAAGAAGATAACGAAAAAGATAAAGAAAAACAACAAGAAGTTCTTTATTCCCAAATGGAGAGTAATCCAGTCGTGACAATACCTTACATAATAACCAAAAACTTGTAGATGTGAAAGAAATTGTAGAGTTTTGGGACAACAATGGATTTGGTTTCTCGAACATGAATGGGAAAGAGCAGCTGTTAGCTTGGTTAGATGATTCAAGCTTTTTACAGCCAAAAGAGTTGATCTTAAAAGCGATGAATATTGCCTGTGCCAATAACAAACGAAGGCTGAGCTATGTGGTGGGCATTTTGAAAAACTGGCAAAATGAGTCGTTACTGACGGTAGGAGAAATTGATTCGTATCATGAGAAACAAAAGTCGATACCTAAGCAAAGGAAATCAACTGAATCGTTTCCTACCGGAAGAGCTATTCCAGGTCGCTTTAAACTTGACCTTACGGCAGGTGAAGAGGGATGAGTATCGCGGAAAAAGCATTTTTAGGTAGCTTGATGAAGGCGGAGTACTTACTCCAGGATACGATCATTCAACCTGATCAGCTGGAAAGTACACGACATAAAGAGATCATGCGAGTAATGATGGAGTTAAATAGTGCAGGTAAGAATATCGACTTAATCACGTTTACTACGTTACCCAACCTCAAATCATTAGGAGGAATGTCTTACCTATCGGAGCTATTATCGTTTGCAGATCTGGAGAAATTTGACGGGATGGAAAAGTTGATTCTTGATCTGTGGAAGGAACGGGAAAAGAGAAGAATCTTAACGCTTGCAGGCATGAATGATTGGGCGATTGCGAAAGTCATAGCTGAACTAGATAAAATTAACCAAATGAAGATGGATGATCATACATCCTTACAACAAGCATTGGTGGATATCTATGAGGCACCTTGGGAAGATCGAATTTCGCTGGGAAGTGCAACAACGGGTATCGAAGAGCTCGACGAAGTAACGGGAGGATTTCAGGGCGGGGAAGTGACAATTCTAGCAGCGAGACCATCGATGGGAAAAACCGACGTGATGCTTCATTTTGCCAAAATGTCGGGTTGGGCAGGGTTTCTGCCACTTGTCTTTTCCCTAGAGATGCCGGAAAAGCTGGTTACCTCGCGATTAATGGCTTCGACAGGAGGCTTTAACCGTTCAAAAATGCGGGATCCAAAAAGAATGCTGAATGAGAATCAAAAGAATCAATGGTCGGATGTGATTGGTGATCTCTCAGAAACCCATATGCAAATTTTTGATGGGGCGGGACAAACGATTGCCGAAATGAGAGCGAAAACACGAAAGCTGATGAGCCAATTTCCATCAAAGAAACCGATCCTTTTTATCGATTACTTAACACTGATTCAATCGGGTCAAGCTTACGGAGGAAATTCCCATTTACAAGTAACGGAAATTTCCAAATCACTCAAAACGATGGCAAAAGATTTTGATTGCCCTGTCATTTGTTTGGCACAGCTCAATCGCTCGGTGGAATCTAGAGCCGATAAACGGCCAATGATGTCTGATATTCGGGAATCGGGCAGTGTGGAACAGGACGCAGATGTCATATTGTTCTTATATCGTGAAGCGTATTACGACAAGAACACGGACAATCAATCCCTTGAAATCATTGTCTCGAAAAACCGAAATGGTCCAGTAGGAAGCATCCCTGTCCATTACAACGAGCACACAGGGAGAATTGAGGACCAAATGGATTCGAGTCTACCTTTGAATAACCACTAGTTAATCAAAAATATCGTAGATTGAGGTGTAATCACATGATTGTCAAAGATCTTTACCTGGATTGTTTCCGTTACGAAGAATCCTCCTTAGGCTATTACATTCATCATTTACTAGCTGAGCAGAAAATTACTTTAGATGATAATATATCTAAAATAGACTTAGAACAAGCAGATCATCAGAAAGTAAGGGAAATGTTTCAAAACAATATATTAGGTTTCCATAAAGTTGGTATCTACTCACTGAAGATGAACCAGACGGATTTTATCTTTATCTTTGCAGTTAGTCAGCAAGAAGCCATCCAATTATATTTCAATAAATTCCATCAAAACCCATTGAACTGTCACGAGTATTCACTAGATTTCCAGCTCGATAGAGGAAATGATGCGATTTCGTTTCGGGACATGAGGAAGGAATTTACGAGTATTCCAGCTATAGCGGGGTATTTTAAGCGAGAAGGATGGAAGTGAGATTGTGGACCACTTGAGCACTACTATTTACTTCTGAATATGCGTGTAGCCATTCCCCCTTTTACTGTATAGTAGAGAAGAACATAAAACGTATAGTAACGGCTTTTTATATAGAAGTGGGGGATATTTATGAGAAGAATGATTTTGACGACAGAGAGTGGTGCGGATTTACCAGAAGAATTAGCTGATAAACATAATGTCCAAGTAGTTCCGATGCATGTGATTATGGATGGGCAGGATTACTTAGATGGTACGTTACCTGTAACGGATATTTATGACTACTACGAGCGGACAAAAAAAATACCCTCGACAACATCGACAAATTCTCATGAGTATCTTGAATTTTTCAAGAAGATTAAAAGCGATTTTCCTGATTGTATCATTATACATATTGGTTATACGTCAAAGGCGTCTTCTTCCTTTCAAAATGCGATCATCGCAACGGAAGAATTGGAGGATATTTTTCTAATTGATGCTTTGAACGTAACAGGTGGCTTAACAGCGATTGTAATGTATGCGGTTACCTTATTAGAGAATGAACCCTCAATTGACCCTGCCCAATTAGTAGCGAAGATTGAATCAAAGGTTCCTAAATCAAGACTGGCTTTCGTTCCCGGAAGTTTAGAATTTTTAAGAGCAGGTGGGCGAGTTAGTAATCTAGCTTACCTCGGCGGAGCTTTGTTAAAAATTAAGCCGCGTATTGAATTAATTGATGGAAATCTTGTCTCAACAAAAAAATATCGTGGGAAAATGGAGGTGGTTTCAGAAAAACTCATCCGAGATTATTTAGTGCAATACAACATGGATAAAGAGCAACTATATCTTATTTACTCGATCGGACTTGATGAAAAGATCAAGCAGAGGATGGATGAAATCGCAAAAGAAGCAGGTTTCAAAAATGTAAAATGGATTCAAGCAGGCGCAATGATATCGACACACGCTGGACCAGGCGGCATTGGAATAGCAGGTTTAGAAATTTAGGGGATTAAGTAGTTGGAACTTTATGAGATGATGAAGCGCTGGTTAAGGTTATCCTATTGAACCAGCGCTTTTTCTTTTGTGAAATATTATCCAAATTGTGCTAATCTTAAATCATTATGGAAAGGAGTGATTTGTTATGGTTAAATCGATACCAGAAATTACACTGAATGATGGGCTTTCGTTGCCGCTGATCGGGTTGGGTACATATAAACTGAAAGGGAAGGAAGGTGTCAATTCAATCATAAGCGCAGTGGAGAGTGGATACAGATTAATAGATTCAGCTTATAATTATGAAAACGAAGGCACCATTGGAGAAGCTGTTCGACGCAGCTCTGTTCCAAGAGAGGAATTAAAAATTACTTCGAAACTGCCAGGTCGCTACCAAAACTATGAAAAAGCAGTTACGACCATTCAGGAATCGTTATACCGTGCAAATCTAGAATATTATGATCTATATTTGATTCATTGGCCAAATCCTAAACAAGACACATACGTGGAAGCATGGCAAGCATTAATAGATGCAAAAAAATCGGGACTGATTCGTTCGATTGGTGTCTGTAATTTCTTATCTGAACATATGGAGCGTTTAGAAAAGGAAACAGGTGTGAAACCAAGTATAAACCAAATCGAATTACACCCATTTTTCAATCAAGCTACACAAAGAAAATGGCATGAAGAAAATAACATTGCAACGGAATCCTGGAGTCCATTAGCTCGAGCAAATCAAGTGTTACAAAATGATACCATTCAACAGATTGCTGACGATCATAACAAGTCAATTTCACAAATTATTTTACGTTGGCATTATCAACTTGGGGCCATTTCTATTCCTAAATCATCATCACCTGCACGGCAGCTTGAAAATATATCTATTTTTGACTTTTCTCTCAATGAAACAGAAATGAGCATGATTTCAGGATTAACTCGCCCTGATGGCAGAATAAACAATCAAGATCCTGCGATTTATGAAGAGTTTTAAGCCTTGATTTGAAATAGTACAAAAGTCATTAAAGTACTAAAGTAGGTTCAAATTTTTGTGGGGCATAAAAAGGCTCATAAAACTCATTGGCCCATTGTAATGTATCCGATAAATATAAATTCTGGACTAGGCATTTATCTTTTACCAACTCATTCTTCTGCCCTATGCCAAATGATTTTAAAATAATGAGTATAGCTGAGATAAAACAGTACCCGAATAGTATTGTTGCAAAAGAGCAAGAATTAGAAGAACTCTATCAATACCTTAAGGGATTTATCAAATAAATTTAGACTAAAAAGAGTGTAAACTTTATAGAGACCGGTGTTTGTGTTGGGGTGCCTATTATTGTTGGCACAAAATATGATTCAGAACTAAAACTTCCATATTTTTCTGCTCGGTTACATGCACCTGAAACAATTACACAAATTAAGGGGAATATGGGAATAGATGAGAAATATATAAAGAGGAAGTAATTCTTCGAATAGGAGTTCAAAAAAATCGAATCTGCTTTAGAAGATTGAAATGCTTACGATTGTTGATTACTCAGCATTTGTAGGCATTTTTTTTGGATTTGTTCAACGATTGGACAAAAATATTGTATGGAAATTTTCAATAATGTAATATTTCTAAATCCGAAATTCCCCTTACCAATTAATTCTTTCATTATTGGTTACCATTAAGTTCTCATGTATTGAAGGGGGAAATTTAATTTACAATTAATATAGGTGTGGGGGATACGGTTTCTATTTTGGTTGGCAAATACTATAAAAGGAGCATTCTCTCACTTGATTGACATTGTTTCTTCATTTCAGCTAATTATAACAACTATAAAAATAAATGGATGAATCAAAGGTATAAAGTAACCCAAGGTTTTCATTTTAATAGTTCCTAATCTATTCCAAAATTCGATATAATAAAGGTATTATTTCAATATTGGAGGTACCTTAAATGCCCGTGCACAACAAACTAGTCCGAGACAGAATCCCAGAAATAATCGAAAGTTCTGGAAAAAGGTTTTCTACAAAAATATTAGACAATCAAGAATACATAAAAGAACTAAGAAATAAGACACGTGAAGAACTTGACGAATACCTTTATGCCGGAAATGACAATGATGCGATTGAGGAGCTAGCTGATTTATTAGAAATCATCCATGCTTTAGCAGAGTGTCATGGAGCATCTTTTAAAGAGGTAGAAGAAGTCCGACAAAAAAAGGCAGAGAAGCGTGGGGGCTTTAAGGACAAAATCTTCTTAATTGATGTTGAAGATGAGTAAGGTTCAACTGATCACCAAAAACCTTGGCAATCATTTAATAGAAAAGCTAGAAGATGCAAACACGATTTGTATTCTAGCTTCTTTTATTATGAAGTCAGGTGTTGATCACTTAAGTAGTGCATTAAAAAAGGCTGCGGAAAAAGGTGCTGAAATTAATATCTGTACCGGAGATTATTTATATATTACTCAGCCAAGGGCTTTGGAAGAACTTTTATCAATTCATAAAAGTATAAAGATTAGAATTTGGAAAAGTAATGGTGTTTCATTTCATCTTAAGGCATACCTATTCCAATCCAATGAATATGATGTTTTGTTTATTGGTTCTTCTAACTTATCAAAATCGGCTTTACATAATGGTGTGGAATGGAATCTTTTGGTTAGTGATGAGCAGCAAGTTTTTGATGATGCGCAAAGGGAGTTTCTTAAAATTTTCTATTCAGATAAAACCGTGCCATTAAATCAAGAAACATTAGAAGAATATCGAAAAGGTTATGATGAATACCAACGTAAACATCCCAATTTAGTTCAAAAATGGTCAGATCTTGAAGAATTAGATTTAATGCTGCCAGTAGAAAAGGAGATTGCTGTTAAGCCAGAGGTAATTTTTGATCCCTCAGTTGGATATGGGGAAATACAACCAAGATTTGCTCAGGTCGAGGCATTGGGGGAGTTAAACAAAACTCTGGATGAAGAATATAATAAGGCTCTTGTAGTAATGGCCACTGGATTAGGGAAAACCTATTTGGCTGGCTTTTTTGCACAAACTTTTAATAAAGTCCTGTTTATTGCTCACCGAGAAGAAATTCTTCATCAGGCTAGAGATTCTTTTAAGAAAATAATGCCTGAAAAACAATTCGGGATTTACAATGGCAAAACAAAGGAAGGTCAGGCTGATGCCATTTTTGCCTCTATTTATACATTAAGTCTGAAAAAGCATTTGGAAACCTTTCAGCCAGATGAGTTTGATCTAATTATCATAGATGAGTTTCATCATGCCGCAGCTGATTCCTACCAAAGGGTTCTTGATTATTTCCGACCGCAATTCCTCCTTGGAATTACTGCGACTCCTGATCGTAATGATAACAAAGATGTATTTGCAATTTGTGATGGAAATGTGGCTTTTCGGTTAGACTTCCTGGATGCCATTAATCGGAACTGGTTATCTCCATTTCAATATTTCGGTGTATATGATGATACCGATTATAGTCAAATTACTTGGATTGGTAATCGCTATGATGAAGATGAATTACTACAAGCCCAGTTACGAGAAGAGTTAGCTCTTAAAGTACTTCGTGCCTGGGAGAATAATAAACAAACGAGGACATTAGGATTTTGCTCATCCATTAGGCAGGCAGACTTCTTATCAAGTTACTTTAATCATCATGGGTATCGAACTGTCAGTCTTCATTCCCAGCAAATAGGTATAAGCAGAAATGAAGCTATTTCACAACTAACGAAAGTGCAATTGACATTATTTTTACAGTGGATCTGTTTAATGAAGGGGTGGATATCCCTGCTGTCGATACTCTTTTATTCGTCAGACCAACTGAATCATTAACCGTATTTACCCAACAAGTAGGTCGCGGACTCCGTCTACATCCAGGTAAAGAATCGTGTGTCATCATTGACTTGATTGGAAATTATCGAAATGCAGATATAAAGTTAAGTCTATTCGATACCCAACCAAATGACGGGAAAACTAGAACAATTGAACCGACACTGCCATTGTACTGTGAAATAAACTTGGATGTAAATGTGATTAGCCTACTTAAAGAAATGTCCCGAAAGCGACAACCTCGTAGAGAGAAATTATTCAATGACTACATGGATTTAAAAAGAGAGCTTGGAAGAAGGCCGTCGTATTTGGAATTGCATTTAAAGGGTGCATCGGATTCTCCCCATTACAGACAAGAATTTAGTTCGTACTTTGGATTTCTTAAATGGGCAGAGGAATTAACGGATGAGGAGATAGAAATATACAACCGGTACGAAAATTGGTTCGTTGAAGTTGAAAAAACGGGGATGGCCAAAAGCTATAAAATGGTGGTCTTATTGGCGATGCTGGAGCGGGGTGCATCGAATTGGCATCTTCCCATTTCATCAAGAGATGCTGCACCATTCTTTCATTATTACCTGATGGAGAAAGAACATCGCAAAAGGATTGATTTTTCCGATAAAGGTGCTAAAAAATTATGGGATTATGATGAAAAAGGTGTTAGCAAACTGATTGCTACGATGCCAATGACAAAATGGAGTGGCAGTTCCAAAGGATTAATCACATTTGAGAATGATATTTTTAAGTTGAATTTTGAAGTACTAAAAGAAGAAAAACAAGTTCTTTTCAATTGGACAAAAGAAATATGTGAATACCGCCTTCATTATCATTTTGAACGGAAGGCAAGAAATCCCCAAACACATTAGGCTTCCATCGAAATGACATAAAAACGTTAGATTCGAAGAAATCGCATAAGTAAAGTGAAAAGTGGAACAGAAATCACATATGAGACAAAACCGTTGGAACAGTTATCGTTTATATTCTAGATCCAATCGTGAGAAATAATGTGTTCTCATTGTTAGTAAGAAGCTTAAGGGACGAAATTAGGATCGTACGCTGCTAGAATAGAGAAATGTATGCTAGTTTTTGCCTACTGAATGGTATGTTATTTTTTTCTTATTGTATACGAAAAAGGGGGGGGACGGTGCAGAACCGTCCCCCTGTTTCCATTTCACCAAGGGTCAAAAATTGAAAACGTTTCCACGGAAATTAATTGTTTACCATTGAGCAAGACTCAGGTTATAATAAAATTTATTATTTTGGATATCGAAATAAATGCAACGAGCAAAAAATACTTCTTTTATAGAAAGGCGATGGACATTGAATAAACCTAGTGGAAAAAAACGAATACAGCTGGCCATACTTCTTGGATCACTGGGACTGTTAGGACCTTTTACCATCGATACGTATTTACCTTCTTTTCCAACGATTGTAAAAGATTTTCATACGACGGCTTCACTTGTACAAATTAGTTTAACTTCCTGTTTATTAGGCCTGGGATTAGGACAATTGGTTATTGGTCCTTTAAGTGATGTAAAAGGCCGCCGACAACCCTTATTGATCTTTATCATCTTGTACTTACTTGCTTCTATCACATGTGCGTTGGCGCCCAATATCTATTTCCTTATCATCGCTCGATTTGTCCAGGGCTTTGCTGCTGCCGGCGGACTTGTGATCTCTAGAGCGATTGTTCGAGATCTCTATAGTGGGAGGGAACTGACCAAGTTCTTTACGATGATGGTATTAGTGGGGAACCTCGGGCCGATTGTTGCACCGGTTGCTGGTGGGGGGATTCTTGCATTTACCAATTGGCATGGAGTTTTTATTGCGTTAGCTTGTGTGGGTGCAGTGTTACTCTTCACTGTTGCTTTAAAATTAGAAGAAACTCTGCCGACAGAAAACCGTGTACCAAGCAATTTACCACAAATTATGAACAACTTTGGTTCTTTATTCCGAGATCGAACGTTCATGGGGTACGCACTAACTTCAGGATTTACTGCTGCAGGAATCTTTGCCTATGTATCTGGGGTTCCATTTGTTTATCAGAATATTTACGAAGTCACACCGCAGCAATTTAGTTTATTATTTGGGACCAATGGATTAGCATTAATTATTGGAAGTCAATTGGTCGGCCGCTTTGCAGACATCATTCCCGAGCGGACTTTCTTAAAAATCGGTTTAGTCATCGCTAATTTAGCGGGTGCCGGTTTACTCATCGCGCTACTATTAAACGGACCACTTTTCGCAGTTGTGATTCCTATTTTCTTTTTTATAACTTCCATCAGTATTATCGGAACCACGTCTTTTACTTTAGCGATTGAAACGCAAGGACATATTGCGGGCAGTGCTTCAGCCCTTTTAGGATTATTGCCATTTTTACTTGGCTCATTAACTGCTCCACTTGTGGGAATAGCAGGGGCGTATACAGGCGTTCCGATGGGCGCCATCATTTTAGGCTCAAGTTTTCTGGCTTTCCTTTCCTATTTTGTATTGGTACGCAATGCAACGCTTGGGATACAACTATCCAATGACCAGTGCACAGTAAAGAAATCCAGTATCTAAGAATATAAATTTAATGGCGAACACATGTTGAATGGAACCATTAAAGAGCTGCCCTAGTCCAGGCAGCTCTAATTATTTTGGGCAAACTTTTCCAATCTACAAATATATCTACCTTCATTTATGAGCTATGCTTCTCCTGCAACTCTGCCAGTTTTATTTTAACAGCTTCAATGCTAAGAGAAGGGTTAGCTGTTGAGCTCATTGAAAAAAAATCACTAAGTTAAGTCGTAATGAGATTGATAATTTCTCAATTAAGTTTAAAATTTCCCGAGTACACAAAATGTTTTTCACCTAGATATCTGTCGTATACTTCAATCTTCTCTCCTTCAACATCTACACGAATTTCTTGAAAGGCATCTGAGTAGCCCTCGAAGTGGTAGGAGTCATCAGAGCAATAATCATAGACAAGATCAGAATAACCGATTTGTATAAGTATATTGGTTATTTTTTCAACTATTTCGCGCTCCATACCATCTTCGATTTCATAGTTAGTTCCTGACCTTTCTTTTTCTAAAAAAGTAATTAAGGGTCTTGAATTTCTTATTTGATAAATCCAAACCTCGTCAAATCCACTACCATTTAAATATTGATATTCCTGTTTTAGTTTCTCAACAGCATCTACTTCTGAAATTGCATCAACGAAACCAAGTACCTGAAAGTTATCATTCATTACGTCTGTTGGTGAAGTAGTAATACCTTCTGGAGTTATGATAATCCAATGATTCATTTTCCAACTCAACTCCTTAAATCTTTTATCCGGATCAGCTTTTACCAATTCATATGTATACATACTTGATTAATAAAAAAAGATCTTAAACTAGTAAATTGAACTTTTACTAAAATTATAGAATAAGTATGGTTTTGTTGAATTAGATTTAATAACCCCGGGAAGGTGATTACAGACAATAAAATGTACCGCTTTGCTGCCAAGGCATTTACCAATAGGATAAACTCAATGATTTTTATAATCTTCCATAAACGCGCCCTTTAATGGAATATTCTTATTTCTGAAACAATGCTCATTAACTCGTTCAGTGATTCTCTGGCTTATTGTTATTAATAACTAATTGCCGGGCAGTTGGATGCCGCTCCAGCCGCTTACATCGCATTGGCCATATTCATTATCACCCACAGCAACCACCGTGCCGTCCGATTTAAGCCCAACGGTATGGGCACAACCTGCCGCTATCTCTACAATTTCGCGCCAATCACTTACATTACATTGGCCATACTCATTCCAACCCACAGCCTCCACAGTACCGTCCGATTTAAGGCCAATGGTATGATTACTACCCACTGCTATTGCCACAATACCGCTCCAGCCGCTTACATCGCATTGATCATGTTTATTCATACCCGCAGCCGTCACCGTGCCGTCCGATTTAAGACCGATGGTATGAAGATAACCCGCCGCGACTGCCACAATATCGCACCAGTCTCTTACATTGCATTGGCGATACCGATTATTACCCACAGCCGTCACCGTGCCGTCCAATTTAAGACCGATGGAATGCCAGTCACCCGCGGCGACCGCCACCATATCACGCCAGTCACTTACATTGCATTCACCTTCATTATTTCGGCCCACAGCAACCACCGTGCCATCCGTTTTAAGCCCAATGGAACGACGCCATCCCGCCGTAACCGCTACAATATCGCGCCAGTCGTTCACATTGCATTGGTCATGCTTATTCCAACCCACAGCCGTCACCGTGCCGTCCGATTTAAGCCCAACGGTATGACGACGTCCCGCCGCTATGGTATCTTTAGGCAACCGTTTCACATTTAATACCGCTTCCTTCGGTGAAATGTAATCCATGGTTTTACCTCCTTGAATATAGAAAGCCTATGGTTACCTGAAAAGTATATGAAGCTTTACGGTTGCTCGTCAAATATAAGCAACGTATAGTTGTGTGATAAAGGACCATATCTAACTGTCTTTTAGTTTATTCCATTATCTTGCCCGATTGTAAAAGACCGGTCTTATGAAAGCTGGATTATTTTTATAATACAACTTGCCATGATAATCAATTGCAAGTTGTAACTCCTTGTTGTATCCATCTTTTTCTATGCCCATAAGACATTGCGGTCCTTATTGAAATTGGTGTCAAATAATGTTTCATTATTTTGTCATTTTTCTTCCTACTTTGTTGAAAGAATTAATGTTAGATTAATAGTGGCTGGAAAATAAATCAAGTAGCAGCAGAATTCAATTGAAAAGGGGGGTATAATAGATGAGATAGAATATGTATGGATAAGAACAGATTTGCAACTTGGAGTTTTTTTATGCCTTCCCACTTTCTACAAAAATCATCTCAAACTCTTCAAATGCTACCATCCTTTTGTCTTAAGATTTTCCTTCCTTTTCCTTTCTTAAATCATTACCTTATTAATTTATGTTCTGTAATCAAAAAGTTGGAGGTTTTGTCATGGAAGAAACATTAAATATTATTCTTTCAGAACTACAAAATTTGGATAAAGGCCAACAAGATATAATGGTAATTCAGAAGGATCTATTAAGTCGTACAGAAAATTTAGAAAAGGGTCAGAAAAAGTTGATATCCAGCACAAAAAATATAAATAAAGGTCATGATGAATTAATTTCTGGTCAGCAGCAATTAAAGATTCGAATAGAAAATTTAGAAAAAAATAAAGATCTATTGTCTTTGGGGCAAAATGAAATAAAGGAATTAGTGAAACAAACGACTGCTTATATGACTGGAAGGCTGTCTATATCAGAAAGAATTATTTTGGAAATTGAGTTGCTAAATGAGAAGGATCGGCAAGAGGTGTTAAATAGTATCAATGAAAAGATTTTTTTGAGGAAGAACAATACCTGTTGGGATAATGAGGAAGATGATATGTATAATGATTTCTAATGGAATTAAGCTGAGTTCAATGTTAACGTATCCTTATCATCAAGGTATGTTATAACCTATTGTATTATAGCCATTTTACTTTATTGAAATATACAAATAATTGGAAATGAGTGAAAGTGGTTGTAATCCAAATAATGGAGGCTTTGTTATGGAAGAAACACTAAAAATTATTCTTACAGAACTTCAAAATATTAGTAAGGGTCAGAAGGAATTAAAGGGTCACTCAGAAAGGCTAGAAAAAGGGCAAGAAGATTTATTATCTGGTCAGAAAGAATTAGTTAATCGAACACAAAGATTGGAAATAGGGCAGAAAGAATTAATAGGTCGGACAGAACATTTAGAAAATGGCCAGAAAGAATTAATCGGTCGGACAGAACATTTAGAAAAGGGTCAGGATGTATTATCAACAGGTCAAAATGAAATAAAAGAATTAATAAAACATACCACTACTCTTATGACTGAAAATTTCACCTATATTAGACAAGATATGAAAACATTAGCATTTGATGTTAACTCAGATGTTGAGCTTTTATTCAAAGAGATGGCCGATGTAAAAAGAAAAGTAAATAAACTTGAGCAGAAATAGTCCCAAAATGTTTGAGTCGGTAACTTCAATTCATCTTTTATAATGCCCTTATTATTTAATCTCTTCATTATTCCTCTACAGAACGAAAATTACCATTCATTTTTAGATACTATATTTTAACGTACCGAATATATTTTACGCTGAGGTGTTAAAAATGGACAAATTATTTAATAAAGAATTTGAATTAAGTAGAAGTGATAAAGAAAAGTGGGATCGTCATATATTACTAGTAGAATTATTCGAAAAAGGAGTGGAAATTGAAGGAATAGCAAAAATTGCTGGTCTATCTGAAGAAGAAATGGATGAACACTTTTCTAGACTATACTAAACGATGATCCGAATAGTTGATTTCGCCTATGGCTCACTAATGTTAAAGCACAATTGATCATACCAAACCATATCAATAAGGTGGAATAAAGATGTACATGTTTTTTTATTTACTATTAGCCATAATCGGCGGGACTTTAATAGGAACTCAAGCAGGAATCAATGGTGTGTTGGGAAAAAGGATTGGTGTGATCGAAGGTAGTTTTGTTTCGTTTTTTATCGGAACCATCATTCTCTTATTACTCGTTATTTTTTTTGGTAAAGGAGATTTATTAAAAGTAACAACGGTTCCGAAATGGCAGCTATTGGGTGGAGTGCTTGGAGCCGGATATGTAACGATTATGGTTGCGGTAGTACCAAGAATTGGAGTGGCTTCAGCCATTACAGCTGTCATTGTTGGACAGTTATTAATCAGTGTGACACTTGATCACTTTGGGATTTTCATCAAACAACCAATCCTCATTGATTGGTACCGCATCACAGGTTTAGTCTTATTACTTATCTCGTTGCTTTTGATATTTAAGGGGAAGAGTAAATGGTTTTGAGTTAGTGAATTAAAGCTCTGTGAAAAAAACATTGAAATAAATCCCTGAATCCAATCGCGGTGATTCAGGGATTATTTATTTTAATTAACTAAAATTACGATATAAAAGCCGCAAGAACCGTCCCCTTGGTCTTCTGAAAAACATTTTTTAGTCATAATCTACCCTTCAAAAAAGTAAAAATGTTATAAGGCATATATTTATCCAAAATATGCATTTTATTAAAAAATCTTTTAACCGCAATTATGGGTTTTATTTCAGCATGATAAGGGGGTTTTCAGGTGAAATCGGTTGGAATCTTAGGCGTAGGTCAAGCAGGTGGAAATATAGCGGAGATAGCATCATCTATGGGTTTTCAAACAGCTCTGATTAACACAAATAAACGTGATGGTGTAGTAAACACTAGGGTGGAAAAGAAGTATTTTGTCCCAGGTTATAATGGTGCAGGACAGAGTAGATCCTTAGGATTACAAGCGGTTCAAGAACACTATCGAGAAATGATTGATTTTGTTAACAGCTCCTTTAAGAATCTAAAGCTGTTATTGGTGGCTTTTTCAACAGACGGTGGTACAGGATCTGGGATGAGCCCTCTTTTAATTGATTTGTTAATTGATCAATTACCTGGCATTAAAGTTGGTGCTATCGCCATCATACCTGAACGAAACGTATTAGCGGGAAATCGAATCAATACGGCAGAGTGTATCGAAGAGCTTTCAAAAATAGAAGCGATTTCTTCTGTTTTCTTGGTAGATAATGATCAGATGCGCAAAATGAAGCCGCAATCAAGCAAACACGAGATATACCTCTCTGCTAATCATCAAACGATGGAGGCCATTTGTCATCTCCTAAAAATAACAAAAAAGAGTTCTATTTACGGTAATTTCGATAAAACCGATCTTATGAATATTCTTGGAACAAGAGGTGTAACCATCATCTCTTCAGCTGCTATTACTGACGCAAAAACCACTGCGGATGTCTCGACGAAAGTACAAATCTCATGGGCTAACTCCATATTCTGTCCTGTTGAATCACAAGGTGTCATTCGGGCAGGGCTCATATATGAAGGACCAGAAAATATTTCAAAGCTCATTAATGTACCTTCCATCTATGAAAGGGTTGGGGAACCACTACAATTATTTGAAGGGACATATATCTCAGAAACTGACCCCACTATTACAACCATTCTTGCAGGGTTGCCCTTCCCAACTCGACGGCTCCTTTCCCTGGAACAATCTTTAGAAAAGAACAAAGAACGATTGAAGAACCTTGTTAAAAAAGAACACACCCAAAAATATGAATCCACAATAAGCTGGGCATCCGACTTAAAAGTTAAAAAAACAGAGAAACAGTCTGTATCCATATCATCCAAATTAACGAAATATAAGAAGTAATGGGGTCTCATTCAGTTTCAAAATGAAAGATGAGTAAAAGGAAACACATCGAAAGATCGATTCGATTCTACACAAAATCGTCATTAAACCTTGATGTAGCGACAAAAAAGGCATGCGTCAATTCCCATGCCTTTTTGTATTTCAATTTTCCTATATGCACCTTTTAAGTGAACTCTTTAAACACCAACATTGGTGTTTTTTTCTTGAATCTTTTCTATTCATAAATATTTGTAGGAAAAGGGGAACCTGCGACAGTTCTAGTTTAAACTTCTGAATTAAGAAAAAGTTTTAGTCACAATAGAACGTTTGTTCTATTGTGACTATTAATATGGTAAACTAGAAGAGCAATAGATTAGGATTTCTCAAGGGTGGTCGGTCCGATCCAAAATAGAAAGGGGGTGATGCTGATTGACAGTTTTTGAAACACTAATGTTCACGATTGCTTTTGCCAGTCTAATGGTTGCTGTACTGTCATTTAAACAAAAATAATCCACCCTTGAGTTTAGCGGCTCGGGTGGATCATCATCACTAAATAGTCGATCCCCTCCTGAGGGAACCATCTATTGCAGGACCGGACATGTTGCTGCATGTTCGGTCTTTGTTTATTTATCTAATGTTTATTTA
>JAANMP010000065.1 GCA_011250595.1 Bacillus sp. MM2020_1 | reverse complement strand
AAACAATATTAATTTATTGTAAAACGATAAATAATGTGATAAAATCATGATGTTATTAAATAAGTGAGGTGTATTAAATGAATGGTAAACGAGGTTCAACCACTTTCTTAAAGGTAATTATTTTTCTGGTTGGAATTGCAGTGCTTGCTTTATGTATATTTTTAGTGCCCCGTATAGCGAATTTTGCAGCAAAATTGTATCCCAATATTGCCCCGATGAAATATCTCTTTTTCATCGTAATGTACGGAGCAGCTGTGCCTTTTTACTTTGCTCTCTATCAGGCTTTCACCCTTTTACGGTACATTGCCGAGAACACAGCGTTCTCGGAATTATCTGTAAAGGCGTTAAAGAACATAAAGTGCTGTGCGATTACAATCAGTGGTTTGTATGTATTAGGGTTGCCACTCTTTCATTTTATAGCGAAGAAAGTTGACCCTCCTATTGGATTAATGGGACTTATCATCATTTTTGCATCATCGGTTATCGCCGTTTTTGCTGCTATCCTCCAACGGCTTCTACAAGAAGCGATTAACATAAAATCTGAAAATGATTTGACGGTCTGAGGTGGAGAATATGGCAATTATTATTAATATTGATGTGATGTTAGCAAAACGAAAAATGAGCGTAACGGAGCTTTCGGAGAGGGTTGGAATTACTATGGCGAATCTATCTATTCTGAAGAATGGGAAAGCAAAAGCGGTTCGTTTTTCAACATTAGAAGCGATATGTAAGAATTTGGATTGTCAGCCAGGTGATATTTTGGAGTACAAAAGCGACGAAGATACTCAATAAAAACAGATAACAAATTTATTTAACGGGAGTCGATAGAGAATTTAAGGGATAGTCATTAAGCTATCCCTTCTTTGCGTTTATTGATGTTATTTACTCTGAGAATTTCATTGATATTAGTGACAAAAAAATATGATGTGATTAGTAATGTTTGCACAGTGGCTTTTCACCTATTTAAACGCTATCTTCCTTATAGTAACAGGGGTATCCTTGTAGGCATCAAGGATACCGAGCTTCTCTATTTGGTCTTTTCTTACAGCCCTAAAAGGAAGTTCTACTTCTAAATCACCTTTCAGAGGGGAGAGGGAGAGCGAAACCGTTTCTTGGTTTTTCCAATGAGCAACGATGGGGTTGTCCGTAACAAATGGAAATAACTGTGGAAATCCATTTTGGAAAAAGGGATGTATTTTTTTATTATCTCCAGGTTCATTTAAACAAATATACAGGGAAAGATAATCACAAAACTTTAACAGATCCAGGTGGTACATTAAAGTTTCATTCATTTTCTCGTTTCCCACTATTTGCAATTCCTTTAAAAGCTGCTCCTGTCTTTGCTTTTCTTCATTCAAAAATTCCCTGACTTCGGGCTCTGTAGGATCCTGAATGAATGATGAATAGTGTAAACTGCATAACAGTCCAGCATACTTGCTCATTTTTTCAACTTCATTCAATCCCTTTTTATAAAAAGAAATTTTAAGCAGGATCGGGTAGTCGATAAAAGAGTATGGCTTTTCCGTTTTATCATTCCATACAGGAGACGTATCCAGGTCAATCCAACCTCTGTCATGTTCTTGGATCGCCAGTTGCACTTCTTGGGTTCGTGTAAGATCAAAAAAATAATCATCTTTACAGTTTCGGGCGATATCCCCTGCAATTTTGGCGTGATCATTCTGAGTAACCATGAAATAGCTATGTTCCCTTTCAACAATAATCATATTTTGTTAATCCTCTCTTTGCAAAACTACATTTTTTGTATCTCTCTTGTTTAATATTTACCACTTAAGGGTCAGACCATTACAGTTTTGTAAAAAATGGTTCGTTATGAATATCCCTCCAAAAATATAGATACAAACTAACCTAATGGGAGTAAAGCCCCTTTAGTGGAACAGTCAGACAATAAGATCATCAACGTATTCTGCTCTAAAAAGGCACAACTGCTGAAAGGAAGTAGTTGTGCCTCAGTGATTTATTTTGGAAAGGATCTTTCCGGAAGATTATTGTTTAATTGAGATAGTTCGCAGTGTTGGCCTGCAGATTATCCTAATTCTTCGCGTCGTTTTTGCCTATTTCTCTGTAATTCTCCTTGTTTCCAAATGTACTTTTGTATATATAACTTTAAAACATCATTCATCGTCTTTCCATTTTTTTCTACTGAGTCCTGAAAAACATCTCTTATATGACGTGGAACGTCGATGCTTAATTGAACAGTTTCGATCTTTAATCCCTTTCCCCTGTTTTTCCCCGTGTTTCCCTGCAGCATTACTATTACACCCCTTTGTGTTAAAAAAAGAATAGTTTAAAAACATTAAAAATTTGTAATATTCTACTGATAAAATTAACAAGTGAAAGCGAATACATAAAAGAGATATTTTTCGTCAAATTTCGACATTCATTTGTAAGCCTGTTCCTATATTACAGTAAATGTAAGAAATTAATCTCTACATAAATGAATAGGGAGGAAATATAAGTAAATTGTCGAATAAGGAATTGTAAAGGAATTTTGACGTTAAAGAGGGGTACACTTTTATGATTCCAAAAATAGATTCCATTTCAATCACGATGATTAGAGAAAAAGGCGTGGCATCCATCGTCGATTGGTTCGATCTTCAAAAACAATCGTTCTATATACTTGGTTGGTCCTATCTTAGGAATCGCCAGCAAATGGAAGATCTTTTTTACCGTTCCATTATCAAAGTCCACAAGGAATTGCCTCGATTTAAAAATGAAACATCATTCGAAACGTGGGTTACATCCATTTTTATACATACCTGCCGTGAGCTTTCTGATCATAGAAGTTTACAAGTTTCAGAGGAAAGTGAACAACAAAAGGATATATTTAATGCACTTGATCAATTGAATGAGTCCGAGAGAGAAGCGATATTCCTTACATATGTAAAAGGAATTTCTCAGGAGGAAGTGGCTCACCTTCTCCAAATTTCAGTGGAAAAGATGACAGAGCTCTTGTTTTCCGGAATCCAGTCACTTAGAAAAGTAATGGGGGATGGATTAACCTTTCATGGCTGTAAGGAGTATCATAAGTTTTATATTGATTACTTAGAAAGAACCCTAGATCGGCCGAAAAAGATTGATTTAGAGAAACATATTTATCATTGTCACGACTGTCAGGAGGATTTGGGAACCTTTCAGGATGTTATGTTAACCCTGTTAAATCTTTCTGATAGGCTGGAAAATACGCAAGTGCCACCTGGTTTTATGGAGGCCGTCAGAGATAGGCTGGCAGAAAAGGAAAAGCTTAGACTACAGAAGAATAAGAAACGTTTAAGAAAAGGACTTTTTATTGCAGGTGTATTCGCATTATTAATAGGAATCGATTTTTTTACGGGAACCTCTTCCAAACTATACTATACTTGGACAGAAGAAGATCCGGAATTACGCGTCTTTCTTCAACAGGACTTGGGTGAAAGGCTGAATCTGGAATCGGAAAGTAATGGAGTGAAAATTAAGATCAAGAGTGCGATTGCTGATGATGTTCAGACGCTTGTTTTTTATGAAATTGAAGATACAGATGAACCCAATCAATATGTAATGAATTATGATGATGGAGTTTCGGTGGAGAACCAATATGAAATCATGAGCCCTGAAGCAAATCCAAGGTACTATCCACCTGACCTTAAATCCGATTTAAATAAAAAGGAAAAGAATTTGTATCAAGGGAAAATTAGTCTGCCGCCACTCAAGAAAGATAACGGGACAATCAAACTAAAGATCACAAAGCTTCAGAAATTGATTCGTGATTCCTCTGACCGGAATCGTATTACGGCTTACGAGAACGTGGAAAATGAAACTGGGGAGTGGAACTTTGAGATTCCCGTAACCAAACAGCCCTCTATCAAATATGCATTGGATAAAGAAACAGAAGTCGAGGGAATCCCGGTTCGATTTGATAAACTAACCATTGCTCCAACAGCGACGGTTTTGCAATATGGTATTAATATTGAGCAGTCAGAGAAGCGGATAGAAGCTTTAAATTTTGATAATTTAGTAGTGAACAAAAAGAAAATGAAATCTGTTTTGTATGGCGGCATCTCGTATTTAGAAACAAGTCAAGACATGAATTGGAGTACTTTTCAAACCCACTTTGACCCACTTTTTGGAGAAAAACCAAAAGAGGTCAACGTTCAATTTGAATCTGTTCAATTAGCGTTTGAAGACCATAAAACCATTGAACTGGATACCTCTAAGGAATATCCTCAAACCTTTGAATATGCAGGCAGCACCATCTCCATCGACAAGGTGGAAGTTGGACAGACTACCAATGTTGTTATAAGCGATCATGAAGTGAAGAATCGAGCATATGAGTCATTTCAATTCCAAATTGTGGGTGAGGATGAAAATGAATCTAATACCATAGAGATGGATTCTGAAGGAGTACTTGTTGATAAAAACGGGGTGGAATATGATATGAATGTAAACCCTGTCGCCTATGAAGAAATCGAGCAGCCTCGTTTTTTCGTTACCGTTCAAAGAATGAAGTTAGAAGGTAACAATACTAGCGAGAAAGTAATCCCTAAAAAGCTGGAGATTTTTGGTTATAGTGCCATGAAATATTTGGATGATGTTGTTAAGATTTCGTTGGAATGACATTTTAAGAAGAGAGTTCCTTCCACATGCAGAATTAATCGGGTTAGTTTAAATGATCCCTCAAACTGATGTTTGAGGGAAGTTTTGTGTTTTACGGCCACCCCAAAATTAGATTTTTCGGATGCAGCTATCAGCGAGGATATTGCTTGTATAAACAAACCAGCAAAACTAACATTACTATGTCTAAACGAGCACCAAAAGCGAATGGAAGAAGGCCATTGTGCAGTAAGGGAACTTTTGTTAAAAGAAAAGCTGCGATAATAATCCCAATTAAAGGTACCGCAGCATTTTTTACAGCTTTATTAACCAATAGTAGAATTCCGCAAACTATTTCTATTAAAATGACAAGCTTTAACATCATGTGGGGATAGGGCAGTCCTAATCCAAGAAAATGATTCGTTAATTCAGTACCCATTAATTTCATAAGTGCTGAGGTAATAAAAACATAAGCAACAGTCATTCTAATAAGTTTATTTGTAAAAAAAATAAAAATCCCCCCTTTGTCTATCTTTATGCAAACAGGGGGACAGACATCTCAAAAAACTAACATACAATAAAATACCATGTCACTTTTACTTTTGAACCTTTTATGCATCACTATGATGCATAAAAGGTTCATTTTTTTAAAATCCAATCCTTTCCGAACTCTAATTTTGGCAGTCAGAAAACAATAAAACATAATCAATGCAATGATAGAAGGATCCTCTTAAAGATATTTTGCTCTTGGCACAGTAATTGCACTATAAATAGTGAGGGTTTCAACATGAACTTTGAAAGGAGTGATCAAAATGGCCCAATTTAAGTACTTATTTTCAGAAATTACAATTGGGAAGACACAAATTAAGAATAGAATTCTTAGCACTGCTCACCAAACAAACCATGTGGCAGACGGTATTCCAACTTCAGATATGACTTCCTATCACGTAGAACGTGCAAAAGGAGGAGTAGGTCTTGTCATACTTGAAGCGGCTGCCGTTCATTCATCTGGGATGTTGACCAGTCATACCATTGCTGGGTATGACAAGGCGGTCATCCCTGCCTATTCTGAGGTTGCTGCACAATTGCATCAGTATGGCACGAAGGTATTTGCGCAACTTTTCCACGGTGGAAGGGAGTTTATTGCAAGCGACTACCGTTATGCAGCATGGGCGCCCTCTGCGGAACCAAGTTTACGATTTGGAACCATGCCAAGACCAATGAGCTTGGATGATATTGAAGAGGTTATTGATGGTTTTGTTATATCTGCTAAACTGGCAAAAGAAGCCGGATTGGATGGAGTGGAAATTGCATGTTCACATGGATACTTACCGGCTCAGTTTTGGTCAAGTAATACCAATCATCGAAAAGATCATTATGGAGGAACGTTTGAGAATCGAATGCGTTTTATACTTGAAATTTTGCAGCGAATTTGGAAGACGGTTGGTGAAGAATTTACTGTCGGAATCAGGATCAGTGCAGATGAAATGACGATGGATGGGATTACAGTAGCTGATGCAGTTAAAATTGTTGAATATTTGGTGGAAAGAGTTCGTGTTGACTTTATTAATGTGACTTCAGGGGATTCAAGTACCTATTCAGGTTCTACCCATATAGCACCGGGTTCTCCTATGAAGCATGGATATAATGCACTTCATGCCTTTAAAATTCGTATGGCGGGTGCTGTCCCTGTATTTGTGGGAACTCGTGTTGTCGACCCTATCGAGGCGGAACAGATTGTAAAAACCGGTAAAGCTGATATGGTCGGAATGACCCGTGCATTAATCGTTGACCCCCAAATGCCTAATAAAGCGATAAGGGGAGAACTTAATAGTATTGATGCTTGCATTGGATGTCTCCAGGCTTGTATTGGCCACTATCATAAAGGTCTCACAATTGGTTGTGTCCAAAATCCTATAGCAGGTAAAGAGAGAAAGTTGAACCCGCTTAGTCAAAAGATAAAATCACAACAGCATGTCGTCGTAATAGGTGCAGGTCCCGCTGGCCTTCAAGCTGCATTATCAGCGGACATTCAGGGGCATCAGGTCACACTTGTAGAGCAGCAATCAGTGATTGGCGGACTTCTGCAAATCATGCGAAAAGCCCCTATGCGGCAGGAACTGGCTGAAACCATGCTAGATAACTATTCTCGTAAATTAGAAAAAAGCAATGTTAAAGTTCAATTAGGAAAAAGAATCAGCCGGGGTGATCTACTAGAATGGAAGCCTGATGTCATCATTTGTGCGGCAGGGTCCAGACCCTATCTTCCACATGTGCAGGGTATCGATGATCAAAGAATAACCACTGTAGATAACTTATTTAGCAGTCATCCAAAGCAAATAGGAAAACGGGTAAACGTGTTTGATTTTTCCGGAGACTGGCCCGGAATCGAAGCAGCTCTTTTTTTACAGGAAAAGGGCCATGAAGTAACTTTGTTTTCTGTAAAGCTCCACATCGGACAGGAGGTTCATCAGTACCTAAGAAATGAATATTTAAGAAAGCTTTATCAATTAAAGGTTAACATGCGTCCGCATTTTGATTTAGGAGGGATTGTTCAGGACAATTTGATCATAAGAAATTTATTTTCGCATGAAAGGGAAGAAGTGGCAGATTGGGATACAATTGTTTTAGCTTATGGACGAATTCCTAATACAGAATTGTTTGAAGAAGTAAAAGGTTTAGCTCCTGTAGTTCAGCAAATTGGTGATTGCCTCGCTCCACGAACTCTGGAGGAAGCGACATATGAAGGGTTAACCACTGCCCTAAATCTAGGTTTAACAGAAGTTAAAATACTAGGTCAGGGAGTGTAATCTTTGGAATTCTTAAAAATGTGATGATTTTTCTGAAAATTCAGCGTATTATTGTTAGTGATGAAAGCCCTTACAATAATTAATAGGCTAAATGCTAACCCGTTTACCCTCATATTCTTTAAAGAAAAATAGGGAGGTGAACCTGATAATTTGGTAGTGTACCATTCAATCAAAAATTTTGGATGCCGATCTGATGGGATTTGATTATGTTTGAAAGGGGAAAAGAATATGACTGAACAGACAAATGTTGAAACTCATCCAGTTCCGGAGCATTTAGCCATTAACTCAGATTTACCTATAAACGTTGAAGGAACAAAGAACTTGGAGGATATTTTAGTAGAAATGGCCGACGATACGAATCTTGGAGATGATTTCAGCAAGAGGGATTACTTTTACCTCGCACTTGTTGGACTCATTATTCCATTCATTTTAATGATTTGGGGGTGGTTCTTATGAAGGTAAAAAATGTTGAGCTATCCATTTCACAAGAAGTTGCCCAAAGTAGCTGGCCCTTACCGAAAAACCAAAGAACATGGTCTTCATGGGGATTAATGGGAGTTTCCCTCAGTGCAGGAGTTGCAGCGTGGAGTTATTCCATTGGCGGGTTTGTAGCTTACTATTTAAATGCAACAATGGGAATGATCGCCATGATTGCAGGTTGTTTAGTCGGAATGTTTTTTGTCGCACTTGCTACAGTTCCGGTTAGTATAAAATATGGGGTAGAAAACATCGCTTCCAGCAAACCTATTTTTGGTCAAAAGGGTTCAATATTTGCCATTTTTCTACAATATGCATCGATTGTTGGCTGGAATTGTTTGTTAATTATCTTATTTGGAAAAGCAGTAAGTGAAGTTTTAATAGCCTCAGGTTTACTACAATCATCCTCTCAGCAAATAGTAACAGCTGTTAGTTCTCTTACCGCACTAGCCATTAGTTGGATTTCTTTGCGAGGTGGTTCAGCTTCAGTAAAAAATACTTCTCTTATTATCAGTCTCCTTGTTGCGTTGACTGGAATTTTAATAATGTATAAATTAATCAGTACTGTTGGAATTAGCAAGATTTTTAATGCAAAACCGCTTGCTTCTTCAGGTGACCGCCTTTGGGATTACACGGCTGGTTTTGAAATATTAGTAGCAAGTGTTCTTTCATGGTGGCCCTATATGGGTGGTATTGTAAGAATGGTTCCAAGCTCAGGAAAGGCTTTATGGCCAACGATGCTGGGAATGGGATTGCCCACGGGTGTCATTAGTCTAATTGGATTATTTTCTGCACTTGCTACAGGTAACTATGATCCTACTAAATGGTTCGTAGAGGTAGGCGGAATTGGCTTTGGAATCATCGCACTATTGTTTTTAGCTTTGGCCAATATCGGTACGGCCATAGTTGGAGCTTATACGACAGGAATTGGTCTAAGGCAAATTAAATGGATTGAAAAGAAAACAACTTGGAATCAAACTACGCTTATTGTCCTGCTGCCGGTTGCGATTATCAGCATTTTTATACCTAATCAATTTTTAAATTCCATTCCATCATTTCTAGCCTTTCTTGGTGTTGCTTTTGCACCAGTCATCGGTGTTCAAATTACGGACTATTTCCTTTTAAGAAAGCAGCGAATTTCACTGGAGCAGCTTTACAAGGATGATAAGAAATCATCTTACCACTTTTGGGGCGGGGTGAATGTTGTTGCGTTTATTTCCTGCCTGGTAGGGTTTTTCGCTTATATTTATTTACTTGATCCGATCAGCTATGAATCAGCAACAATCTTTAAATATACTAGTGCTTCAATCCCGGTCATGTTATTGTCTGGACTTAGTTACTACCTTCTTACCAAAATCGTTGTTATTCCGATGAAAAAGGGTGGTTACGATCAATAATCACTCCTAAGGAAAGCATGCTGATATAAATTTATTGAAAACTCTGTTTTTAAAAATAAGGAGGTAGTCGAAATGAAACAAACCGCTTCAACAACTTTATACTCCAGGACGTTTATTAATGGAAAATGGATCGATGGTGAAGGTGACCTCGTCACACTTACTAGTCCCGTTGACGGAAGAGTTCTTGGTTCCTATCAAAATAGTTCATTGGAACAAGTGGATTTAGCGATTAAGAGTGCAAAAGAGGCACAGAAAAAGTGGGCTGAGGTACCCTTGTTAGATAAATTAGATTTACTGCAAAAAGCCCATGAAATAGGTATGAAATATGGAGAAGAGATGGCTCGTACGATTACGTTAGAAATGGGGAAAACGATTACCGAGGCACGAGAAGAAGTGTATGAACTCGGGATTTCCAATATTGAACATACGATTGGAGAAGTTCAGCGTTTTAGGGGATGGACCTTACCAAGCACATTTGAAAGAACTAATAATAAAAGAATTTATGTTACACATGCTCCAATCGGGGTAATTAGTGCGATTACACCATGGAATTTTCCCATTTCACTTGCAGCTGAGATTATCCCTTATGCCTTGGCAGTCGGCAATACCATCGTCTTTAAACCATCTGAAACGACTCCGTTTAGTGCAGAATGGTTTGTCCGGCTTTTTGATGAAGCAGGTTTTCCGCCGGGAGTGATCAATTTGGTCCAAGGGAAAGGTGACGTGGGTCATAAATTGGTGACGCATCAAGATGTTCGAGGTGTCTGTTTTACAGGCAGTGCGGCTATTGGGGAAAAAATTGCTCAAGCTGCAGGGTTGCGGAGAACCTTGTTGGAGTTGGGCGGAAATGGTCCGCAAATTGTGATGGAGGATGCTAATTTGGAAGAGGCTGTGGAAGCAGCGGTTAATGGCTGTTTTTATAATGCGGGCCAGGTATGTACGGCAGCGGAACGCATTTTAGTTCATGAAAGTGTTCATGATGAGTTTGTTCAGTTATTAATCGAAAGAACGAAGAAAATCAAATCGGGCAATCCTTTAGAAGATGACACGGAAATAGGCCCTTTATCAAGTCAAACGATTGTGAATAAGATGAATGAGCATATTGAGGATGCCGTAAGTAAGGGCGCCCATGTCGTTTACGGGGGCAATCATGAAGGTCTCTACTACAAACCTACTATTTTAATCAATTGCAATCAATCGATGCTTCTCGGAAAGGATGAGACGTTCGGGCCAATTGCTCCCATCATTAAATTCAGAACACGGGAGGAAGCGGTTGAAATCGCCAATGATACGCAGTATGGATTAACTTCTTCCGTATTTACATCGAATCTGGAAGATGCTTGGTATATGGCGGACCAACTTGAGCATGGCACTGTCCATATCAATGAATCTACCAACTATTGGGATTTCCTTGCCCCGTTTGGCGGGATGAAAAATAGTGGAAATGGAAGGAATTTAGGTCAATGGGTTTTTAACCACTTAACTGAAATTAAACAAATTACCTTTGACCCATCAAAATCAAAGAAAAGGTAAGAATCCATTTTTCAAGGAAATGCCAGTTGCCTCCATACAAATGATTTATTTGTGTGGAGGTAACTGGTATTTTTCCATCTTTTTTAGTGCTACATAAGTTTACCAATTCGTTTTCAGATCCTGTCAAACCTTGAAAAAAGCAATAAAGTGGGGGCATGGCTATGTATCTTGATTATCAGATGATTAACACCATTTTGTGTCAGACGACATTAAGAGAGGTGAAAAGTTCACTCAGTAACATCTCTTTTCCTTTAGTGATTGAAAATCAAAATCACGAAATCTTGGGGGTTCTAAGCGAGCAGGAATTCTGGAAAGGAGCTGCCCTAAATGGCTGGGATGAAAAAGTAGAGTTATTTATCGATCCTGATTTTAGAGTTTATGACTCATGGAACCAACTGGTATCTGAAAATGGTCAATGGTGTACCTTTTCGCTTTTAAAAAAGGATCATCAGTTTCAAATTTATTCAAAGGCATTTTTAATTGAATATGTATTTGAGAAATGTAAAAAGGATTTTGAAATAGTTACCGCCGCACTTGAAGAGGCAAATCAGGAAAATAAGGAATTTCTTCAAATCATAAATGCTTCCTATGATGAAATTTTCGTCACAAATGGCGAAGGGGACGTCTTATTTGTTAGTGAAGCCTGTAAAAAAGTAACAGGGTATCCACCGGAAGTATTTGTAGGTAAGAATATGGTTGAATTGGTCGATGAAGGGATTATTTCTAATTCTGTAACCTTGAAGGTATTACAATCCCACAGGACTGAATCGGTTCAGCAGGAATATCAAAATGGAAGAAAAGTATTTGTAACCGGAAAGCCTATTTTTTCAGATGATGGAATGCTTCATCGCGTGATTATCAATACCCGGGATATTACGGAATTCATCGAATTACAAAATAAGCTCGAAGTGGCGCATGCCATTATGAAAAAAAAGAATATTTCTTTTACCAAGGAAGGTAATTTGATAACGAGATCAAAGAAAATGATCAGAATTCTTGAATTAATTGATAGGGTGGCTCCTCTCGATTCGTCTATATTAATTGAAGGAGAATCCGGGGTGGGGAAAGGGGTCCTCGCAAAATTAATTCATGAATTAAGTCCAAGAAAAGATAAAGAGTTTGTTCAAGTGAATTGTGGTGCAATACCTATATCCTTACTAGAATCAGAACTTTTTGGATATGAAGGGGGAGCTTATACAGGGGCAAAAAAGGGTGGAAAAAAAGGTTTAGTTGAATTGGCGGATGGCGGGACTTTATTCTTAGATGAAATTGGCGAGCTTCCATTGGACGTCCAAGTAAAATTACTGAATTTAGTTCAAGATAAAGTCTTTAAACGTTTAGGTGGGAATGTAAGTAAAAGAGTGGATATTCGTATCGTTGCCGCCACGAACAGACAATTAAAAAGCATGGTAGAATCGGGGAAATTTCGTGAGGATTTATTTTATCGTTTACATGTGGTACCAATTAACATACCTCCTTTAAGAGAAAGAAAAGAAGATATAGAAATGTTGGTGCATCGTTTCCTCTATAAATACAATAAAGAATATCATTTAGATATTTCTTTTGGTGAAGATGTATTTGATGCTTTAAATGAGTATAACTGGCCCGGTAATATAAGGGAATTAGAGCATTTAGTAGAGCAATTGGTTGTTACCTCACAAAGCCAATTGATCCACCCAGAAGACTTACCCGCTTATTTACAACCCCAGAAAAAGGAAGAGACTGTATCCGCACCAGGAATTATTCCTCTAAAGCAGGCGGTGGAAGAGGTCGAAAGGCAAATCCTGCGACATGCATTAAAAAGATACCATTCTTCAAGAAAAATCGCAAAAGCTCTTGAAGTGAATCAAACGACTATTATTAGGAAGTTGAAAAAATATAATTTAAATGATCAAATAGGCGAATAAAAAAACTTGAACGCGCTCCACAGTGAGGTTCTTATGGTTTTAAGTGTGGTAATTAAGGAGAGAAATAGGTAAAATAGTGCAAGTATAGTGCTGATACAATGTACCGCCTCCAAGTTCTTTTCAAAAGGAGTTAATATGGAAGAAAACAAAAACAAATTTATTACGATTGATGACTACATCTTACAATTTCCACTTGAGGTCCAGGAAATTCTAAAGACGTTAAGGAATGTGATTAAGGAAACTGCACCAGATGCAACAGAAAAGATCAGTTATCAAATGCCCACTTTTGTTTTATATGGAAATCTTGTCCATTATGCAGCGTATAAAAAACATATCGGATTCTATCCTACTCCTAGTGGAATCGCGGCATTTCAACAGGATTTATCGGAATACAAAAGTGCCAAAGGCTCTGTTCAGTTTCCCTTAGATAAGCCCATCCCCTTTGAATTAATCCGTGAGATTGTAAAATATAGGGTTGCTGAGAATCTAAGGAAAGCGGCAGGAAAAGTGAAACAAAACTAAAGTCATTTATTAAAACAACTTTGAATGTACAAGAATATGGAGGAAAACAAATGAAATTTCCAAATGATGCTGATGGAGATGCGTTACGTAGTCTATATAAGGATGGAGTAAATTTCAATAAACCACAATCAGTGGAATTTTTTGTAGCTGTACCTGATAAAACAATAGGTGAAAAATTATCCCAAGTACTAAAAGGGGAAGGGTTTAATTGCTTCTTAGACCAAGACGACGAAACTGAAGAATGGGCATGTTGTTGCTCTAAAAGAATGCTGCTAAATTATAATGAATTAATTAAAATACAGAATAATTTAAATAACCTAAGCAAACCACATGGTGGCTATTCAGACGGATGGGGCGTTTTTGTGGATTAATAATAATTGAGTGAGGAGAACAAATATAGTTTCATTACAGAAGGAAGAGGACTATTTGATAGTAATAGTCCTCTTCCTTCTATTCATTCTTTTTAAAAACCTTAGCGTTGCAATCTTTCAATAACAGTACATTCTCTTGCACCTCTGCGGATTAAGCGACGTGCTGCTGCTAATGGGATTTCGACTAAAACGGCTTCATCCGTGGCGTTTTCTACATCAAATACTGCAAATGCCTCTCCGTCTACAATCAAGATGCAAATAAATTCTACCTCTACACCATCCGATCTTGGAACCCGAGTTGTAATTTCACAACGATGGACTCCTGCATCCAACAATGTCCTGGCCTCTTGTCGTGATATGCGAATAAACACGAATTCCTCGAATGCAACATTCCCTGCTTCCACTTCAATTTCTACTAAAAGAAAAAAGCGATTTCTAATTTGAACAATACAATTTGCTCCAATTGAAATAACGTCCTCTATACTCAAATCATTTCACCTCCATTTATACATTAAATGTAGGAATAAATTGAAAGGTGTGGACAAACTAAAAAAATAAATAATATTTGTCTGCTGTTTAAAATATTTCAGTATATATATTCAATAAAAATAATTTATATTCCAATAATTTTTTCTTTTGCTCTTTTTGTTATCTGTGGTATATTAATTAAGTAAATTCATTCTATTCTGCAAATAGAAATAATCTGACAACAAAGGGGAGATTGATATGAAGAAGTTTGGTTTATTTAGTTTGTTTTTAATTCTTACTATCTTTATCGCGGCTTGTGGAAGTAGTGACGCAAAAAGCGGGAAAGAGGAAAAGGCTAAGGTGTATAAAGTAGGTGTAGATACGACCTATCCTCCTTTTGAATTTAAAGAAGGAAACGACTATAAGGGTATCGATATTGAGTTAATCAATGCTATTGCAAAAAATCAAGGTTTCAAAATTGAACTTTCACCAATGGATTTTGGTGGTATCATCCCAGCAATGCAAGCTAATCAGCTAGATGTGGCTATTGCAGGAATGAGTATTACAGAAGAAAGAAAGAAAATAGTAGATTTCTCCACACCATATTTTGATGCAGGGTTAACATTAATTGTCAAAGACGATAATTCAACTATTAAATCTGTCAATGACCTTAAAGGCAAAAAAGTTGCGGTTAAAAAAGGTACTTCTGGTGCAAAATATGCAACAGACAATGCTTCTAAACTAGGAATTTCTGTTGTTCAATTTAATGATAGTCCTGCTATGTTCCAAGAGGTATCTAACGGAAATGCAGATGCACTTATTGAAGATTATCCAGTAATTTCGTATGCTATTGCCCAAAAAGACCTTGGATTAAAAATCGTAGGTGATCGTTTAAATGGGGATCAATATGGAATCGCTGTTCTAAAAGGAAAAAATACGGATCTTTTGAAAAAAATCGACGATGGTCTTGCTGAGTTAAAGAAAGATGGAACCTATGATAAAATTATAAAAACTTATCTTGGTGAATAATAGATTTGTAAGCTAGAGGCGCGCTTATAGCGCGCTTTCTTGTTGAAAGGGGATGATAAGGATGGATATTATTTCTGCGGCTATACCAATGTTATTAAAAGGACTTCAAGTTACTCTCTATATTTTTGTAATAGCTATTATTCTAGGTTTTCTTATTGGTTTAGTCATCGCCTTATTGAGATTGGCTCCGAGTAAGATTTTAAACTGGATTGCAAAGATTTATGTGGATGCAATTCGAGGGACACCATTTATTGTCCAGTTATTTTTTATCTACTTTGGCGTCAATTCTTTACAAATAGTGTCCTTGAACAGCACAACAGCTGGAATCGTCACTGTTGCCATTAATGCAGGGGCCTATTTTGCGGAGATTATCAGAGCGGGAATTCAATCGATTGATAAGGGACAAACAGAAGCGGCAAGATCGATTGGTTTTACAGGTGCCCAAACGATGCGCTATGTGGTGCTCCCACAGGCATTTAGAAGAATGCTGCCTACCATTACGAATCAGTCGATTATTAGTTTAAAAGATACTTCTCTTTTATCGGTTATTGGGATCGCCGATTTAACACAGCAGGGGCAAATTCAAGCCTCCGCAACGTTTGAAGCTTTCAAGATTTGGCTAGTTGTGGGTGTTATTTACTTTATTATTATTTATTTATTAACCATTCTAGCTAATTTCATCGAAAGGAGGATTCAGCTTCGATGAGTATGATTACTGTTAAAAACTTAAGAAAATCGTTTGGTAAGGTAGAGGTTTTAAAGGATATCAATGCAATAGTACAAGAAAAAGAGGTAGTTTGTGTTATTGGTCCATCTGGTTCCGGAAAGAGTACGTTTCTTCGCTGCTTAAATCGCCTCGAGGAAATTTCAGGTGGCGAGGTAGTCATTAACGGACAGGATATAACAGACAATAAGATCAATATCAATAAGGTTAGACAAGAAGTTGGAATGGTTTTTCAGCATTTCAATCTATTCCCTCATAAAACTGTTTTAGAAAACCTCACGATGGGACCTATTAAAATTCGTTCGACCGAGAAATCAGCTGCTGAAAAATTAGCATATGAGTTACTCGATAAAGTTGGTTTAAGAGAAAAGGCAAATAGTTATCCAGGCGAACTCTCTGGGGGACAGAAACAACGTGTTGCCATTGCTAGGGCGCTGGCAATGAATCCAAAAATCATGCTCTTTGACGAGCCGACTTCTGCACTTGACCCTGAAATGGTCGGAGATGTATTAGAAGTCATGAAACAGCTTGCTAAAGAGGGGATGACAATGGTGGTTGTTACCCACGAAATGGGCTTTGCGCGTGAAGTTGGCGATCGGGTTATTTTCATGGACGGCGGCTATATTGTTGAAGAAAATGAACCGAATGAGTTATTCAGTAACCCTCAGCATAACCGAACCAAAGCATTTTTAAGTAAAGTGTTATAGACGATAAGTTTTTTCAATTGAATTGGAAAATATATAAGCCATCAAATACTAGTGAGCATAAATCTAGTGTTTGATGGCTTATTTTAATGGTTGAATTGTGTTAAGTAGAGTAAAAACTACCTATCATTGGGTATACTCTTTTTGAGATTGTTATTTCATTTGGTGGATATCTCCATAACATCAAAATGCGTTTAGACATCTAAGAGGAGTGAAGTTATGAAATGCCCACAATGTGTTTATTCCAACCCAGAGGGAGTGAAGTTCTGCTTAAGCTGCGGTGAAAAATTTATTAAGGGTAACTCGCAAGAGGAGGATAACAGCTTTTTTTACGAGTTTGCCCACTATGTGGACATGGTTCCAAAATTAGAACAATCGGTTGAACCAAAAATTCAAAATATATTTTCTCGTGTTTTCCGAAATCATAGTGAACTAGAAGCTGAGCGGCTGTTTATCGTTGGGACCGCTCTTACGACGCCGAAAATTTCCGAAGTAAAAAGCACATGGCCAAAACCTTGGCTATTTGCAAGGGTGTTCATCATTTCGCTTCTCGCGTTCGTCGGGCTGCACATTGGGTTCAGCTATTTTAGTAATATCAATTTTATACCCGGACTTATTATAGTGGGTGCTTTTGCTGTTCCGTTGACAACGCTAATATTTTTCTGGGAGATGAACGCGCCGCAAAATATTGCTTTTTATCGAATTATTTATGTCGTATTCATCGGCGGGATTGTCTCCTTGTTAGTCGCACTTGTCTTTTTTGATATTCTTAAGAATATTATTAATCCGATTACGATTGGAATCGCTGAGGAGCTTGCCAAAGCGATTACCGTAATTAGTTTTGTCAAGTATCGAAAATACAGGTATATTCTTAATGGTCTACTCATTGGTGCGGCCGTTGGTGCAGGCTTTGCCGCATTTGAAACAGCTGGCTATGCCTTAAGAGCATTGCTATCCGGGGATACCCAAAATCTCTATACCACGATATTATGGCGAGGGCTCTTAGCACCTGGCGGCCATGTCGCCTGGGCGGGCTTAACAGGTGCGGCATTCTGCAGGGTACAAGGGGATCAGCCCTTTAATCTTAACATGTTATTTAGAATTAAATTTTTACGTGTCTTTATCCTCGTCGTATTGATGCATGCGTTATGGGATACTCCCATAACTGGAATGTTTCCTTATGGCCATATTTTTTTAATGATCACTTCATGGATTGCTGTATTCCTGCTTATTCGTGCCGGACTTAAGGAGATTAGTGAAAAAATTGAGCTTCAAAGGGATGGTTCCCATGGTTACTGATGTGGTAACGTTGTCCACGAGAACCTTCCACATGGTCTCAAGGATAAAAAAAAGACCATCTATTAGATGGTCTTTAAACGCGTTTGGTTCCAACGTATCTTGGATGCCAATATGGATTGTTTGTGCTTGTAACCATGACTCCTCTTGATGAAGAAGCCATAATCATTTTTCCATTCCCGATATACATCGCGACATGTGTCGGTCGACTTGCTTTGGTTGGAGCAAAGAACATTAAATCACCCGGTTGGATATAATTATAGATACGATATCCGTTTCCATAATACATTTGAGCGGCGGTACGGTTTAGTGTTCTTCCAGCTCTAGCATAAGAATACTTTACTAGTCCAGAACAATCAAAACCGTTAGTTGACATTCCGCCCCAACGATAAGGTACTCCTAAATTAGACTTTGCAACCGCAACTGCCTTTGAATTATAATAAGCCGCTTCTGCTTTATCACCCATGTTAGAAAACAAAGAGCCACAAGAAACTATGATGACAAATGCTAGAATGAATTTCTTTAGCATGATTGTTACCTCCTAGTGTGATTTGATAGTTTTAATATACTAGAAAGCTATAACAGAGACGTCTCAATAAAATTACAATTTCATTACAAAGTTATTTTGATATAACTTCTGGTAAAGAAGGTTACTTAGATGATATCCAATAATAATCGATATGAAAAAGGTGATTGGGTTCTGGGACTAATAGTGCTAGTAACTAAATCAAAAGAAAAACTAAAAAAACGCTTGAAATCCAAGCGTATTAGATGCAACTCTTATTTACCATTGAAAAATGCCAATCTGTTAACGGAAGTCCGGTTTAAATTCACCCGTAATTTTTTGGTGACCGTTGTTTTCTTCAAATGATTGCTCTTGTTCTAAGTCGAAACGGTTCATAATTGGTAAATCGTTGACTGAGAATAAGAAAGAGTCTTCTGATGCTGAGTGTTCATACCAAGCCCAGTTTGGAACGACGAAGTAATCGCCTTTTTTCCAATCGAAGCGAACGCCATTAATGACGGTGTGACCTGAACCTTTGTGTACTTGGTAAACGGTTGAGTGTGTATGGCGTAATGCCTTGGTTTGGAAACCATGTGGTAAATGCTGCATTCTCGTGCCAAGCGTCGGGTTCGCCGATTTACCCGTCGATGGGTTAATGTATTCTATTGCATATCCATGGTGATGATTTGGATCGAATTCCATTAAGCCCTTAATTCCTTCTACTGTAAGATCCCATTTATAATTAGCCAGTGGTGCCACTGTGAATTTATCATCACCGACAGGACGAACCATGCCCCCGCGATAACGAATCTCTGAAAAGTTATCTGGAATATCTGGTTGTTGTAAACCTTCTTCATATGGTTCAAAGAAGGTACCGCCGATTGCGTAAAGTGTAGGAATATCTAAAGCATCCATCCAATACATTGGCTCTGTTCCTAAATGTTCATGCCCATGCCAAAGGCCCTTTGGAGTAATTAAGAAATCGCCTTCTTCCATGAAAACACGCTGACCTTGTACAATCGTGTAGGCACCTGTACCTTCAGAAATGAAGCGCAAGGCACTTTGGGAGTGACGGTGAGAGGGAGCTTTTTCACCTGGCAATAACATTTGAATCGCTGCATAAATTGTTTGAGTAGTAGATCCCCAGCCCCATGGTTGACGATAGGTTAAGCCTGGATTTTGGAAATAAATCGCACGACGTTCACCCCCGCGTTCTGGTGTGAAAATTTGAGCTGCTTCCGCCATTTTCTTTTTGAGTAATTCATCGCTCCAAAGATAAGCTTGGGCTTGAGGCGTTGGCGATTTGTGCATAATTGCAGGAATTGCTTCCCAAAGAGGTCCTAAGTTGTATTGTTGAATATCTCTTGTGTAATCGGTTACAATTGAGCTTTTCATAAACTCTTGAACTTCTGGATTTACTTCAGCCATTTCTCATTCTCCTTCATTATTCAAATTTTATAAAGAAAAGGGGAGCAGCCTATGCTGCTTGACCCCTTGTTAATCCTCATTAAACAGTGGCTAAGACTTCTGTTGACTTTACTTTATTTTCAAGTGCACCAAGTTTGTCGATTTCAATCCGAACGACGTCTCCATCTTTTAAGAATTGTGGAGGGTTCATCGCAACACCCACGCCACCTGGAGTTCCTGTTAATACTACATCTCCTGGCTCTAACGTCATTAAATTTGATAAAAAAGAGACTAATTTTTGCACTGAGAATACTAGATTCGCAGTATTTGTTTTTTGACGTACTTCACCATTTACTTTTAGAACAACATCTAAACCGGCTGGATTTTGTAATTCATCTGAAGTGACTAAGTATGGTCCCATAGGCGCACTGCCATCAACTGTTTTTCCTTGTAGCCATTGAAGCGTACGGCGTTGAATATCGCGATAGGTGACGTCATTTGTAATGGTATAGCCTGCTACATAGTCTAATGCATCTTCTTCGGAAACATTACGGGCTTGTTTGCCCACAACAAAAGTAAACTCTGCTTCATAGTCAAGTTGGTCAGAAATTGGATAGTGTGGAATATCATCCTCTGGCCCCAAGATGGTATTAGCGAATTTTGCAAAAATAACTGGATTCGATGGGAGTTCACGACCCATTTCTAAAATGTGCTCGCGGTAGTTATGCCCGACACAAATAATTTTGCCTGGCTTTTGAACAGGCGCTTCTACCTTAACAACTTCGCGATTGTAAATTACTTTTTTATCAAAGCTTTCAGGATTCGCTAAAATGAAATCGATCGCATTTTGCGCGAGAAACAGCGATTCTTTCCCACCTTGGTATAACTCATCTGTATTTTCAGGCACATATGCCTTTGCGATGGCTTCGTATCGGTATTTTCCTTCTGCCTTTAACTTTGCTTGGTAAGCATAGTTTAAGTCGATTACTTGGTTGTCAACGATTGCCCCTGCACGTGTATGCCCAGCGACAGTAAAATTAATAAGTTTCATTGTTGTCCTCCTCATACTCACTATTTGTGAAACTAGTTCACTATTTATAAAAATATTAAAAGATTTCGTAAAAATTGTCAATATTATTTGTTTTCAGAAATTTATTTTTTAAAAACCGAAATACTCTGAAATTTCCTTTGCTACATTGAGAACGTATTGACCTGTCGGATGGTCCGCTGATTTTGGCACGGTCTCCGTTATACCAACAACGGTAATGGCACCGAGTAGTTCATGGTTGAAATTTAAGAGAGGGACACTAAATGAAGAGACATGTTTTATTAGAGGTTCTGTTTTTGAAGCAAAAAAACAACCTCCTTGTTTTTTCTTTATCATCTTGAAATTGCTGTAATTCACTTTGATTGAACTTCGATAATTCTTTTTCTTCCCAATCTTTCATAAAGACATTTTTTTCAAAGGCAGAAAAGACGACTCCCGTTGAAGAGGAGAGCGGCAAAAGTGTGCCCATTTGTGCACCGATATTAATTCCATAATCTGCACTTACTATATATGTGATGAGTGGACCTTTGATTGAAGGAACAGCCAGAAGTACAGTTAGGTTTGTGTGCTCAGTGATCTTTTTGAAATAGGGAATCACCACTTCAATTAACGAAGATTGGTTTAAAGCCACATTTCCTAACTGTGCTAATTTATGTCCAAGTGTATACATGTTTGTATGCGGGTGACGATAGATTAAACCAAATTGGGAGAGTGTGGTCAAATATTTATATAGATTACTTTTTGTCATCGAAGTTAGGTTTTGAATATCAGTAAACTTTAGCGGCTGTTTTTCAATCGCTAAGATTTCTAATATGTTTAGCCCAATTTGTAATGACTGAATACCGGTAGCTTTCGTTTCAGTTGCCATAATGATCCTCCTATTATCAGTTAATTTTGGATAGTATAGCAGAAAAAAAGAAATAAAGAAATTTCTAAATTTTTTAAATTTTGTATTGACTAAAGAATGAAAAATGATTTAAAGTTTACTTATCAGGAACGAAGTTCTCTATTTGTAGAATACATTAACTTAAATAGGAGGAATTATCAATGGTAAATGTAAGCGACATCATTATAGTAGGTGGAGGAATCGGTGGTTTAGCAGCAGCTCTATCCATCCAAGAATCTGGTAAATCAATCGCAATATTCGAGCAAGCACCTGAATTTGGCGAAGTAGGTGCAGGGATTCAGTTAGCACCAAACGCGTTAGAAGTATTAGATCGTCTCGGTGTAAAGGAAGAAATTTTAAAATATGCGGTTGTACCAAAACGATTGGTTCTAAAAGATGTTTATACTGCAGAAGAGTTAGCAACGCTTGATTTAGGGGAAGCCTTCCAAAAAGAATTCGGGCAGCCATATATTGTATTGCATCGCTCTGACTTGCACAGAGTTTTATATGAAGCTTGTCAAAAACGGAGCAATATCAAATTCTTTACAAACCAAACGATTCAAACAGCAGAACAAAATGGTGATTCTTGTACAGTTGTCAACCAACATGGTGAAACATTTAGTGCTGAAGCTGTAATTGGTGCGGATGGGGTCAAATCAAACATGCGTAAGCTCATGATTGAAGATGAACCCGTAAACTCTGCGTATGTAGCTTACCGTGGAACGATTCCAATTGAAGAAGTGGCTAATAACTCAAACCTAGACTTAGATGATGTCATCATGTGGATTGGACCAAACCTACACTTAGTACAATATCCAGTTCGTCGTGGCGAGCTTTACAACCAGGTCGTCGTATTTAAATCCTATGATGCGACTGTAGAAGATTGGGGAAATCCAGAAGAACTTACACGCCGTTTTGAAAATAGTCATCCAAGGGTTCAAAATGCTTTAACTTACATTAACCGTCAATTCCGCTGGCAAATGTATGACCGTCAACCGATCGAAAATTGGACAAAAGGCAACATTACATTATTAGGGGATTCCGGTCATGCCATGCTTCAATATTTAGCACAGGGCGGCGTCCAAGCTTTTGAAGATGCGTTTGTATTAGGTGAGAAATTAAAAGAACATAAATCTTACGAAGAAGCATTTAAAGCCTACCAAGACATGCGAATTCCGCGTTCTGCAATGGTACAAACAACAGCACGTAAATGGGGCGAAATTATTCACGCGGAGAATCCAACGACAATTTCACTTCGTAACTTTATTTTCGAACAACAAAAACCAACCGATTACAAGATTGTTGATTTCTTATATGGATATTTCAATAAAAATTACAAACGGGTAGATTGCTAATTTACAACTTTACGCAAGAAAGATGCGTTAGAGCCAACTCTAGCGCATTTTTTTTAATTTATGTACTATGGAATTATTAATATAAATTTTTGAAAGTTCACGATCAGTGAACTGGGGGAGGGCTTATTCTATGGCAACAGCTGTACTGAATGAAAAATTGGAAGCATTTAAAAGAAGTATAAATGATATCGTAGCGGTAGTGAAAAATACGGAAGAGGCGGTGCTTTTCATTAAACCTTCTGAAAACGAATGGTCTGCCATGCAAATTGTTTCTCATATTTTAGAAGCTGTAGATTATTGGGTTGCCGATTTGGAAGCATTGCTCGTTGTTCCAGGGGCAAAATGGGGACGTAATCATGAACATGTGCGACGTTTAGCTGCAGTAGATGAAAACGTAGTATCTCGTATTAAGAAAGATTATGCTATATCTAAATTATTAAACTTAGTACCGAAAGTAGAGGCAGCACTTGCTAGAGTGAACGAAGAGGATCTAGTAAAAACAGCTCCAAGTTATAACCCAAACTTTGACGGAAAACCATTATCATTCTTAGTCGACCATTTAATCGTCAAGCACGTAACAGGACATTACGAGCAAATTGTCCGTCATTTAGAAAAAGTTCAATAAACACGTATTCAATTTTGGTGTCAGGCACCACCTAGGTTTTCTAGGATTTTAATCGATAATATTTTAAAAGCTAGGAAGGGTATAACCCGTCCTAGCTTTTTTGTACGGAAAGACTAAGTGTCCCCCTGAACTTTGATTTACGTTAAAATAAATAACCAACCTTGATTTAAGTCAATTAATAATGATAATTATTATCATATAATGAGTGGGAATAAACGGTTGATCCTTTTTATTTATTTAAATTTGAGAAGAGGAAAAAAATGCGCACTCTAGTATTTCAAGGATATTTGTGGGGTTATATTTTAAGTAAAGCAAACAAAACATTTACGATAAATAAATTAAAGAAAGCTGGTAAGAACAAAGAAAAGCTAGAACTAATTAATAAGTTGATTTTAAAATGTACAAAAAAATTAGTGGAAATTTCAGGTGCAGACGTAACTGTAACAGGAATAGAAAATGTCCCATTAGATGAATCCGTATTATATGTTGGAAACCATCAAAGTAATATGGATATTCCACTTTTATTTTCAACAGCACCACTAACTATGGCGTTTGTCGCTAAAAAGGAAATGGAAAAGATTCCATTATTGGGTTATTGGATGAAAGAGCGAGGCTGTGTGTTCATCGACAGGGAAAATGCTCGCAGTTCCTTAAAGTCTATAAACCAAGCGATTGAAAATTTAATACGGGGTCATTCAATGGCCATCTTCCCGGAAGGAACGAGAAGTAGAGGTCCGAAAATGGGGGATTTTAAATCAGGTAGTTTAAGAATCGCTATGAAATCAGGAGTAAAAGTTATCCCTGTTTCCATCAAGGATTCTTATAAATTAACAGAAAAGAGAGGAAAACATACTGCTGCCAAAGTATCTGTACATTATTCTGAACCTATTGATTCAAAAATCTTTAAAGATACAAACGAACTGGCCGCAGCAGTTCAAGCTCAAATTAAAAAACATTTGTAATAGAAGTGGATGTAAGTGAAGAGAAAACGAAAATGTTCTGATCATTACGAGCAAATTGTCCGTCATTTAGAAAAAGTTCAATAAACACGAGGGCTGGTGTCAGGCACCACCCGGGTTACCAGGAATTAAGACATGAAAAAGAGTGCAGTCACTATTCCGCATGGAATGGTGACTATACTCTTTTTATAATTATTGGTTCAAAAAATAGGTTTCACCCAGTATTTCCTTCACTTGATAACTGCTTTTTGAAAGTTCTTTTTCGGCAAATGCGATGATTTCTGTTTTTTCAAGATCATACATGACTTCAATCTCTTTGGAAAATAAGAGCTTTTCTTTTTCAAGCAGACTAGAAAAGGCTGGTTGTTGTTCAGGTTGGAGAGTCTCTGAATCCAGAACTTGTTTTAGCCCTGCAACGTAGTATTCTAATGGGCGAGAACCAACAATCTTGACACCTTTATTTTCCTCATTGATCATAACAATCGTAGGAAAACCTCTGGCACCTAATTTTGCAGCCAAGGCGAAATCTTCATTTAATAATTGCTGACCGCTTGGCAGCTCTGCTTCATTCACAATTGCCTCTCCATTAAGTCCAAGCTTATTCACGATATCAACTAAAACTGAATGCTCGGCAATATTTTGATTGAATGCGAAAACGGATTCTCTCAAGCGACGTAAAAACACACGAGCCAACGCTTCATTTTGTTTTTGAATGACTTTAAAAACAATGGAAGGAGGATAGGATGAGTGAATAGGGTTGTCATACCAAAGTGAGCCATCAATTGGCATACGTGTATATTCACCAACTTCTCTCCAGTGTCCAGCCACATCAGACGGTTGTCCAATTCCGTTTGCTGGATCGACAGGTCCATCCCCCCATTTTTCTAACAATCCGCCCATAACCGTATGAACTGTAAAGTGATCGCCATACTGTTCTTCAAAACGACGGAGAACTGGCTCTAATGCCCAACAGTGAGAGCAGATGGGGTCGGTAACGTAATAAAGATCAATCGCTTTTTTTGGTTGATTAAAGTCAAGCATTACCATTTCCGCGTCTCCTGCACTTCCACAAACCCCTGTTTCCAAATCGCACATCATATTATTTTTGCTATTCATTTTATTCCTCCTATTATTTTTGATTAAACATGATTTTTAAAATCAATTGCCCAGTTCTGGATCGGCTGAAGGGCAGAAACAAGTGCTTGCCCTTTTTCGGTTAATTTATATGAAATTATTACGTGTGGTGTATCAATAACGTCTTTCTTAACCAAACCATACTCAATAAGTTCAGTTAACCTCATGGATAAGACTCTAGGGGTAATGTTAGAAATTTCTTGAACCATTTCAGTAAAACTGGATGAGTTGTTTTCACAAAGAGATAAATAGTGAATGATTAAACCGTTCCACTTTTTACCTAGTATTTGAAATGAGTATTCTAAATATGGACAAATTTTAATAACTATCACCTCCACAAGAATAGTAA
>JAANMP010000064.1 GCA_011250595.1 Bacillus sp. MM2020_1 | reverse complement strand
AAGATTGTCTATTCTAACTTCCCCACGCTGGTATGATCCAGATCAGGTCCCAAGAGTCAAGAAACTTCATCGTGTTTCTTTCTCAGCCCAACTTATTGGGCACCCCTAGTTATTTATATTCAATTAACCCATATTATATATGAGTATCATTTAAAATGAAATACATAATGTTAAATATAGTAGTAAAGTCGTGTTTAGAACCCAACAATTGCATCCACCACTGAGTATCACCGAAGCAACCCATTCTTGCACCCGTTCGTACTATACGGTCTATATCTATGAAAAAAAGCAACAACAAAAGGAATAAGGAATCCTTTTGTTGTTGCCCCAAAAATATATGGACCAAACTTATTATTTTGGAATAAAAGTGCATTTCTGTGTTTTGAATCATAGGATATCACCGTTTAATCGGAATCCTTTAATTCATCGGCGCTCTCCCCCTCTAGATTAACAGGAGACTTCAGTTTAGGGGATTCAATATACTCCATAACTTTTACCATTGGCGGCTCTGGCCGACTTTGGCCATACAGACGTACGTAGATTTCTTCAATTTCCTCTCCTGTCAAATCGCCCCGATTCAGCAATTCCTCTGCAATGGAATGGACAAAGTTGGCATATTCTATTACCAGCTTCTTTACTTGGAGCATTTGGTCTTTTAACAACACGTTGATTTTTGGACGGAGCGCTCTAAGTCCATCGATTCGAGAGCCTATCGCCAGCCAGCTAAACAGTTCATCCCCCATACCTACCATTCCCAGGTAGGCGCCAGCTAACAGCGTAGCCTGTTGCAGGTCGGAAGTGACACCGTTTAATTTCTTAAAGAGGAACTCTTCTTCCACAGCCCGTGCCGCCAGACACACCTGGATTTCTGCTAGGATCTCGCTATCGCTTCTATTATATCGCTCCTCTATCGGTTTGGTGGCTGCAAGACCTAGCGCACTGCCCCTGCGGATAATTGTTACCTTCCAAACCCGTTCGTGCGGTTTCAATAAATACTGAGCAACCGCATGGCCGGCCTCATGGTAGGCGACATTACGTTTCTCATCTTCCATCATAGAGCTTAGTGGCTGCTTTAGTCCCCACTCATAAGTCTCCATAGCGGCCCGGAAGTCTTCGTAGCTTGCTAACTGGGCACCATGTTGGTGTGCAATTACAACAGACTCATTAACGATGTGTTTGATTTGTGCAGGGCTATAACCAATCGTATCAAGTGCAGCCTTCTCAGGTGTAAGAGTAGTGTCCCTTTTTACCTTCTCGAGGTAGTAGTTGAAAACATCCACCCGTCCATCATAATCTGGGGAATCAACCCAAAGCTTACGATCAAATCTACCGGGGCGAAGCAGTGCCTGATCAAGTACATCGGGCAGATTGGTTGCTCCGATTGTCAGCACTGCAGGCCGTTCTGCTTTTTTACGCCGCAACCCAAGTGAACGTAGCAATTTGGCTATTTTAGAGTTATCAATGTTTGGCGGGTCCATCTGCAGAAGCAGTTCATTTAACAGGCCCGAACCCATACCGGCCATTCCCAACATCCCACCCATTCCACCACCACCGCCTCCAGCCGAGCGACTCATTCCGATCGCATCGATTTCATCGATAAAGATAATGCAGGCGCCGTATACTTTTGCAAGCTTCCTCGCCTTCCTATAGAGGCCCATCACCTTTAGGTTGCCGACGCCGAAGAACATATTTTGAAAACTAGGGGCCGATGCGTAAGCAAAGGGAACCTGCGCTTCATTCGCTATTACCTGTGCTAAATAGGACTTACCGGTGCCAGGCGGCCCACATAACATCAATCCTCGTATCGCCTCACCACCCATCTCCTTAAACTCCTTGACACCCTTTAGCAAAACGACAATCCGTTTGGCATTATCAACGATTTCAGGATTTCCGCGGTAATCATCCCAAGTCGAACCAGTCTCGCCAGGTAGAATCCAGTACGTTCGACCCCTAGCCAAAAACCAGAAAAGTGCAACAAACTGGATAATCATAAACATCATTGCAAAGAGCAACTGCAGCAAATAACTAACAATAGTCAACGCTACCTGCCAATACGCCGGTCCTCCCCTTAAGAGAATCAAACCTAAGAAAAGGATGACTGCAAGCCAGAGAATGGTTTTACGCCACTTGACCCATTGAAATTTCCTCATACGCTCACTACCTTTCGGAATATTCAGAATATTATATGAGGAATTAGCCCTAAAAGTGCCTAGAAAGGTGTCAGGCACCTAAAAAATACACTTGTCCATCATATACGGACAGATTTAATTTTGTTTAAGGCGACTAACTTAAGAATCATACTGCTATTTATTCGTTTTCTATCCAGGTCATACCTCATTTAAGTGAGCGTCATTAACATTTCTATCTGTTGAAGTGTTGTTAATAATTTCTAGGTTTCTATTACAATGTTTTTTAAATCTAGGTGCGCTCTTTTACTTTTAAAGCTGACAATTAATTTATCTACTTCTCGAACAAAACATTACTAATAAACCATAAAAAAGCCCTCCATCAGGAAGGCTTCACCTTGCTTATTTAATTAATTTATTTTTAATGTCCAATAAATATTTGAGTACAACTGCTATTCCGCTTATGAAATAGAATGTTATCAGAATCCACCCTGTTGGATCGATTGAAAACATGGATATTAGAAGGTTCAACGGCAAAACAATATATACGATATCCTTTAAATATTCTAAAACAAATGTGGGATCGAACTTGCCTGCCCAAAAAGATTGAAAGAATGCAATAAGAAAATTAAGAATCATTAGTCCATATACAGCCCACATTGTGTAGAGCATCCAGTCTGAAAGTGTAAAGCCCATTTATCATCACCACCTTACATTATATTATGCTAGTAATTAATGGTAGGTGAAGGGCAACAAATCGTTAAATCAACAAAATTTTTCAGAAATAAGACCCTGGATCAACATGGGATAAAAATGACTCAATTTGTTCGTTTCCTATTGGGAGCACAGGGATATTTGACTTTTGGACGACCTGAATTAATTCGTTCACGTATGATTTAATAGTTTATTTTAAAATAAACACAGCCGTAAGAGGTGAAATAAATCTCTAAGATAGCAGAATAATTTCGATTTCTAACTTTACATTGACATTTAACATCCCGCATCCTAATCGTTCCAAAAATTTAGGATTGTTATCAAAAACCGTTTCATGCCTTCAATTTATTGTGGAGTGGCTCATTATCAAGATAAGGTTGTGACACTGGGACAGTGGTTGTTTCATTCTAGTTAACCTAAGAACCGATGGTATAGTGCCTTTGCTTCGGAAATATCCTTCGTTCCGTGTACTAAAACCCTTCCATCTTTAAAAAGGACTAATCGATACGAATGCACACTATAAGATAAAAGAAAAGGATTTCGCTGGACCGTACCCCCTTGCTTCGCCAATAGTTGTTCTAAAGCTTCCAAATCTCGCACGGTTGGAATGGAAGGACGTATCTGAACAGAATCTCTGCCACACAGTACAGCTGTTTTTGTTTGATTTTCAAATGATAAATAGGGGTAGGATCTTTCTTTCCCACAAGAAGGACAATCCTCATTTTTCAATTTATCTACTTGGATGGCACTAAATTGGTTTTTCCATAAATCAAAAGAAACGAGTTTGTTTCGTAAGGAATCGAAATCACCGACCAAAATTTTTAATGCTTCACCTATTTGATAAGAAACTACCATGTTAACAGCTGGACTAATGATTCCAGCTGTATCACAGGTTAATCCTCCTAAAGGAACGGTTTCTAATATACAAGAAAGGCAAGGTGTTTTTTCAGGAATAATCGTGTAGGATATTCCGTAGCTTCCAACGCAAGCACCGTATATCCATGGGACACCATACATTTGTGATACATCGTTAATAATCATTCTTGTTTCGAAATTATCCGTTGCATCTATAATAAGATCAACATTTTTAGCCCAATCTTCCAGCTCTGAAACAGAGGCATCCACAATAATTGCCTCTATAGCCACTGAAGAGTTAACCGCTGATAAGCGATTTTTGGCCGCAATTACTTTTGGTAGTCGGTTTTTGGCATCTTCTTCTGAATATAATTGCTGGCGCTGTAAATTGCTCCATTCCACATAATCACGATCTACAATGGTTAGTTTACCAATTCCAGCGCGGACGAGTGCTTCGGTACTTCCTGATCCAAGTGCCCCAACTCCAATTATTAGTACATGCTTATTGGAAATCCGTTGTTGCCCGTCTTTTCCAATGGATGAAAATAGTTCTTGTCGTGAGTACCGATTATTCACCCGATACTCATTCCTTCCTTTGGACTACTTGCTGTGGCATATCTCTTTTTATCGATTCGACCGGCCTCAAAGCCTAATCGTCCAGCTTCAACCGCTAATCTCATTGCTTTTGCCATTTTTACCGGATCGTTTGCCGCTGACACAGCTGTATTTAATAACACACCATCTGCTCCTAATTCCATCGCCAAAGCAGCATCGGCGGGTGAACCAATACCAGCATCAACAATAACAGGAACGACGGCTTGCTCGATAATAAAGCTAAGGTTTACGGGATTGATGATCCCTTGACCAGAACCAATTGGCGAGGCCCCTGGCATGACAGCATGACATCCTGCTTCTTGTAGTTTCCTAGCTAAAACAACATCATCTGAAGTATACGGCAGGACAATAAATCCTTCCTTTACTAATTCTTCCGTGGCCTTTAGGGTTTCAATCGGGTCAGGAAGTAATGATTTATCACAGCCAATCACTTCCACTTTGATCATATCGCATAGGCCTGAAGCCTTCGCTAATTTTGCGATACGGACAGCCTCTGCTGCTGTTTTCGCTCCCGCTGTATTTGGCAGAAGCGTATATTTATTGGTATCTAGCTGCTCTAGAAAATTCGGCTGGCTCGATTCAAAAATATTCATACGTCTAACCGCAAACGTGAGGATTTCTGCTTCGGAAACTTCCACTGCTTCCTTTTGGATTTCAAAGCTTGGATACTTTCCCGTTCCAAGTAATAAACGAGATTGAAAGGATAATGAACCTATTTTTAACATATTAGCCGCCTCCTACAAAATGGACTATTTCAATTCGATCTTTATCTGCTACTCTAGTACTTTGGTGTTCTAATTTGGATATTATTTCACCGTTTACTTCGACGACAACGACTTTATCATGGACTTCATAATGTTTAAGAACATCTGAAACAAATAGGACATGCTCTGGTAATTGGATAACCTCGCCATTTAATACTACCCTCATGTTATACCTCCTATCGAACTGTTTCTTTGTGTCTTTCTAGCTGAAAAGCTGAAAGAAGTGCCTCATCTAGCAGTCTACCTGCTAATAGGTCTGCTACTAGCTTCCCAGTAATAGGACTTAATAAAATCCCATTTCGAAAATGCCCTGCTGCAACGAATAATCCCTTCCATCTTGGATGCTCACCAAGGTAAGGGAGTCCATCACCTGTCTGGGGTCTAATTCCAGACCACACTCGCTCCCATGCTGCTTCCTTAATCTGAGGAACTAGTTGAGTTGCTCTTTCTATTAATGTAGCAATTCCTCCAGGTGTTACCTTGTTATCAAATGTATCTTCAATCATGGTAGCACCAATATAGATTTCCCCATTTCGTTTTGGTACGAGATAACAACGTTTATCGGAAAAAATGGTCGTGTTTATCATCGGCTTTTCCGTTCGAATGGAAAAACATTCTCCTTTAACAGGGTACACACGAAGGTCCAGTCCCGATTCACTCATTAATTTCGCAGCCCAAGCTCCTGTGGCAACGACAACTTGATCACTATGTATAATGCCATTGGTGGTTTTAATCCCTTTAACCTGACCGTTTTCAAAAATAAAAGAAAGGACTTCCGTATTTTCACGTATTTCCGCTCCAAAATAGACAGCCGCTTTAGCAAACGCTTGTGTTAACTTTGAGGGTTGCACATGCCCATCGTTAGGGAGATACATCCCTCCTGATACACTTGGTGATAGTGCCGGTTCCATTTCTCGTAATTCCTTTGAATCAAGCCATTTTATAGTTGGATCCCAATTTCTTTGAAAGGCGACCTGTTTTTTTACTTCTTCTGCTATTTCTTCTGTTTCCGCAATTTTTAACATTCCTTTATTCACATACTCAATATCGATTCCAGTATATTCAAACAACTCACTTGAGAGAGCAGAAAACATCGCCTGACCTTTTAAAGCTAACTGGAATAAGGGACCGTCTTGTTCAATCTCCGCTTGTGCAGCCAGCATTCCGGCAGCTGCACTTGAAGCTTGGCAAGCCAATCGTTCTTTCTCAATAATGATTACTTTTCTTCCCATTTTTGATAGCTGATAGGCAATAGAGGATCCGTTAATTCCTCCTCCAATTATGGCAACATCAAATGAATTTTCCATTTTATCCATCTCCATCTTTTAAAACATTAATATAAGCCTTTACTGCTACTAATGGATCTCGAGCTTCTAAAACACCTGACATGACAGCAATACCTTTTGCCCCTGCATCGAGTACCTGCCCCGTATTCTCAGGTGTTATGCCGCCAATGGCAATAACCGGAATGCCTAGTTTTGTTAGCCTTGCTAATTCCTCAAGCCCTTTAGGTTTCATACCTGGTTTTGATTGAGAAGAAAAGACATGGCCGAATAGCACGTAATCAGCACCATTCTCTTTTGCTTTTTGTCCATCCTCGTAGGAGTGGATGGAACTCCCAAGCATAAGCTGAGGAAAATTTTCTTTTACAATAGCTGCACCTAAACTATGAAAGGCTAATTGAACTCCTCTAGCCCTTGTAACTAAGGCAACATCCACCCGGTCATTAATAATAATCTTTGATAGCGGGATGTTTGCATTGGTTAAAAGTTGGACAGCTAGAAAAAGTTCCCTTGCAGTTTTTTGTTTTTCTCGTAAATGAATCGCGGTTACATATGGGTGAATGTCCCTTACAATCTCACGTAACTGCTCGATCGGCATTTTCCCATTGGAGATAATATGTAACTCTTTAACACTAGTTAAAATTCGAGTCCCCCCTTTAAGAAGATTCCGCTAATCTATGAGATAAAGTGAAAAACAAAAAACCACTTCCTTTTGTTAAGAAAGTGGTTGAAAATTTGAAATAGACACTTTTGTTCTTCAAATATCCAGGTTTCCACTTCCCTACGCTGGTATAACCCAGATCAGGTTCATAGAGTCCCGAAGTTGCACTTCAATCTCAGCCTTTTAAAAAGGCACCTCTAGCGGATTTGCTTCACATATTAAATTGTAATGATTACCCTACATGGATTATGTTAACACTTCGATTAGAAATGTCAATAAATTAAAATATCTTATTTTACGTTATTTTTATGGTTGAAAAACGTTCTTGCTTAAAATCCCTCCTCTTCTTCACCCAAGGTGTTTTGTGATTCTATGTAGAGTTTTTTTGCTTGGTGCCGGTCGGTGACCTGCAGCTTATTGAGGATGTTAGAGATGTGGTTTGCCACTGTTTTCGAACTTAATTGTAAACGGACCCCAATTTGGGTATTGGTATGTCCCTCTGCAATCAGTTCTAAGACCTCCATTTCCCGGCTGGTCAGCTCCCTAAGTGCCGGATTTAGCAGTTCCTTTTTCTGTGGAAGGCTGAAATAATGCATCATCCGTGCCGCAATATCGGAGCTAAATACCGCACCGCCGTTTCCTACCATCCGAATGGACTGTAGCAGCTCCATTTCCCCCGCGTCCTTTAAAACGTAGCCCATTGCTCCCATTTGCATCGCCATAAACACCGATTTATCATTTTTTAACATCGTTACAATTAAAATTTTCATCATAGGAAGCTTTTCTCTAATAAACTTGGTCGCTTCAATCCCATTTAATCCTGGCATCCTAATATCCATGACAATTACATCAGGCTGAAGCTTAAGTGCCAGATCAATGGCTTCATCACCGGATGCAGCCTCTCCGATCACTTCTAAATCTTCTGTTGTTTGAATAAGATTACGAACCCCGCTTCGAAATAACGGATGGTCATCAGCCAACAAAATCTTCACTTGAATTCTCCTCCTCTTGCAAAAACGGTAACAGCGCTCGCACGCTTGTTCCGCCGGAATTTAGTTTTTCAAAAAAACATTGTCCACCAAGTTCAGTCGTCCGCTCTCGAATCGATTGCATCCCTATCCCTCCATTTCCAACAGGTTTAATGGTAGAGGGCAAGCCGATTCCATTATCACGTATCTCAATATGAAGTTCGCGGCCTGCATGAACGTTAATATTTACGGTGCACTCGTTTGCCTGAGCATGTTTGGCAACATTGACAAGCGATTCTGTGATAATTCGATAGGCGGCAACCTCTACTGCTGCTGGTAAAGCTGGCAGATTTTCCGGTGAATGAAGCGTTATCTGTAGTGAAGATGCTTGTTGCAGGCCATCTCCATCATCATCTTCATCCTCTTGCACTGAGGTTTGTTTTATTTCATCGATCCTTGCTTGGATCGAGCCAAGTAACCCAAATTCATCTAAAGTAGGCGGACGTAAATCATGGACCATTGTGCGGATTTCATCTACAGTCATCCGGATGACGGCACGTAACTCTCCCAAAAGCTCCAACGCCTTTTCGGGGATTTTTTTCACATATTGCTCGGCTGCTGCTACATTGAAAGATAATGATAGTAGCCTTGGTGCAAGGTCGTCGTGAAGATTTCTCCTGATTTGCAGCCGTTCTTCTTCACGTGCCCGCACCAGTCTTTCACGTGATTCTTGTAAATCGCTTGCCAGTAGCTGCATCCCCCATGTCATTTTTACATTTTGGATAATGGCTCCAGCCTGGCGCAACAATACATCAATCAGTCTCAAATCCTCCGAAGTGAATGCCTCTTCAGGCGACCTACTTGAAACCAAAAGGGTCCCTAGCTCCTCCCCTCCGTGAATAATTGGAAAAGAATGAACATCCAAGGCAATGGCAGTCTCGCCCATGGCTGCCGCTATTTTTTCCAACCCATTTATTTTAAAAGAAATGCCAACATAAGGAAGCCTTAATGCCCCTTTTATCGTTCCGGCCACAACCTGAAGCACTTCTTCAGGTGCCAAGGGTTGGACCAAATGATCACCAAGCTCCTTAAGCACCGCATACGGATCATCATGTCTCCCTTTCATTAGCCGATTAACGATCCGCTGGAGCCTTTCTTTTAACGGGGAAAAAACAACCGCAACAATCGCAGTAGAAATAAGCGAAATGATGAAATTATTTTCCGTTTTAAATAAACTACTAAGATACAGAACTAAGCCAGAATATAGAAGAATGATAGATAAAGATAACGCACCATATAGTATCGTTCGATTAACCAGCGGGTCAATATCCCATAATCGATGCCTTACGATCGCCACAACCAGTGTCAAAGGAATAATCGCGACAACGGCATATAAGATCGCGCTTAAATAAAGATACGAAACAGGATTTTCAGCGAAGATTGGATAAACAAAGAATCCGCTAATCACAATCGAACCAAGAAGTGAGATCGAAACCCCATAGACGACCCATTTTGTTTGTTGCCTCTCTACTGAACTCGATACTCTTCGATAGCGAAAAACCTGTGAAAAAATCGTCACAGCAATCATTGTCAAATAGTATAGCAATCTCGCGGAATTGGACCAATTCAGTAAATCAAAAACCGTTCCGGGCAAAAACAAACTGACAAACTGGATAACAGCAAATGGGAAAAACACGGCAAATGGCCAACGTGGAACAAACCTGCCATTAGGAAATAACAGCAAAAAGAGAAAGAAAGCCATCCTGCCAATCCCGGCAATCACCTCTGGAACGATGTCCCAAAAGGGTGCTTTCTCCGTTCCGATATAAACTAATGAAGTAAACGTGGTCCCATAAGCTACCAATGCAATAATGGCGAGCAGCCCCATCGTATCCCGCTTACTTTTTATAAAAATAATGAGTGCTGCCAGATAAAAGAGTAATGCAAATGTACACTCAATAATGACGAACCAAAAAGAATAGGTTTCAGGAGTTAAATGGTAGGTACGTAATGCCGCTATTGTCGTCGGCGGAGCGGGAGCAAGTGAACTGCATGCCTTAAGAATACAATCAGTGCGAAGCGTTTCGTAATAGTCGTGAATGTTATTTAGAAAAAAAGCAATCATTGAAATGCTCAACAATGTAACGAATGCTTGTAAAAACCAAGACTTATCATCCTCAGGATTTGGTATGGGGATATTCTGTTTTATTGTATTAAGCCCTGCCACTCTCCCATCCTCCCGCTATATATTTATAGGAAAATTATAGCAAGTACACGGCCTCTATGTACACGGTCTTCGTTCAACAAATTCTTCGATTGTACCGCCGTACCCCCAAACACCTCCTGAAATTACCCATAAAAGTTCCCGATAACTATAGGTAGAGGTTGCTCTCGTAAATAGGAATATGAGTTCGATACGATTAGTTTGTAAACAAGAACAAAATATAAGGGAGCTGGGAAAAATGACAGTAGAAAAATCAGTTAAATGGCTTGGATTGGTTTGCATTTTAGCAGGGATCGCAAGAATGGGTATGACCCCTTCTGGTCTTATTTTTGGATCAGATAGTCCACAGGAAATTACTTTTGCCTTGATTGCCAGTATATTAATGGGGATTAGTTCGATCAATCTCTTTTTAGCCCAATCAAAGAAGACAGGAATTTTCGGATTGATCGCCACATTACTCATTTCAGTCGGTAATATTATCTTAGCGGGCGGTTTTTATGGATTTTTTGCCTACGGGGCATTACCAAAGCCGGGAACGTTCGTCAACATAGTCGAATCACTGGCATATCCAGGGTTATTAGCAGGAACTCTAATCTTAATGATTGTCACCTTCCGTGCCAAAGTTTTTCCGCGCTGGTATATTGGTATCTTTGCTCTAATGCTTCTTTCTTTAGGGATACCGTTCCTCGGTGATTGGTTTGCCTTCTTCTGGGGATTAACCTACGTGGCAATGGGTTACACAATCTTTACCAAAAAAGATTCAAGTCAATCTGTAAACGCAGAGGAAATTTCAGTTAAGGAACAAACATTATTCGTAAATAAATGATTTCCAATGAAGGGTTAATCAGAAAAAAGTGCCAGGCACCTTCCAGTAATGAGGTGCCTGACATTAAAATATTCCAATTCATTCACTACCCCCTGTTTCCTCTCAACTCTTATATTCTTATTTTCTTTTTTTGGTAAAATCGCATTGGTATATACGTATAATAAATACAATCAAAGCGGCGATCTCAAGATTAATATAATATATAATCCCACTGCCGAAAAATGATAATAAAGTTTTTGTTTCTGATGGGTTCGCTAAGAAGAAAAAATTCGTTCCAAGCAAAAAATTTAATATTTTTCTACATAGAACAAAATCATCTATTGGTTTACTGTCGTTATTTGTAGGATAAAGAAAAAATTTTACTATTCTCAATATAGTATGGAGATTTATGTAGATAAGTTTTATAACGTGTTAGCAGGAAAAAATCGTCTCGTTATAAAAATATTAATGAAGACGACACAGTGTCTAACGAATAAGTTGAAAGGTGGTCATTTTTCCTTGAGTATGGATTTATCCCTACAACAAATCGTCGAAGGTCTACCAAAGTCGTTATTAAATGCATCTGATAGAGATTTGGAAGGATTCCAAAAAATTATCGAAGAAACAATAAAATTAAGAGAAGGTCATAGAAACCTGCAAAAAATGGTTAAAAACTTCTCAACTTCTACAATTCAGCGGGCTTAGAATTTAATTAACTAAAAGTTTTAGGAAGGTGAAATTCACCTTCTTTTCTTTTTTCCAATTTAAAAAAATCCGGTCTTGAAAGCCAACAACCTCCCCATTATTTTCGGGGAGGTTGTTGGCTTTTAATTTTGTATTTTCAGAATTTTCATTTAAAACGTGATTTATTTAACGGTAATGATTTTTATTTTCGCTTAATGTAAAGGAGAGTCTTTTTTTCTCTTTCTTGTTCAGGCATAAATTTGAATTCTAACAAGGGGGTTTGGTTTATGTATCAACAGGCATCCTGGATGATCACTTTACTTTTTAGTGTTTTTGTCATTCTCATCTTTGCCACCGTATTGTTGAAGTCAGGAAAACGAGTCGATTATGGAGAAGTTCAAAAAAAGGGGTATTTTATTCGAAGTGTCTGGCTTGTCGTTGTATTTTCAGTGATGTTGGCAGCCACTTATTTTACACTTCAGGACCTGCCTTTTGAGAGGGCTGAAGCAGAAGAAACTCCTGTCGATGTTCAGGTAACGGCAATACAGTTCGGATTTGATGTATCTTTGGACACCTTGAAGGTTGGGGATTATGTTGCTTTTCATGTAACCAGTAAAGATGTGAATCATGGTTTCGGTTTATTTGATGACCAATTGACTATTGTTGCTCAAACCCAAGCGATGCCTGAATACACAAACACTGTGTATTATAAATTCACTAAGCCTGGAACCTACTCCATTCTGTGTATGGAGTATTGCGGAATGGCCCATCATCTTATGAAACGTGAGATTACCGTTACTGAATAATGGAATATTGGGAGGGGGAATTCTGATGACTACTACGTTACAGGTAGCAATAGATTCTAAAACAAAAAAGGCCGTAGTTTTTCCACTAGTCTTCACTGGTGTCATCCTGCTATTAATGATGATTTTTGGCGTCGTGATGCTCCTTGGACAGGGAAAACTAATTAAGCTGAATCCAGGCATGTTCTATAAAATAATGACAATTCATGGTACTGGAATGATTGGAGTTTCTGCATTAGCAGGGTCTTGTATCATATGGTATTTTCTTAAACAGTATGTTCCTCTAAATACAGCGGTTTTTCGTTTGAATGTTTTCTTATTTCTAGTCGGCGTGGCCATGGTGTTAGTGGGAATATTTGCTTATGATTTTGCAGGTGCATGGACATTTCTATACCCTTTACCCGCCCATTCTGGAGGAATGTGGGGGAAAACAGCTGCTTCGCTTTATCTTGGGGGAATGCTTGTGATTGGAACTGGATTTTTGATTCTTCTTTTAGAAGCAGCCCGCGCGATCATTAAGCAATATGGAAGCCTTGCCACTTCGCTCGGCTGGCCACAAATACTTGGGAAAGAAAAAGGCTTCGGCCCACCTCCTACTGTTGTCGCAAGTACGATGGTATGCGTTGTTGATATTATCGCCCTTATTACTGGTGCTGCCCTCCTATCCATGAGCTTGATCAACGTCTTTGTACCGAGTTTTACAATTGATCCGCTTCTTGCGAAAAACTTAACTTACGCGTTCGGACATGTTTTTGCCAACTCGATTATTTACATGGGGGTCATCGTGGTCTATGAATTACTTCCTAGATACACTGGGCGTCCATGGAAGGCCAATAAAATCTTTTTAATCGCTTGGAATATGTCCACACTATTTACCCTTATTGTTTACCCTCACCATTTGCTCATGGACTTTGTTATGCCGAAGTGGATGATAGTCATGGGCCAAGTGCTTTCTTATATGAATGGACTGCCTGTTTTAGTGGTAACGGCATTTGGAGCATTGATGATTGTCTACCGTTCGGGGATTAAGTGGGACGTCGCCTCAAGCTTCCTCTACCTCTCCATGTTTGGCTGGGTCATCGGCGTTGTCCCAGCAATAATCGATGCAACCATCGTTATTAATCATGTGATGCACAATACGAAATGGGTCCCTGGGCATTTTCATATGTACATGGGCTTAGGCGCATGTGCAATGATTTTAGGATTCATGTATTATCTAACAAGAATGGAAGGCGGACGAATCGATAATAAGCTAGACTATCTAACATTATGGCTCTATATCCTTGCTTTCCTAGGATTATCGGGTTCCTTCTTATTTTCAGGAAAGTCTAGTGCTCCTAGGCGTTGGGCTGAGCATCTTCCGGAATGGATTCCTGCAGATGTGGTTGCTGCTTTTTTTGGAACCTTTGTAACGATTACCTTCCTTTTGTTTCTCGTTCGATTTATATCCTATTCCAGCAATATTGGTTCGAAAATAAACCAATCCGATGATATTAGGCCGTCCACTCATGGATAGAAAAAGTATTTGTACGGTGATTGGAATTGCCATTCTCGGCACGGTGATCCTCTTTTACAGCACCGATCATTTTCAAGCTTTTACGGCAGAACAAGCCCGAAGGATAGATGTATTAACCAATACACCGTCCGTTCCAACTGTAACGTTTGAGGATAGTAAGAGCGAAACCTTTACCTTTTCTGATTTTCATGGAAAATACATTCTAGCTACCTACATTTACACAAGCTGTGGAGATGTATGCCCGGTCGTTGAAATGAACTTTCAAAATATTTATTCCCAGCTGCCTGCGAACATTTTAGGTGAACAACTACAGCTGTTAAGTATTAGCTTTGACACGGTAAGAGATACTCCTCATCACTTAGAACATCACCGTGAGTTGTTTCAAGCTGATGGCATGAATTGGAGAATGGCCCGTGTTCCTGATCAACAGGAGTTAGATTTATTATTAGAGCAATCAGGTGTCATTGTGATTCCAGTTGGGAATGAGTTTGAGCATAATGCCGCCTTTTATTTAATTAATCCTGAAGGTCAATTAATCAAAATATTTGATTATAATTCTCCCAATCAAGTTGTCAATGAACTTAAACAAATCCTTTCTTTTTAAAGGAGAAGCCGAATGAAAAGAATGATTATAAGCTTGGGATTGGTTTTGGTTTTAAGTATTCCACCAATTAGACATGGTTTAGAAGAATCGATGATTGGACAAATGCTTATACAAATTCCTTTGTTAGCTTTGGCTGGCTATATTCTTGGAATCGGACTTAGAAAGCGAATGTCCCCTCTTTTGTCCAGGTACAATCAATATGGCATCCCTGGGTTACTCATTGTTTTTTTTGCTAACATTTATTGGATCCTGCCGCGGTCGATCGATGCTGCTCTAAATCATGCCATTTTTGAAACGATAAAGTTTATAACAGTCCCTTTATTGATTGGTTTTCCACTTGCCTTAAGCTGGGGACGCCTTCATTTAACGATCAAAGGGTTTGTTTGGGCGAATGTGATTTCGATGTCTTTCGTCATGGGGTGGCTTTACGCCAATTCACCGATCCGTTTGTGCAATAATTATTTAACAGAGCAGCAGCTTCAACTGGGAAATTCATTCATGGTCATCTCCGTATTTTTACTCATCTCATTTTTTTGCCAATTCTTTTTCGTCGGAATGAAAAATAGCCAGTAACTCTTCGTTTATTAACATGACCGTTTCCCAAACCTCCTATAAACTTCTGAATTGGAGCGGTCTCTATTTATGATTACGGCTTACTTACAAACAAAATTGAGGTGATATGCTTGGACTATATTAAACCTGGGCAGTTGGTGGAGGATGTTGCAAAAACAGGTGCCTATAAAGCGTCCTTGTCTATTAAGGATTTATTAATAAAGGGAGGACTGGCTGGTGCATATTTAGGATTTGCAACCACACTTGCCTTTACGGCTGCGACGGAAACAAAGCTGGGTATTGTCGGGGCTTTTGTATTTCCTGTTGGATTTGTCCTTATTTTATTGTTAGGACTTGAACTGGTAACGGGAAATTTTGCTATGCTGCCACTTGCTAGATTAAGAGGATTAATCTCTTGTAAGGACGTTTTTTATAACTTATACTGGGCATTTATTGGAAATCTATTGGGCAGTTTTTTTTATGGAATCTTATTTTATATTACTTTAACGAAGCTTGGGCATGTGACGGAAGGAGCGATGATTGAAAAAATCATTGCTGTAGCGGAAGGAAAAACAATCGCTTATAAAAGCTTAGGCAGTGATGGAATGATCTTATCCGTAACAAAAGCAATCTTATGTAACTGGATGGTTACATTAGGTGCCTTTATGGCCTTTGTTTCCAACTCTGTTATCGGAAAAATCGCGGCTATGTGGCTTCCGGTATTTATATTTTTTGCACACGGCTTTGAGCATGCAGTAGTAAATATGTTTGTTCTGCCTACTGCGATTCTCATGGGAGCAGATATCACGGTTACGGATTGGTGGGTTTGGAATCAAATCCCTGTAACCATTGGAAACTTTATCGGTGGTTTTATATTTACTGGATTATCCCTACATTTGGTCAATAAAAACAAGAGCAGGACAGAAAACAATCTTAGCATTGTTACGAATACTCAGGTACCTAAATCAGATGTGTAGATTTATAAAGAGTATATCTTCCAAATGAGGATATACTCCCTTTTTACTTCTATCCTCTACTATATTCTTATTCGTATCTCTATAAAAATTAGTTCACAAAATGTTCATAATTATCTTTTTCTCAATAGGAATTTTTGGAAAAACTAGTACTACGAAACATGGGGATGTTTTCGTAATAAGCTACTATTAAGGAGGGGTGAGCGTGACAATAAAGCGCTTAGCATTGTTAACTGTTTTACTTACATATTTATTAATTGTCTTTGGGGGCTATGTTGCTTCTTCAAAGTCTGGGATGGGATGTGGACCTGAATGGCCCTTATGTAATGGTGAAATTGTTCCAGCTTTCCATGGAGAAACGTTGATTGAATTCACACATCGAGTGATTGGGGCTATTCTAGGAATCGTTTCTTTTGTGCTATTCGCCAAAATTCTACGAACTGAAGTAAGTCCTTCCGTTCGTACGGTTGGATATTGGATGCTTGTTTTGCTTATCATTCAGGTGCTTTTGGGCGCACTAGTTGTGTTAAAAGATTTACCAACTAGTGTCATAGCCATTCACCTAATCATTGCCATGTTCTTTCTAGCAAGTCTCATCTGGATCTGGCGGCGAGCAGAAGAGAAAGCGGACATTCAGACGTATCCATCCGACCGTTCTGTCCAACAACAAAGGATAAAAGGACACTTCAATATCGTACTAGTTCTTTTACTATTGCTTTTTGGATTTGGAGCATATGTGAAGCATGAATCATTGGGAATGATATGTGGTTCTTTTCAGTGTAGAAATTCGTTTCTACCCATGACGGGGCCAGAAATCATCCAAACCATTCATAGAGGCTTAGCATTCATTTCAGCATTGTACATCTTCTTCCTTGTCTTTTTATCTATTAAAAAGGGGTGGGATGGGAAACTTCAGAAGCGACTTATTTTTTCAGCTATTACGGTTCTCATTCAAGTAGTATTGGGAGTCCTTACGATCACTTCGTCTATTGATATCTCATGGGCCATGCTTCACCTTGCAGCAGGCACCCTCTTGTTCGCCCTTGTAGCTGAGACACGGGTATATTTAGGCAGTGCTGCCTTTTTGAAAACGAAGCTAAGCATTATAACTAACCATAACCTTCCTAACAAAACAGATGTTTAGAAATGGCGAGTATATCTTCTAGAATGGGGTGTTTTTTTTGAATGTTATACAGTTGAAAATAGGCCATATAATGCCCAAAGTACCAATCATGCAAGGCGGTATGGGTGTAGGTATTTCGTTAAGCGGGCTCGCCTCTGCTGTTGCGAACGCTGGTGGAATTGGAATCATTTCAGGAACTGGGATAACCATCGATGAAATGAGATCACATATAAAGAAAGCGAAAGAACGCATTAAGGATTCCGGCTATATTGGGGTAAACGTTCTTTTCGCCATGAACGACTTTGCTGAAAAAATGAAAGCAGCCATTGAAGAAAAAGTTGATTTCATCATTTCAGGTGCAGGAATTTCAAGAGATATGTATGCTTGGGGTAGAGACGCCGGCATACCCGTCATCTCGATCGTTTCTTCGGCAAAGCTTGCTAAGCTGTCAGAACGCCTCGGTGCTTCTGCGGTTGTTGTAGAAGGCCATGAAGCCGGTGGACACCTTGGGACCGAGAGACCATTATTCGATATATTGCCGGAAGTTGTTTCAGCAGTTAAGATTCCAGTTATTGCTGCCGGAGGAATTATGACCGGAGAAGATCTTGCACGCGCCCTAAGTATAGGGGCATCCGGAGTACAGATGGGAACGAGGTTCGTAGCTAGTGAAGAGTGTGACGCACCGTTATCATTTAAAGAAAAATATATTCATTGTGGACAGGCAGATACTATTTTAGTAAAAACAACAGTTGGTCTTCAGGGTCGTGCGATTAAGAACCAATTCACCGAACTTATTTCTGATGATAAAAAGGTGAAAATTAAGAAGTGCATGGATTGCCTGAAAAATTGTTCTTATCGTTTTTGTACGCTAGATTCTTTGCTTACATCTATGAATGGCGATTGCGAGAATGGTCTCGTGTTTGCCGGTGCAAGAGTGCATGAAATCAAAGAAATCCTGCCTGTGAAAACAATCATCAACAACATTATGAGAGAATTTGAATCTTGTATATAATATTGAATAGGTACCTGACCGTTTAGCGTAAATACCATTCGGTCAGGTACCTTTTTATTTTTAAAAAACCTCATTATCTTTATTTCAGATAAAAATAGTTTGTCAGTTATATGTAATCAAATATTTTTAGATAACCAAAGGGTAATACAGAAGCAACTATAACACCTATTACAATTGAAGAAGTTGAAAAAACAATGAATTTCCGAAGTGATATTTCATTTCTCTTATAAGCGATAATGAATGCCTTCATCATATAAAAAACAGTAATAAATATAATGATAGCCGAAAAAACACTTGTTAAAATTACTTCCATTTTGTACCTCCTTTCATATAAATATCGCAACTAAATATTACCATCTAATTGAAATAGTAGATACAAAATTGGTCATTTAGTTATGAGAATTTTATCATACCTCTAAAGATTAAACCCAGCTTTGATTAATCCTGTCATGTATCGTATGATGATAATTGATTTTTCTTCTGCTGCAAATGCAATAGGAAAGAAATTGAGAAAGGATTTTGACATGAACAAAATTGAAATACAATCATTAATCTCGAATCTTGGACTTGTTTCTCATCCGGAAGGCGGGTATTACAAAAGTACCTATACATCTAAGGAAAGAATTTCAGACAATGAATTAGATGTAGATTTTGAAGGGCAGCGAAAGCTTTTTACGAGTATTTACTTTCTATTGACTTCGGATGATGTATCCCATTTTCATCGATTAAAATCTGATGAATTGTGGTATTTTCATGCTGGCAGCCCATTAACAGTCCATGTTATACATGATAATGGAGAATATGAGGAATTGAAGTTAGGAATGAATCTGGAAAATGGAGAAGCTCCACAAGCTCTCGTTCCTAAGAATTCAATCTTTGGGTCGTCCGTAATGGAAAAAGATACTTACTCTTTAGTGGGTTGTATGGTATCTCCTGGTTTTGAATTCCAAGACTTTGAATTGTTTACCCAAAATGACCTTTTACTTAAATATCCCCAACACGAAGAGGTCATTATGAAATTAGCGTACAAAGATTTACCAAAATGAATGGTATAGAAAATGGGGTCAGTCCCCCAGTGCATTAAAGCTTTAGTTTACCGGGGGACTGAACCAAAATTTTCATATTGTCCATTACTCTTGAGGCTTATTATTTTTATTTAATATATCTTATATTCGTCAAAAAAAGTGCCAGACACCATCCAATTATCTGATAGATGCCTGTCACTTTTTTTATAAGTATATGCTCGAATACATCAAAGGAAAGGAACAAGTAATTCTATTTAATCAGAACCTCATCTTCTGACATCCATTTTTCCCGCCATTCCAGCCGTTCCTTCTCTTCTATTTGTTTTTCTAGTGTATCATCCCAGCGCCCGCGCCATGTATTCCAGACGCGCGCGTAGAAAATGTCCTGTTCTTTATTGTACATTTGAAATTCCAAGCATGGAATGTGTTCCACCTTCTGTAGGTCGAAGCTATTTACATCCGCCACGACTGTTTGAAAGCCGTTTTCGTCCAGCCCGTTTTCTATCTCGGCGAGAACTTGCAAAATTCGGCCCACATTGATATGGTCCTGATTATTTGCATACCGAAAAAGCGGCAATTCTTCGGTTGTTTCAGGCAAAGGTTCAGTCATCTCTGGCCAAAACTCATCATGAACCGGACTGTATGAAAGCACCGTCGACTCTTCTTCCATTTCCTCTAAAATGATTCCTGTCTTTACCTGCTCCTGCCCTTTTGATGTGAGTTTGTAGCTTTCTTTTTCCAGTCGAATCAAGCCCATTCGCTGCATTTTTCCAAGTAAATCTGCAATGAACAGCTCCTCTACCAGTAGCAGTTCGGACAAATTGGCTGCTCTCCGGATTTCGGTCTGCTCAAAAGTGAGAAGCATCATTTTCATGAGAATGTCCATTTTAGACCGCTTTACCGGCTTAAAAGACACATTATAGGTTCTTACCTGCAAATGCCACAAAACTGACTTCTTGATCTGGACCGCTGGATTTTCAAGTAAGATCGAGCGTAACTGCCTATTTAATTTATTCATGTCATCTCACCTCTTCAAGCGTTCGCAGACCTTGTTGTTTTTTCGCGGCTTCTAATACATGCGTGTACATCTGTTTAGTATCCTTATGTTTCGTCCGCTCGGTAAACATCTTAGTACTACCAATTAACACAAGCAGCTCTCTTGCTCTCGACAAGGCTACATTTAACCTTCGATAATCTTTAGCAAAGCCGATGTCATCCTGTTTATTATCGTGATTGCGCACCATGCTTAACAGAATTACGTCCATTTCCATGCCTTGAAACCTGTCCACCGTCCCGGTGCGAATGGTTAAGTGGGGCAAGTGAAGCTCCTGATGGATCATGCGATCAATCCGTTTCACTTGTTCTCCATAAAAACTAATAACACCAATGCTTTTTTTCTCATTGGCTTCCATTCTTCCTTCTTGCTTCGCCTGTGCCGCCGCCACGTCCAATTCCTTCAGCAATGAACCAATCCTCTTTAATTCGGCCGGGTTATACAGGCTTTTTCCGCCTTTCATTCTAACTTCAAAAAACGCAGGCTCGTTCGGCATATCCAGCCAGAGAAGATGATTGTTCCGCTGAATGAGAGTTGATTCAAGCTTGTGATCCCGTTCCAACTCAGAGTCTTTCAAGCCACATTGGAGTCGTTCGTTTTCTTGATTATAAAACTGGGTGATGGTTGCCATAATGTTTTCATGCATCCGATATTGAATGGCAAGCATGGTTTTATTGCTTTTCGGTAGGTTTTTAAACAACCGTTCAAACAGCGACTCTTTTAACAGATTTTTTAATTCAGCTTTTCCTTCAAAGTCTTCACTTTCTTCTGCCATTTCCTGCAGCGTTTCCTCCAGCGTATCGTTTCCTAACAGAGGTGGCAGCTGGTGATGGTCGCCAACTAAAATGATTTTCTTCCCTTTTAGCATCGGCAAGAGCAGCTCTGGCGGGGTTGCTTTTGATACTTCATCAATGATAACCACATCAAAAACAGGGTAGCTTTCAATAAAATCTTTGCGTGCGGAAGCCACACATGTGGTTCCAATCACATTTGCATGCTGCACATAAAGTTTTCGGATTTCATTCAGGTCATGGTCATTTGCTTCTTCCAACAAGGAAAGCCACATTCCCTGGATGGACTGGAATAGCGGAAGCTTTTGCTTTTCCTGCTTTAATGAATCGCGTGAAAAAGAATTACTCGCCAATTTCCGTAATACCTTTTCATGCTCCCGTTCCGGATCTGTAGACAAGATTTCATGTAGAGGTGCCCGTTCTTCTTCCTTTTCTTTAAGCATATTGTACAGTTGTGCAAGACGACCTTCGATTTGTGTTCGTTCCTGCTCGGCTTCTTGTAGCTGCAGGACTCCCTTTACTTGTTTTTGACCATTCATTTCAACCCGAAGCTTAGCTTGCTCATATTGCTCTTTCTTTTTCTGCAAATCTAGCACTATTGTTTCTTTTTGATGAAGCAATTCTTTTACGTTTGGAATAATTTCTGCGACTGCCATCATTTCTTTATGCTTGTTTTGTAAAATAGTAAGCTTGGTGCTCTGCTCCCCCATCTCCCTTTGCCACTTTTGGTGCATCAGTTTATTTTCTTGCTGCATAGACTGAACTTGCTCGATCAATTCCTGTTTCAATAGCCGAAGGGCCTCTTCTGCCATTTTTTTATACACATCATACTGCTTTAAGCGTTTCGTTTTTTGCCAAACAAAGTGTCTCCTACCGTATAATCCTTCAAGATAGGTTACAAGTCTCTGCGGGTAAATTTTTGAGTTTCCCTTTAATTCACTTCTTAGTTTGTCTAAAAATTGATCAATTTCCACTGCGTTAGTAGATACGGAAGTCCCATGTATCATTCGTTGCTGTAGCTTGCCGATTGATGTGTGCTGCCGCTCCAAAAGCTGTTCAACAAAGAAAATAGCGCGGTTTAATGTGTCATTATATTCTTTTAATTTAATCCACTGGCCCATTTCTCTGCGGATTCCCTCGAGCTCTTCGATTAACTGCTGAACTCGTAAAGACCGATTGATATTTTGTTCCAGAATAATCCATTTTAAGTTGTCAATTTTTGGGGCAGTTGTTATTCTTACTGTTAAAGCATCCGTCCGCTTCACTGCGTCGTTCCATTTTTCACATTCGGCAAAGGCCTGTTCCATGGTTTGCTTTTTTTCATGAATCTCGTCTTCAAACTCTTGAAGGGCAACGCTATTTTGCAGTCGCACCATCTCTTGTTGATGAGCATCCCACTCTTTTTGAATCACGCCACTGTCAGGCTCACCAGCTAGAAACGTTTCGTCTTTTTCAATGATGTCATTCAACTGGCGTAGTGACTGCCCAATTTCCTGCAAATATTGCTGTGCTGATTGCTGCTCCTTTTCAGCACAAAAAACGTCCTTTTTATACTTATCGAGTATAGACTGAATTTCGTTATATTGCTGTTCTGCTTTCTTTTTCGCTTCGAGCTCCGCCTCCACTCGTGCAAGCACTTGCTGGAGTTCCTCTTGTTCCTGTTCATTCGCCACCCATTCCGATTCTATTTCTACTTCTCGTTTTTTACGAGCATCAAATTGGGTAGAAACTTCATGTAACGTATGGTCTTTCCAATATTGTCCTACATTTTCTTCTATGAACTTTTTGCCTTCTTCTTCAATGCTTTCCGTACGTCCGACCCGAAGAATCCGAATGTCTTTATTTGCTAGCAATCGACCAAGGGCATTGTCGACCGCTAAATTTGACTGAGAAGCAACCAAGGTGCGTAGCCCCGCCTTGGCATTTTGCAGGCAAATTTCAGAAATAACCGTTGTTTTTCCTGTTCCAGGCGGTCCTTGAATAACGTATAAGTCTTCAGCAGACATAGCGCCTATAACTGCTTCTTGCTGGAACTCATTCAATCGATTATGAAATTGCAGCGTTGCTCGCTTTTTCACTGTTTTGACCGGTGCCTTGTTTTCAAATAAAAGGCGTTCAAGTTCCGGATTCGCAGCCTGGCCTTTCTCTAATTGCTTAAACCCTTGCCTCAGTCTTTTCACCTGGCTTAAGGTGGCAAAATTACTAAAGGTAACTTCTTTTGGCTGGATGTCAAGCCGCTGCCCGCGAGCCTGTTCCTCCATATAACCGTGTAATTCTACTTCAACCGTGGAAGCGGAACGATTCGCTTTTAGCACCTTACCAATATCCTGGTCCATTCCCTTGAACTTAACACTCAAATCCTTGAGAGACTTCCATTCCTTTTCATTCAGCTGGCACCCCATAATCGTGACTCGGCTAAAATCATCATTATATATAAGCCTCGAATAGCTCGATGTCATATCAGGAATATCCGCAGATCGCTCCTGGATTTTCAAGTAGCCTTCCCAACTCGCTATACGCTTTTTCACGTACATTGAACTTTCCTGCGCAACCGGCATGTTGTGAATTAGGTTCAGCAAATCAATCGATATCTGTTGATTACGCTGAACGTTCAGATCAAACGTGAGGTCTACTGGGCGGCGCCAATTAGACTGCAATGGGATATGCGCAGCTCTGGTCGTCACATTCGTCGCAAGAAATCGATCCTGCTTGACTACACAATGCAAAACCACCACAAGCCCTTTGCACGTATCTGCCAGCCTTACGTTCGCCTCATTGTCAAAAAACAATGCAACTGAAACTGTGCGATCTGCTGCCTGTGGATACTTTTCTATATAAACGTGAAACGATTTCTCCAATAAAAAAAACGATCGCTCATCCAACCCGAGCTCCCGCATCTTTTCCTTTGCCGTCTTAGTCAAAGTTATCGGACAACGATATGTCGTTGTATTTTGTTTCTTCACTTTGTGTCCACCTGCTTTTAAAAACACAAAAACGTTTTTGAATGGTTATTATTAATCTATCATTTTATCTTATTTAATTTGAGAATTAAAAATAAAAATTATTTATTACTGTATTATATCATACTGTATTTGCGTGGAAAGACACCAGTCACTTCCATGTAAATCTTTACTCACTCTAAGTTTGGTTAACTTGGTTTTTTCGATACGAAACGGAACCCGTTAGCCTGTAACAGCCCGCTTTTATGATTAAGATACAAAAAAGGAAGTCCCATTCAATTTACGAAGGTGACTTCCTTTTTGTTTTGGTGTTAGGCACCATTTGGCCAAGGCAACATTTAATTATTTACCTGTTAAAGCCGTAAACGCATTAGCTTCACCTGATCCATACAATTCATCATGGCCTGGTTTTCCATAATCAAGTGCTGTTTTTTCGATAAGAGCCTCCACTTGAGATGGAGTATAATTTGGATGAGCAGCCTTAATAACTCCTGCGATTCCGGCTACTTTTGGTGCTGCCATTGATGTTCCATGCAAGTAGGCGTAGCCATCATTTTTTTGCATCGTGAAATAGGCATTCAGGTACCGTGGCCATGTGGAAAGTGCTCGATAGGTAAAATCACGTTGATTTAAATCTAGTGATGAAGCATATACTGGTCCGTTATCTCCTCCAGGGGCTGCTACATCAATAAATCCATTTCCATAGTTGGAATAAAAAGCAAGCTTATTGCTTGACCATTTATTTGAGGACGACACATTAATAACTCCAGGAGTGCTGCCAGGCACCTCAATTGTTACGCCGCTAAATCGAATTCCAGAATCTGCATAGGTAGCATTCATATAGTCTGTAAGTGACTTTTTATCAGCGTAATTGAGAGATTCATTGCCTGCCGAAGCCACAACTGTTACATTTTTTTTAACGGCATATTGAACGGCCCGTTTCCAAAGAAGAACATCTGCAATATCACTATAACGAGTACCTTCATAGTAATATTTCAAACTATCAAATCCACCAATGGACATGTTAATGACATCTACCCCGTCGTTGGCTGCTTGAACAATCGCAGCGACGATTGGTCCTGTTGGAGCACTACCGCTAGCATCAAAAATCCGGTAGGCACGGATTCCCAAGTCTGGGCCGACACCCTTAACTTTTCCATTGCCTGCGATCGAACCAGCTACATGTGTTCCGTGACCGTTCGTATCGGTTACATCGCTTACATTCCCCTTCTCTTCTGGAACATCTCCATAATAGCCGCCGGCAGGAACAAAGTTTTCACCACCGATAAAGTTTGCTTCTAAATCTGGATGTCCTGCATCTATACCTGAGTCGATAATACCGACAACCGCCTTATGTTTCACACCGCTAGTTGATTTGGTACCCCCGGATTCAATTGCGTAGGATTTCCCTTCATTTGTTAGATGACGAATATCCCATTGCGAACTCCAATATGTACCATTTGAGTCCGGATTAAGGGTAACAGGCTGGCCATCGGCCCCCTCTGGTTTGCTATTTTCCAGTTTAAACGATTTCTCTACATTCGCTGCCACAATGGAAGTCGTATTCAGCTTGGTGAGAAAATCAGGGTTTGTAGAGCGTACCTCAACAGCCCCTAGTTCTGGAATGGCTTTTACTACCACTCCACCTGCATTATTGATTTCAGTTTGATAGTTCTTTGGCAATGACTGCTTATAAGCAATCAAATAGTTTTTGCTTACCGTCTGTGAACTGACCGTTTGTGTTTTTGCCGATGAGTGAATGCTAGTTGAAAAAGATAATAGAGACATGGCCAAAACACTGCTAGCTACCATCGCCATTCCCCTTTTTTTATTCTTCATGAATAAAACCTCCCTATTAATTTTTCTTAACATTCTAATTTTAGGTTGATTATATTTGAAAGAAAATAGATACTTCTCCCTTCAAAACGACATGCTGCTGAAGAGATTAGCTAATTTTGTAGGATCATCGTAAAAAAGATTAATAATCTACCTATAAAAATACCAATATATTGAAAATGGACTTATTTTGTCAAAAAAATAGTAAAATAGTA